>CAZSRZ010000036.1:4614-43989 GCA_964609085.1 uncultured bacterium | reverse complement strand
CTCAGTGGTAGAGCGTCACGTTGCCAACGTGAAAGTCGAGGGTTCAAGTCCCTTCACCCGCTTTGCGTGCCGCCGGCCCTGAGCCGGCGGCGCCTATGATTGGTCTCCGCGGCGTCCGCGCCGCACGCCGGATGATCGTGCAGGATGTTGGTGCTGGATTTGGTGGTCTGAAAACCGAACTGATTGCGGGGTAGAGCAGCCTGGTAGCTCGTCGGGCTCATAACCCGGAGGTCGCAGGTTCAAATCCTGCCCCCGCTATTGCCGTTGCATGCGACCGACCGCCCTTCGCAGGGCGGTCGTCGTCGTTTTGGGGCCGCGTGGCGGGCTCCGTTGGCGAGGCGGGGTGCCGTTGCCGGTCGCCGCACGGGGACGAGCCGCTTGCCTCGTCGCCGGTCGAGGGGCCAGACGCGGGCCGCGTGGCGGGCCGGGCGGGCAGACCGGCGTTGAGCCGTAGCACCCCGCTCTTGGTCGCCGGTTCGATCAGGATCTCCTCGACGTACGAGGCGAGCGCCTGCCGCGCCTTCTCGTCACGCCGCCCTGCGATCATCTCGGTCAGGAGTTCCAGCCGCTCGGTGGCCCAGCGACGCAGGGCTTGCTCGTCGATCGTGCTTGACTGCGACTCGCGGAGCTGCTTCTGGAGGCGCTCGCGCTTCCGCCTCAGCTGCGTCAGACGGTCGTTGGCCAGTACGAGGTTGGCGGGATCGAGCCCGGTCAGCAGCGCGTTGATCGTCTTCTCAATGGTCGCGAGCTCGCGCTTGATCGAGGCGGCGTCGGTTCTGTTGCCGTGGTGTTGTTGCACCGCGCTCACGAACCGCTCGATCGCTTCCTGGACGCCCGCGGCATCTCCGAGCACTGCTTCCCGCACTTGGTCCAGGACCCACTTCTCAAGGGCATCCGCGGGCACATGGGCGGAGACGGCGCAGACGGTCTTGCCGCAGCGGGTCCGCCCGGCGCAGATGTAGTACGCCTTCACGACCTGGGTCTTGCCATAGTCCTTCCCCTTGCGCTTCTTGATGCCCCAGTAGGGATGACCGCAGCAGGCACACCGCATCACTCCGCTGAGCAGCCAACGGTCGACCTGCTTGCCCGTCCCGTTGGAGCAATCGGCGCGAGCGGTCGCCGCCGTCTGAGCCTTGTCCCAAGTCGCACGATCGACGATGGCCGGGACCGCGTTCTCGATGACAATCCAGTGGTCCTGGGGGACTGGTTGCACCCGCCCGGCACGCGCCTGCGGCTTCATGGCCTCGGCCCGAGCCGAGCGAACCTCGAAGAACTTGGATTGGGTGCGGCGGTTCCAGACCACATCGCCACGGTACACGGGGTTCTCGATGAGGGCCTTGACCGACGTGTGCTGCCAGAGGCGCCCCCGCGGACTCACGATCCCGCGGCGGTTGAGCTCCTCGGCGATGCGCCGGAAGCCCCAGCCCTCCACGCACCAGCGAAAGATGTCGCGCACAGCGTTCACGCGCTCGCTGTCGCTGAGGACCAGGCGGGCGCTGCACTCTTTGCCGGGCTTGCGGAGCGTGTGGCCCTTGCGGTAGACGGCTTGGACCGCGCCTTCGGTGCTGCGCAGCTCACGGTCGCCACCCGGCAGGAACCGGACGCGGTAGAGGACCGCGCCTTCGGGGCCGACAACTTCCCGGTCGTAGCCATAAGGCGTCATGCGCCCGGGGTCGGAAGCACCCAGCACCGCCGAGATCTGCCCCCTCAGCGTGTTCTGCGAGAGGCTGATGCTGAACTGACGGTTCTGGAACTGCTTGACCGTGCGGAGCACGTCGCCGTCGATCCCCTCGCGGGCCAGGTAGTCCTCGGTCACCGAGAGCACGGTGACGCCCGCTTCACGGAGCACGTATCGATAATGTTCGGTCTCACTGACATCTCCTCGTGAGAACCGGTCGGAGTTCCAGACGATGACGGCGGTGAACGTGCCTCGCTCCGCATCGGCGACCATGCGCTGGAAGGCCAGCCGCGACCGAGCCGATGTTGCCGAGATGGCGTCGTCCACGTACTCGGCCACGACGCGATAGCCGTTCTGCTCGGCCCAGCGAAGAACTTCCTTGCGCTGATCCCCGATGGATTGCTCCTGCTTGTCAGTCGACCTTCGCAGATAGGCGACCGCCGGCCGAGCGTCCGGTGTTGGTGCCGCCGCCGGAGTCGGGGGACGCGTTTGCGCGTGTGCGTGAGCGTTGGCCGCGATCATGGGGCAGACCTCCCGGGAGGCCGTGGATGGGCACGGTTCTCGTCCAGCCCACCCGCACGACCCTCGACAAGAGGAATGGCTCGATGCTCGGAGAAGGCGAGTCCGATGTCTTGACAACCGCGGGAGGCACCGTGACCATGCATGTGCTCTCGCTCCCACTGGTCAAAGAGCCACGCGGCAAAGCGCTCGCCGCGCCTGTGCCAGCGTTGGGCGGACTCCATCGACGGGGTAGATCGGATGGCTCGCACGTGCCAATCGCCGATGCGGGTGTCTGCACTCGCTGGGTCCGCGGCATCGAGATCGGGCCGCTGTTCCTGTCCGAATTGGCACCCCGTCTGCTCCGCGGACGAGTTCACGTGCCCGGCCGCCGCAGACACAAGCAGACCCTCCGGACAGGCCGGGAACGCGGTCTCAGGAGGTGTGTGCGCTTCCATGCGCCCCCTCCCGTCCGCTTGTGTCCGGGTTGTGTCCATCCGCAGAATCCGTGGCGGACGGAGACTCAACCGGGTCGATGACTCTGGGCTGACCCTGGACAGGAAGCAGTCGGGTGGTCGCAAGCCCCGCCGCGATCAGTTGATCCACGAGCGCCAGGAGCCTGCGCTTGCTGCTGACTCCCGCCGCCTGCGCGGCCTGGCTCATGTTGGGCGGCGTTCCGGTCCGGCGCTTGACTCCGGTGATGGCGTCCAGGAGTGCCTGGGCAGGCGCGGAGACGGCCCGCCGCTTGGCCGGTGACGCCTTGAGGAGGGCGGCGGTCTCGGCATCGCTGAGGTCCCAGACCTTGGACAGGGGCGGCCGGATGGCCACCTGGACAGCACCCCAAGCTGGGTTGCACAGGACGGCGACGCCGGTCTTCAGGCGCGCGAGCATGCGCGGATCATCGAGGTAGTCGCGGGCGTACACGATCTCGCGGTCGCTGTTGTGGAAGAAGACCTTGGTGGATGTGTTTTGGCGGATGGCGGCCGACTCGCGCGCGAAGTCCTTGATGCTCTGGCTCGACACGATGGCGAGGGCGCCGTACTTGCGTCCCTCACGGAGCATGCGGTCCAGCGCCGCCTCCGCCGCGATCGCGTGCTCACGGGCATCCTCGGACACCAGGCGTCTGGTGAAGAGCTGTGCCTCCTCGACCACGACCACCAGCCGCACCCGCGCCGCTTCGTTCTGACTGAGCCGATTGAAGACCGCGTCCAGGATCCGCTGGAACATGCCGCAGCGAGCCGCATCATCGAGCCCTTTGAAGCTCACGATCGTGCGACCCGAGGCGAGCTGTCCAAAGTCCCCAGGGAGCGGGGCCACCGCGCGGTTGGCCGGCGCGTGGTAGCCGAACGCGAACCCACGCGGCACGTCCATGCCGAATCGCCCGTAGCGGGCCAGCATGTCCGGACGATCCTGGGGCAGAAGCAAGCCGGCGGACTGGTTACGCGGGT
The DNA here is from genome assembly GCA_964609085.1 of uncultured bacterium. Classification (GTDB taxonomy): domain Bacteria; phylum Armatimonadota; class SYMT01; order SYMT01; family SYMT01; genus JANPLG01. The sequence continues at coordinate 40,365 of CAZSRZ010000036.1, read as the reverse complement.
CCAGCACCAGGATGCCAACCCCGTCGATACCGGCGATCTCTTCGGTGATCACGCGGGTAGACACGCTCTTGCCCGAGCCGGTCATGCCGGAGATGTAGGTGTGACCCAGATCATCCAGGGACACGGCGTGCTTGTCGTCTGTCGGCCGGTCATCCGCGACGCGCAGGCCGATGTGGAGAAGCCGATCCGCGTCGCGGGGAGCGGCTTGGGCCTGCTCAAGCCCCTCCGTGGTGTCGACCCGGTCCAACAGGGCGGAGACAACTCGCGGTGCAAGCAGCTTGCGGTGGTCGACGATGTTGCCGTCCTCGGACGTGATGTCCTCGTCGGGCGTGACCACGGCGTGCTGTGTCAGAGTTTCCACGACGGCTGGGTGCTGAGGTCTGAGCTTCTCGAGCTGGCTGGGGTTGACGAGGCCGCCGCACCACTGCTCGATCCATGCCACGAGCGGCTCTTCTGATTCGGTCACGCGGATGCGCAGCCGGCCGCCGAGCGTCTGATTGACCTGGAAGCGGTGCGCATCACCCAGCTCTTTGACGATGCTCGTGACGGCATCGCGCACATCCTGCTCGGTCGCGGCGACCTGGAGATTGGAGTTGATGCTGAAGACCAAGCTCGCCGCCGAGCCCTTGCGGCGGTACTCCCGCTGCAGGTGGAGCTGGCTCTGCTCCCTTTGCTGCAGACGCTCACGCAGCTCGCGGAGGCGCTCCAAGTTGCCACGCTGTCGTGTTTCAACGTCCACGAGGTGGCTCGCCAGGAGATCACTCCCCGCGCGGAAGTCGCTGTCCAGCGCGCGGAGTCTCTGGGTACCCGCGAGGGCCCTCTCGGTATCCTGGATCTGCCGATCGAGATCCGAAGATGCGCCACCATCGGATGCTGTGCGCCCGCTACGTCGCTGCGCCTGCCGCTCGGCCAGGAACGCCGGGACATCGCGCACCCACGAGAAGGCGAGGTTCACTGAGCGGAAGTGCGACTCGAGGTAGTCGTGCAAAGGGCCGATGTCGCGGGCCCAGGTCTGCCCCTCTTCGACAATGGATGTAAGCGCGTAGGCCTTTGTGCCCTGGAGGAGCACCCCCCTGGGAAGCTGCACAGCGAACAGCTGCAATCGCTTGTCGCGATGCCACCACAGGTCGAGATGCAGACCGTGCCGAAGGCACCCGATCCCCACAAACCCCGCTGCGGACAAGATGTCACCGGCGGAACGCACGCTGCTGACCTCCCGCTGGAGCAGACGCAACGCCCATGCGCAGCATCTGCAGGCGCATGGCGACCTCGGCCATCCTCTCGCGTCGCAGTTGAACGGCGGCTTGGAACGCGGCCTGCCGCTCGGCCACGATCTGGTCGCGCAGGGCGCGGCGGTTGAGAGACCGCAGGCAGGCGGGGCAGGCCGCGATGAGCGCCCGGCCCCAGACGAAGCCGCGGCGGCAGCGGGCGCACAGGATTCGCGAGCAGCATCCGCATGGGACCGCACACGTGCAGAGCGGTCCCCTGCCGCACCACATGCACTGACCTGAGAGTCGATCGGCGTCAGCCATCGGCCGCCAGCACCCGCGGCAGCGCGCCGCGGCGGTCGTGCGCACCAAGCGCGTGCCGCCGCGGCCATCATCCATGAGCTGCTCGACGGTCCGGGTGAGGAGGCGGCCCTGCGGGTCGGTGACGATGATCTGCTTGGAAACGTGGGTCATGCCGGGGTCTCCTCGACTGCCGGGCGAGCGAAGCGTGCGCAGTCGGGGCAAGAAGGGTCGGGCCGCACGCGCAGGGCCACCGTGTTGAACGCAAAGTGCGCGGGGTCCGCGCCGAGGCGAGCAGAGAACAAGTCAGGGTCGCCCAGAGTGAACGACGGATCGAGCTTCACGACCAGGAGCTGCCGTCCGTCGAGCTGATCGATGAGGCGGCCCATGCGGTTGTCGGCGCCTTGGGTGAGAATGCCCAGGGCGATCTGTCCGGCGATCCCGTCAATCACGCGCAGGTCCATGATGGTGCCGCCGCTGACGGCCTGGGCGCCCCCCTCGGCGAAGGCCCGGTAGCGCGATCCGGCGATGCAGCGGTAGCAGGCGCAGCGCCGCGGGGAGACGATCGATGCTCCTCTCGATGTGGGAGCGGGAGGGCGGTTGGGGCAGGGGTTCAGGGGAGGGTGGGAGGGGCGGTGCCAGATGACCTCTCCGCCGCGGCCCCCTTCGTAGATGGAACTGGAGAGGAACGGGATCCCGTACTCGAGGGCGATCTGGTTGCTCCGCGCCTTCGCCGCGAAGGAGTCGGTCGCGTCGATCAGCAGATCGGCGCCGCCGATGTGGTGCCGCACTTCCTCATCGGAAAGTGAGCAGACATCGCGTTTGAGCGCGATGAACACAACATCCGAGTTGATGGCGCGGAGCGCTTCGGCGACCATGTCCGTCTTGAACTCTCCCGGTCGGTTCGGCAGGTCCTGGCGAGCCGGGTTGCTCACGTCCACGCGGCCGAAGTCGATGTGCGTGAACCGGCCCACGCCGCAGCGGGCCAGATCGGCCATCAGCCCGAATGCGCCGCCGATGGCCACGACCTTCGCGGCCTGCGTGCGCGACACATCAACCGAACTCCTGATGCGATCGAGATTCATGGAAGCCTCCTGGGGTTCGAATCGACTCCGAGGTAAGACAACGATCGAGCTCAGATCTCATCGAGGACTTCGAGCGTGACGTCATGGACGACCAAGGGGTCGCGGGTCACCACAAACGGGTTGATGCGGAACTGCTGCGGGAGCACAATGGGCGCGGCGAACCAGCGGAGCTTCGGCATGGCGTGGAAGATGCGCTGGATGTAGACCAAGTCTCCTGAACTGAGTCTTCCGACTCCGTCTGGATGGCTGTGACAGAAACCAATGCAGTTCAATCCCGCTGGCCACCAGAGATCTCTCATCTGCCGGTTGAGCGCTTCGTGGTCGGGCTCGTACCTGCTGGACGTACAACGCGCGCCCGCGTCAAACACAAACTCGGTAATCACGTCACCTCCTCGCGGACCGAGCAGGATGCCGCCGGCCTCCGCGGGACGGGACATCAGGGCGCGCAGCAGCGCCCCGTGGGCCGTGGCGGTGATGGGCAGGAACTCGCTGATCGGGCGATCTGCGGATCGACCGGCGCTCAGCGCGAGGTTCGCTGGCGTCGGGTACGAGCTGCTGGGACTGGTACGTGAACCGTGCTTCATGGAAGTGCTCCTTTGGATCAGCCGGCGGCGACGCCCGTGGCGATGTAGTTGACGAGGTATGCGGCCCACTGCGCCGCGCGCAGCTCCGCTTCGGCCTGCGAGCGAGGCTTCATCCCCTCGTGGAAGCACAGCGCACGGCTGCTGTAGATGTGACTCTTGGTCACGCTGGGGTCACGCCCGCCGAAGCCGGGGTGCTGTGTGCAGAAGATGTCGACGTGTCGTCCGCGATCGACGAACGTGAAGCGGAACTCGTCGTTGCTCCCGATCGGCCGGTACCTCTTGTGCGTGATGGACATGACTGCCTCCTGGAAAGGGGAGCGAGGGGTGTGAGCCCGCGTTCCCCAGCGGCTTCCTTGCCGCGATCCCGTGAGCGCGACGCATTCGAGGCGCTGCACTGGCGGGATCAGGTGCCGATGGATGCGCGCCGCGCCGAGACCTCGAAGGAGTCGTCGTCAGGGGGCACCCAGTGCGCGGCGTGGAAGACGCCGGCGGGCAGGGGCGGTGGGTCGTCGTCGCCGCAGAACGTGCCGTGCGGCACATTGTGGAGGTCGCCGGCGTTATCGGGGGCATCGAGATACGAGCTTGGTGCGGGGTTCATGTGATTGTCCTTTCCTGGTGAGGTGTGTGCTGGTCGATGAGTTGACTGACTTGACGGGGCGATCGGATTACACGGCGCACCCCCTTTTCCCTGTCGGACTATGACCCGGCGAATCGCTCCGCTCTCTCGGGGTGACGCCCGATGGTTCCTGTGGCTCGGCGGGCGTGCGCAGGCTGCGTACAGTCACGCGCGAGTAGTCCGTCCAGGCCTCATCGAAGCGGGAAGATCGGGGCAGGTGCACCAGCCGACCGCTCGGAAGCGTGACCGAGATGTGACCGGGGTTGGGCGAGGTTGCGCGCCGCATCGCGGCATCGCCACCGCCAGCGAGATCGCGGGCAGCTTCGGGCTGCGTGGCCGAGCGCTCGCGACTCCCGGCGTCGGTCGGATGGGTGAGACCATTCATGCGAGGATGAAAGGGCCTGCGCCCGGCCAATTGGCGCGAGTGGCGCGCTGTCTGCGCGCTGGGAGCGCGTGCCCCGGACCCAAAGGCTTAAGAAGGCGGCGAACTCGGCAGGATGATGACACGACGCGTCGAGCGAATAGGGCCATATCTCATAGCAATTGCTGATGGGTACATCGCGAGGCCGCTCTCGGGCGTGATCCGGGAGCGATCCGGCCTCGCGGCCTCCGTTGAGCAAGCCCAGGCGGAGATAGTGCACCAGGGGTTGTCGGCGATGGCAGCCGGCCCCTGGCTGGGCCGCGAGCAGTATGACCGGGCGCTGCCGCGGCCCGCGCACGTGTGGGTGGTCGGCTCTGATCGCTGGCTGGGCAGCGGCCCGATCGAGCGCGGGCCTGCGTTGTGGCGGTACCTTGCCGGGGACGAGGAGGCCTCCGCCGACTACCGGGTGGTCATCGGCGGGATCGACACGCCGCTTGCGGCCAGCGATCTCGAGTCACGGTGGGCCGGGATCCTCGCCAGCGCCTCCCTGCGAGACAAGGTCCGGCCGGATGGCCGAGAGTTCGACGACACGGCGGCGCCACTGCTGCGATCGCTCGCCCTTCGGTACGCTCTCGATCGCCGCGCGCCCACCGAAGCGATCGCTGATCCGGACTGGCACCTGGCCTACGCGGGAGCTTGAGGCGGTCGCGGGAGCCGCTGACGACCGGCCGCGCTGCGGATCCAGCAGTACGGGATTCGTGCCGCCAGCGTGTAGTGATCGCCGACCAAGTCATCGAGACGATTCTGAAGCGCTGTGTTGAGTTGGGCCTTGATCGATCTGACGCGGTTCTCAGGATCCTCGATCTTCGTTTGATCCGGCCAGATCGCCTTGCGCAACATCTTGACCGTCAAGCTGTAGCTCCCCGCGCCCAGCGCCTCGAGGACCAGTCGCAAAAGGAGGCCTCGCTGACCCCTGAAGGCTGTCCATGGTATCCGGACCGGTGTGTCCTGCCCGGCGGGAGCGAGTCGAAGCCCGTCGTCGTCGCCCTCGTCGAGGTATAGCTGATAATGCGCAGCGGCGGACTCCGGCATCGCGTCGATGACGCTGCGCGGCCGCACCGACCGGCCGGGGCGTGTCTTGCCGTTCGCGACCATCGCCGGTGTGAGCGAGTCGATGATCCAGAGCTGGGCTCCCGTTGCCATGCTCTCGCTGCTGATCCGGGAGGCACGGCCGGCCGACGAGGTCCCGCCATGATCTCCACCCTCACGAACGATGGCGAGCAGCGCCGGACCTATCTCTGTCGACAAGTGCTCAGCGAGGGAGCGCGGAGCCTCCAGGCGGCTCGCGATCTCCATGAACTCGTCGGCCACGTCCTGCTCAGTGGCGGCAGCTTGGGTCATCAGTCGCCGTGCCGCGAACACCGCCGCGAGCGCCGCGTAGACCACAACTGACTCACTCCGCTCTTCGGCGGTCGCTGGCAGTCCTATCGCAGGCTGCGGCGTGCCGCCGGACGGCTCAGCGGCCCGAGCCATTGCTCGTTCCCACACTACATCGAGCAGCGGCAGCTCCGGCGGAGCGTACAACTCGACATAGTCGCGCACCAAGCCTCGGAGGAGCAAATCGGTGTCGTTGTCGAAGGGACGACGCTTCATGTGGTGCCTGCTTACTCTGGGCAGCAGCCAGGTTAAGCCTACCACCCTAGTGTCGGCAGTGCTCGCTCTTGCAATGCCGAGCGGTGCTCGCTAATGTGCTGATGTGCCATCAGTTGTGCGTGATCTGGTCGCCCGCATCGCGCGTGAGCATATCGCGTCGACCGAGCCTGCGCGGTTGGCGGAGTTCGACCTCGTGTTCCCCGCGGTCGCGGACCTGATCATGAACCGGCCGCTCCAGGGAGCGAGCTCACCCAGCACGCCTCTCCAGGGCCCCCTGATCGGTCAAGCCACGGTGGCGGTGGCGATCTGGGTGAGCGCGGTGCTGGTGAGAACGATGTTCGAGGCCGGGGGGGAGCGTGCGGATGCCACGGCGATCGATGCGGTAACGCGCGAAATCACGGCGGCCACCTGCAGGCCCGAGATCGTCGAGAGCATTCGCAAGCGGGCCATGGCGTGCCGAGATTCTGACCTGGAGCGGTAAGGTGCTGGCTACCCGGGCATTTCGGATCTCGGGGGTCGCGGACGGCGTGGTCCGCCAGGCGTGGGTCGAGACCCTCAACAGCATCGGCTACTCGCCCGATCCCAAGCGGCCGACGGATCAGGCGGCAAGCCGCAGCAGTATCCGGAAGCGATTCTGGCGCGGAGATGCCGACACAATCGGCTGGACCGTGTCGAGCGGCCCGTCGGGCGTCTGGCTCACCTGCCGTATCGGCCTCGCGCCCTGGCGGTTCGGCGCGGCGTTGATGTGGGTCTGGGTTGCCGCGGAGCTTCCCGCCAGAGGCGTGGCGATGGTGTCGACGGCGCGGACCGCTGAGGCGATTGCGTTGTCGGCCCTCCTCGTGATCGTCGGGCTGCTTTCCGCGGTCGCCACCGTTCACCTGTTCGCACCGTGTCACCGGTTGTGGCGGGTCATGCACGGGCCCTTTGCTGACAGGCTTCGGGCTTCTGGCGGCAGGATCGTCGATCAGAGGGACCGGCTCCTGCTGCCCCACCTCATCGGGGTCGCCGTGCTGGCGGCGGTAGTCGTTCCACTATGGCCTGTGACCTGGCCGATCGTCCGCCGGATCGCGCTTTCTCTCGACGCCATCAGCGGCGCGCTGTGGTCGATCCTCGGCATCGGCTTCGTGGCCGTGATGGTGCTCATGCCGTCGCTCATGGCGAGGCGGGACATCGCTTGGCGGCTGGGTACGCTCAATCCTTCTCTCTGGTTCGTGCTTGCCATGCTCGTGTGGCTCCTGGGCCCGCTGGCAGCGTCGCTCTGGGGCAGGCTGTCGCCGGACGATGTTTCCGCGTGGATGATGCTTGACAACTGGTTGCGCACGAGCGGCCAACCAGTGTTCGTCCGGCCTGACGGAGCGACCGTCCCACGAGTGGAGATCGCCGAGAAGTTCGGGCAGCTGCGAGTTGTGGCCGCGGCGACGGTCGTCGCTGCGACGGCCGTGTGCCCCGTACTCGGTGCCGGCATGGTTATCCTGAGCGTGCGGAGCTCGCGCGCCAGTCTGCGATCCAGCAGGATCATCAGCGCGGGCGTGGCCCATGGCGTCTTCCGCAATGCCGCCGAGGCCAGAGCGGGGATCTGGCTCGCGAGAACGGCGCTCCTCACGATCTGGGTTGGTCTGGTGCTCGCGCTTCTGTTGTTAGCAGCACCGGCCTACTGGGCCCCGATTGAACTGCTCCTCGCGCCTGTTGCGCATCAGCCGCTGGGCGCGTTCCGCGCGTCGCACTTCCTGCTCGTGTTGGCGACAGGGATGCAGCACACTGACCCGCCCATCACGATCGCCGTCATCGTGGCGTGGTGGGCGTGGCTTGGCGTCCCGCTTGGAGCGTGGACGTGGCTCGTGGGAAGGTGTGAGTCGTATCGCCGGCGGCTGGAGCGTGCGCTTCGTGCCGCGTGCATAGTGCCGGCTGGGGAGGGGCGACCGACTTCCTCTGCGCTCGCGGACGAAGCGGCCATGTTCGGAATACGACTGGCGGTGGTGCCTTCGAGTGGGCTTGCGTGCGCCCATGCGTTTGGTTTGGTGCGGCCGCGCCGTTTCGTCGAGATCGGCGACGTCGTGCTTGCGTCCCTGTCCGAAGAGGAGTGCCTCGCCGTCCTGCGTCACGAGATCGCCCATCATCAACTTGGTCACTGCCGCTGGCATGTGCTCCTCCGATGGGCCGGCCGGATCACGCTCGTCGGCGCGGGCTTTGTCGGTCCGCTAGAGGACAGTTACCGGTTCGAGCACGCCGCGGATCGCTACGCCGTCGAGCGGCTCGGTGCTTCACCCAGGGTCCTCGCGACGGCGCTCCAAAAGTTGCGCGCCATCGCGGTGATCGAGGCACTCGGTGGGCGCGGGCAGGTTCCCGGGCCGGTGGGGATCGACCGAGTGCCGGTGTTCGCGCCCGCGGTTGAGTCGGGAAGGGAGTCGGGGCCGTGGCTCCAGTTGTTTGCCGCCGACTGCGAGGTGGCCTATTGGCATCCGGCGCTTGAGGCTCGCATCGACCGGCTCATGGCTCTGGCTGCCGATGGTCGTGACTCGGGATAGCAGCGGAACGAGAAACCCCACCCTCGCCGGTGGGGTAGGGCTCGCGGGATGGCGGGACCGCTCAGCCGCCCTTGCCGGCGGCCTCGAACAGCCCCCGGTCGGTCTTTCGGAAGCGCGAGGCCGAGCCCTTCTCCTTGATCTCGCGGCCGATCGCGGCGTGCAGGGTCGCGTGGGGCGTCCTGCCCTTCGGGCTGGACCAGAGCGCCTTGGCGGTCACGGCCTCAACCATCTCCCGGGCCCGCATGGGATTGCCCGCGGCCGCGAGCACCTGGGCCGCGGCATCCAGGAGCGAGACCCGCTTGGGCCGGCTAGCGGACTTGGCGGCGGACGGGGGCGTCTTCCCGGGGGGCTTGGCCTTGCCCGACAGGCGGGCCCCGATCTCGGCGAGGGCCGACTTCCGCAGCTTCTCGGTGGCCGCCGGCGAGCCCTTGGTCTTGGCTCGGGCGCTGCGGGCCTTGCTAGACGTACGTGTTTTCTTCGTGCTCATGGTTCGACTCCTTTGCAGGGCATCGGTCCGGACATCAACGCGATGCCGGGTCTGGTGCCCCAGGTGGCGTGCGGCGGCATGCCGCCGCGGTGTCCTGAAGAAGCCGCATGAACGCCGACAAGCAAGTCGAATCGAGTGATCTGGCGGCAGGTTGCTCGAAGCAGGGAAAGCGCCTTACCCGGCCTCATCCAGCCACGCGGCCGGCGGCAGACCCGGGGCCCGGACCACGGCCACGCGCTGGGGCACCAGGAGGCCCGCGGCGGCCAACCGGCGCTCGACCGTGGCGAGGGCGGCCCGGTCGGTCGCCACCACGAGGACGTGCCGCAGACCGGCACGCAGACACGCGCGCACGTTGGCGACGGCGTCGCTCTTGCCGGTTTCCACTTCGATCGCGACGCTCTGATCATTCCGGCGGGCAACGACGTCGATGCGCCCGCCGTCGCCGCGTGGACCCTCGATCTCCGTCTGCCATCCCGCCCCTCGCATCCACGCTGCATAGAAGCGCTGCCAGTAGGCGTGCGCGATCGATCCTGCGCCCGCGGGCATCGCCTTCGGGCCGAGCATCTCCGTTGCCCTGCCCGTCCACCGCAGCATCGTCTTGCGCGTGTTGCCGACGGCCACCGCCTGCGCTTCGAGCCATCCGCCCTGCAGCAGCGCGCGCTGGGCACGGTGGCCGCGCTCCCCGCTGAAGCGCAGCCGGGCGTAGCGCTGGCGGACGCCGTCGTCGGGGTGCGCCAGGACGTCCTCCAGCAGCGCGAGCGCCTCGGGTGCCAGGGCTTCAACCGTTGATAGAAACTGCCCCGCTTGGCCCGAACCCGCCAGATGTCCGGCCGAACCGGCCGAGCGCGCCTCCAGACCCGCAGGATCGTCCCCGTGGCCAGCAACGAGCGTGCGGTTGGTGGATGCTTCTCTCGGCTCGATGCTGCCAGCACTGCCCAGCCACCCCTTGAGTACCTCGTCGGTGACGCGCCCCTTCTCGACGTGGATCCTGGGGATCTGCACCAGGAACGGCCGGCGCCAGCGGTCCTGGAGCTTGACCACCGCCTGTCCGACCGGGAGGAGGGTGAAGCACCCCCGCTCCGGGCCGTCGACCCCGCACAGACCGCCGGCCTTGCTCACGTCGGCCGGGTCCTTGAGGTTGAGGACCAGGGTCACGGCCGTGTTCCCCAGGGCGGCGCTGGAGATGCGGTGCGGGTGCTGGTCCACGACGATGATGCCGATCCCGATCTCGCGGCATTGCCGCAGGAGCATGCTCATGACCGACTCGGCGCCCCGTTGGCGCTCCCGCAGGAGCACGTGGTGAGCCTCCTCGACGACGATCACCAGGCGCAGCTTCTCGCGCGTCTCCGCGGCCAGCCGCTGCTGGTACACCCAGTAGGCGAGCATGGGGACCAGGAAGCGCTTGGCCGGGGCACCCAGCCCGTCCAGTTCCACGATCGTGCTCTCGTGCAAGAACCGGCAGACCAGTTCGGCCTGCGAGGCCTGTCCCCGCAATCGCCCCGAGAGTCCAGCAAAGTCGATCGACTGCAGGGCGCGTGTCGCGGAGGCGGACCACCCCGAGGCTCTGCCGGTGCGCGGGAGCCTCTGCACCTGCTCGAGCACGTCGGAGGCGCTGGGCGCGAGGTTGCCGCCCCCGGGACGGGTGTAGCACGCGCTCAGGGCCCGCTGGAGCAGGCTGATGGCGCCATCCCCGAGGTCGTACGCATCGGCCAGCACATCCACCAGGTGGCCGATGTAGGTGCTGGGCTCGAGAGCCGGCGGCGGCGTGAAGGGGTTGAACCGCAGGGGTGAGATCGAGCGGCCGGGCGTGTAGAGGTTGGGCCGGCGCTTGAGCTGCGGGAGCAGGTGGCGGGCGGTCCGCTTCCAGTCCAGGAACAGGAACGGGATGTCAAGGTCTGCCAGTTGGAGGAGGATGTGGAACACGGCGTTGGTCTTCCCTGCGCCCGAGCGCCCCACGATGAGCACGTTGTGCAGCAGGTCATCGCGCGAGAGCCCGGCGCGACCGTGATTGCCCGCGTAGATGACCGTTCCCAGATCGATCGGACCGGCGACCAGCTCGCGCGGCGGGAGCGAAAGCAGGATCTGCTGGTCGAGGTTGCCGAGCTCCCGTCTCGCGGTCGCCAGGATGTGCTGGTCGAGGAGCCGCACGGTCTCGGCGTCGGCGGCCTCACGGACCCGGTTCCAGCGAATCACCTCGTCGGGGAGCAGCGGTTGGAGTTTGCGGAGCGCCGTCTCGACATCGGTCATCGCCGCGAAGCCGCGGACGGACGGTCATCCCCCCGCGTAGAGCTGACAGCGCCGTGGCGATGGACCAACGTCAGGAGCCGGTCCTCGAGAGCCCGGACCTGCTGCTCGAGGGCCACGCCGGAGCGCAGCCGCTCGAGGTGGAGCGCAGCCCGGCGCGCCTTGAGCCGCTGCCGGTCGCGCCACCGCTCTTCCCGGCTGTCCAGGTACCACCACCGGACCGCGTCCATTTGCAGAAGCTCGGTGCCGATGTCGCACTCGGCGTCCACGAAGCGCGCATCCGCGTCACGATGCAGCATGCGCAGGCGGTCGAGCTGGGCCAGGACCAGGCCGAGCTCGTGCTCGACCAAGGGCTGGGCGTAATCGTCACCGAGGGGCCGGAGCCGGGGGGCTGCGAGCGTCCGCGCGGCGCGGGCGAGGTCGCGCTCGAACCCCACAGCGCGATACTCCTCAGGCCGCACGGCGCGCTCCCTCCGCCGAGTGCAGGCGCTCGTCAGCCATCGCCAGGTACTCCCGGCAGGTCTCGAAGCCGATGAAGCGCCGGCCGGTCTGTGTGGCCGCCAAGGCCGTGGTGCCCGAGCCCATGAAGGGGTCGCACACCAGGTCGCCGGGGTTGGAGCTGGCCAGGACCATGCGGCGGATCAGCTCCAGCGGCTTCTCGGTCGGATGGTCGGTCTCGCGCTGGCGCGTGGCATAGGTGAAGACGTTCACTGCGTCGGCCTGCGCCTGCGGGAAGTTGAAGACCGAGGGTTTACCCTTGGTCACGTAGAAGGCGACCTCGAAGGCGCTCCGCCAGTTGGTCTTGGAGAAGCTCGGGAGCGGGTTCTTCTTGACCATGACGACCTGGTTGCGGTACACGAACCCCCGCTCGAGTGCTCGGCGCACGAAGAACCCGTTGTTCTCCCGCGAGGTGAACATGTAGAGCGCCCCGCCCGCCTTGAGGACCCGGTGGCACTCGCTGATCACCTTGCCGATCAAGAGGTCGTAGTCAAATGGGTGGAACGTGTCCCACGCGCCCCACGCGTGCGCTGTCGACACGATCTTCCCGTCCCGGATTGTCAGCTTGGACTTGGAGGCGATGTTGTACGGCGGGTCGGTCACCACCAGGTCGACCGAGTCGGGTGGCAGGCGCGCCAGTCCCTCGAGCGCGTCGATCTCGTGGATCCGGTTCACCGCGATCACCCGGCCATCCTCACGGCGGCGGCGAGTCGCCGGCGGCACTTCTCGGCGTAGCCCGGGTTAGCGTCAAAGCCCAGGAACCTCCTTCCCAGGCGGAGGGCCACCACGCAGGGCGTCGCCACCGGCGAGGGGTGGGCGACATGGATGCTCGAACATGGCGCTTGCACCGCCATAATGCATAAGAAGCCGCCGTGCTGGGCGCAGCCATGACCGCGCGCACGCTCACACCCCGGCGGACCCTCCTGGGCCTGGATTGGAGACACGACCACTTCTACCTCGTCGGGGACCCGGAGGAGCGACCGGTGTACCCCACGCCCATCGGCGCGCCCAAGGTCATCGAGGGCATGCCCTTCGGCACGCCCTACTCCGAGCAGGTGGTGGTGTTCACCGAGCAGGCTCCGGCGGGCGCGACCGCCTTCATCCTCGGGCCACCGCTCCCGGTCAGCGTCGGCGACCCGGGGCGCGAGTACGCCGTCATTGCGCAGTTCTGCATGATCGATGAAGACGTGCTGGAGCGGGCGCGCACGCTCCCATTGCCGGATTGGGCGATCACCGGGTTCGTGTATCAGGACGGCCGGCTCGGATGGGTCAGGCAGGAGCCCGCGCGCGAGTAGGTCATCCATCGGCATCGCGACCCGGAGCGCGATCGCCCGTCGCCGCCGAACCTGTGGCTGCCGCTGTCCCGGGCGGGCTAGGTATCGCGGCCTCAGCGGCGCCCAACCCCTCGAGGCGGAAGCGGTCGGCGCCCAGAAGGAGCGTCCTGATCTTCTCCCCTGTCGGCGTCAACCTCACGCGCACCCAGCGCTCGTCGTCAAAGTGGATGGTCTCCATGACCTCATGCTCGCGCAGCACCTTCACCGCGTCCCGGGCGTTGTTGGCGCTCATGCGGAGGGCGGGGTTGCTCCGGTATGCGCGGCGCTTGATCGCCGCCGGCTGCAGGGGTTCTGACAGCGTTCTGATGATGGTCGAGCGGTGCGAGAAGCACATCTCGCCGTAGAGCGCCCAGTCCACCTCAGGGAAGGAGTGGGGGAGCCTCGGGAGGCGCAGGCAGCCGCGCAGCCGCCGCTGGGAGGCGGCACCGTGCTCGGAGAGCCAGTAGACCCGGTAGCGCCGTGCGCCCGCGTTGAGGCAGCGCAGGAGCGCACGCTCGGTCAGTTCCCAGAAGAGGTAGGTGCAGGCGTCGAGGGACCAGTCTGTCCGGCGCGCGACCTGCACCGCCGTGAGCGGTTGCGGCATCGACGCGAGTAACGCGCATCGCCGCGGGCTGCGGCGCAGCCAGTCGATCACCTGCTTCATGCCGGTGGGAGGGGACGCTCCTTCTTAGACCTTGAACCGTCCTGCGGGACAACCTCCGCGTGCAGTTTACCCCGTTCATCGGGTGAAGACCCTTGAAGGGCGTCCCCCACGACTGGCCGGAGGTGAACACCATGAACCCAACCCATGAACTTCGATGCGTCGAATGCCGGTGCGAGATCCGCCAGGGAGAGGACGTGCTCCTGACCCACCGCGGCGTGGCGAGTCCACGCGGCTTCGTGCCCGTGGAGGACCCTGAACTGCTGTGCTGCGAGGCGTGCGCGGGCGCGCACTTCGACGGCACCGACGCCGTTCCGATGCGACGCCGGATCGCGTGACAGCCGCCAAGAACTAGTTGAGCTCCTCAAGGACGTCGTGGTAGATCCTGTGCGCTGTCGCGTCCTCGCGAAGCCGGTCGATGTCCGGGCCGCGGTCGTAATTGAACAGCGTCTCCACCCGCTCCCACGGTTGGCCAAGCACCCGCGCGAGGAGGTCGGTCGTGCGCCGCTGGATCGTGAGCTTGGAGACCATCCCGCCGTCGATACCGTACTCAGAGGGGCTGCCGAAGAACTTGATGGAGGCGCGGACTTCCGGCGCCTGGGCGTGGTGGCGCTCCGGAACAAAAACGTCCATCCAGTTGTCGGGGTCGCGAGACCACGACACGGAGTAGCCGCGCTCGACGAACGCCACCGCCTTCCGCTGCTTGTAGTCCAGCCATGCGCTCAGTTGTTCGGGGGTCCAGCCCCCTGTAGCGCCCTCGCCATCCGGCTCACGCTCGCTCATCCGCTCCGGAAGGCAATGGGGTATTTGAACCCTGCGGTCGAGTGGCCGCGACCTCAGCGCGAAGGTATTTGAACCCAATAGCACTCCACAGTGGATGGCGCGCCTCATCGTGTACGACCCGGTCAGCCACCTGTTCATGACTGGCTTGCGCCTGCCCGGGCAGGTGACATTCGCTTCAACGCCCACGGACGCTCGCTCGAACGGCCCAGAGGTTGGGGGATGGACCAGGCTCCCCGACGACGTGGGGTTCGCGCGCACGCTGACCGTCATTGCGCGGCAGGCCGCCGCCGTCTACCTGCGCGGGATCGGCCCTGCCATCGACCCCGCCGGCCTGGGTCTGGCGACGTGGGTTGTGCGCCCGTCGGCGAACGGCCGGCTGGCCGACTGGTTCACGGGCCAGAGTCCATCGACCTACCGCGTCATGATCCACCGGACCCCGACGTTCGTGGAGCATCACGGCGAGCCCGTCTTCTGGGACACCGCCTATCACCACATCCTCCGGGGCCGACGACGCGAGGCCGCCCGTGAGCCCGTGATCGACGCGTTCCGATGCGGCCGCGAGGTTCTCGAGGAGGGCCTGGTCGTTTTCAGGGCGGGGCCGGGCGCGGTCCGCGCTTGGGCCGACGGGCTGGGTCATCCCTACGTGCACGTGGCTTGATGGCCGCAAGGTATTTATCTACAGGCGGTCTCATGCACGCATGCACGCCGAACCCCTCCGATGGCACCCGATAGACTACCCCGGCACCTTTGTCTATGGCGAATCGCTGACGCTCGCGAGCATCGAAGCGGATCGGCGCTACCGGATCGGCGCGGTGCGTCCCGTCGTGTTCCCCTCCGTCGCCGGTGTTCTCGACCGTGCCGTGGCAGCTGCCGACTTGGCGCGCCGTGGCCGAGCGCCGCCGGATGCCGGCGCCGAGCTTCGGACCATCGGGCACCTGGTTCCACCGGATGATCTCGTCGCGATGGCCGAGCGCCGGCCTGAAATGACTATCCCTTTCCTCCGTAGTGCCGGCACGTACCTCGCGCCGCTCCAACTGATTGGCGAGGTTCACTGCCTCCGCCTCTACGACCTGACCGTCCCGGGCGCGGTGATCGGTCGGCTGTATGGCGGGTCGGCGGCCACCGCGATCGCGCCAGAGGCGACCCTGACGCCGGCCGTGGTTCGAGCCGGGCTCGACGACATCCGCTATCTCGACATTGCAGCCGAGGGGAACCCCCTTTGGCTTCCCTCACCGCTGGTGCTCATCAGCAACGCGGCTGTGCGACCGGATGGCTACCACGATCTGGGGCCCGCGGGCTGCGACGCTGTGGCCCACGCCGCCTCGCGCTTTCCCGTCAAGCGGTGCGGCGATGCCGCAGGCTTTCCCCGGCTCCCGGAGAACCACATGGATTGGGGCATAGCCCTCCTGATGCTCTATGCCTGGGCGAACAAGGACTGAGTTGGCTCAGTAGCCTTCTTGAGCTCTGGGTTACCGATGACTGGACTGGATCGTGGTCCGAGACACCGTCAAGTTCTTAAACATGAGTCGCTTTGATCGTGCATGGCCGACGTTCGCACTCCTTCCCCTGTCATACCCTCTGACGGAGGTCAAATGCTGCCATGACTATCCAGAGTGTGACGCTTGCGCTCATTCGTTCATTCGACAACCACCAGTTCAATGTGAACCGTCCAGCGTGGAATCCAAGGGGGACACTCCTGGCGGCGCCCGACGACTCGGCCGAAATCTGGATCTGGGACCATCCGGCTGGTGCACTGCGACATCGGTTAAGGGACAGTGCGCACCCTGCCGGTAGGGTCTACAGCGTTGCTTGGTCGTCGGATGGCAGGCTACTCGCGGCGGCAATGGACAACCCAATGGTCCGGGTTTGGGATGTCCGCCATGGATCAGTGCACAGTGAACTTGACATCGGTGAGGGGCGGGTCCACACGGTGGCATGGTCGCCCAATCGGCCTGTCCTCGCAGCTGGCACCCGCGAGGGCTTGGTCCGCATTTGGAACGTCAAGAGCAACCGCCCAGTTAGCCGCCTTGAAGGCCACGCTGATTGGGTCAACAGCGTGGCATGGTCGCCCGATGGTTCGCTTCTGGTATCGGGAGGCGGCGATCGCGACAAGTCGGTGCGCGTATGGGATGTGCGATCAGCCAGTCAAAGGTGGATTGGGCATCACGCTGACTTTGTCCTGAACGTGGTGTGGGCGCCAGACAACCGATTCATCGCTTCCGCTTCCAACGATCGCACGATCCAGGTATGGGAGCCCACCACGGGCCGCAAGCTGTTCACAATCCATGAGCACCAGCTGAAGGTCAAGTGTTTGTCCGTGTCGAGTGACAGCAGGCTGCTCGCTTCCAAGTCGGAAGACGGCACGGTCCGTATTTTCGAGACGCAGAACTGGCGATGTGTGAGTGTCCTCGAGGAGCCCGCGTCCGGTCGGTGGGCCGCTGGGCTGGCCTTCCACCCGACACTGCCGGTTCTCGTGACGCTGGGCGTCAAGGACGCGAACAAAGACGTCGCCGTACGGCTATGGGATGTGGCAGTTGAATGAGATCCCGTCGGTGCTCGGCAGGACGTCGGATTGGATACGAGTTGAGCCTAGACGTTCCTTGTGGCGCTCTCGGACGCTTGCACGAGAAGGACCGTATCCGGATCCAGCCCCGGCCGGGTAAACAATGAAGGGCTATCCTCCTCGCCCAAACCCTCCACCATGACCAATGCGCGAGCCTGATCGAATGCCTTTCTGATTGAGAAGCCGAATCCAATCCCAGAGTAAAATTGAGCGGCAAACACCCGCGCCGCCTCATCTCCAATTGTGGTCTTCATCCCGATCGCTGCATCGATGTGCCGGACAACGTCCTCAGCTTGCCTTTGGGAGAAGCAGGTGTTGAAGAATGCGAGCCGTATCGCTCCCGAGCACGCCCCGATGAGTTGCACCATGGCCTCCCTGCTCACATACTTCGACTCGCCGTTGTCGTCCTGAAAGACGATCTCGTCGTGACGTGAGCCATGTCCACTAAAGTGCACGACAGTCGGACGCTGTTCGTTGACGGCTTGAAGGACATCTTGCGGGCGCACGGCCCAACAAGATTCGAGCTTGACCGATTCTCGGTGCTTCGACATCCGGATCGTGCCGGCTATGGCCCGAGCCTCCTCGTCAAGCCGCAGCTGGTTTTCATTCAGCGGGTTGGACGCCAGCATCAGAACGATGATTCGCTCAGGCGGCACCTGCAGCCGGCGCAGCGTTGCTTCGGTTTCTTGTTGCTTCTGCTCTTGACCCTTCAGACGCGCGGTCGTTTCACGATGCCGACTCTCGTCTCGCGCGCGTTGCCTGGCCGCATCGCGCTCCTTGCGGTCTCGATCAGCGGCCTCGCACCGGGCAAGATTCTGCTGCGCGAACGCAAGGCGTTCCTGCTCCTGAGCTATTCGCCGCTCGCAGTCCGCCACCCCGGCCAGCGCCCGAGTATGCTCGTTCCTGTACCTCTCAGCGTCGCGCAGCTTCGATTGGGCCCAGGATGCAGAGCTTGCCCGAGCCGCACCGGTTGCGGCCTCGGCCGACCGCTTGGAATAATCCGCCGCGCGTTTGGCCTCATCCGCCTTCTGTCGCTGAAGGCGCCCGATCTCGGCTTGATGCCGTTGCGTATCTCGGCGATAGCTCTCCGCGCTCATTCGTCCCTCGTCACAATAGGGAGCATGCAGCACCCGTCCATCATAGCGAGCGACACGAATCGTTTGCCGCCAGCGACGTTGCGGTGCGAGGGCTGCCGGAGTGGATGCGGTTGGCTGCGGCCCAAATCCCCGATCAGGCCTCTGAACCATTTATGGGTCGAGAGTCGGAGGTTGATAGCGCGGGCCCGCTATGCCCGTCGCCCACAAAGTCACCCGACGCGGGGTGACTTGCTGGCGTTGTCGAGTCGGGCCTTGTTTTGGGCCCATTTCGGCAAGGCGGCATAGGGGAGCGAGTGCGTGGGGCCCGGCAGAAAGACGGGCTGGCAAGGGTAAAATCCGGGCTCGTGGAGGACTACGCGAACAACCCCCAACTGACCCCTGCTCTTGTGGCCTGTTTGCAAGAGTGGGGTATCACCGCGCTGACGGATATCCAGAAGCGGGCGATTGAGGCTGGGGTCGCGCTTGGGGCGAGCGCGATCGTGTGCGCACCGACGTCCTCAGGCAAGACTCTTGTCGGTGAAATGGCTCTCGCGAATGCCCTGAGCGGCGGATTGGACGCGCTGTACCTCGTATCCCACAAGGCACTGGCCGATCAGAAGTTCCTGGACTTTGGCGCCCGGTTCTCGACGCCTCGGTGGAAATCAACCGTCACGGTGGGTATCAGCACCGGGGATCGCGAGGAGGGTGATGTCAACTGTCGGGTGCTGATCTCGACCTACGAGAAGGCCCTGGGTTTGATCCTGGCGGGGCGTCTGAAGGTCGGCAAGACCGTCGTGATTGCCGACGAGCTTCAAATCCTCGGTGAAGACGGTCGTGGTGCTGCGGTGGAGACGCTCTGTGCATTGCTCCGACAGCGGCAACCCAAACAGTTTGTAGGCCTGACCGCCACCGTTGAGAATCCGGAAGACCTGGCCGCCTGGATGAACTGCAAGGCGGTGCGGAGTACGGTGCGGGATGTCGATCTGGTGCAGACGATCCGATTCGACGGTCAACTCTACACCGTGCATTTCGGGCAAGAGGACGGAGAGACAGCCGATGACCGATTCGGCGAGGCCGATCTCTACGGCGTCATTCGACAGGTGATCCAGGAGGGCCTGGGTCCTGTCCTGGTATTCACCGAGACGAGGCGGGAAGCAGCCGATTGGGCGAGCGGGCACTGCGAGCAGTGCCAGCGTGCGGCGGACGGCCTGAAGATCTCCGAACAACTCGAGCTCTTCTCGGAGCCCACAGAATCGTCGGACCTGCTGCAATCGCACGCGGAACGCCTTGTGACGTTTCACACGGCCGATCTCAGCCCGGATGAGAAAGCAGTGATCGAGGCGGGGTTTGCCGAGGGGCGATTCCAGGTGTGTTTCGCGACTTCGACCCTGGCCGCAGGCGTCAACTTCCCCTTTCGCACCGTCATTTTCCCGAAGTTGACCTATTCCTTTGGCGATCGCGAGGGACAACTGTTCGCGCGTTCGGACTACCGGAATATGTCCGGCCGCGCGGGACGACTGGGTCACCACAAGGACGGTCGCGTCATCCTGTTGCCGACCAACAAGAGAGAGCTGCGTCACGCGAATCAGCTCGTCTTGCCCGAGAACGACCGCATCGAATCGCGCCTTGTCACGCTCAGCATGCGCAGGACCGTTCTTGCGCTCGTTGCGGCGAAGGCGGTGCGCTCCAAGAAGGACGTGACCGCGTTCTTCGAGAACACCCTCTACTGGCATCTGATCCTGGAGCACAACCCGAAACTGCTTCAGGCCATCGTCGAAAAGGCCGGCAAGGCACTTGATTGGCTTCTGGGGAACGGCTTCGTTGAAGAGAGCCATTCCACGCTCCTGGCAACGCCACTCGGCAAGTCCACGTCGCTGTCGGGGCTGCTGCCCGAGACAGCGAAACGGTTCGCCGACCTCCTCGGGAAGCACGGGACGGCCCTGCAGGAGTCATTTGGAAAACACGAAGTCGCGTTGATTCACTGGGCGGCGACGTGTTCAGAGTTCGCAGGCGACCCGCCTTCACGATTCCTGCCATACCCGGCAGGACCTATGAAGCCGGAGTCGTCGGTGTTCCTGCAGCGGGTTCCCCACCTCACCGCGTGGGACAGGACGGACGAAAAGACGACGCGCTGCGTACATGCAGTGGGCCTTTTCATTCAAGGGGAGGCCGAGCGGAAGATTCGATTCGCGACAGGTGTCTCTTCGGGCAATCTGCATCGTCTCTCCCTGGACCTCGGCTGGGTCATGGAAGGGCTGAGTTGTGTCTCTGGCGCGCCCGATCTTGGCTGCCCGCAAACCCTGACCAATCAACTGGGGATGCTTGCCCGGCGCATCCGGTGGGGCACACCGGTCGAGGCACTCGACGTCCTTCGGATCGCCAGTCGCCAGAGCGTGCCTGGATTCGGTCGCCAAAGGGTCATGGCCCTGATTGCCAATGGATTTGCAACAGTCATGGACGTGCTGACCGCCAAGAAGGACCAGCTGGTGAAGCTGCTCGGCGGGGAGCGGCGGACCAACGCTCTCGTCGCCGCACTGTCGAGCACCGTTGATGGCGCGTCAGTCGCCTTTGAACGAATGCACCTTCAGCTGGCTCGGGAGATTGGGATCGAGGCAAAGGTCGCCGCCTGCAATCGAGCTCTGGGTACGGACTACGAAGATGCCGTGTACGACCTGCTCACGGAAGAGTTGAACTGGTCCGTGGACAAGGTGGATGACGGGAAGCGACAGAATGTCCCCGATCTTCAGTTGGTCTTGGGGAAAGTAGCGCTGTTGATCGAGTGCAAGACCGTCACGAAGAAGCCCCCACTGATCGGGAAAGAGGACGCGTTCGCCGTGTTTCAGAAGGCTTCGGATTTCGACCCGACCATGAAGCGAATCACATTGGGCAAACCGGACTTCGATGAGCACTCGAAGAGGAAGGCGGCTGCTTCGCCGTCGATCACGCTAGTCCAGCATGGCGTGTTCATGGAGGGGCTCATGCGGGTGTTGACGGGTCGGCTGTCAGCAGCTGATTTCGTGGCATGGCTCGCTGAGCCTGGGGTCACCGACCTCAGCCGGCTCCCGGGAACGCCAACCTACACGGAGCCGCCCGCGTCAGAACCCGACGGCGATGGCGCCTCTCCTTAGACGACGATTCCGGACAGGCACACGGCGTTGCACGCCGACGGAGAGTCATCCGTCTATTCAGAATCGGTCGCTCAAGCGGCCAGCGTTGCCCACACGTCGTATTCCTCGATGGCGGTAGACGAGGCGAACTGATCGGCCTGACGCTTGCCGATGGATGCGGAGCCGGCGCTTCTCAGCGTGACCATTGTCCACGGCGTGTCATCGAAGGAGTCGCGGATCAACTCACGCGGATCGACTTTCCGATCGTTGATGGCACCGAATCGCACCACCATTCGGCAGTCGGATCGGGCCACCTTGGCACAGTTGGTCCAGACTTTGCGCAGTCCGGCACTGAATGTGGCCTGGCTCGCGTGCGAAAGCTGACCTTCGTTGGAATAGTCTACGGCCTCGGGACCGCCCAAGAACCACCACCTTAGCCACTGGTCTGGGATGTAGGTACGCATGCCGTAGTACGGGGGCGAGGTGACGATCCAGGAGACCTTCTTGGGCAGGTCGAAGACGTTCGCGCACCGGCTGTCGCCCTGAATCGCCCTTCCGCAGGCCGTCGTCGTCTCTTCAGAAAAACACCTCACGGCGCGGCGACGGACGATCTCCAGTACATCCACCTTGGGAGCCTTCAGCTCACGCTCCGTCCAGAACTTGACGGCGTAGGCAGGCTTCGGGGCAAAGGTGCGGGGACACTGATTCGAGAAGTAGGATGGCTCGATCTTGTTGAGAGGTCCGTGCAGCGCGCCCAGCAGAATGGCCCGCAGTGCCTTGCGGGAATCTGAATCACAATTGCCGAGCAGCCCGTCACGGAGGCGACAGAGCGTGTGAAGCACCTCTGGGTGAAACGCGAGACGCCAGAAACGACCCCGCGGAATGCTGGTCGGATCCTTAATGTCGGCGAGAATCGCAGACGCCGACTGGACAGCCCGTCCCGGTGTCGTGTTTGCGAGCTTGGCCTCTGAAATCGCCACGGCGACGGGGTTGCTGTCGATGCCGAACGCCGAGAGGCCATGCAACCGAGCGGCATAGAGCGTGGTTCCGCGTCCGGCGAAGGGGTCCAAAACCGCCTCGCCATTCGACGCGTAGCGGTCGAAGATACGATAGGGAAATTGAAGGGGGAACATGGTGAAGTAGGGACACACGGCGTTCAGCGCCGTGTTCATCGGCTCGGATCGGGGCTTGGTGCGTGAACGTGGCGCCATGGGACTCTCCTACTGACGCCACCGCAGATTGATCGGCCGCGGTGCCCCCGTGGCACCCGGAACATTGAGCATCTGCACCTGCTTGCACACGTCCGACACGTAGGACTTGACCGCCTTCGAAGTCAGGATGGTCTCGCGATCGGACGGCAAGTGGTAGATCAGGTCGTCAGACACGGCCAAAATGCACTTGGCGCGAGCGCGGGAGATCGCCACATTCGTACGCTCCAGCTGAAGGAGAAAGCTCTCCTCGTCCGCAATTAGGTCAGGGTCACCCACGCCGAAGGAAATCACGATGGTGTCGCGTTGCCCGCCCTGGAAGCGTTCGACGGTGTCTACCGCTGCGTCAATCAGGTCGATGGAATGCGTCGGGAATAGGTGGCCCAGTTGCCGGATGACCAAGGCGCGTTGAGCCCGGTGCGGCGTCACGATACCCACGCCCCGCTCCCAGAACGTCTCGGCGGTGTGGGCAGCGGCATTGACCGGCTTGGCCGCGCCGTTGGCATCCAGTTCGTCCGCGAGGCTCGCGGACAGGGAAAGGAAGAGCTGCTGCACGATCGCGCATACCAGGTCCGCTTCAAACTGGTTGGCCTGGCCGGCGCGGCCGTCGGCGTAGGTGATGGCAACCAATCGCCGGCTGGGATCGGCGATCTGTGGCAATGCGGGACTCCACGCGACGGCGTTGTTCCAGCCGGTAGGCTGAGCTTGCGCTGCGTTGGCGAGGTGGAGGCGCAGGTTGGGCGAATGGGCGAGAAGCCCTGGGGGATAGCCAATGCCCTTGCCGAAATCAACGAATGGCTGCGCCGAACGGTAGTTGATCAGCAGGGGCTTGTGGGGGCAGGCGTGGCGATGAATCAAGTAGGTCTGAATGCTGCCGACCAGCCACTCAGCGCCGCGAGGTGGCTGGGTCAGCACGATCGGCGGCATTTGCAGGTGATCGCCGAGAAACACGACCTCCGCGGTGTCGGTCAACAGGCACAGCGGAAAGAGCGCCTTTCCGATGTCCAGCTGCGAGCTCTCATCGATGGCTGCAAAGTCGAAGGCTCGGTACATCGCAGTGCCGTGGGCTCGATCGGCAATGCGGTAGCACTGGTGGGCAACCGCCCCTACGAGGACGATGCCGTCGGGGGCGTCTAACTGCTGAACGAGCCCTAGAGAATCAGGGTCCTGGTGGCTGGCGGTCACGTCGGTGACGTTGGCCACGCCCGGGGGCAACGGAGCGTGATGGGGGTGACTGGCTGAGTAAACGCGGAAGCAGTTGATGTCGGTGACGTTGAGCTGGCTGAGTAGGGTGAGCGTGTCGTTGAAGAGCTTCTCCCACGCGGTGTAGGTCGGGCCCGAGACCAGTAAGCGAAGCGACTGCCCGGCAGCTCGGGCGATCAGGATGCGGGCGGCCAGAAGCGCCGCCGCGGTCGTGGTCTTGCCAGTCCCTGGCGGTCCCCAGACGATCGATAGCCGCCGGCCGAGGCAATGCGTGATGGCGTTGCGCTGCGATTGATTGCACGGCCAGTTGAGGGCCGTGACAGCGGCAAGGGCGTTGGCGACCTGTGCTGTAGTCGTCGCCGTCGCCTCGACCGCAAGGGCTGCACCATCCCACAGCACTCTCGCTGCGGTAGTGACCGCGTCAGTCCCCGCAGGATTGGCGCCGGGCGGGTGGCCAAGTGCTTGGTACGTCGCGGGGGCGGCGGTGGCAATGGGCGGGCGACCGATCGAAAGCAGGCACTGTCGAACACGTTCGGCCATGGAAGGGCCGGCGCCGGCCACAAGGCTCGCCGCTGTCTGCATGTTGACCAAGCCGTTGTCGAAAAGGTGCTGTCGTAGCGTTGGTGCCGAGCCGAAGTCCGTGAGCCGGACTCGCGCGGTGAGCGCGTCGCGGTCATAGGACACCAGTGAGGCCTGGAAGATGTCCGCGAGCCTCCGATTGCGATCGGCATGCGGCACCTGAGCATCGGGTGCGACATCACGGAAGCGGAGGTCTAAGAAACCTGGCTTGCTCTCGTCTTGAAGAGCCAAGAAGTTCTGACCTTCCGAAAACTTGCAGTCGCGTGACGACGGCCGCACTTGGTAGTCGAACTCGTGGTTCTGCACGGCCGTCAACTGCTCGAATCGCAGTATGTCGTAGCAGGCCTCCAGCTGCTCAGGTTCTTCTGACCACGTCCGCCGAAGGTCAATCGTCTTGTACGCCTCCTCTAGGCGAGCCCACCCGTACCACAATCGTCCGTCCTCGCTCATGCCCTGGAAGTTGAAGGGCACGCCGATATCGAGCGGGCGGGCCGCGAAGTTCAACCGGCCCGTCATGTCAGCGCGGAACTTCCACACGACATTGCGGAGGGCGGCGACTTGCTGCTTGACCGTATCGCTGTAGCTGCTGATGCACTGGGAGCGCGTCTTTTGCGTATTGCCGACTTTGACGAGAGGCTCACCCTCCCAGATTTCGTAGATCCGCTCGCGCGGAATCATGTCCGAGAAGGGATCGCGGTAGAAAGAGCCGGGTATCCGAGGCGGATACTGGGGATTGTGATAGGCCTCGGCGACATTGAAGAGCGTCAGACAGTGCGACACGGGCAAGCGGAGGTCACGCTGAATGACGGTCTTGAGGAAGGTGATGGGATTGGCAATAGTCAGGTGGTCGTCTTGAAGCGTCTGCTCGGGTGGGAAGAGCCACACCAGACCGCGGAGGATCGGGGCATTGGGCGGCATGACGATGACGTTCAGGTGGCGCCCGATGGCCTTGGCGAGCTCTTCGAACTGCCGGCGATCCCAGAAATAGAGTTGCGCCCTCGTCCTCGCCGCCTCGGGCCCGCCCTTCTGCGGGTCGGGGTCGTAGGCAAAAGAGAACACCTCGGCGAGTCGCGACAGGAACGACACCACCACGTTTCGCTCTTCGGCAAGGGTCGCCGAGAGCAGTGTCTGCGCCTCTGCTCCCCACGTGCGTTGCACGTTCGATTGCTGCCCGAAGGGCACTCTCTGGCGGAAGCGTGCCTCTGAGCCGATCGCCGTGAGGAATCCTGTTCCCGGATCAAAGTTCACCGTCAGGAAAATCTCGAGGTCCGCCCGGCTTGGAAAATCGATGGTGGTCGTGTCCGGCGCGATCGTGACGCTCCCGGCGACAAGGGCGGTCGCCCGATGGGGCAGGTGATTGCGATCGGCCTTCAGTGAGTTGTGCTGCTCAAAGGCGGTCGCCGCGGGCTGGAGCGTGGCGACAGCGGGAACGTCGGCATGGCCGGCGGCTTCCAGTGTCTTGCGACCACCTCGGGTGATCGTGGCGAGCCGGCTCAGGTGCTGCTGATCCTCCGCACGCGGAACGCAGTAGTGATCCCGGTGAGCATCAACCGTCACGCGATCGCCGGCCGACAACCAGTTGCGATAGCCCAGGAAATCGCACGCGGAGCATCGTCCATCCACGTGCCAGTCCAGCTGCTGGTAGTCCTGAACCGCAAGCACACGCGGCAGGTCGACCCGGAAAAAGTGGTCAATGGTCTGGAAGAAGATCGGAAAATCTACCGGCTCCAGGTCTTTGGTGAAGGCCTCGATGCGTGCCGACACCGTGGCGCCGGGATTGGTGGTGATCAGCTCGACCAGGCTGGAGACTTCCTTGGCGCGAGTCCACAGGGCGATGCGTGCCGCGACAAGGTACGAGCCGTGCAAGTTGACGAGACGGAGCCAGTTCGACAGGAGCACGGCGTACAGCGCTACCTCGGCGCTGTAACTTGAGTTGGCCTCGCCGGCATGCTTGATGTCGCACACGATCAGTGCCTTTCGCTGATCGGTCGGCTGAATCGTGCGGCACTCCCCATTGGGGAGCACTTCGACCTCGTCATCGAGGCGAGTGTGCACCGAGATGATGTCCGGGCGGAACGACCCGAATCCCGGCGTCTGTGCGACTAGTGCCGGATCCAACCCGAGGTGCTGGAGGAAGGTGTCTTTGAGATTGGCGTGCTCGAAACTCGGTTGCAGGATGATGGTCGGGCTGGTGAGATTCTGTTGGAGAATGGGCTGAAGGGCCACGTCCTTGTACTTGCCATTCTGCTTTTCGAAGCGGACGATGGCGCCAAATGCCGACTCCAGGTCGGCCATCTTGGCCTGTTCCCATTCAACGCCAACGTCCCGCAGAATCTGCACGGCTGGCCGTGCCGTGAGAGGAACCGGCCAGCCCATGGTGGTGAGTTCGGGAGGAGCGTAGAGGGAAAGCCGGAGCTGCTTGTCGCACTTCGTGCGCAAATACTGGGAGAGAACATTCTTGCCGAAGCGTGGCATAGCACCCCTCTTGAGATTCACCGACCAGGTACGGGAAGATAGCGCTGCGGACGATCAGCTTCGCGGAAGGTCCCATCGTTGCAGGTCGATGCGATCGAGCAGCCCCGCGGCCGTGATGGCCCGGTCCCCTGAGGGGAGAAGCGGATGCGTCGATGCACTGTGGCTCAAGAAAAACTCCTAGTCCAACCTGCGGTAACACGGCGACACCATCCCGTCAAGCCTTGGCTTCACCAGCGGTCTGGAACCCGCGACGTGGCACCTCAGTGGGCATTATTGCAGACCCGCCATGCCCTGTCGTCAGCTGGCCTTGACCCCGAAAGCTGGTCCAGCATGAGTGAGAGTTCTCGGGGATGATTCCGGCCTCTGTTCGGGAGGCCGTAGATGAAGCGGAAGCGGTTCAGTGTGGAGCAGATCGCGTTTGCGATCACGCAAGCGGAGAGCGGGACGCCGGTCGCGGCAATCTGCCGGGGGATGGGGGTGGCGGAGCCGACGTTCTACCGGTGGAAGAAGAAGTACTCGGGGATGGGGGTGGCGGAGGTCCGTCGGCTCAAGCAGCTGGAGGAGGAGAACAGCAAGCTCAAGCGGCTGGTGGCGGACTTGTCGCTGGACAAGGTGATGCTGCAGGACGTGCTGCGAAAAAAACTGTAACGCCGCACGGAAGCGCGAGCTGGTGGAGTACGCGCGGGCGGCGTACGACGTGAGCGAGCGGCGCGGGTGCGCGGTGCTGGTTCTCGCCCGGAGCGTGCAGCGGTTGGGGGTATCGGCGTGTGCATGTGCTGCTGGCCCGTGAGGGTGGGCCGTGAACGCGAAGAAGGTGTACCGGATCTACCGGGAGAAGGGGCTGTCAATGCGGGCGAAGCGGCCGCGTCGGCACAAGGCGGCCCAGGTCCGAGCGATGACGCCGGCGGCAACGTCCCGAGACGAGCGGTGGAGCATGGACTTCATGTCGGACCAACTGGGCGACGGGAGGCGGATCCGGGTGCTGACGATCGTGGACCACTACACGCGGGAGAGCATGGCGATGGAAGTCGGACAGTCGATGGGGAGCGCGGCGGTGATCGGCTTGCTGGAACGGCTCGGACGGATGCGAAGGAGGCCGCGGACGATCTCAGTGGATAACGGCCCGGAGTTCGCGTCCAAGGCGTTGGACGCGTGGCCTATCGAAAGGGTGTGACACTGGACTTCAGCCGGACCGGCAAGCCAACAGACAACGCGATGATCGAGGCGTTCAACGCGCGGGCCCGGGCCGAGTGCCTGAACGTGCACTGGTTCGAATCACTGGAGGAGGCCCGCGAAACGATCGAAGCGTGGCGGGCGGATTACAATGAGCATCGACCCCACAGCGCCCTGGGCAACCTGGCCCCCAGGGAGTTCGCTTCAACCGGCCAGGGGAGCCCGGCCGGTTGAGTCCTTGGACTCTCATCCGACCTGGACCGAAGATGGGGTCAAGACCACATGGCGTTCGTCGGAACTCAGACGATGTCTACTCGTGATCGGTGACAGATCGCCCAGTCGCCAACTTCAAGTGCGTCCGCATCAGCGCTGCCGCTTGTTCTGGCTGGCCTTGCGCTATGGCAGCAATGATCCTTGAGTGTTCGTCATGAATCTTTGCATTCGTGCGTGGTTTCCGGACGCGATCGACCGTCGCACGCCAGAGTCCCTCGATGATCGGGATCGCGCTCGGTAGGACGCCGAGGGCTATCGTGGTATGGATGCGTCGTCCCACGAGTCCCAACTCCTTGACACGCCCCGTCGGAGTGTGTTTCTTCAGTAGACGTTCCTCAGCCACTTTCAAATCCTTGAGTCTTTGACTGATCGTGCCGCTACCGCGCACGTTCTCCTGAACGCGCCTGGCCAATTCGGCAGCCAGCATGCTTTCCAAGCGCATCCGAACGGTCATGAGGCCGGCGGTCATCGCCTGATCGGAAGCGTCGGCCACGCCGAGCCGCAGTCTTGCTTTCAGAAGGTAATCGAACCATTCGCGATCCGCTTTCTCAGCAATTCGTGGTTGTTCAGTAGGCTGAGTCCCAGATTGCTTGCCTCTATCACGATCAGTCCGAAACTGCCAAGTGGGCACGGGGCCAAGTGTCCCCTTGATCCGATCGCGTGGTATCAACACTCGCCTGCCCTCACCTCTGCCGGCGCGCAGCGAAAGTGTCGCACCCAGAACGCCCGTTTCTTCGGCGACAATCCCCTCCTTTCTGGCCTGATCCTGTAGACGGGATGCCAGATTCATCGTGTGTCCCGCGTAGTCGAGAGGTCGTCGCTGGCCAAAGTCGAGACGTACGGCGTCACCTTGAGCGATGCCGCAGCCGAGTTTCAGATCGTTGGCACCCGCCCCATACTTGGACAGAGCGGTATCGCGGTTCACCATAGCCAGGAATTCTGCTCGCACATACTGCATGATCTCGACAACCACAAACGCGACCTGGCGATTTAAGTTGTGATCACCCGTTAGCTCCCACACCAGCATCATGCCGTCACCCATTGGTTTGAAGGCCGCTGGCACCGCACGTTCTCGCAGCACGGCGTGTGAACTAGAGGAGGGAGTTGTGGAGTCATCTTCCTCGAGGGCCCACAGAGCGCGCAACACGGCCGTTGGGAATATCGCGAAGTAATCGCGGATGAAGTGCGTGATTGCCGACTTCTTCTCTCCACAAGATCGAACGTAGTTCGTGAAGCCTCGCACATCGATGAAGCAGGCAATGACTTCAACCACCGATGCCGACGGAGCGCTACCGGCATCTGCGAATGGCCCAAATGTTTGAGCGCGGTGAAGTCCTAACCGAGCCAGCGGAAAGGAGTTGACTCCCGCAAGACACGAGTGTGAGTGACTTTTGCTTCGCATTGCCGAGTGCTCCAGAGCGTCACGCTGCATGGTCCGCGGCTCGAACCCTGATCAGAAGTCGGGACGCATCGTGGTACGAAGTACGGCCGTGTAGCACCTCGTGATTGTTAACGGCGAGTAGATCGCCTGAGCGAAGCATCACCGTTACCTTCATGGTGGAGTCAACTGCGTGCCGCGCCGCCGCCAGTACGTGTGAATGAACCGGAAGTTGGGCCCGCTCGCAGGTTAGTCCTTCTTCCATTGTGTCGCGACGATACCTGACCAAGGGGCGGTCTGCAACCACGGGTGCGTGAATCAACTCCAGTGCTCTGCCGGTACCCGATTTCGTGAACGTGGCCGGAACTCGAAACGGGAACAGGGTTGTTCGCAAGATTGTCGGATCATGCCCATTGTTTGCGAGGAACTCAGCTGCATGGTGAACAAACTCACGGCCCGCGACCACCGTTGAAGCGCCCCCACCATCACCTGCTGGGCGAACGCAGAGCATGAGCACATACCGCTCCGGCTGGTGCCGGTAGGACGAGTCGGTATGAAGCTCAGCCGGCCCGCGGCGTTCTGTGATTGTCGGACGATGATGCGGTGGAAGGTCGTCTCGGTGTCTGACCTCCCACGCGATTGACTCAGTCGCAACATCCGTAGCTGTTGGGGTCCCGATGACCGCGGCAAGTAGCGCCAAGAAGAACTTGGTCGTGGGCAACTCAGTGTCCAAGAGAGATTGACAGTGTGCCACGACGAAGTATGGAGGAGTCTCAAGCCTCCGACGCAGCTGAGTGCCATACTCGAGGGCCCAAGGTAGATGCTCGCGTGCAAAGTGGCGAAACGGAAAAGAGGGCGCGAGATTCGACAGCCCACCAATACGGCGGAGTGTGTCCGTGGCGGTGCGCGCCAAACCCGGCGAAATCGACGGCAGTGAGAACGCAGCGTCTGACACAAGGAAGTGTATACCGCCTCGACAGACTCTCGTCGCAAGCCCGATGACGGACGTGAACAGCAGCCCGGAAGAGCTGTCGCCCTGTCGCGCGGACAATCGCCTGTGCGCACCGACCCGGGTGCCTGTTGGCCGAAAGGCATAAATACTCGAATGCCAGCTATGCACCATGATCCATGAGAGTCTACCTGCGGCAGCTGATGCCTTGCTCTCGTGCGGAGGAAATGACCAAGTTGGTGTGGACGCCGGGTTGCTAGCGTGCACAGCAAGGGCCGTCTCTGCGTCAAAGTGGCACGCTGCGAGTCGAGTGGCCCCAGAAGCGGACCAAAACACCCTATGGCCCCGACGGCCCAACTGTCTTTCAGTCCGGATGCAGGGCCACACGTGGGTTGTGGCGCGCGACCCGCACGTCGGGTGTTCCCTCAAAAGGGAGGCTGCCCTTCTGTAGAGCATGGGATTCCAGTCGCAGTACGAACGAGGCAAGCCCAAGCTGCTGGCGGACCAAAGCATCTGTCCCGAGAACCGGCAGCTCTTCGCCGAGTTCTTCGCGTTTCAGGAACGCAAGCTCAAGCGACGCAACGGCCTCGCGGCGCTGGACAACGGGTGCTACAACACGCTCTACGGCTACATCATTCGGCTCCGCAACGTCAACCGCTGGTTTGAGAACAAGCCATGGAGGCACCTGACGCGGGACGACATCCAGCGGGTCTATGACGGGCTTGAGGACCGAACGATTCTCAATCAGAAGGGCACCGCGGTTCGCAACGCGCCGGCGTACTACAACAAGATCTTCAAGAGCAAGCCGTTCGAGTTGGCCGGCAAGGCGGACCTGGCTCGGGACGTGGTCAACGTCTCTCGCAAGGAACCCCGGGTGGTTCGATTCGTCACCGAAGAGATGTTCCGCAAGGTCGTGGGCGTGGTCACCAATCCGCGCCACGCGCTCCTGCTGTGGTTGGCCTGGGACATTGGCGAGAACATCAACACCCTCCTGCAACTGGCCAAACGCGATTGCACGCCCGGCGCGAACAAGCACACAGGGGATCGCGAGTACGTCATCTGGCTGGCGCCCGAGAAGCTCAAGCGATCGCGGCAGAGCCGCAGCGAGCCCACCCTATACGCAGACACCGTGCGCTGGGCGGACGCAGTGCTGGCACCCCTCGCTCCGGACGAACGGGTCTTCCCGTTCAGCTACGAGTTCGCATCAAAGCTGCTCCGGCGTGCCTGCCAGCGATCCGGTGCCACGAGCATGCCCAACGCTGAGCGCATCCGCTGGAAGGACCTGCGTTCCGGCATGGCCTGCCACCTCTTGAAGAACGGGTTCACGCGCGACGAGGTGAATGCGCGCTTGGGTCACACGCCCAGTTCCGACGTGCTGAACGCCTACATCAACTTCCTGGCTCTGGACCGCGACCAGTCCAAGCAACGGCTGGTGCGCGCGCGCACCGAGCAACTGGAAGTAGCGCTGGTCGAGGCCAAGCAGCGGGCCCAACTGATGGGCGACCGGCTTCAGCACCAGAGCCGCGACTTCGAATTGCTCCGCGCCGAGGTGGCGCACTCGCGGTTGGCCATCGAAGAGCTGCGCCGGCAGCTCGGCGAAGCCGTCGGGCTGGTGCAATCGGCCGCGGTGAAACTCCGGCAAGCCGGGTGAAGGGCTATTTGAACGTGCATCGCTTCCGAATGCATGCCCCCATCGACCGAGCAATCGAACCCCCGCGCGAACGAGGCTGGAGAAGATTCTCTGGTCGCTGCGCTCGCTCGACTTCAGGTCGTCGACGCTGGCCTCGCGGCCGTCGCGGAACGCCTGGACGCTGCGTCGCCACGCGTACATCCAAGATCACAAGCGGTGCTGCGCGACGATACCTTCATATACCGGGCTCGCTCCTGCCAATGATGGAGCATACTCAATTCTGGAACTCTGCTGGCCGCGCGGCCGGGCATGGTGTACGTTGACCAGGAGTCCTGAGCACCGATGACCCCGGTCTCCCCACCCCGCACCGTGCTCACTCGGCGCGACCGCGCCAACGCGCTCACCGTGTGCGCGTTCCGCAACGGGCACATCGAGAGCCTCCACGCGGGAGCATGGTCACGGTTCCGCGACGACCCCACGCTGGCCAAGTTCACCCGTGCGGACATTCAGACCGTCCTGCGTCAAGCCGCCGCGCGGATGGCAGAGCTGTGCCGGATGCGGGACGAAGAACCGGAGGCATTCCGCCAGGAACTGGCGTACTTCTGTCGAGCGTCCACGCGCCAGTGGATCAGATCGCCACGCTACGCATCGCCGGTGCCACTCAATGGCCACCCAGTCGCTCTTGGGGACCCTAGGGCGCCCACGTACGAGGAGGAGGGTCGCGCCCTGACGTGCTATACCTTCGTCGATGGGTTGCTTGCGCGCTGGCACCACGGCCGATGGTCGCCGCTGCTGGAAGATCCGAGTCTCAGCCGCATCGGCGATCGCGACATGGCCTCGCTGATGATCGACGCCAGCGAGCGGATGGCGGGCTGCTTGGCGCTGCGATGGGCCAACCCGGCCAGGTATCACCGCTGGGTGCGCGAGTATCAGCGGCATGTTGACCAATGGCTCCAAGATGGGCCGGTTGTCGCTGCGCGTGGGTAACCGGAGCGCGCGTGTGCCGGGCAGCTCCGGTTGGGGTGAATCCTCTGCACAGCCGCTTCACGAGGCTTCCGAGCGGGTACGCCAGGACTTCGTTCGAGCGCTCCAAGCGAGTGCTGAGTGAAGTAGGGGTGTCAGCGAGCTGGCGAGGTCCGACGCGTGCGTCGTCTGCGCAACGACGGGCGCGCTCCCATCACAGCGGGTCCATTCTGAGGGGGGGCCTGTCGCAGGCCGTCGCGCCGCGCATGAAGCCCGCGCGCCAGGCACAGGATCCGTGTCATGCGCCGCCAAGTTGACACACCTGTGTGTCGGCCGCACGCGCGCCGAGCGCAGACCCGGACCGCACTCATGTTCGTGTGGTGATTCGCTGTGGATGGATGCTGCCGGGTGCGTTGCCGGGCCGGGGCGGTAGAGTGTCACGACAGCGGGGGCGCCAGGAGAACACATGCTCGCGGCGGACACCCGCTCGTGCCCACCAACGGTCCCGCAGTGGCGCTCGCTGATGCGCACGCTCGCGCCAACGGCGGCCCAGGAGATCCTCCTGGTCCTCGCCTGCGCTGAACAGGGGACGACGAACCTCGGGGCGATCCTCGGGCGCGAGCTGCCGCAGGTGAGCCGGCAACTGGCCCAGCTGCGCGCCCTGGGAATGGTGCGAACCCGGACGGTGGGGACTCGCCACTACTACGCGCTGACCGACTGCGCACGGGTGACCGTGCGCGAAGGGCGCGTGGTCGTCCACGTGCGCTGCGGGTCGGTGTCGATCACGCTGCGCGGGCAACTCCCGGCGCGGAGCGCGGCAACGGATCGGTTCACGCCGGCGCCGCTGCAGGTAACAAGGCGGGTCGTCAGTGCTCGTCCACGCGCCGCAGGTCCGGCTCCATCGGGGTGTGCTCGCTCTCGGCCCCGGTATCCCAGGTCACCGTGAACCGAACCAGGCGCCCGGAGACCGCGTCGAGCTGCCAGGCAGCCACTTCGCCGCGGCTGGAGCCTTCCAGTTCCTCTGCGGGCCGGACGCCCGTGGCCCAGGCGACGGGGAGACCGGTGCGCATCTCGGCGGCCCGGAAGGGGCGCTCGGCGGAGCGGTCGTAGTCGATCCGCGCCACCAGATCGTCGGGGATTTCGTTGGCGAGCAGCGTGTCGATGGCGGCATCCTG
Source organism: uncultured bacterium (assembly GCA_964609085.1). Classification (GTDB taxonomy): domain Bacteria; phylum Armatimonadota; class SYMT01; order SYMT01; family SYMT01; genus JANPLG01. The sequence goes on along the minus strand of CAZSRZ010000036.1, from coordinate 6,295 downwards.
GTCCTCGGGCGCGATCTGGGAGAACGGCGCCAGGCAATCGTGGATGCGCTGCGCACGGTCGTAGACCGGGCCATACCGCCACCCTGCTTCGGCCATGCGACGCCGCCAAAGGTCGTGAACGACCTCCGCCAGGGCCCGGGCTTCGTCACGCTGGACCGTCACGGCGTCCCAATCCAACCCCGCCCGCGTCACGTCGCACGCGCCGCGCCACCTGGGCACCCGGCCGCTACGGGTTCTGGATGGCGCTCGACCACGCGTGCTCGATGGAGGCCCCGTTCTGGGCCAGGGCCGTGGTGGCCGACGAGGTCCCGGGCTCGTCGCGGCAATCGGCCAGGAGGTCGGCCGCCGCGACGGGGACCACGGTCTGGTTCCGCTCCGCCTGCGACTCCTGCATCAGGCTCTCGCGCAGGGCCACCCACTGCGCGTCGGTGCGGGAGGTGAGCCGGTACTGCAGCGGCGCCTCGCGCCCTCGGTTGGCGCGGATGGTCAGGAGGCTGCCGCGTTGCTCAGCGCTCAGCCCCTCGGCGGCGGCCGTGAACAGGTTATCCAAGGCTCCCTGCTGGGCGGATTGCGCGGCCGCCAACTGCTCGCGTGCCGAGGCCAGCGCCAGAAGTTGCTCCTGGGTCGCGGTGCCGCGCTCGGCGACCTGCGCCAAGAGCGCCGCCTGCCGTCCTGCGGAGGATGCCGTTGCGTCGGCGCTCCGTAGAGCCCCGAAGTTGGTGATCAAGTGGTCGCGGGCCGCGGCCACAAGGGCCGAGGTCTGGAGGCTGGTGGCGCCGATGGCCGCCAGCTCACCCGGCCCCAGGCCCGCGCGGACCAGGGCGCTTCGGAGCTGCGCTTCGGTGGGAACGGGAAGCGAAGCGCTCCGAGGAATCGAGACGATCGCCGCGGCGATGACGGCGCCGAGGGCCAGGAGTCCCGAGAGGACCGACAGAGCGCTGCCGGGCTTGCTGACGAGGCTGAGCATGGGGGTGCTCCTCAAAGCGCCGGACCACACCGCCCGGCACGGCGGGCCGGCACACCGGGCCACGAGCCCGGCGCGCCACGACCGCATCGAGAGGAGTAGAGCACGCCGCCACGCGCCGGGCCACTATTTGCAATTGAAGTTAAATAGCAAATAGTGGACTGCGACCCAAGCCGGCTCCATGGTTGAGACCGCACGACGGCGCCGCGCCGTCGATCCCGGTATCGCTCCTTTCCAGGAGTCCGCCATGCCGCGCCAGACCTGCCCCGCTCACGACGCTCGCCCCCTTCGCCCACGTCAACCGCATGCGCCGCTTGCGGCCTGTCTGGCGGCGATCGGCGGTATGTCGATCCTGGCGCTCCCGGCTGTAACCAGCGCGCAGCTCCTGAGCAAGACCACCGGCACGATCTTTACGAGCTATTCCGCCTCAGCCTCGCGGGTCCAGGGCGCGGCGCCGGGCGTGTCATTCCGCGGCGTGAGCGTGAGCGGGGCCTCGCGCGGGTGGAGCGGCCCGTTCGCCCCCGCGCCGGGGGTCGGGGACCCTTGGGACGCCAACCGGATGCTCGGGGCGGTGCGGCTGGACAGCTTGAGCTTCGACGCATTCGCAATCGACCTGGCGCTTCCGGCACAGGTGCCGTGGGTCGTGGGCCGCACGTTCAATCAGATCGCTGCAAGCAACGGTCCGCAGGGGCACAACTGGTTCCAGGTCTCCCAGCC
>CAZSRZ010000036.1:0-4604 GCA_964609085.1 uncultured bacterium | reverse complement strand
AATCGTCCTTTACGACACCACCGGCACGAGCAACGACACGGTCTTCCTGGTCTACGGGAACGACCGCTACGCCGAGTTCATCTACAACAGCACCTCGGAGGGGAGCGACTACTACAAGGGGATCAACGGCGCTCACGGAGTCTTCAAGAGAGTTGCCGGCGCCGGCAACGACCCGGACACCTGGGTCTACTTCAACGGGCGAGGTGTCACCGTCACCTTCTTCGGTTCCGGCGGGAGCGATACGCGGGCGGCTTGGCAGATCTGGAAGATCGAGGACCCTGCAGGGAAGATCGCCTATGCCGGTCACGCCAGCACCATCGGCACCGCGATCTCGAACGGCTACAACACCGATGGCACGCTCGCGCTCGCCTACGACAGTTCCGGGCGGAAGTTCACCTACACCTACTCCTCGGTCGCGGGCACGCAGCGCCTGACTCAGGTGAAGGCGGAAATCGATAGCGGCGGCTGGGTCGAGGTAGGGAAGGTGGATTACGGGTACTACGCGGAGACCGAGACGGTCTCGGATCTCAAGATCGGGCAGGCCGGCGATCTCAAGACGGTGACGCGCACCACCCCGCTGACCGACTCGGCGGTCAGCCTTGTAGCCAAGCAGCACTACCGCTACTACGTGGACGCCTACACCGACGCCAACGGCAAGCGCGGCGCCGCACACCAGCTGCGCATGGTCATCGACGCCGACGGGTACCGCCGTTACGACTACAGCGTGGGGTCGGACCTCAACGACGACACGCTCTCGGCCGCGGACGACACGCTCAAGCCATACTCATCGGCGTATCTCGAGTACGGCAACGGGGACGCGAAGATCGTCAAGGCGTTCTTCAACGGGCAGTGCGGCTGCGGCGGAGGGTCGAGCAACGGCACCTACGAGCGAACCGCCTTCTCGGACTGGGACGACGCCATCGACTATGACCACAACCAGACCCGGCGGGTGGTGGTCAAGCGGCCCGACGGGATCTACCACACTCAGTACTTCGACAACAACGGGCAGCCGCTGTCGCGGGTCCTCACCACGACCGATCCCGCCAGCAGCGTTGCCACGCGATGGACCGACGAGGTCATCCGCACTTCGGTCGGGGCCCTGAGCGAGCACCTGACCCCCGAGGTCAACAGCGGGTACGACCATACCAACAAGACGTTCTCCCACGCGGGAGCCGGTGAGGCGGTCTATCCGAAACTCGTCTCCGGAGGAACGCTGGACGGGTTCGTCGAGGCGGCCCGCACCCACACGGCGCAGACGAGCACCCCCAACTCGGACGCCAAGTTCACACAGGCCCGGCTGTGGCTGTCGAGCACCCCGAAGTTCGAGGCGGTGGCGTCGGGCGTCGGCGTCGAGCGGCCCACGATCGAGAAGGTGCGTGCATATCACACCGCGGGCACTGACATCGCCAGCAACCACGACGAGACCACGATCGCTACCACGTTCTGGAGCACCACCGCGACGAGCATCCTGCGGATCGTGCCCAAGAAGATCACGACGACGTTCCCGGTCGTGAGCACGGGGAAGAACGGCTCGGGGAGCGCCACCAGCTCGGCGCGGTACCTGCGCAAGGACGGCACCACGGCCTTCACCGAGTCGGCCACCGGCGTGTTCACCTACACGCAGTACTCCGGCGGGCTGCTGGTCAAGCGGATCGACGACTGTCAGACCAACCACGCCACCGACTTCGCCAGCGGTGACGATCCCAATACCGACTTCGGGGTCACCGAGACCTCCGCCGGCCTGCGCGTGGTCACGACCTACACCTACGACAACCAGGGCCGGCTGGACACCACCACCCACGCCGACGGGCTGGTGACCAAGATGTACTACAGCAGGCTCAAGGACGGGCGGATGGTGACTATCGCCTGCCCGCGGATGACCACGGTGGGCACGACCACCTACTACGGGCCGATGTCCTACACCGTGACCAACCTGGCCGGGCAGACCGAGTTCAGCGGCACGGTGGCGATCGGGAGTGCCGGGATCACCACCGGCCTGACCGGCTGGATCGACGAGACCGACGCCGATCCGATCACGGCCCTGGACATCGGGACCCTGGCGCGGATGAGCACCAGCGTCGTCTCCAGCGACGGCCACCGGATCGACGAGACACGGGTGTATCACACCATCCCGGCCTCGGGGGCCGGCTCGTCGGGGACCAATTACGACAGCACACTCCTGGGCTACGACGCAATGGGCCGGTCCTGGCGCGTCAAGAACCCGGCCGGCACCATCACTCGGACGGTCTATGACAGCCTCGGGCGATACAGCGCTCGCTGGCTCGGAACCAACGACAACTCCTTCAGCGGCGGCGAGGCAAGCGGCCCGGACAACATGGTGAAGGTTGAGGAGGTCGAGTACGACGGGGGGTCGAGCAACAAGAACAGCCGCGTGACCAAGCGGACGGCGCTGGTTCAGGACAACACCACCGACCGCCGCGACACCACCTACGCCTACGACACCCGCGGGCGGCTGATCCTGACCACCAGCCCCCAGGCGCCGCACGGCCTGACCAAGTACGACAACCTTGACCGGCCGGTCGCCACCGCCGCGTACTCCTCCGCCTCCGGGCTCTCGGCCACCAGCGACCCCGAGAGCGTGACCTCCAACCGGATCGCCCTGTCCAAGACCCTGTACGACGAGAAGGGCCAGGTCTACGAGCAGCGGACCTACCAGATCGTGCAGTCCAGCGGCGCCATCGCCGGCGGGGGGACCGACGTCTATCTCGCCGCGCTCTCGACCTACGACGCCGCCGGCCGGGTGATCCGCACCCGCGGCACCAGCCTCTCCAAGACGGTCTACGACCGGCTGGGACGGGTGACCGACCGGTACACCCTCGCCAAGGACAACGACACCGCCTATGCCCACGCCTCCGACGTGGCCGGGGACACGGTGCTGGAGGAGACCCACACCCGCTACGACGACGGCACGGGCCTGGCGCTGTTCACCCACAGCGTGCAGCGGAACTTCGACGACACCAGCACCACCGGCGCCCTGGACAGCAACGCCGACAGCGACGCCGCGAGCGTGACGGCCACCAACGTCAAGGGCCGGGTCTCGATCGCCGCCTTCTACTACGACGCCCTGCGCCGCCAGACCGACGTCGCGGTCTACGGGACCAACGGGATCGTCGGCGACGGCTCGACCAGCGGCGGCACCTATTCCCGCGCCGGCAGCGTCCCGACGCGCTCCGACACGATCCTGGTCTCCTCCACCACCTACGACACCGACGGCTCGGTCCTGGAGACCACCGACCCCAAGGGGATCGCGACGCGGTTCCTCTACGACAAGGCCGGGCGCAAGACCGCCGACATCCGCAACTACGTCAACGGCACCCCCTCGGGCGACACCGGCGACGACGACGTCTACACCCGCTATACCTACTCAGCAGGACGCATGACCGAGATGTGGGTGGACTTCGACGGCGACGGCGTCAAGGACACTTCCGGCACCGTGGACCAGGTCACCACCTACACCTACGGCGTGACCAAGGGGACCTCCGCCGGGGACAGCAAGATCAGCAGTCACGACCTGCTGTGGAAGACCACCTACCCCGATTCGACCAGCGGGACCGACCTGGTCGCCTTCGCCTACAACGCCCAGGGGCAGGAGATCTACAAGAAGGACCAGGCCGGGAACGTGCTCGAGACCGATTACGACACCGCCGGGCGGCGGACCCACACGCGGGCCACCACGGTGATCAGCGGCTTCGACGGGACGGTCAAGCGCATCAGCCTGGCCTACCTCGCGCGCGGGCTGGTCGAGAAGGTGACCCAGTACGACAATGCCAGCGTCGGCAGCGGGAGCGTCGTCAACGAGGTGAAGTACGAGTACGACGACTGGGGGAACACGACCAAGTCCCTCCAGGACCGCGACGGGGACGTGAACACCGCCGGCGGGCACAACGAGGCCCAGGTGGCGTGGACCTATTCGGCCATCACCACCACCGACGGGAGCAAGCGGGCGCGGCTGCAGCGCGACACCATGACGCTGCCCAAGACCTTCGGCACCTCCGACGGGGCCGCCGTGACGTACACGTTCGGGACCGGCGGCAACGTCGCCGAGACCTTCGGGCGGGTGAGCAAGGTGAGCGTCGGCGGGACGGACGTGGCCGAGTACGAGTACCAGGGGGCGGGGACGCTCGTGACGACCAAGCTCAAGACGACCACCGCCGACACCATCACGCGCCTGCACTCGGGCTCCAGCGGCAGCGGCTTTGCGGACTACCTCGACGCCTTCGGGCGGGTGAAGAAGAGCCGCTGGCACAAGGCCCTGGGCACCCCGGTGACGCTCTACGACGTGGACCTGGCCTACGACCGCAACGGGAACATCACCAGCGCCGTGGACCACCAGATCAAGAGCGGCTCGGACCATCTCTACGACGCCGTCTACACCATGGACAGCCTCAACCGCCTGCTCCTGGCCGACGAGGGCCACAAGGACGGCGCGGCGATCGCCAGCGGCAAACGCACCCGCCGCGAGCGGTGGGATGAAAACGCGAGCGGGTACGGCCTGGATCAGGTCGGCAACTGGAACCGCCGCAAGCTCGACCTCAACGGCGACGGGGACTACCTCGACGCCGGGGAGATCGACGACACCGGCG
>CAZSRZ010000035.1:0-44404 GCA_964609085.1 uncultured bacterium | reverse complement strand
TTGTGAACCGCAACGGTGATTCTGGCGACCGGGCAGGATTCCAAACGGGCCGGGCGACCACCGACACGGCGCCGAACGTCATGAGCCCCCAAACCAGCCAGCGATTTGATGTCCGCTTCCGGGTGGGGTCCACGGCGCGCCGAGGCGCCGTTACAGGTCGGCTGATCATCTACACCAACGACTCGAACAACCGAGTGCTGGTAGTGCCCCTCAATGGGACGGTACTCTAATGCGAGATCCAGAAGAAACTCCCACCGTCGTCACACCGATCACTCGGCGGGACGCCCTCAGCCTGGTGCTCCACTCCGGGGCCGTGATCGCACTCACCCGCATCGCCGACCCGGATCCGGCCGAAGCGGCGACGCCCTCCGTCGAATTCCAGCGAGGCAAGCTCAGCGGGGGCGAGTTCGACGGGTGGGAAGCTGTGCTCGCCATCACCGGGCAGGCAGTGCGCGGAACGATCTACGATCCGACCGCTACGACGGGGGGCACGATCACCGGTTACCGTGTCCGCGGTACGGCGAAGGGTAAGGTGCTGGAGCTCGACTTCTTCGAGATTGAGGACATCGGCTTCGACACGTCGGTCGGCGGCGGGAGGGGCAAAGAAAAAAAGGGCGGCAAGACAACCACCAACTTCGAGATCGGTGGGAAGGGCAATGGCGCGAAGAAGGGCGGGCAGATGACCTCCAAGGACGTGCCCATCTCCACCAGGGAGAACCGTGAGCTTGCGGGCACCTACCGCGGCGTGATCACCGATCCGGACAGCGGAAGTGTGCTCCGTGAGTTCAACATCAGTGCGACGGCCGCAGGGAAGTTCAGCCTGACGGAACCGGCGGGGGCACCCACTACGCAAGGTGCCGGAACAGCCATTGCCGGTCGGTTCGGCGCAACGCGAGATGGCTCCATCTTCATCACGATGCTGCTCCCCAAGTTGGTGCCGGGAGAACTCCCCTTCGACCCGTCCGAAGTGAACGTGCTCACACCTCTGGCCGATGGGCAGGGGCGTGCGGGCGGACCTCACGTAGCGGAGTTAACGAGCTGCGGTTGCACCTTTGAATCGTGCGGAAACTTTGACGCGGAGCCAACCGGCAGCATCACGGTACTCGTAAAGGCGCGACAATCCTCCGCCGCGAATTCGCCTTTCGTGCCTTACCCCGGTGCCCTGGTGTCGCGGAACGGTGGGGCGGAGCAGCAGGTAGACGCGAACGGTTTCGTGGTCTACTCGGGTCTGTCGTACAGGACGCACAACATCCGGGCCAGCGGAGGGCCGCTCTTCGGCCGCAGGCTTACGCCGATGTCCGAGGACGTGGATCTGCAGTCCGACAGCAAGCGAGTTGAACTCATCCTCGAGTTTGCCGCGGTTGTCGACATCGAAGGTCATGTCGAGGACGTATCAAACGGGCTCGGCATGCCCGGCGCGCTGGTTGAGCTCCTGTCCGCGGATACGGACCAGGTGGTGAGCAGCACCAGCACGAACGGCGATGGGGCCTATTCCATCGACGACGTTGCGGAGGATGACTACCGGCTCAGGATCAGCAAGGCCCGCTTTGAGCCGGTGATCCGATTTGTGGCGGTCCGGAAGCCGAGCCCGTTCCGCCAGAGCTTCTCGCTCCGCCCTCTCGGAGTCTTCCTGTCGGATACGGATTTCCCGCAGAACCGATGGAGCCTCACGAAGCAGTTCGAGGATGGTAGCGGTGCCAGGTTCCAGGCAATCCGGCAGGCTACCGGAGGGAACACTGGCGCTTTCCGCCGAACGGAGGTCGAGTTCCCCGGCGGCAGCGAGCAACTCCGGCTGGCTCACCTCTACACCGGCGGAAGCTATGACCCCGCGGCCGAGGGACCGATATTTGGGATTGATTACTCCTTCGACACCATTCTCCTATCCGGCCTGGTGGGATTGGACCATGCCGTCCATGCCTTGCTAATCAGGCAGGGCCCGTACTGGTTCGTTCGCGACAGCAGTGATGAAACCGCTCCCGCGGACACACGCTGGACCACGATCTCCGGCAGGGCGCTTACAGCCGACGACTTCGTTAACCTCTCGTCAGGCCCGGAGCACCCGAACTTCACCGCCGGAGGGCAGGTGATGCAATTCGGGTATCTCGTCCAGTGTTCCGGAACAATCGAGGAGAGCGGTGTAGACAACTGGTCTGTGCTCGTCCGAACCTGAGGTACGCCGAGGCAGTGACCGGGATCGCCGTAGTAGGAGGGGCCCGGAACTGGAGCGCGGCGCTCGAAATGAGGAGCCTCCCCATCTGGTCAGTTGGCGGCGGCGCGGGTGATGCGTATGGCCGCTGGGTCGAAGCTGACCTTACCTGCCGTGGCTCGGAGTTCGGCGACAAGGGTCACCTCCCCGTTCCCGGCGATGACTTCGAACTCATGGCCGAGTGTGGTCCAGGGGGCGTTTGCAACCAGACCATTGGTCCGGCGGCCACCGGAGATGCGGATCCCGGCACCGGTGCCGGACTCGTCTTTCAGGGGCTGTATCCCCTCGGCGCGGGCCCTGGCCTCGAGGCGGTACTTGCCGGGCGATAGGACGACGGTGGCCCGCCATGAGGCGACGCACCGCCCGCTGGGACCGACGCGGATGACCAACAGGGGCGCAGCGGTCGTACCCGCACGTTCCAGCACAGCGTCCGGGGTCTCCTGCCGAGGTTCCCAACCTCCGGCAACAACGGTGCCGCCGGCCACCACTTTCATCACCCGCGGATCGGGGACCGCCCCTCGGGCCACCAGCACTGCAGCTCGGCGGATGATCTGTTCCTGAAACGCGCGTGCCTGCCAGTCCAGCTCCCGTGCCGGGCCCTCCCCCATCTCTTCCAGCACCGGTCGCAGTCGGCGCCGGAGATCGTCGACTCGCTTGACCAGTCGATCGGGCGGAGCAACACCAGCCGCCAACTCGCCCAGGCGTCTGCGGTATCTGTCCCTGAATTCGGGGATGCTCATCAGCGCCGCCGAGACCAGGCTGCCGCCAGCCTCAATGGGGAAATCCGGCTGCCGAAACATCTGGTCCATCCCGTGCGGGATGAACTGCACCTTTCCGCTCTTCGGATCGAAGTAGTACCGGTAGTTGTTCCGGTTGTGGCAGTAGCCATCCCAATGGCTGGTGATGGATTCAAGCGCCGCGAAGGAGAGGAACCGATCGACGTCCACGAGCTGTTCCAGGCGCTGACGACGGCGGTCGGTATCCCGCTCCCGGCAGGCTTCCAACAGGGCGCGCACATCGGCCCGATCGGGCGCGCCGTTTCCGGATTGCAGGCGGGGTTCACCGTCCAGATCCTGGACGAAACCTCCCTCATAGAGATTGCCGTCCGGATCGGCGAAGTGCCGACGCAGGAATCGCTTGTTGAACCCCTCTTTCAACACGTAGAACCCCAGGTCTCGCCCATTCAGCCAGACCCGCGCGTGTGAGGTTCGCGCTGCCGGCACTCCGGCCGCCAAAAAGAGTTCCCCGCACACTAGCTCGTTAAGGTAGGAGGGGTCCTGAACGCTGTTGTTGAGGTGGATCTTGTCCAGGTCGTGAAAGAGCTGGTCCTCGCGGTTCTTATCGAAATCCAGGGTCAGCGCGGGACGATCATCCAGGTTGCGAAAGCTCCCCGCCGCGCCCTTCAGGTGGATCGCCACGTCGGAGTAGGTGACGCGACCGTCCTCGATCACCGTGCACCGCACGTCCTCGCGCACATTTCCACGCAGCTTTTCGAGCTCGGGGCCGACGACCTCAATCCGCAATCGCGGCACCGTGCCGTCGCGAAAGAAGGCGATGCTGGCGTCCGGCTTCGGGACCGGCACCGGGGCGGGACGAACGGCGGGAGTGACGGGCTTCGGACGCGGAGGGGGCGGCTTTGGAGGCGCGGGCCGCTTCGCGGGAACGGGCGTGCGCTTCGTACCCGGCCTGGGAGCGACCGTAGTGGGAGGGCGGCTCTGGGCGGCGAGGCTGCCGGCAGAGAGCGCCAACACGATCGCGCCGAGCGTCAGGATCCGCAACCCGGGGCCCTTGGGCCAGCCTTCCATTCCGCTTCCTCTCCAGCCTTTACGCACGGCAATCTACACGATTAGAAGGGTCCAGGGCGGGCGGGTTGCGCCACATTCCCCACCGGATGCCGGCTAATCTACGTTGTCCGACCGGTCAGGCGGCGGATGAGATCGACCTCGGCGGGGTCGTAGGCAGCACCGTCACGGCGGAAGATGTCGTGGAACCAGAGCGGCGGTTCGCCGTTGTACTGCTTCTGCCAGGAGTCCCACGGGTAGATCGTCTGCGTCTTGCCGTCGACGAATCCCCAGTTGTAGGCACCGACCCCCTGATCGCGCAGATACGGCAGGATCGAGAAGAAGGTGCTGTCGACGGGCCTGGCCATGTACTCGGTGCACAGCATGGGCCGGCCGAGACCCTGGAGCCAGCCGACCCTGCGCTTCATCTCAGCCAGGTTGGCGTAGTTGTGGTACGTCACGACATCGCTCTGCTCGAACATGAACCGATCGATCGGCTTCATCTTTTCCGGGGATGACCAGTCTCCGAGCCAGGGGGCCGCGGTGAGGGGTTGGCTCGGATTGACTTCCCGTGCCCAGTCGAAGGTTTTCCGGAGGAGAGCAAAGGCAAGCTCCGGTTTCCCCGGCGGTTCCTTTTCCCCGTAGCTGTTTCCGTTGGTGTTGTCCGGCTCGTTCATCAGGTCCCAGGCGTGGATGCGAGCGTCCTTCGCGAATCGCTGCAGCACGCCCTGCACGTAGCCCTTCAGGCTGTCGTGGCGGCCCGGATCTCTCAGGATGTCGTGCCCGGGGGCCTGCACCCAGCCGCTGTTGTGGAGTTGCGGCTTGGGCGCGCGCTGCGGACCAAGCTGGGGGAATGGGTCCCAACAACTGTCGAACAGCACCAGCATCGCGCCGATCTTGTGCCGGGCGGCGATGCCGAGAAACTGGTCGATGCGGCGGGCGAACCCCTCGGGGTCGCGAGCCCAGGTCAGGTTGTGGAGGAAGACGCGGACGCTGGTGAAGCCGAGTTGCTCCGCCCACCCGAGTTCCCGGTCGATGGTCGCCGCGTCGAAGCTCTCCGCCTGCCACATCTCGAGCTGGTTGATCGCCGTGCTTGGGATGAAGTTGCACCCCACCAGCCATCCCCGCTCCTTCTGCCATGCTCGCGCCTGCTGGGGGCTCCAGCGTGGGGCGGCTGCCCGAGACGGCCGCGCGAGAGATCCCAGCGCAGCTCCGAGCATCAAGTGCAGCCGATCTCGCGTCGTGATCCCCATCGTCTCATCTCCCTCGGGGATCGCCCCCGCCGATCGTTCATTCCGCGCCGCCGCACGCTCAATCCTCCGCAAGACGATACAGCAATCGGACCCAGGCCGATTGCCCCTTGCGAAAGCTCACTAGGCGGAAGAACTCGTCCGGGGCGTGAAACGCCTCATCGTCCAGCCCAAACCCAAAGCCGATGGTGTGGACTCCCAGTGTCCGCTGAAACAACTCGCAGACGGGCACGCTGCCGCCCACTCGAACCGGGTAAGGCTCCCGGCCATACATCTCGCGGAGCACGTCGGCGGCCGCAAGGTTCCCAGGGTGGTCGGCCGGCACCACGTAAGGCAATGCCGAGCCGGGCATTACCCGTGCTTCCACCCGAAAACCCCGGGGCGCATGCCGGAGCAGGTGATCGACCACTGCCTGCGCCACCGTGTCTGGCTGCTGGTCCGGCACCAGGCGGCACGTGATCTTGGCGTGGGCGGAAGCAGGCAGCACTGTCTTGGTGCCGTCTCCCTGGAAACCGCCGTAAATCCCGTTCATCTCCAGCGTCGGCCGGGCGCTCAGCCGTTCCAGGGGGGTCCACCCTTCTTCGCCGATGAGACCGGCAGCACCGACCTGCTTGAGGTAGGCGGATTCATCGAACGGGAGAGCCGCCACCCCCGCTCGTTCGGCGGGGGTCAGATCGACAACCGCGTCGTAGAATCCCGGCACGGCGATCCGGCCCTCGGCGGTGTGCAGCGTCCCGAGCAGGCGCACCAGACCCTGGATGGGATTCGGCACCGCACCGCCAAAAAGGCCGGAGTGCAGATCGGTGGCCGGGCCGTGAACCGACAGGTCGACTGCGCACAGACCCCGGCAGCCCAGCAGCAAGATCGGCTCCGTGTCGCTCCATTGCCCGCTGTCGGCGCTCAGGACCATCCGGCATTGGAAGAGGTCCCGGTGCCGCTCCAGGAACCCCGGAAGCTGGGGGCTGCCGATCTCCTCCTGCCCTTCGAGGAGGAATCGCACGTTGACGGGCAGCCGGCCCGCCGTCTGCAGCAGAGCCTCCACGGCCAGGATCGGGATGAGCATGTTGCCCTTGTCATCCGAAGCGCCTCGGGCGTAAACCCTGCCGTCGCGGATGTCCGGGGAAAAGGGCGGGGTCGTCCACTTCTCGATAGGGTCGGCGGGCTGGGTATCAAAGTGCCCGTAGATCAAGTAGGTGGGCGCGTCGGGCAGGCCCTCCCACCCGCCGGTGACGACGGGGTGCCCGCCGGTATCCAGCGTGGCCACACCCTGCAGCCCGGCCCGGCGGAGCCGATCCGCCACCCATTTCCCGGCCTTCGCCACGTCCGTCGCGTGTTCCGGCAGGGCGGAGACACTGGGAATGCTGAGGAAGTCGAGAAGCTCGCGGACGGCACGGTCGGCCTGGCGTTCCAGGTAGTCCTCGGCACGAGCAACCTGTTCAGGATGATTCTGGGAGCGCACGCGGATAATCTCCGTGGAGATGGACGAGGGCCGACCTGGCACCCTTCATCCAGAGATGCAATTCAGGACATGCAATTCAAGCTGGCACTGGTGGTGATCCTGGCGGTCGGGTTGCTCTTCGCATGGCGGTCGTGGCGCACGCTCCCGGCCCTCGGGCTGTTTAGCATCGCGGCGGCGGGTCTGGCGGCGATCCTGCTGGCTAGAAACCCATTCCTGGCCCTGCTGGCGGTGGCCCTGGCGCTGGCCGGCGCCTGGCGTCTCGCGTCGGCGGTGAAGCGCTGATCAACGCAGCAGCTCTTTGGCGGCAGCGAAGAGCCGTGGCCAGGTTTCGGGTCCGACCGACATGCTCGCCTCGTACTTGTAGAGGTCGCGGGTGAAGTCGGCCGGGTCGAGGATATAGCCGATCTCGTCGTTGCCAAGCGCGACCACCATCGGGAACGCCCCCGGCATCAGTTGCTTCAGGTCAAGCGCGGGCCTGGGCAAAATCTCGCCGGGGATGGTGATCCAGGTCACCGGTCCCAGATCGACCCGCCACACCTCTGTGCGGAATTCGGCAGCCTGCTCCGCTGGCACGTCCAGCAGTCGCCCCTGCACAGCCTGCCGAAACTTCTCGTTGGCCATCGGGAGAGCGACGTCCCGGCGGGAGAGCCGCACCTCCGACACTGGGATCGGACGCGCTTCCGTCAGAGCCGCGACGGCCGACCGACCGACACCCCGGCCCACACGCTCCATCTCCGGGAAGGTATGTTCCTCGATCTTCGGCGTCACCATGCCGCCGAGGGCCCCATTGAGGAACAGCGCCACACCCCCGAACTTCTGCTCTGCCATCTCGCGGACATAGTGGACGAAATCCGACGTGAGTGAGGTGCTCTTGTTCACCTCCGGATGGCCCCCGTAGTGAATCACGGAGCTGACCGTCACCCCGGCCGGTGTGATGAACCGGAGCGTGGTGAGGTCCGTATCCTGCAGTGGCTCACGACTGTTGTGCACGAAGCCATCCGGGACGCGGACGCGACCCGCCTCCACCCGCACAGGCCGCAGGTCGCGGACGGCGGCATCCACGGCTGCCGCTAGCCGGTCCGCGAGGCGCTGCTGATAGAGGGGGTCCACGCCGCTGACGAAGGGAACCGGCCCCCATAGCCCCAGCGTGTCCGGCCCGGAGTGCACGTGGGTACAGGTGATGAGCACGTTTTCCGCCGGGACCCCGCGGACGGCCCGCCTGAGTTCACGCACGCGGTAATTGGAGAGACCGATGAGGTCGCAGGCGACGACCGCCATCCGCGTCTTCCCATCGTCCAACACCAGCACCCGGATCCAGAGGTCATCCTGCACGCGATCCGCGACCCGGTTGGAGGCATACCCCGCGATGTAGACCGGCCGATTGAGGGATGGCGTGATCTTGACCGTTGCCGCGCCTGCGCGCAGTCCGGCCGTCGGCGCCGGTTCGGCCATCGCCCCGCCGACCTCAACCACGCCAGCAGCCAGCGCGAAGAGCAAAGCAACTGCCCAAAGACAAACCCGTGACCTCATCGTCCATCCCTCCGCTCAGCGCGCCATGGTCCTCGCGCGGCGTAGAGCCTCCCGGACCTGCTTCATCTGCCGCCCGTACTCAGCCCAGTCGCCCTCGCGCTGAGCTTTCTCCGCAGCGACAAACGCCGCCTCCGCGGCCCGGACAGATGCCGCTAATCCGGTCCCGCTCCCCGGCGGGGGTTCCCCGGTCGGGGCCTCACCGGGTGGCGACGGGGAGACCGCCCCACCCTGGCCGCCGACCAGCACCGCCAGTGCCTGGCGCAAGGTGTTCTCCATCACCACGCGCACGCCGTCGCCCCGCCGCTCCGCCACAATTACCGCCGCCAGCCGCGGAATCGCTTCCTGCCCGCCTTGCTGCGTGGCGACCAGGAACAGCGGCTTCACATAGAGCAGAGACTTGCCGACAGGCAGCACCAGAAAGTTGCCGTAGCGCACCCCCGACCCACCACTCGCGAGCAGGGTGATCTCCTTCGAAATCGACGCTTCCGATCGAATGGCGTTGTCCACCTGCTCCGGAGTGTCCACCTGCGCCGTGGCGGGGAAGCGATAGAGCCGCAGGCGGCCGTAGTGCTGGGGATCGCAGCGGGCGACGAGCCAGGCCGGAAGGGTGCTTCCATTCTTCGTCTTGAAGGGCAGGATCAGACAGAACTCTTCATCGGTCTCTCCCGGAAGCCGCATGATGACGTAGTACGGCTCCATCGGCGTGCCGGCGATCTCTTCACCCGCGCCGCCGGCCTCCCGGCGTCGCTCCATCGGCACGTCCCACTCATCCGAGCCCTGGTAGAACTGGTCCGCGTCCGCCACGTGGTAGCGCATCAGCTTCCGAGTCTGGACGGAGAACAGGTCTTCGGGGTAGCGGATGTGCGCACGGAGAGACTCGGGGATCTCCGCCGCCGGCCGGAACAATCTGGGGAAGGCCCGCCGGTAGACGGACAAGACTGGATCCACCTCGTCGATGACGTAGAGCGTCACCGACCCGGTGTAGGCGTCCACCGCGGCCTTGACCGAATTGCGCACGTAGTTGGCGGGGGTCTCTCCGTTGAAGAGATCGGGCGGACCGGTCGCGCTTTCATAGCGTGACGACGGCGAACGATCTCGCTCATCGAGTGGAGCGCTGAAGGGCAGTCCGTTGGCCGTGGTGTATGCGTCGATCATCCACACCAGCCGGCCCTCGTCCAGCACCAGGTACGGGTCCCGGTCGAGGGTGAGGAACGGGGCAACGCCGGCGACGCGCTCCGAGATCTGTCGTCGGATCAGCAGTTTGCTGCTGGGGCGGATCTGATCGCTGATCAGAACATTCCCCTCGCCCAGGGCAGCCGACATCAGGAGCTTGCGCCAGCCGGACCCCACGGGGATCCCCCCCGAACCGGTGTAAGCGGAGGTCTGGGTCGTCGTCTCCGCGGGGAAGTCGATTTCCGGCGTCGCGGAGGGCGCAAAGACAGGCTCGGACGGACGGGCCCCGAAGTAGAGTTGGGGACGGCTGACGGAGAGCCCCGCCGCCGTCACCAGCGGGAGGTCGCGGATGAGCCACGCGGGGCGGCCGCTGGGGTCGGCATCGTTTACCCGGCTCATCAGCAAGCCGTAGCCGTGAGTGTACTGCAGTTTGCGGTTCACCCACGTCTGCTGACGCGGGTCAAGCCGATCGGGGACCAGCTCTCTGGCAGCCAGCATCACCTGCCGCAGATGGCCGTCGATGCGGTAGCGATCCACGTCGACATCGCTCACATCGTAGAAGTCGCGCAGGTGTTGAAGTGTCTGGTAGGTTTGGGCAAGCAGGCGGTAGTCCCACAGACGAATGTTCTCCAACGTGAGCCGCTCGCGCCCCAGGTCCGACGCAGCGAGGGGCGCACCCAGGGGGTACTCCACGCGCTGGAGATCATCCAGGCCGTACGCCCAGCGGGTCCATTCGAGCGCATGCCGGATGTAGGGCCGCTCAATCGCCTGCTGGTTCGGGACGACGGTGAACCGCTGCACAACGCTGGGGTAAACGCCGCCGATCAGCACCCAACCCGCCATCAGGAGCACCAGCGAGGCTACGGGGAGCCAGAGGGCGCGAACCCGCGTGTTCACGAGGAACCCGAGGGCAGCAACTCCGGCGATGCCGATCAGCACGTAGTAGGCCAGCAGACGGGCATGCACATCCGTGTACCCCGCGCCGTGGAAGAGCCCACCTGCCTGTGCGTGGGTGACCAGACCCAACTGGGACAGTCGCCACGCCAGCGCGACAGCCAGGCAGGTCAGCCCGGCGAGAATGGAAAGGTGGGCCCTCGCGCCCGGAGCCACCCGGGTGGCGCGGGCCGCCACGCCCAGCGCCCCGCTGAGGAGGTAGATCACCGAGGTGAAGAGCAGGACCGTCAGGAGCGAACTGACAAGCCACCCCGACACAAACCGCAGGAAGGGTAGCTGCAGGGCGAAGAACGACGCATCCAGCCCAAACACCGGGTCCCGGCGGCCGAACTGCGTGGCGCCCACGCAGCGCATCCAGGCGTCCCACTGCTCCGAAGCAGCCAGGCCGGCGGCCAGTCCGACCACTCCGGCGACGGCGAACGAACCCCATCGCAGCCCACCCCGGACGCGCTCGGAAGCCTCCAGAAGCCACACAGGCACGTCGCTGCGCGGCAGCCCCGCGCCCTGATGTCGGCCTGCAATCCGGAAGCTGATTGCGGCCAGAAGGAAGAGGCCACCACCGAAGGTCAGCCCCAGCAGCCACCGCGTCCCGAGGATCTTCAGGAGGACGGACTGCTGCCCTACCTCGCGAAACCACTCGTAATCGAGCCAGAATCGCGCTGCCTCCGGCCCAACCCCCAGCAGCAGGACCGCTATCCCCCCCATCACCACCAACAGGCGTCGATTCATCGCTCTCCTGGCCGATCACCGCGTGGACTCCGCTGCACTCATCATGCCTCATACCGCTGAGAGACGCCACAGGTCGGCGGAGAGCATATGCAAACTAAAGATATCTTTTTTCTGGACTGGACGCCGAGATTGGTGCACAATGGGATGGCTCTCGTTCGGTTCGTCACCGCTTGTGGTGACCCTGACGGGGGGATGGGAACGACTCGAATGTCACCGATGGAATCGGCTGCAAGCATGGCGGAGTGGGCCGGCCCCGACTTCGCCCACAACCTGGACTTCATCCCTGAAGACAAGCTCAACTGGAAGCCCACGCCGACCAACAAGTCGGCCATCGAGATGGCACAGGAAGTCGTGGGTATCCTCGTCGGCTCGGCGAAGTCCCTGACCACTGGGGAGATGGACTTCCCCCAAAACCTTCCCACCGACCGGGCAGCACTCCAGGACTTGATTCGGACCGGCACGACTGATTATGCTGCGGCGCTCCGCACCCTCACCCCCGAGCGACTCGGCGAGACCGTGACCACGCCCTTCGGCTCGTTCCCGATGGCGCAGTTCGCCACGTTCGGGCTCCTCGACATCGTTCACCATCGGGGGCAGGTTTGTTACCTCCAGATGATGCTGGGCGACACCGAGAACCACTTCCTGATGTAGGCCCGATAGGGGCATGATGTCGGCCGGACTGAGGGGGTCGCCAGGGCATCGCGCACTCGGCGGCTCCCCCCGTCCCTGCTCAGTCCGAGGTCGATGCTTCCGCCGGCACGATCGCAAATCGCTCCTGCAGTTGGAGCAGTGAGAGCGTTCGATCAACGCGACTCCTGGGGCGGACCAGCAGGCGGATCTCGGTGCCCTGCCCGAGGAGGCGCTCCCGTAGCTGGGTGAGCCAGCGTATGCCGTCGCTATCCACGTAACCAGCGGCAGAGAGGTCCAGGGTCACGACGCGACACTCCGGCAGTCCGCCGGAGAGGAGCTCGGACTCGATCCTCTCGCTCGTCTTGGCATCCAGCGGCAACGCAGACCGAACCAGCAGTTCGTGGTCAGGCGTGATGGGCCAGACGAGTTGAATGGGCGACGCGTTGTCAGTGAGCGCGGTGCTTGCCATGTCTCCCTCGGGAATGCAGAGTGGAACGGAACGTGGTGCAGCCGACGAGCAGCCTGTGGAGCAGGCCTCAGCCGCTGATATAGCCTTGTGAGCCAAAATCGCAGACGGGGGGACAGGCGGACCGCTCCTGTTCGCGATGCTCGCGCATTCGGTAAGTCTGCTCCAGCAGGTGGGTGGCGTTTTGCTCCGTCACCGTCAACGGGACACTTAGCGCCTCATCCACTTGAAGCTGCACGCGAGGCGGTTGGATCTCCCAAAACACCTCCGCGTGGCCGGGAGTGGCTTCGGCCGAGGGGAGTGCATCGGTGGTGATGCTCTCCGATAGATCCCACCCCGACCGGTGGTCGGGAGCACTCCGGCGCGCGCGCTTCCAGAACGGCAACCTGGCCATGGTGTCCTCCGATGCATGCCTGCCCGCCCCGGGGGCGAGAAACAAAAACGAGCCCGACTCGCGTCGTGGCTCGCAGACGATCGAAGGCGGGCTGGAGTCGCTTGATGCGGCCCCAGCAGCCATGAGATGCTCTTTGTGCCACGCCGACGAGGTTAGCTGACGGGCTAGGGCCAAAAGAGCTGCCCTTCCCCGGCTCACCGGGAATTCGCCCCACTAACGTGGTTCCCCCGCTCCCCTTTCGGGGACTAGGCGTCCTGATTGTCTGTGGTTTAGTTCGGCGTACGACGACCGAAGTCCTTCACCTTCGCCACTCCGGGCGTCACTCCGGCGTTTGCTCGGGCTCGCCAGCCGCCGACTCCTCCATCGCAGGCGATTCCGCTGTCGCCTCTACCTCAAGCTCCGGTTCGGGCTCTGCACCCGTCTCTGTCGGCGATTCTGCGTCCTGGGAAACGATCGCGCCTGTCTCCATCTCGCCCTGGGGCTCGGAGGAGTCCGCCCCTGAGTCGTTCCCTGACGGCTCGGCCTCGACCGGATCGGAAGCGGCGGCCGACACTTCGGCGGCGGCCTCGGAGTCAAAGTCGCGCCGCAGTTCGGCGAAGAGGTGGCCGAACAGGTCGCCCAACGTCGTGCGCTCGCTCCGAGAGTGCGTCTGCTCTACCTTTTTCTGGTAGGTATCCACGACCTGGCGCTCTTTCTTCTGTTCGAGCTTCCGCACGGAGAAGACGACCCTTCGCTCCCGCGGCCGAAGATCGATCACCATGGCGTCGAACTCCTGCCCCACCTGGACCGCCTCATCCGCGGTGTTCACGCGCCGGGTGGAGACTTCGCTGACGGGGATGAACCCATCCACGCCTTCATCCATCTCCACCAGCGCACCCTGCGGCACGATGCCGATGACCTTTACCTTCTGAACGGAGCCGACTTCGTACTTGGAGCGAACCCCTTCCCAGGGATCCACGAAAAGCTGACGCATGGAGAGTGACACTCTCCCGGTGGCCGAGTCGACGCGGAGAACCTTGACCTGAATCTTCTGGCCGACCTTCAGCACTTCGGATGGGTGCTCCACCCGCTTCCAGGCGAGTTCGCTCACGTGGAGGAGGCCGTCGATCCCGCCCACGTCGACGAAGGCACCGATGTCGGTAAGCCGCCGCACAATACCGCGGCGCTCTTCGCCCTCCTGGATGCGGGTCAGTGCCTCAGAGCGCTTCTTTGCCCGATCCTCTTCCAGAATCTGGCGATTAGTCAGCACCACGGTGCCGCGGCGCCTGTCGATTTCCAGAACCCGTAGACGTAGCGTTTGCCCGACGTACTGCTGCAGATTGCGAGGCACGTTCAGGCCGATCTGTGAGGAGGGCACGAATCCGCGAACGCCCAGGTCCACGAGCAGCCCGCCCTTGACAGCCTCCGTCACGATCGCCGTAAGTTCGTCCCCGTCGGCCTTCGCCTTGTGGACGCGCTCCCAGGCGCGCTCTCTGGGGTCCATCACGGTGGTGAGCTTCAGCAACAGGCTGGCCGCGCCCGTGTCTCCGGCCGCCGAGGCGGTTGCGAGCACGCGACGGAGCAACTCCACTCCACCACTGCCGATGCCGGTCCGTGCGAAAGCTTCCAATTCGTCGATGCTGCTACCGGCTTCGGCGAGCGCCCCGGAGAAATCAGATGGCGGCGCCTCCGCCCAACTCGCCAGGCTAGCCGCGAGGGGATGCGGCTCCACTGCCGGTTCGGGGCTGAGGACAGCCGCGGGGGTTGATTCGGTCTCCAAGCTCATGGGCACTTCCGTCTCCTCGGGCTGGCGGTCGACATTCGCGATGACCCGCCATCCAGAGGCCGCCTTGTTCTATCATCCCCTCTCAGGCTGGCCGCACTCGGCGGGCAGAGGCGAAGCCTGTGCCGTTTCGAGGCCACGAAGGGATGTCGCGTGAACGCGCTACTCCATGCTAGTCGAGATCGACGCGTCGCGAAAGACCCCGTTTGGCTTCGCTGCCTAAATTGACCGGATAATTCACGGAGTTCACTCGATTCCGGCGCGCTTGATCTGCTCCACGGCCCTCGCAGCCGCCCGCCGAACGTCGGGATCGGGGTCTCGCAGAGCCTGCTCAAGGTCGGGGATGGCGGCGGTCGCACGCTTCCCCAGCGATCCGATCGCCTGCGCCGCGTAGAGCCGTGACCGCTTCCGAGGGTTCGCCAGCGAGGCGCGGAGACCGTCTACGGGGGGATTGGGGAGCAGCCTGAAGATCTGACTGGCAAGATAACTGGGCGCCGGACCGGGATGATCGAGACAACGCAACAGAGCGCGTCCCAATTGCGGGCCGCTTCGGGGTATCACCGGAAGCGCTCCGGTCTTCACCGCCAACTGCTCCAAAATCCGCTCGCAGGCTCGAATCGCGTCCGCGACGGTCTCCTCCTCCACGTGGCCAAGCGCCGTCGTGAGCGTCAGTAGCGAGTCGTCGTCTGGGGCGACTTCGGGGATCGCCTCGATGGCGGCTGCGCGCACCCGCTGACTCGGGTCGTTTGCCGCTCGACGGAGCGGCGCAATCGCGGGAGCCGCGGCCATCTTCATCGTGCCGCACAGGTTGGACGCCTCGATCCGGGCGGCTTCGGATTCGCCTTGCAGCGCCGCTCTCGCGACGCTGAGCGTTCCTTCGGCGTCACCGGTGACGGACCACCAGGCGCCTGCCGCCGCCACTCGCACCTCGGCATTCTCGTCGTTCAGGCAGAGTTGCAGTTCGGCGCGCGCTGCCTTTGCCTCGGGGCCGATCCTGGCGAGGGCGGACGCGGCGCCGAGACGTGTGAATCCTCCAGGTGCTCGCAGCGCCAGCCTCAGCTGCGGGACGGCGACGGGCTGACCAAGTGCGTGCGCGGCGGCGGCGCGAACGGATCCGTCTCCTGACTCCAGCCGGCGGACCAGCGGATTGACCGCCGCGACCGGGAGCGGGCGCATCAGCCCAAGGGCCCGACTTGCCTGCGTCTGACGCCCCGCGCCCGGCTCTGAAAGCGCCCCCAGGAGCGCCGGCACGGCGAGTTCGCCAAGTGCTGCCAGCAATTCTGGTGCCTGTGAGTAGACCAGGGGATTCTCCCGCCGGGCCAGGCCCTCGCAGAGCACGACCGCGGCGTCGGCCCCGGCGCGGTTCAGGGCGCACAGCGCTTCCGCACTCCGGAAACGAACCTCCAGCTCCGGGTCGCGCAGGCGGGCCTTCAGGTCCGGCGCCGCATCCGTTTGCAGGGGGCGCACCAATCCGAGCGCCGTCGCGCATGCGGCTCGCACTCGCGTCCGCGGATCGCCCAGCGCCCGCCGGATTCCCGGGGTCGCGGGGACCCCCATCATCACCAGGCCGCGCACCCCCATCTCGGCCGCCGTACTGCCGGGGCGATCCAGACCCGTGAGCAGCTCCGGAAGCGCGGCCGGACCGATGCCGGCCAGTGCCGACGCGGCCCCGTAGGCCGGCATCTCGGTTATCTTCCCCGTGCGAGGATGCCCCAGTAGTGAGGCGAGCTCCGCGGCCGCCGGCCGCGCCGCGCGTCCCATCTGCCTCACCAGCTTCAACGCCGTCTGCAGCAGTGCCTCGGGTGTGTCCAGGCGCAGCAACTTGCGCAATTCAGGCAGGGCTTCGGGCAACCGGGGCCCCAGGGCTTCCAGGGCGACCTGTGCCTGATAGGCCTGGCCACTGTCCGAACTCCGGAGCCGAGCGACAAGCGCGGCGGGGGAGGGCTCCGCCTGGAGCAACGACGCCGCCATCACCGCTGCCACAAGCGCTTTCATCGATCCGGCCTCCGTCGCGACCCCGAACGCCGCCTTACCCACTTCGATTCACCCGGGCGTTTCGAAGTTACGGAAGCAGGCTCGCAGGTGCGCCCACCATCTCGAGACGCCTCACGGGTTCTTCACGTCGTAGCACCAGAGTGAGCCTAGCTCGCGAATGTACAGCCGCCCATTGGCGAGCACAGGGTAGGCCCACGCCTGCGACCGGCCGCGCTCGGGGAGATTCGGCGGGGTCAGTTTCCCCTTCTCGCGGTAGCCCTCGGGCGTGGCCTCCACGAGGGCGATCTCGCCATTTTCCCCATGTAGGAAGAGCAGCCCATCCGCGAAGAGCACCGACCCGGCCCCAATCCCCCGTTCCTGCCACTTGACGGTTCCCGTGCCGAACTCCACACACATCAGCCCGGTCGCCGTCGTCCCGTAGAGGTAGTCGCCCACCTTGACGGACCCGCCGATCGAGTTCGGAAGCCGGGTCGCGAAATACACCTGCTCCGCCTCGACCGCCCCTTGATTGCCCTTCAGGCGCACGAGGCCTCCCCCACCACGCCCGGTGGAGCTGTAGACGAGCGGGCCGGCGACCACGGGAGTCGGGATGTTTGCGGGGCTATTCCGGGCCGTACCTTCGTATCGCCAGAGCAGCTTGCCCGTCCGCGCTTCCACACCCACCAGCCCCTTCTGCAGGAACTGGACGTACTGGCGAACACCGTCGATTTCCGCCACTACCGGCGAGGAGTAGCCGGCCTGATCCGCTCCGACGATCGGCGACTTCCAGATCACGTCGCCCGTCTTCTTGTTCAAGGCCAACATCGTGGCCGTCGGACCGCCTGGGGTGCACACCAGCGCCTCACCATCGATGAGGGGGGACTCCGAGTAAGCCCAAACGCCGGGCTGACCAGCGAAATCGACGCGGAGGCTCTTTTTCCACCGAACCTTGCCCGTCGCCGTTTCCAGGCAGGCCAGATCCCCGTCGGAGCCGAGAGCATACAGTACGTCGCCTTCAACGGTCGGGGTGGATCGGGCGGCCGGATAGGCCGGCTGCTGATCGGGATTCCCGACCTGGCCGATCCGCACGGACCAGACCGGACTGCCGTCCTCCGCCGAGAGCGCCATCACGAACTCGTCCTGGTTGCCGCGGTTGCTCATCAGGTAAAGCCGACGGCCGACGACGGCGGGGGCGCCGTACCCGGCTCCGACATCCCGCATCTGCCACAGCAGTTTTGGCCCGGTCGCCGGCCATTGCTTCAGCAAGCCCTTCTCTTCCGAGTGTCCCGTGCGCTGGGGTCCGCGCCACTGCGGCCAATCGGCAGCCTGAGCGCTGGCCGTCATGCCCGCGACGATCACCATCGCCAGAATCCAGGGTCTGTGGTTCATGAAGCGCACTCCGGGGAATGAGGCAGGCCGCCTGGGATCGCCGTCGGCGGGACGGCCAGAGCAGATCGCCATGCTTCGTTACGATGCACGCCCGGAAGGGTCATCGGTTGCACGCTCGGCCTGCAGCAAGATTTCCGTCAGTGGCCCCTCCTGCCACGCCGAGATTGTCCCGGTGCGCACCAGCTCCAGCACGGCCAGGAACGTAACGAGCAGTTCCTCCCGGCCCGTAGCCCGGAGGCTCTGCCGGAAGAGCGCTGAGAACGGCATCGGTCCACCATGAGCGAGCAGGCGCTTGAGCACTTCGTGAATCCGCTGGTCGAGCTGTACCGCCTGGCGACGGATCCTGAGAGGCGCGTTGCGCTGGGCCACCTTCTCGGGATCGCGCGCCTCCTGCAGGCGCAAGATGGCCTCCACTAGATCGCGTGGTTGGAGATCGGTCAGTGGGACCGCACCTGAGTACTCTTCAGCACCGGCACGGGAGAAGGTCAGTCCACGCTCAGCCGCCATCTCTCGAAGTTGCTCCGCCACCTGCTGAAACCGCTCGTACTCAAGGAGCCGGCGGACCAATTCCTGGCGGGGATCGCCGACATCCTCCGCATCCAGGGGAAGCTCAGGCGCGGGGAGCAGCATCCGAGACTTGATCTCCATCAGCGTCGCCGCCATCACCAGAAAGTCGCCGGCGATCTCGATGTCGAGGGATTCCATCAGCGAAAGGTAGCCGAGATACTGGTCGGTGATCATCGCGATCGGGATGTTGGTGATCTCGATCTTGTGCTGCCGGATCAGATGTAACAGGAGATCCAGCGGCCCCTCGAAGACGGGTAACCGCACGGAGTAACCCCGGTGCCGTTGGAGCACGGTGGCGGGATTGCGCGACTGCGAGGGAGCGAGTGCGCCGGGATCCAGTTGAAGGGTCGGTGGCGGGTCAGGCATCTCACCCGGGCCCCATGTGATCCAGTACCTGTTCCAACTCGCGGTGGTTCAGGTCGCCGACCACTAGATACGAATAGCCGTCGACGCGACGGATCGCAGTCATGGTGTCCTGGGGATTCCAGCCAAAGCAGCGTCCGGGACTCTCGCAGGCGCGTTGGCCGCACTCGAACAGGGTGATGGTGCTCAATCCATCCGTGAACTCTAGCCGGGCGGCCTGGTGGCGCATCCCGCAGCCGCACGGCATCAGATAGCCTCCGTCATACCTGTAACCCGCCGGCAGGCGTCGCGGCAGCCGGACCGCGTAACCGAGTTGCGCCGATAACTCTTCAGCCGTGAACCGGGACGAAGAGTCACCCGGCCGAGCCGCGGCCAGCTCCCGAATGAGATTCTGCGGCGGCCGGAAGCGCGATGAGTCGGGATCGGAATCGAGGTAGTTAACTTCGATGAATCTCGAGCTTCGGATGATCGTCGCCCCCTGCCCGCGATACTCCTCGGTGGCGAGAACGAACCACCTGCCGGGATCGATCCAGATACGTCGCCAGCGGGTGGGGTCAGAGCGAGACCTCAGTTCCGCCACGATGGCTGAACGACCCGCCACGCGTGCAGTGCCTGTGAGTCGAACCGTGTAGTTGCGCAGCAGCTCGATCTCCTGGCTCCGTCGGTCCGCTTCGGTGTCGCGCCCATGGGCGATGGTCAGCCGGCGTGATTTCGGGGTGTAGCGGTAGGTGCGGCCGCCAGCCTCCCACAAGGTCCCCCCGCGCAGCGTGCCGGTGAGATAGTCGATACGCAGGTCGCCCCGACTCGACTGCAGCACGCGAGCCTCGACTCGGAGGCCCCGTTCCGGGATGAGGACGATCTCTCGCCCTTCGAGTGGGACATTCCGGCTTCCGGCCCAGGCGCGGCGGACAGTATCGGCGGGGTCCGGAGCGAGCACGCGCCCGGCGCGACTACGGAATAGCCAGAAACCCGCCCCGAGACACACGCAGATCGCCGCGCCGATCCAGGGTGCGGCACGAAGCATCAACGCACCTCGCGGCCCCGCTCGTCGTGTTCCTGCGCGGCGAGCTGGGCCATGGCTTCCCACGCCACGCGATCCGTCAGCGTCCCATTTCCCGCCGACATTGCGTGTTGACGGATGGAACTGGCCAGGGCGCTGGACGGCATGTTGGAGCCCTCACCATGCATCGGCAGCTCGGTCATCGGCGAGGCCGACGGCGGCACGGGGAGCAGCAGCGGCACCACCACGGAGGCCACCGCCATGGCCATGGCTACACCGCGGGCCGGGCGCGTGTTGAACCAGAACCACCAGGGTGCACGGTCGCGGCGGACCTCGCCAAGCTCAATGCGATTGCGCACCGCGTTGAATAGTCCCGGGGGCGGTTCGATCCGACCGTGTTCCTCAACCAGCGACGCTACTCGTTCCAGCGCGTGGAGTTCTTCTCGGCAATCGGCGCAGATCTCAAGATGGCGCCCAATTTCAGCGGATTCCCGTCCGCTGAGGATGCCGACGGAGAAGTCTGCGATACGTTCTCGAACGTGCGTACACAGCATGGCGTGTTCTCCACTCCCTAGCTTTCCACATATCCGGCAAGCTTGCGGCGCAAATGTTCACGTGCTCGCGAGAGTCGGCTCTTCACGGTCCCTACGGAGCACCCCATGATCCCGGAGATCTCCTCCACGGAGAGGCCTTCCAGATGATGGAGGGTGACTACGGTGCGGTGGTCTTCCGACAGCCCCATGATCGCCCGCCGGACGGCGTCCTGCGTCGACTGGGTTTGCAGTTGACCGGCCGGGTCCGGTCGGCTGTCCGCGATTTCGCGCGGCCCGCGATCCTCATCATTCCCGATGGGCTGGTCCAACGACTCCGTTCGCACGCGAGTGTGGTCCCGAATCCAGTTACGCGCGAGATTGCCGGCGATCCGGTAAACCCAGGACGGGAAGGCCTCGACCGCTTCCAGCCGGGGCAGCGACTTCCAGACGCGAACGAAGACGTCCTGGGTCAGGTCCGCGGCGTCCTGCTCGCTTCGCACCATCTGGTAGATCAGGTTATAGATCCCCCGCTGGTAGTGACTGAACAGCCTCTCGAAGGCATCCAGATCCCCGGCACGGGCCCGGCGGACCCACTCAACCTGCGGACTCTCGCCGGACACTTCGGGCCTCGACTCGCCGATCTTCACCGCGCCGTCCGCGAGGCGATTCGGCTCTCGGACCAGCACCCCACCCAGAGGGCGATAGCCTGCATGAGTAAGTGTAGTTTCCATATCACAGACTCCCACCGGTCCGAGGTCGTTCGGTGGCCGGCGGCGTGAGACCACTTGATGCCCGTAGGAACCCCCGGCAGCCGGGCAGGTTCCCCGTTTCTCGGCAGGCGGGAGAACGTGAGAGGGCCAGGCGTTCAGCGCATGGCGCTGAACGCCCCCGGGTTGGTGAAGAATTGGTCGGCCACCTGTTTCGCCAGACCCATCGCCGGCGATGACCAGAGACCAAAAACGATCACGCCGAGGGTGCAGAGACCGAGCGATAGCCGAAGGTAGAGGTCCGGCTCTCCACTAGGCTGATCGCGCACATCCTCGGCGGGGGCATCCATGTACATCGCCTTCACAACGCCCAGGTAGTAATAGAACGAGACGACGCTGGTGAGTGCGAAGAGGATCACCAGCCACGGAAGCGGTGAGCTCATCCCGATCAGCGCCTGGAACAGGAACAGCTTTCCAAAGAACCCGGCGGTGGGCGGCAGCCCTGCCAGGGAAAGCACGAACAGGGCCATCAATGCGGCCAACCCGGGACTGCGTTGCGACAAGCCCGCGAGATCGGCGATCTCGGTGACTTCCTGACCCCGCTTGCGCAGTGCGATGAGCACCGCGAACGCTCCCAGGTTGCTCACGGTGTAGACCAGGGAGTAGAAGAGGACCGCGGTCACCGCGTCAGCGCGTGGGTCCGACGTGGTGCCAAACCCGGTGCTGGGACGCATGGCGGCCACGAGCCCAAGCAGCATGTAGCCGGCGTGCGCGATGCTGGAGTACGCCAGCATGCGCTTCAGATTCGGCTGCACGATGGCGACCACGTTGCCCACCAGCATGGTCAGGGCCGCAACGCTGGCGAGAACCATGCT
Source organism: uncultured bacterium (assembly GCA_964609085.1). Lineage (GTDB taxonomy): Bacteria > Armatimonadota > SYMT01 > SYMT01 > SYMT01 > JANPLG01. The sequence goes on along the minus strand of CAZSRZ010000035.1, from coordinate 22,662 downwards.
GATCTGGAGTTGGAGGCTCTGGTCGGAGAAGCCGGACACGAAGGCGCGCAGGAATGCGGCAAAACCCGCGGTCTTGGCAATGACCGACATGAAGGCGGTGATGGTGGTTGGCGCACCCTGGTAGACATCCGGTGCCCACACATGGAACGGGACTGCGGCGACCTTAAATCCGAACCCCACCAGCATCAGGCCGACCCCGCACAGCAGCAGCATGTGCTTACCGGCATCGATCCCGCCGCTCGCGTCCCGCAGGCCATCGGTGATCGCTGGGATGCTGAGGGTGCCGGACGCTCCATAGATCAGCGCGATCCCGTAGAGGAGGAAGCCCGAGGCGAACGCACCGAGCAGGAAGTACTTCAGCGCGGCCTCATCGCTCTGGCGGCGTTCGGTCTCAAAGCCGGCGAGGATGTAGAGCGAAATGGAGAGGATCTCAAGCCCGATGAAGACGCAAATCAGGTTCACCGAGGCCGCCATGATGATGGCGCCAAGCGTCGTGAACAGCATCAGCGCCAGGTACTCGCCGCGGTGGGATTTCCGCTCCTCCAGATACTTCACGGAAAGCCAGACGGAGATGGCGGCACCGAGCAGCAGCACGAGCGTGAAGAACCCCGTGTAGCCATCGGCGATGACCATTCCCTGCATCATCGGCTTGGCTGAGTTCTCCTTCGGCCACGTAATAGCGGTCACCACTCCCGCGACCACCAGTCCCAGGATGGCCACGTTGGCGAGCAGTTTTCGCGAAACGCGCGGGACGATGGCGTCCGTGAGGAGGATGACGATCGCAAAGAAGCTCAGCAGGAGTTGCGGCGCGATCGCGAGCATATCCGCGGAATTCGGAAACGTCATCAGCGCGTGCCCCCTCGCCGCGTCCCGGGCCGCCGGGCGGCCCCTGCGCCCGCCCGAGGCGGTGCCGCCGGCCGTCTGCCTGTTCCGCCCGGCCGGACCTGAAGCCCGCTTCCCGGCCTACCGGGCGGCAAACCTCCCGGCATGCCCCCAGGTAGTCCGCCCGGCATGCCCCCAGGTAGTCCGCCCGGCATGCCCCCGGGCAGCCCGCCCGGCATGCCCCCGGGCGGAGCTCCGGCCTTGCTCGCCGCGACTCGCGTGTGGGCATCGACCATCGGCTGCACATAGTGGCTGGCGATGGACTGATCAAAGATACCGAGGAGTTGCATCGGTGCGATGCCAATCCAGAACATCCCCGCCACGAGTGGAGCCAAAGTCAGTATCTCGCGGGCATTCAGGTCCTTTAGCTTGCGGTTTTCCTCGTGGTCGATCGGGCCCTGCATCATCCGCTGGAACATCCAGAGCATGTAGATGGCACCCAGGATCACACCTGAAGACGCGAGAATGGCGGCCCAGGGAGCGCTGAACGGCTGCTCGGCCGTCACCCTGCCCCATGTGCCCAGCAGAACATAGAACTCGCCCACGAATCCGTTCAACCCCGGCAGGCCGACGCTGGAGAGCATCGTGATCAGCAGGAAGAGGCCGAAGACGGGCATCACCCTCCACAGCCCCCCGAACTCCTTGATCTCCCGGGTGTGGCGGCGCTCGTAGATCATTCCAACCAGAAGGAAGAGGGCTCCTGTGCTGAGGCCGTGGTTGATCATTTGCAGCACCGCACCGGCGACGCCTTCTCGGGTGAATGAGAACAGCCCGAGCATGCAGAAGCCGAGGTGGCTAACGGAGGAGTAGGCCACCAACCTCTTGACGTCGGTCTGCACGTATGCCATCAACGCGCCGTAGATGATGCCGATCACGGAGAGCGCCATGAAGATGGGGGCCAGCCGCAGCGCTTCTTCCGGGAAGAGCGGGATCGCGAACCGCAGAAAGCCGTAGGTCCCCATCTTCAGCAGCACGCCGGCCAGGATGACGGAACCTGCCGTCGGAGCCTCCACGTGCGCATCGGGCAGCCAGGTGTGGAGCGGGAACATCGGCACCTTCACGGCGAATGCCAGCGCAAACGCAAGGAAGAGGCCCATTCGGATGTTCGGGTCAAGCGTGCTGCCGGAGCTGAGGGGGCTGTTCGGGCCCGCCAGAATCTCCAGGTCGAACGTCGGCTGCCCGGCCTGTGCGGCCGCGATGTAGACCCACACAATCGCGGCGAGCATCAGAAGTGCGCCCACGAGGGTGTAGAGCACGAACTTGATCGTGGCGTACTGCCGACGTGGACCACCCCAGATCCCGATGAGGAAGTACATCGGGATCAGGCTGACTTCCCAGAAAATGTAGAAGAGAACCAGATCGAGTGCCGTGAAGACGCCCAACATCCCCGTCTCCAGGATCAGGAGGAAGATGTAGTACTCTCGCGACCGGGTTGTGACCGAACTCCAGGAGGAGAGGATCGCCACGAAGGAGAGGATGGTCGTCAGCATGACCAGGGACAGGCTAACCCCGTCCGCACCAACCTTGTACTGGATGCCGAGTTGGGGGATCCAATCGATCGCCGTGAGGAACTGAAACTGCGCGTTGTCGGCGCGGTTGAAGTCCGCCCACAACCCGAGTGAAATCACGAACGTGAGCACCGACGTAGCGACGGCCGCGTTCCTCGTCCATTCCGGACGGTCCCGCGGCAGGCAGGCGATGAGCAGCGCCCCGAGCAGCGGGAAGTAGAGCACCAGGTTGAGGGTGAAGGCTGAGTTCATGCGTTCGATCGGAATAGGGGCAGTCAGGCTAACTGGTGGGCTGGTCGGACTCGCTCGCGGGCTCGCGGCGGTCGAAGAACGCGGTGCCGATGAAGAGCACAACGATCACGGCGATCGTCACCCCGATGAGGGTGGTCATCTGCTGTGGCTTCAGGTTCCGCAGGAAGTCCTGGACGACAAAAAGGAAGCAGCCCAGGACGAAGACCGCTCCGGCAAGCATCACCAGAGCATAGTTCCGGACGTACCCGGTCTGCAGTGTCCGCAGGGACTCCGCCAGGTAGTCCACCACCACCGCAGTCCCGTTGACGAGACCGTCGATGATCAGGCGGTCCACAAAGCGGTAGAGGGCCTGCGCGAAGGCGCTTCCGCCCCGCACGAAGACGGCATGCAGCACGCCCTCGTAGGCGTCCGCGTGGAGGCTTAGCCCGCGGTCGGCGCTCTTCGACCAACCCTGAGCAAACTTCTCCGGACCTATCCGCCATGCCAGGCCAACGCCGAGGAGCGCGGCCACCAGTCCCGCCACGGTGGGTACGCTCATCAGCGTAGCGGCACTCGGGAGCAGCCACATCCCCGGGTAGCCACCGCCGTGTTCGCCGCCGGCTTCCGCGTGAGGGACCATTCCGTTGGTGACGCCCCAGATGAAGCCCGGTAGGCGGAAGACCACCACAGCGGCCAGGACAGACCCGATGGCGAGCAGGATCAGCGGCCAATTCATGACCGCGGACTCCGGGTGCACGTGGGCGTGCCCGTGCCCCCGGTGGCCATGCCCGGTATGGCCCGGCGTGGGATGCGCGGGGTGCCCATGACCGTCATCGTGGCCGTGCCCCTCGTCACCCATCTCGATCCGCTCGGACCCATGAAAGACGGTCACGAACATCCGCGTCATATAGAACCCGGTGAGAGCGGCGACGAGGACACCCAGCGCGAAGACACCCATGTACACCGGGTTCTCCTGGCCGCGGTGGAAGGCCGCTTCCAGGATGCTGTCCTTGCTGAAGAATCCGGACCCGAGCGGGAGCCCGCAGATGCAGTACCACCCCACAGCAAAGGTGAGATAGGTGACGGGCATGTGCTTCTTCAGGTTGCCCATCTTCCGCATATCGAGCTGGCCCTCGAGCGAGTGCATCACCGCGCCCGCTCCAAGGAACATGAGGGCCTTAAAGAAGGCGTGCGTCACCAGGTGGGAAATCCCTGCGGCGTACGCGCCCGTGCCGACACCGACGAACATGAAGCCAAGCTGACTGACCGTGGAGTAGGCGAGCACGCGCTTGATGTCATACTGCTTGATCGCGATCAGCGCGGCCCAGAGGGCGGTGACCACGCCGATGACGGTCACGACCGTCTGCGCGGCGGCGGACTGCGCGAAGAGCGGCGCCGAACGAGCGACCAGATAGACGCCAGCGGTGACCATGGTCGCGGCATGGATCAGGGCCGAAACTGGCGTGGGCCCCTCCATCGCGTCGGGCAACCAGAAGTAGAGTGGCAGTTGAGCGCTCTTGCCGGTGCACGCGAGGAAGAAGAAGAGGCAAATCACCGTGACCGCGGGCAGTCCCCAGAGGAGCGCTTCGTTGACCTTGTTAGCCTGATCCAGAGCGCCTGTGCCGTCGGGGGAGTTGAAAACCAGCGAGCCTGTGATGGCGAACAGAGCGAACATCCCCAGCAGGAATCCAAAGTCGCCGATCCGGTTGATGATGAACGCCTTCTTCCCAGCCTGGGAGGCGCTAACTTTCTCGAACCAGAAGCCGATCAGGAGGTAGGAGCAGAGCCCCACGCCCTCCCAGCCAACGAACATCAAACCGTAGTTGTTCGCGAGCACCATCAGCAGCAACCAGAAGATAAAGAGGTAGGAGCAGAGCCCCACCCCTTCCCACCCAACGAACATCAACACGTAGTTGTTCGCGAGCACGAGCAGCAGCATCGAGAAGAGAAAGAGGTTCAGGTAGACAAAGAAGCGTCCGAACCGCTCATCGTCCGCCATGTAGCCGATCGAGAAGACGTGGATCAGGGTGCCGACGCCCGTCACGACGAGAGTCATCGTGACGGAGAGCGCGTCCACCCGGAACGCCATGGGCACACTCAGGCTGCTGCCCGCAAACTCAAGCCACCGGTAGACCTCAACGTCGGCGTAGGCGCGCGGGAGCAATCCGGGGAGCGAGGTGGCCACCAGGACCGCGAAGACAAAGGCGAGTCCGGCCATCGCGGCGGCGATGACGCCGCAGAAGCGGCGCTGATAGGTGCGTCGGAGCCCCGTGAACGCGAGACCGTTCACCAGCACGCCGATGAGCGGGAATAGAGGGACGTACTTGATCAGATCTTCCATCGGTGGAGAGTCCGGCGGCCGGGCGGCCCCTATCCTTTCAGCAGACTGACCTCGTCGACGTCGACGTTGTGCCGTTCCCGGAAGATCGACACGATGATCCCCAGGCCGACGGCTACCTCAGCCGCAGCCACGGTCATCACAAAGAACGCAAAAATCTGCCCATCCTGATAGCCCCGCGCCTGGCTGAAGGTGATGAAGGAGAGATTCACCGCATTCAGCATCAGCTCGATGCTCATGAAAATCACGATCGGGTTCTTCCGCGTCAACACGCCGAATGCACCGATCACGAAGAGCGCGGCGCTAAGCAGCAGCGGAAACGAGCTAGGAATGGGTAGTGGCATTGCTGGAGGGCGCCTGCAGATGGCGCTTGGTGAGGATGATCACCCCGATCGCACCGACGAGGAGCAGGATCGAGGTCAACTCAAAGGGGTAGACGTAGCGGGTGAATAGCTCCCAGCCGATCACCTGGATCTGGCTGACGCCCTGCCGCGTGAGTTCAGTGTTGCGAGCGGTGGCCGCCGCAGTGGGGACCATCAGGTTGGGGTTGCTCGCCAGGAAGTTAACACCCCAGCCCAGGGCACCCAGGAGAAGCAGCCCGAGGATGAGACCCATCCACTTCTGCTGCCCACCCAGGGGGTCGCTCTTCGCGAGCTCCCCCGCCAGGTTCATCACCTGAATGACGAAGATGAAAAGCACCATGATGGCGCCCGCGTACACGAGCACCTGCAACATGGCCAGCACCTGGGCGTTGAGCAACAGGTAGATAAGCGCCAGGCAGACGAAGTTCAGCACCAGCAGCAGCGCGGATCGAATCGGGTTGCGATGGAGCACCACGCCCACGGCGGTCACCACTGATAGGAAGGCCAGGATCCAGAACCCGATGAGGTACGGTGACATCGTTAGAAAGTTCGCTCGCTGCCGGTCACGCGCCACCCATGGCGCTGGTGTTGATCGGGCTGCTCTCCAGGAGGCGTTCCTTGCCGTAGAGCTGGGCCTCACGGCTAAACGTCGCCAACTCATACTCGCCGGTCATGCCGAGCGCCTCGGTGGGACATGCCTCCACACAGTAACCGCAAAAGACGCACCGGAGCATATGGATCTCGTAGACCTCGGCGTACCGCTCGCCCTCGGAGATGCGGTGCGTGTCCGTATTCTCCCCGGCGATCACCCGGATGCAGTGGGCGGGGCAAGCCGCGGCGCACAGAGCACAGCCGACACACTTTTCGAGCCCGTTCTCGTGACGACGGAGCACGTGGCGACCCCGGAACCGTGGGAACGGCGTGTAGTGGTCCTCGGGGTACATCTGTGTAACCCGCTGCCCCAAGAATGCCTCGTTGGCGGTGGTGAGCAATCCCGCCACCAGTGCCCCGATCTTGCCGAGGGCGCTGGTCTTGCGGCTCACGGGCGCCTGGACCTGACTCTGCATGGACATGGCTAACGCCTGCTCTCTGCCGGCGGGGTGGCCGGAGGGGTGGACCCGCGCGTGGGGCGTCGGGTCCCGGGACTACCTGGGAAGTTACCGCCCGGTCGGACGTCAACCCCCGGCGGAAGGCCGCCGCCGAACGGCGAATTGCCGCCCGGAGGCGATTGGACCGCCGGCGGCGGAAGGCCGGGGATCGCCGTGTTCACGTTGGCAGTGAGGGCACCCGGGGGAGACTCCGCGTGGACGATCGTCAGAATGGCGGCGATCACCAGCACCAACCCTAGCGTGGAGGGAAGCATCACCTTCCAACTGAAGGTCATCAGCCGATCGTAACGGAGACGGGGTAGGCTGGCGCGGAGGTGGATGTAGATCAGGATGATCGTGTAGACCTTGATCCCGAACCACGTCAGCCCCTGGAGCATGTACGGGATGCTGCCCTTCGCGAAGAAGAGGGTGTCCGGGTAGGGGGCATGCCATCCGCCGAGGAACACGGCGACCGCCACGGCCGCGACGTTGAGCATCGCCGCGTACTCGCCGAGGAAGAACATAGCCCACTTGAGCCCGCCGTACTCCGTGTGATAACCGCCGATCAACTCGGACTCCGCTTCGGCGAGGTCAAAGGGTGCCCGGTTGGTCTCCGCCACACCGCAAATGAAGTAGGCTACGAGGGCCAAGAATCCCAGGAAGGGGAAGGCAAGGTTCACCGCACCCCAACTCAGGATCCCGGTGGATTGCGTCTCCACGACCCTCGTCAGGCTGAGGGAAAAGATCCCGATCGGGTCCGAGGCGGAGGCAATCATCAGCCCCGCCACCAGGCTCAGTCCCATCGGAAGTTCGTAGCTCACCATCTGCGCCGAGGAGCGAAGCCCTCCCAGCAGGGAGTATTTGTTGTTGCTGGACCAACCCGCGAGGACGACCCCGTAGACGCCGAGCGAGGTCAACGCCAGCACGAACAACAGGCCAATCGGCAGATCGGCGATCACCATCGAGTGGGTGTGACCACCGACAGTGAGTTCCCCGGCGAAGGGAACCACCGCCGCCACGGAGATGGCGGGGATGAGCACCGCCACCGGGGCGAGGTAGTAGAGCAACAGGTCCGACTCGCGCGGGACGATGCTCTCCTTCATCACCAGCTTGATGCCGTCGGCGAACGACTGCAGCAGCCCGAACGGCCCCACGCGGCTGGGGCCGACTCGCGCCTGGAAGTCAGCGATCACCTTGCGCTCCAGCCAGACGATCATCGGCACCGCGAGGAGGATGTAGCCCACCACGGCGAGGATTTTGATCAGCGTGGCGATCAGCGCGACGTTGAACGGCATCGTAGAAAAACCTGAATCCGAACTGAAGACGATCCTCCGGGGAGGATCAAGAACCGGGCAGACCGATCCGGCACGGTGCGGTGACCGAGCCGTCGGCCATGAGGGCGCCGACCGGCGCCGAGTTGTATCCGAAGGGGACGAACACTGCCCCAGCAGGAACGTCTTCCGTCACTTTCGCGGGCAGCTCCAGCCGTCCAGCGGCGGTGGTCACCAGCGCCGGCGCTCCGTCCACCAGCCCCGCGCGGGCAGCGTCAGCCGGGTTCACTTCGATGGCGGGGTCCGGAGCCAGCCCGGGGATGACGCTGGACCGTCCCTGGATCGTGCCCCGATCGAACATGAGCCGACCGGTGAAGAGCCGCAGCGGGAATCCCGAGTCGCCCCCAACGGCACGGGGCGTTTCGACTCGCTGCAGCTTCGGGGTCGCCACCTGAGGTGCGTCGACATACGCCGTGCGGATGTCTCGAACCACGTCCTCCGCGCTGCCGTAGCCGAGGCTAGCCCCGAGCCGCTCGCTGAGCTCGACCAGGACCTTCCAGTCCTCACGCGCTGCCCCGCGCGGATCCATGCCGCGGACCGTTCGCTGCACGCGGCCTTCGATACTCGTCAGGGTCCCATTCCGCTCGGAGAGCGAAACTGACGGGAGCACGACATCCGCGAGAGCGGCGGTCTCCGTGAGGAACAGATCCTGCACCACCACAAACGGCGCGGCTGCAATACCGCGGTTCGCCGGGTCGCCGCCGGCAAACTCCACGACCGGGTTACTCTGCTGAATCCAGAGGACCTGGAGCTTTTGATCGATCGCGGCCTGGAAGATGTCGGCCGTCGATCCCCCACGGGTGGCGGCGGGAACCCCGCCCACGCCCACGTCCGGGAGCAACCCGAGATTGCGAGCCCCCCAGGTGTTGGCCTGGGTCACGACCTCGAGGCAAACATGGCCGGCCGCGGCCGCCTGGCCGGATATGAGGGCAAGGTTCTCGATTGCGGCGAGGAAGTAGCCGCCCTCGTTGCCCGCTGCCGGGGCGCTGCCGTAGAGGATGCTGCCCGTGCGGGCGCCGCTAAACAACGCGGCCGTGGCCCGGATGGCCTCTGGATCAGCGCCAGCGGCTGCGGCCAGATCGGCGGTGGATTTCCCTCCGAACCCTTGCCGAACGGCGTCAATGCCCGTCTTCTCCAGGCCAGCCGGGCTCGGGTTCAGCTCGAGCGTGGCCTGGATGAGCGCATTCACCAGGGCGATCTCCGCGCCGGGCTGGTAGCGGATGGCCGCGGCGGCCCGCTTGTCAAGCGCCGTAGCCCGCGCACTCGCAACCACGATCTGGCTCTTGCCCGTCAGCAGACTGCGCTTCAGCACGAGATCCAGAACCGGCGCTTCCGCCGTGACGTCGGACCCGATCACGAGGACGACGTCCGCCGACGGCAGCTTCTCGATCGCCCCTGCAGAGGGGCGACCGGTCAGGTAGCTACGCCGGGCACTGCCCATACGGTGATCGATGTGGCCCGAGCCCATCACCTCGCGGGTGAGCTTCTGAAGTACGAAGCAGTCCTCATTCGTCGACCGTTCAGACCCGATGGCGGCGAAGGCGTCACCGCCCGCCGCCCGCGCACCGGAGAGCTTCTGGGCGATCAGCGCCAGCGCATCTTCCCAGGATGCCTCTTCCAGCCGGTCTCCCCGGCGGACCAGGGGGGCCGTCAGGCGCTCCGCACTGTTGATGTAGTCGTAGCCGAACTGCCCGCGGTCACAGAGCCAGCCGTCATTGACCTGCGGGTTTTCGAGGCCGACCACGCGCAGCAGCCGATTCTCCCGCACGTCCTGCCGCAGGTTGCAGCCGACCGCACAGCCCCCGCAGATTCCCGGCGTCTTGATCAACTCCCACGGCCGCGCTCGGAAGCGGAACGGCTTGCTCATGAGGGCGCCGACGGGGCACACGCGGATGGTGTTGCCGCTGAAACCCGGCCGGAAAGACTCGTGCTCGAACGTGTAGACCTCGGTCGTCACCCCCCGCTGCCCGAATTCCAGTACGGGTTCCCCGGCGATCTCTTCCATGACGGTCACGCAGCGCTTGCAGATGATGCACCGATCCTGGTTGCGCACGATCAGCGGGCCCAGATCATAGTCCTCGACATGGACCTTCGGCTCGGTCATCCGCGACAGCCCATTGCCGTGCTCGAACACGCGATCCTGAAGCTCGCATTCCCCGCCTTTGTCGCACACCGGGCAATCCAGCGGGTGGTTGAGAAGGATGAACTCCAGGGACCCCTCGCGCTGCGACTTGACGCGGTCCGTGGAGGTGCGCACCACCATCCCCTCGGCAACCGGGGTGTTGCAGGCGGCCAGCAACTTCGGAACCTTTTCAATATCCACGAGGCAGAGGCGGCACCCGCCGAACGGCGAGAGTTGGTGATGGTAGCACAGGTACGGGATGTCGATACCGAGCGAACGCGCGGCCTCAATCACGTTGGTGCCCTTCGGCACGCGGACTTCCTTACCGTCAATGGTGAGGGTGACCATGGGAACGCTGGGCGCCTGGGTTTCCATTGCCATCGATGCTGCTTTCCCTCTGTTCCTGGGCCGCCCTGCGGCCGGAAAACTGTCCTACACCAGGCCCGGCAATCCGAGCTCCCGACCGACGGGCGACCGACGGTTCTCGATCCAGTAATCGAATTCGTGCTGGAAGTGCTTCAGCGCACCCCACATGATCGGCCACGCCGCGGCGTCACCAAGCGGACAGAAGCTCCGGCTGTCCATCATCCGTTCGCCGCCGAGGTTCACACAAACGCCCTTCAACAGCTCAATGTCCTCGCGCCGCCCCTGGCCGCGGGTGATCCTCTGGATAATCTTGTGGAGGAAGTCGGTCCCGATGCGGCAGGGGACACACTTCCCACAGCTCTCGTTCTTGTAGAAGCGGGCGATCACCTCGCACACCTGGACGATGTCGGTAGTGTCGTCGAAGGCGATGAAGCCGCCCGAGCCGAGCATCGACCCGGAGGCCTGGATCGACTCGAAGTCCATGTTGGTCTTCTCCGCCAACTCGCGCGTGATCATCGGCATTGATGACCCGCCCGGAATCACCGCCTTGAGTTCGCGCCCATCTCGCATTCCGCCGGCGATCTCGATCAACTCCATCATGGGCGTACCCATCGTGATCTCGTAGTTACCCGGCCGATTGACATGCCCGCTTACGGAGAAGATCTTCGTCCCCGTGCTCTTCTCGGTTCCCATCGATCGATACCACTCGAGCCCATGGTTGATCAGGAACGGCAGGTTGCAGAGCGTCTCCACGTTATTGATCGTGGTCGGCTTACCATAAAGGCCCTGGACTGCCGGAAAGGGGGGCTTGCTGCGGGGGTGACCGCGGCGGCCCTCCAGCGAATCCATCAGGGCGGTCTCTTCCCCGCAGATGTAGGCTCCAGCCCCGCGGTGAAGGATCAGGTCCACACTGAAGTCGCTGCCGAAGACCTTCTCACCCAGGAAACCCCTGGCGTAGGCCTCAGCAATGGCGTCCGCCAGGATCTTTGCCGCGATCACCATTTCACCGCGGATGTAGATGAACATGGTCCGCACGCGAATGGCGTAGGCGGAGATGATCATCCCCTCGATGAGCATGTGCGGGTCCATCTCCATCAACTCACGGTTGTTGAAGGTGCCCGGCTCGGACTCGTCCGCGTTGCAGATCAGGTAGTTTGGCCGGTCGGCGGTCGGCTCCTTGGGCATGAAGCCCCACTTCATTCCGCACGGCGCACCAGCGCCGCCCCGGCCGCGAAGTCCGGACGCGCGCACGAGATCGATGATCTCGTCCGGCTTCATCTCCCGGAGCGCCTTCCGAGCCGCCTCGTAGTACCCCCGTCCCAGCGCCGTCTCCATGCGGCGTTGGTCGGGATCGTGAACCCATTTTCGGAGGAGCTTGACTTCGGGCATGGGTCTTTCCTACCTGACGATCTCGGACGTGGGGCGATCCGGGCTGTAGACCTTGTTGTAGAGGTTCTCGCCCGGCGCACCCGCGGCGCGCAACTCGTCGATGAGCGCTTCCATCCGCGCCGGCGTCATCTTCTCCTGGAAAAGTCCGTTCACCTGGACGGCGGGAGCCAGGTCGCACGCGGCGGAGCACTCGACGCACTTGAGCGTGATCAGACCGTCCGCGGTGGTTTCACCGGCGTGGATGCCGCACTTTCGCTCCACAACCTCAATGATCTGCTTGGACCCGAGCAGGCAGCAGGAGATGTTGTGGCAGATCTCGATCAGGTGCTTCCCGATCGGCGCCTTGTTGTACATGATGTAGAAGCTCATCATGGACTGGACGTCTGCGGCCTCGAGCTCCATTACTTCCGCGACGTCGGCCACAGCCTCGGGCGGGATCCAGCCACCACACTCCTCCTGCGCGATGTACAGCGCGCAGCCCAACGCGGAACGCGCATCGGGATAGCGCGCCTTGTGCTCGCGAATGGCGGCCTTGGCCTGATCGGAAAGCATCGTAACTCCAGGTGCCCTGCGCGGTGCTCTAACGGTCGATCTCGCCGAGGACGATGTCCAGGCTGCCGATGACGGCGACCACGTCCGCAACCATTCGGCCGGTGCAGATGTGGGCGAGCGAACAGAGATTGTAGAAGGAGGGGGGTCGCACTCGGGCTCGATACGGTTTCTCGCTCCCGTCAGCGACGATGTAGTAGCCGAGCTCGCCCTTCGGCGACTCGATGCTGGCATAGGTCTCCCCGGCGGGCACCTTGAAGCCCCGGGTCACCAGGATGAAGTGGTGGATCAACGCCTCCATGTCGCTGAACACCCGCTCCTTGGCTGGAAGCACAATCTTGGCGTCCTGAGAGTTGTACTCTCCGTCGGGCATGCTCTGCAGCACTTGCTCGATGATCCGCACGCTCTGGCGCATCTCGGCCATCCGCACCCGGTAGCGATCGAAGACGTCGGCGTTCTCCCCGATCGGGATCTCGAAATCGTACTGTTCGTAGCCGCAGTAGGGCTTCGCCTTGCGCATATCGAGGGGCACCCCGGCTGCCCGCAACACCGGGCCTGTCACCCCATGCTGGAGGCAGTCCGCCGCGCCCATGTAGCCGACACCCACTGTGCGGTCCCGCCAGATGGGGTTTTCGTCCAGCAGAGTCCAGTACTCGTCGATCCGGTCCGGGAAGAGCCCCAGGAACCGGGCGATCTTCTCTTCCGCGGTGTCCGGCAGGTCCATCGCCAGACCGCCAATCCGGATGTAGGCCGGGGTCAGGCGGGCACCGCAGATCTCCTCGAAGAAGTTGAGGATCATCTCCCGTTCGCGGAAGCAATAGAGGAAGACCGACATCGCGCCAATGTCGATGGCGTGAGTGCCTAGCCACACCAGATGGCTGGCGATCCGCTGGAGTTCGGACATCAGCACGCGAATGGCCTGACCCCGCGGCGGAACCTCCACCCCGAGCAGCTTCTCGACGGCCAGGACGTAGGCCAGGTTGTTGGTCATCCCGGACAGGTAGTCCATGCGGTCCGTGATGGTGATCGCCTGTTGGTAAGGCTCGTTCTCCATCGACTTCTCCATCCCGGTGTGGAGATAGCCGATGACGGGATCGCACTTGACGACGGTTTCGCCGTCGAGTTCCAGCACCAGCCGCAGCACACCGTGTGTCGATGGGTGCTGCGGCCCCATGTTCAGGGTGAGTGTCTGGGTGGCCGACCCCTCGTTGGCCGACCGCTCGGTGGCGGACATTTCGATTGCGGACATAGTGGGGTTCACAGTAACGGCGAGGCGACCGCTTCTACAGTGCGTCTTTCACGTCGTTCAACAGGATGACGGGGCGCCGGCCCACGATCGGGTAGTCTTTGCGCAGCGGGTGCCCTTCCCACTCGTCGGGAAGCTCGATCCGGCGGAGATCCGGATGGCCGTCGAATCGGACGCCGAACAGATCGAACACCTCCCGCTCTGCCCAGTTGGCGCTGGCGAAGGCGATGCTGGCCGTCGGGACGGACTCGTGCTCGGCCACCTGCACCTTCAGCAGAATCCGTGTGTTCCGCGTAACGGAGTAGAGGTTGTAAACGATGGTGAACCGCTTCTCTTCGTACGGCCGGTCCACGCAGGTGAGGTCGGTGAGCAGCTTGTAGTCAGTGGCGGGATCGTCGCGGAGCCGGAGTAGCACCGCCTGGATGGCGCGCGGGCGAATGAGGACCCAGTAATCCCCCCGGTCGGGCGAGGACTCCGTTCCCAGCACGGCATCGGCCGCGGCAGCGCGGATCTTCGCAAGCTCGGTCTGGATCGGATTGACCGGGGGGGCTGCGCTAGTGGCGGGGGTTGCTTCGGACATGGGTTGGTGATGCGGCCTGTCAGGCCGCTGCATCGGTGAGAACGCGGCCAGACCGCTTGATCTTCTTCTGAAGCTGGAGGATGCCGTAGATGAGGCTCTCCGGGCGCGGCGGGCAACCAGGGACGTAAACGTCCACAGGCACAACCTCATCCACGCCCTGCACCACGGCGTAGTTGTTGAAGATCCCGTTGCCGCATGAGGCGCACGCGCCCATCGCGATGACCCACTTTGGCTCGGGCATCTGGTCGTAGATCTGGCGAAGCACGGGGGCCATCTTTTGGCTCACGCGGCCGGCCACGATCATCAGATCCGCCTGGCGCGGCGAAGCCCGAAAGACTTCGGCACCGAACCGCGCCAGATCGTAGCGCGAAGCCCCGGACGCCATCATCTCAATCGCGCAGCAGGCGAGACCGAAGGTGAGCGGCCAGATGGAATTTGCGCGAACCTGGTTCACCAGATCATCCAGCCGCGCCAGCAGCACTCCCTGCTGGCCTGCCTGCTGACCGAGCTTCCCATTGACTACCGTCGTCACTCCCATTCAAGTGCTCCCCGCCGCCAGACGTAGATGTAACCCGCCGCTAGGAAGAAGACGAAGATCCCCATCTCGATGAGGCCGAACCAACCGAGCCAGCGGTGTACCGCGGCCCACGGGTATAGGAACACCGCTTCGATGTCGAACAGGATGAACAGCATCGCGACGACATAGAACTTGATGCTGAACCTCGCCCGCGCCGCGCCCGTGGGCGTGATCCCGCACTCGTAGGGCTGCGTCGTCACCCTCGAGGTCTGCGTCAGCCGGAATACTTTGCTCACCACCTGCGGAATCGCGATCATCGTCAGCGGGAGCACCAACGAGATCAGCATCAGGATGCCGGCGAAAAGGTAGTCGACGGGAATTTGCATGCAGGTGGCCAGAGGCGATTTGGGTCGGCTCGGTTACAAGTGAATTAAATCACAAGGGCCGAGGAAGACAACGCTCGCGTGCGTGCCTCGCGGAAGAGTATCACCCCGAGCCCACTCTGCAACCGAAGCGACCGGAATCCACCTCGGCCCCCGCGGGGGCAAGTTCGGCCCAGGCGCCCGCCGGGAAGAGGAACTACCCGGGGATGCCGCGAATCGAGGTCGTGTCGGTCTTTCCGCCTCACCACCCCACCCCAGCCGCCCCCGGCCGCCCACCGATCCACGTCGTGCGTCTCCTCACCCTGCTCGCGATTTGCGCCCTGGCCGTTTTGCCCCCCGCAAGGGCAGCTCCACCGGTTGTTCCCGAGCTGCCGGCTGTCCGCGTGCGGCTCGAATCGCTCGGCGCCTGCTGGCAAGCGACCCTTCGCGGTGACAGGGCGACCAGCCTGCCCTCCAACTCGTCGATCCCGATCCCGGACGCGGGGCTGGAGGTCTCGGTCTCCCGGGGGCGAGTTTCCGCGGGAGGAGCGCTGCACGACTCCCTTCGCCTGGAAGGCGAGAGCATCTCGCTCCAGGTCGGGCGCCTCACCCGCCACTACCCGGATGCGCTGCTGCTCACGGCCACACCCCGAGGTCTCAGCTTGGTGAACGAGGCCGGGATGGAGCGTTACCTGGAAGGGGTGGTCGGCGCGGAGTGCCCCGCGCTCTTCCACCCGGAAGCGATCCGCGCGCAGGCTGTCGCCGCCCGGAGCTACAGCTACCGAAAGGCTTACTTTGGCGCCGCCGAACTGGACGATACGACGCGCTGCCAGGTTTATCTGGGCGTGGGCGGCGTCCGACCGCAGATTCGCGACGCGGTCCGCGCCACCTCCGGGCTCTGCGCGCTCTACCAGGGCGAGGTGATCGACGCCGTTTACAGCGCGGACTGCGGCGGGAGGACGGAGTCCAGCGAGTCTGCATGGCGGGGCGGGAAGGTGATCCCGTATCTCCGCTCCGTCGTCGACGCGCCCTCGCCCGAATCGGCTGAGTACTGCTCGGTCAATCGGTCTCACGTGTGGAAATCCACGATCACGTGGTCCCGGCTCCGCTCTCTCGCTGGGAAGGCGGTCCGAACCGCGGCGGAGGCGCTGCGGTTGAAGCTTCTCGAGTTCAGCGAGAGCGGTCGCGTGGCCAAGCTGCTCCTGGGGCCGGCATCGGCCCTGGAGGCGGCAGTGCCCCGCGCCGGAGCGGACACAGGTTCGCGTCTGTTTCGGGGAGAAGAATGGCGAAATCTCCTGGGCCCGTCCGTTGTGCGCAGCCTCCGCTTCGAGGTCCGGGCCACCCCGGAGGGCTTGGTGCTCACCGGACGAGGCTACGGCCATGGAGTCGGCCTCTGCCAGTACGGTGCCAACGGAATGGCGAAGGCGGGTGCGGGTTTCCAGGAGATCCTGACGCACTACTACACTGGCGCTGAGGTAGCCCCGGCTCCCGCCCCCGTCACACCTGGGCTCCGCCCTACACCCCGTACGCCTTCGCCGCTCACCTTCACGCCCTGAAGGGCCTGGCTCTCCGGCGGCGCGCTCACACGGTCGAGCGCGTCAATCGCATCCCACCGGTGTGCCGCTCGATCCCGTCTTCGTTCCACGCGACTCCAAGCCCCGGCCCAGCGGGGATGGGGAGGTAACCCTCCGCGTCCATCACGGGCGGGACCGCGCAGAGGTCCTCGATGTAGGGTGCCGGGGTGATGTACTCCACCCACCGTGCGTTCCCCGCCGCCGCAACGAGTTGAAGATCCGCGGCCAGGCCGATCGCCGTGTTCCAGCCGTGCGGCACGAAGAGAACGGAGTGCTCGTCGGCGTATTGGGCGATCCGATGTTCCTCGGTCAGACCGCCAACCTTCGTCACGTCCGGCTGGATGTAGTCCACGGCCCGGCGTTCGATCCAGGGGAGGAAGCTCTGTCGCCGCGTCAGCACCTCGCAGGACGCGATAGGGATCGGGGAATGCTCGGTCAACCGGACGTAGCCTTCGATGTCGTCGGGACGGAGCGCTTCCTCGAACCAGGTCACGTCATAGTTCGCCAGCATTCGCGCCGTCTGGATGGCCCACTTGAACCCGTGCGGCCAGTAGCAATCGGACCCGCCGGCGTCCACCATCAACTCCACGTCCGGACCGACGGCCGCCCGGGAGGCGGCGATGATGGCCTCATCGGTGCGGGCGTCGCGGCGGCCGAAGGGACCCCAGCCGATCTTGAAAGCGCGGAATCCTCGGTCCAGCCCGGCCTCCAGTCGCTCGGCCATGTCATCCGGTTCCGTCATCAACATGGACCCGTAGGGCTTGATGCGCTCACGGTAACGGCCGCCAAGGAGACGGCTGATCGGCTGGCCGGTAATCTTTCCCCAAATGTCCCAGAGCGCGATGTCGACGCCGCTGACGGCGTGGGTGATGGCGCCGCCCCGGCCTTGCCAGAAGGTGTTCTGGTGCATCGTCTCGCTGACCACGGCGGGGTCGCACGCGGAGGCCCCGATCAGAAAGGGGCGGAGCACCTCCATCGCGCCGCGGACCAGACCCGCCGAGGTGTAAACGGATCCGAGACCCGTCACTCCTTCGTCGGTGATGATCTCGATGAGGGTGTGGAGGTTCTGCTCGGCGTCCCAGCCGCTGGTCCACCCCCCGTCGGGAGTGGCCCCCACCAGCGGCAGCAGGCGGAAATCGCGGATCTTCATTTCAGGTTCGTGCTTCCAGTTCGGCCAGGAGTGGCTGCCGGATCGACTCCAGCAGATCGCGGGCCCGAAGGATGTCGGCGATCTGGCGCTCGCCGGCGATCTCCCGCTCGATGGTCAGCGGTCCACGGTAGCCGGCGCGAAAGAGCGCGGGGATCAGTTCCCGGATGCCGACCTCCCCTTCTCCAAGGGGCGTCTCTTCTCCGAGCCGACCTCCGGGCACCGGCCACCTACCGTCCTTGCAGTGCGTATTGAGGAGATAGGGGGCCACGAGCTCCACCACCTCCAGCGGTCGAGACTTGCCGTAGAGGAGGAGGTTCGCGGGGTCGAGGTTGATCCCCACGCCTGTCAGGCCGATCTGCTCGATCGTCCGCACGAGCGTCTCCGCCGTTTCTTGCCCGGTCTCGAAGGCGAATGTTTGTCCATTCGCGGCGCAAAAGCGGCAGAACGCCCGCATCATCGCGACGAAGGGCTCAATCGCGGGGTCGGCCGGGTCTTCGGGGATGAAACCGATGTGGCTGGTCACGGCATCGACTCCGAACTCCCGGCACCAATCCGACATCCGACAGGCGTGAACCACGCGCTCGCCACGCGTCGCCTCGGGCACCAGCCCAATCGTGCGAGGGCCGTCCACCCGATCCCACCCGTGGCCCTTAAACATGATGCAGACCGACGTGACGGTGACGCCGGAGGCGACCATCGCCTCTCGCGCTCGCCGGGTCAACTCCCCCGCGCGGGTCCCGTAAACATACTCATCCGGAGGGTTGCCAAGCTGGCACGTCTGAAAACCTAGTTCTCGCACCTTCCCAAATGCCTCGAAGGGGTCCCCGCGGAGGCTGGTCATCACACCGAGAGCCAGAGTTTCACAGGACGACATTCGGTTCTCCCACCGTCGGACCGCCGCGTAACCACCCGGCGGCGACCTTCTCTCGTTCGCGCCGGAGGTCCGGGTATCCCTGCGTCGTGAGTCGGTGGGTGGCGGCAGGCAGGAAGGTGCGGGGTGACTGAACAACGGTGACGACGTCCTACCGTTCGTCGGCGCCCGGATGCGTCGGCGATCGCCATCACTACCGCCATCCCGCCGAGCATCGCCTCGCCGGGCTGGCTGAACTTATCCTCGGAGATCCCCGTGAAGTCTGGAATCACCCTCGCCCTGGCGGCAGCGGCCCTTGTGGCACTGCTGCCGATCGGTGCCAATGCTCGCCCCCCTTATAAGGCGGCGTTCGCAGCGAACTATGCCGTCAAGCCGGGCGGCAACCTTGATCGCGCTTCGTGCAACATCTGCCACATGGGCACGAACAAGCAGATCCGCAACGTCTACGGCATCGAAGTGGCCAAGGCGCTGGGCAAGGCCAATGCCAGCCCCGCGGAAGTGACCGCGGCGCTGAAGAAGATCGAGAACATGCTGGGGCCGGACAAGAAGACCAAGTTCGTCGACCTGATCAAGGCCGACAAGCTTCCCGGCGGCCCGTAGCGCCCGCCGGTGCGTCTCCGAGCGAAGGCCGCGAGTGCGGCCTTCGCTCCTCCCGGAATCTGTCCCTTGCGGCACATCTGGCTCTACGTCTCGCACACCGACGTTCAGACCGAGCTGCGCCAGGGCCGGGAGGAAGGGAAACCCATCGACGAACTGTCCGCCGCGGTGGAGCGGCTGCTGACGCTCCCGCTGGACGATCCGGAGGGGCATCCGCAGGCCCAGCGGGAAGCGGAGATGTTCCTCGACCGCGCCGCGGCGCTGCCCATCGAGGCCGCCTACCGGTTTTACGAGCCTTCCGACCTGGCGGGCATTCGGGCCGAGCGACCGGAGAGTCGGCCGTCCCTGCCCGAGCTGGACACGGCGCCCGAAGTTCTGTTGGATCAGGTCTACGGCGCCTGGCGCGGCCGGGTTTGCGGGTGCCTGCTCGGCAAGCCGGTTGAGGGATGGAAACGCCCGCGGATGTGGGGCTATCTACGCGACACCGGCCGGTTCCCCCTGGATGGCTACTTCAGCCTTGACGCGCCCGAGCCAGTCCTCCGCACGTACGACGTCCGCCCCGAACGGTGCTTCATAGAGACCGTCTCCGCAATGCCGGAGGACGACGACACCAACTACACGACCACCGGCCTGGCGATCACCGCCCGTCACGGTCGCGGCTTCACTCCCGAGCACGTCGCCGCCTTCTGGATGCAGGAGATCCCCATTCTGCACACCTGCACGGCGGAGCGGGTAGCCTATCGCAACTTCACGCTCGGCATTTCGCCTCCGAACTCCGCAGTGCATCGCAACCCCTACCGGGAGTGGATCGGTGCTCAGATCCGGGCGGACTTCTGGGGTTACCTGGCGGCGGGGAATCCGGAGCTGGCGGCCGAGTACGCATGGCGGGATGCCTGCATCAGCCACGTGAAGAACGGCATCTACGGCGAGATGTGGGCCGCGGCCATGATCGCCGCCGCCTTCGTTTCTCGCGACATCCGCATCATCCTGGAAGCGGGGCTGGGACAGATTCCCCGGCGCTGCCGCCTGGCGGAGGGAGTTCGCCGGGTGATGTCCGATCACGACCTGGGCGTAGACTACAACGCTGCCGTGGAGAATATCCATGCCCGTTGGGACGAAAACCGGGCCCACGATTGGTGCCATACGATCAGCAACGCGGAGATCGTCGCCCTGGGCCTGCTCTATGGCAAGGGCGAGTTCGGAGCCACGCTCACCCGCGCCGTCCAGCCCTGCTTCGATACCGACTGCAATGGGGCGACGGTCGGCTCGATCATCGGGATCATCCAGGGTGCGGCGGCCATACCCGTCGCCTGGCACGCCCCCTTCCAGGACACGCTGTTGACCGGGGTCGCCGGATATCACCGCGTCGGCCTCCGTGCCCTCGCCGAGGAGACCTGCCGGATGATCCTAACCGACTCACCAGGTTGCCAAGCCACGGAAGGCGGCTAGCCGCATGCGCCACCTGGACAACCTGGTGGGATGCCGGGCCATCCGCCTCGCCGGAGTCGTCATCGCCCTGGCCGTCAGCACGGCGCCGGCTGCACCAGCCGGCCACATCCCCGACGGCATGTCGGCCGTGGAGAGCGCCGAAGTCAGGCTGCGCACCGCCTCGCTGCACCGCCGGCTGCAGGCGCTCCGTGACCGGCAAACGGGAAGGCCAGACCGCTTTGGCGACGCGGATCTCTTTCTCAAGGCGGTCACCTGGGCGATCGACTACGAGGAGCAGCTCACGCCGGCGGACATCGCCCAGCTCCGACGCGGCCTGGAGCGAGGTGCGGCCCGCATCGGTGCACTGGAGGCGGGCCGCTCTCCCTGGGAGGGGAGGAGGGGCCGGCTCGTTCGGGGCTACATCTCGGCCGTGGATGGGTCGACCCAGCCCTACGGCTTGATCGTTCCGGCGAGCTACGACTCCAGCCGTCCCATGCGGTTGGATGTGGTGTTGCACGGCAGCACCCGGCCGGTCGGCATGAGTGAATTGCGCTTTGCGCTGCCGTTCGACGGCGGCGACGATGGTGGCCCACCTGTCCGGCAGGACTGGCTGGAACTGCGCCCCCTCGGCCGGGTAGAGAACTGCTACCGCTGGGCGGGGGAAACGGATGTGTTCGAGGCCATCGAGGACGTCTGCCGGTCCTACCGGGTTGACCGGGACCGCATCGTTCTGCGGGGAATGTCCATGGGCGCTTCCGGCACGTGGCATCTGGGCCTCAAGCACCCTGACCGATTCGTCGCTCTCGGCCCCTACTGCGGATATGTGGACACGCATCAGTTCAGCCTGTCGCCCATCGCCGGTTTCGTGAAGGTTGGCCCGCTGCCCGAGCATCAGGAGCGGGCGCTTCACATGCTCGACTCCGTCGACTACGCAGCCAATGCGGGCATGATCCCCGCTATCGGCGCGATGGGAGAGAAAGACCCGTTCTTTCAGGCACACGTGATCATGAGCCGGGCCATGGAGCGGGAGGGCCTGAAGATGGTCAACCTCATCTCGCCCGGGACAGCGCATGTCCAGGACCCGACAACCTTTCAGGAGCAACTGCGCCGCATTGAGCAGCACGTTTCGCCGGGCCTCGATCGGGCTCCACGAGACATCCGGTTCGTCACCTGGACCTTGAAATACGCCCGGTGCCACTGGGTCGAGTTGAAGGGTCTGTGCCGACACTACGAGCGGGCGGAGATTCGCGCACACATGGAGGGCGATGGCAGCGTTCGGCTGGAACCGCCCGTCAACATCACCGGACTGCTGCTGCGGCCGCCGGCGCTACAGGGGGATGGTGCCCGCCTCCTCGTGGCCGGGCGGCTCGTGCCACTGCCGAGGCGTCGAGAGCGCGGCGTGCTTCTCCAGCGTGAGCGTGCCGGTTGGCGAGCATCGCCGGGCTCCGCGGAGGCTAATCTCTCGGGGAAGCTGCCCGGCCTGCAGGGTCCCATTGATGATGCGTTCACCGCTCCCTTCCTCTGCGTCCGCGGAACCGGGACGGCGTGGAACCCCCGGCCGGGGGCCTGGGCCGAAGCGTCGCTGGACCGCTTTGCCGCAGAGTGGCGACGGTTCTTTCGCGGCGACCTGCCCATTAAGGATGACACCGCAGTGACCCCGGAGGATCTGCGACGATATCACCTGATCCTGTTCGGAGATCCCGGCAGCAACCCCTGGATTCGCCGCGCGCTGCCCCGGCTGCCCGTCCGCTGGTCACGTGGTCGATTGCAGCTAGGCGGGAAGACCTATGACGCGCGAACGCATGCCCCAGCGCTCATCACGGCGTCACCGCTGCCCGGAGCTTCGGGGAAGTACCTGGTGCTCAACAGTGGGCACACATTCCACGAGGCCGAGCTCAACCTGTTGAACTACCTGCTCTTCCCCCGGCTTGGAGACTGGGCGGTGATGCGACTGGGTTCGTCCCGTCCAACAGACGAACAGGCGGTCGCCGCAGGCTACTTCGACGAAGATTGGAGGTCGGCCGGGGCTACCGACGCGCGCTGAGCCCTACCATGAGCGAGCGTGGAACCGCAATCGCCGGTCGGTCCAGTCCACGAATTCCGACTAAGCCCCGCCGAACCACGACCGTGAGGGAGCGTGGATCCGTCGCCGACGACGGATTCGACCTCCG
>CAZSRZ010000034.1:30524-44875 GCA_964609085.1 uncultured bacterium | reverse complement strand
CGCGGAAGATGAAGTTCCGCGGGGTGATCTCGTTCCGGAACGCCTTGCCGATCTGGGCGATGCCGAACGGCAGCTTCCGGTTCGTGGAATCGAGCACGTTTCGAAAGTTCACGAAGATGCCCTGGGCTGTCTCGGGTCGAAGATACGCGAACGACTCGGCATCCGAAACGGGGCCGACGCTGGTCCGGAACATCATGTTGAACGCACGGGGCTCGGTGAACTCGCCCTCACACTGGCCTGGGCAGAGCTTCGGCGACTTGAGACACTGCGCTTCCGTCAGCTTGTCCGCTCGGAAGCGACCCTTGCAGGTCTTGCAGTCGACCAGCATGTCCGCGAACGTGTCTTCGTGGCCGGAGTAGCGCCAGACGTACCGGTTCATCAGGATGGCCGAGTCGAGGCCCTCCATGTCGTCCCGCTCGTAGACGTTGTGCCGCCACCAGAGCCGCTTCAGGTTGTTCTTCAGCTCCACGCCGAGGGGGCCGTAGTCGAAGGTGCCCTGCAGACCACCGTAGATCTCGCTGCCGGCAAACAGGAAACCGCGTCGCTTACACAGCGACACAAGTTGGTCCATCGTTTCAGCAGGCATTTCGGTATCCTCTCGTCGTCGGGAAATCCATCGTGCAGTAGGGGCGGCGTCAGGGCAGGCAGCAAAAAGCGCCGGGGGCGCCGGCGCTCTGGAAGGGGGTGTGATCCCGGACAGGGCGTCAGGCGCGAAGCGGCAATCGACCGCTCCCCCCCATGCCCCACACGCTGTTCGTCGAACGGATGGCCAACTCGCGACCCCATCTCCGGGAAGTAGAGGCGTCAGTATATCCCCCACTCGCGACTTCCCGCAATCCCCCGGGAAGCCTGGACGCCTGGATCCCGCCATCCGTTGGGACGGCGTCCGGGATGGTGGGGTTCGCTTCTGTTACACTTTTCGAAATTCGGCGAGCGGACGATGCTGTCCGCAGGAGGCTCCGGTGAGTGGGTCCGTGCGTGAGCCGGTACAGATCGGGTTTATCGGGTGCGGCGGCAATGCGCGTGGTCACATGCGCAGACTGCGCGACGTGGCGGGCGCCGAAGTGGTTGCCGTCTGCGATGTGGTACCGGAGCTGGCCCAGCGTGCGGCCGACGAGACCGGGGCCGTCGCCTACACGGACCACCGCGCCCTCCTGGACCACCGCGGTCTCCGCTGTGTCTACATCAGCATCCCGGTGCACGCCCACGGGGCACCGGAACTGGACACCCTCGATCGAGGGCTCCCCTTCCTCGTGGAGAAGCCTGTTGCGATCGAAATGGCCCAGGCAAGGGAGATCGAACAGCGGGTGGCGGAAACCGGGGTGTTGACCGCGGTCGGCTATCAACTTCGCTACGGGGGCACGGTCGATCTGGCGTGGCGCATCCTGGCCGGCAAGCGGATCGGATTGGCCCTGGGTCGCTACTGGTGCAACACTGGGGCAGGGGACCCGGACACGTGGCTGCGTCGCATGGCGTCTAGCGGAGGGCAGTTGGTGGAGCAGGCCACGCACACGATCGACATCCTGCGCTGCCTGGTAGGAGAGATCGAAGAGGTCTACTGCGCTGCGACCAATCAGGTGCTGCGGGAGATCGACTGCCCCGACTTCAACGCCGTCTCGCTGAAATTCTCATCCGGCGCAGTGGGGTCGCTCACGACCAGTTGGGCTTTTGCGCAGGGCTGGGGCCACACCAACGTGGTGGACCTCCTCTATGAAGATGCCATGCTGACCTGGACGCTCGGGAAGCTGACCGTGCACCAGGCCGGGATGACGGAGGAGCAATCGCCCGCGGGACCCGGCATCGACGAGGTGTTCATCCAGGCTGTCCGGTCCGGCGATGCGAGCGCCATCCGGAGCCCTTATGCGGATGCGGTGCGCAGCCTGTCGGTGAGCCTGGCGATGAACCGCAGTGCCGCCGAGGGGCGGCCTGTCCGCGTGGCCGATATGGGGTGATGCGGGGCAGCAAGCCGCCCCACCGGGTCACTTCGCCTGCCGGGACGCCAGCCGATCGCGCCGCCACTGCATCGGGGCACCCAGGCTGCGCAGGTCGAGCTGATGCGCTCGCGCGTGCCGGTCGTGGTCCCCAATGAGGGCGCTCTGCGGGAACGGCTTGCCGCCGAGTTCCACGTATGCCTTCTCGACCTGGGCCGCGAAAAAGTCGCCTACGAACCGTTTGATCCGCGGCTGCTTCTCCACGGTGGCCCGCACGCGGTCAAGCTGAGCCTTCGCCTCGGCGGGCGATCCGTGGGCATCCAGCAATAGCTTGGCCTGCTGCCGAACCGTTACGAAGTAGAGCCGCTGGTCTTCGAGCAGGTTGCCGTCGCCGAGGGGGCCATGGCCGGGGACCACGATGGTGGGCTTCAGCCGACGGGCGGCTTCAAGCGTCTTGATCCAGTCGCCGATGTTGCCGTCCCCGGTGTAATTGTAGGGCCCGTTCACACAGGCATCACCCGTGAACAGCACCTTTTCCTTGGGCATCCAGCCCCAGGTATCGCCGTGGGTGTGCGCCACACCCAGGTAGTGCAGTTCGAGGCGACGTGTCCCGTCGTCAAAGTCCATCTGGCGGGGGAAGAGGACGGTCGGTGCCTTCAGCCGGCTCTTTGCCACATCCGCCCGTGTCTTCGCCGCGTCTTCCCAGCGGCCGGGGGGGCCCCCGAACAGCCCGGTCTCGTACTTCTTCATCTCTTCCAGTACGCCGCTGTTCGCTACCGGGACGGCGCCGTTGTCGACCCATACCTGGTTTGCGTAGGCGTGGTCGCCGTGATGGTGCGTGTCCACGACAAACCGGATCGGCTTATTGGTGATGGCCTTGATCTTGGGGATGATCACTTCGGCGCCCGAGGGGAAGTTGGCATCGATCACGACCACGTAGTCATCGAATACGACCCAACCGTTGTTGCAGTGACCCGATCCCTTCAGGTCGCCTTCGTGGAAGTAGACGCTCGGGGCGATTTGCTTCACCTCGTTGACGGCTGAGTTGGCCGATCGCAGGGCAATCACGCCGGCAACGCCCAGCCCCAGCAAGGCGCCGGCCCAGAAGCGGACTGATGGTCTACGGGATATCACGACATCTCTCCCTGGGCGCCGCGGCGGCGCCCACAGGCTGGGAGTTCGGCGCGGACGGGCGGAATTCCCTTCCGGGCAGGAACTTGCTGCGTCGACGTCCGACAAGAGCGACGAGGAGTCTGCTCTCTATGTCTTTCACGCATCTCGTTCACGCCGGCAGGGTGCTGGCGGCGATCGCCGTCGCCCTGTCTGTCACGCCCGCCCGGGCCGCCGTTCGTCCGGCCTCCATTTTCACGGATAACGCCGTATTGCAGCGCGGGAAGATCATTCCCGTCTGGGGTGAGGCCCGCGACGGTGAAGTCGTCACCGTGAAGCTGGGTAAGGTCCAGGCAACCACCACCACGCGCGGCAGCAGTTGGCGCGTGAATCTCCCACCGATGCCGGCGGGCGGACCGCACACGCTGGTGATCGCCGGCAGCAATACCGTGCAGTTCAACAACGTCCTGATCGGCGAGGTCTGGATTGCCAGCGGTCAGTCGAACATGGAGTGGCCGCTCTCCGCCACCGCGCGGTCGCAGGAAGACATCCCCGTCTCCGCCGACCCGCAGCTTCGGTTCTTCAAGGTGGCCCACGCCACGTCGAACACCCCGCTGTCGAGCGTGACCGGGAGCTGGACACAGTGCACCTCGCAGACCTCGCCCAGCTATTCCGCGGTGGCCTACTACTTTGCCCGCGAACTCCGCCGCGCCCTAAAAGTGCCCGTCGGCGTCATCCAGACGGCATGGGGCGGCACCATCTGCGAGGCATGGATGTCGCGGCCCGCTCTCCAGGCACGCGAGAGCGAGTGGGGGCTGCTCGAGCGTCAGGAGAAGGCAAAGCGGGACTACCCCGGTGCCCTCCTCGTCCATCGGGCACGCATGGTGGCCTACGATAGCCAGGCCGCGCAGGCACGTGCCGCCGGGCAGCAACCGCCCAACGCGCCTCGCCCACCCACCAACCCCGAGGATCCGGGCAACCCCAACCGGCCCGCCGTGCTCTACAACGCGATGATCGCCCCACTCATCCCTTATGCCATCAAGGGCGCGATCTGGTATCAAGGCGAGTCCAACGCTGGCCGCGCTCATCAGTACCACTCGCTCTTCCCGGCGATGATCCGCAATTGGCGGTCAGACTGGCGCCAGGGCAAGTTCCCCTTCTACTTCGTCCAGCTCGCCCCGTTCATGGCGATCACGAAGGAGCCCGGCGAGAGCGCCTGGGCAGAGCTGCGAGAGGCGCAGCGCCAGACGTCGATCAATCTGGTGAACACCGGCATGGCCGTGATCACAGACGTGGGCGAGGAAGCGGACATCCACCCCCGCCAGAAGGAGCCCGTCGGGCGCCGGCTTGCCTACCTGGCGCTCAACCGAGACTACGTGAAGCGCGTCCCGGCCGAAGGTCCAACCTTCAGCAGCCTGCAGGTCAAAGGCAGCGAAGCGCGCCTCAGCTTTGGTCACCTCAGCGGTGGGCTGGTGGTCAAGGGCGGCTCGCTGCTGGGCTTCACCATCGCCGGCGCTGATGGCAAGTGGTTCAATGCCGAGGCCAGGGTGGAGAAGGATCGGGTGGTCGTCTCCTCGCCGCAGGTAGCGCAGCCGGTCGCCGTTCGCTACGGCTGGGCGAACTTCCCCGTGGTCAACCTCTGGAACAAGGCTGGCCTCCCCGCGTCGCCGTTCCGCACGGATGACTTCCGGTTGACCACCGCCCCGGGCCGTTAGTCGGCGCTTCCCGAAACCCCCGGGTGCCCAGCCGGCACCCGGGGGTTTCGAGCGAGATGCGGCTACTCGGCGGCCGACTCTGCGAGGATACGCCGGTACGCCTGGCGGGCGTGCTCGTAGGCCTCCCGGGCGTCGTTCATCTCGCCGGGAGCGATGAAGCGTTGCTTCTGGCTCCAGCACTGGTCGACCCCCTTCAGGCACCACTCCGCACTACGTCGGCTGGCGCGGATCGGCTTGCCCCCCACCGTCACGAAGATCGGGTTGGTGTGGGATGAGGGCAAGATCCTCAGGGCCACCCAACTCCCATGGCGGATCGGTGTGGTGAAGCGCATCTCCTCGATGTGCCCATCCGCCCGGAGGAGACGGCGCTCCACCGGGTAGCCGTTGACCACCAGCTCCACGGGGACATCCCGCCCCTCACCCACTCGGGCGCGCTCCAGGTGCCAGTAGGGCTTCTGGTTGTACGGTCGCTCGCGGATGCCGACCTCTCGCGCAAGCGGCAACATCGCGGCCACGCGCGCGGTTGCCGTCACGGTTCCGGGCCCGTCCAGCCGTAGCTCGCTCCCCTCCCGCCCCAGCTTCACGGTTTTCGAGCCGGCGGTGAGGGCGAAGTCAATCAGGTGGCTGCGCCCATCTCCAACGTAGTTGGCACCATTGCGAATCGCCTCGCACCAGCTATCGTAGTCCAGCTTTCCGGGCAACCAGGCATAGGAGCGGCCGAGCCCCACCCGTTCCCCGTAGATGCAGGGAAAGTCAGTTTCGCCGCTTGCGCGGGTCCGGTAACCGCAGTTCAGCGTCTGGTACCACATGTTCAGCTCCCAGACGTAGGGGGTGTCGACGGTCGACATGAAATCCACCGCCGGCACCGGGGCACCCGTCGGGCCGGGAAGCTCGTGGGTTACATCAACCACGTACTCATTTGCGCCGATGCCGGAATACGGCGGGATGACGTAGTTGGGCAGGTCGGCCGTTGCCACCTCGAGGCCCCAGCCCGAGTGCGCAGGGCCGCAGACGGCTCCCTGGCGCTTGGCCCACCGATAAGTGTTGAGGCACAGCTTGGGCCAGTGCGTCTTGCTGTTGCCGCCGGGATAGATCTGGTCCTTCAGGCGCAGCAGACAGAGGTGGCCCGATTCGTGGGATCCGAACCCCGACACTTCCACGTCGTATCGGAGGAGGTAGGGATAGCGAGAGACCTTGTCCACCTGGCCGGTGAAGAACTGCTTCTGGTAGTCGAAGCACGGACCCCAGGTCAGGTTGGCACCGATCTTCAGGTCTTCCCCCATGCAGTGGCGGAACATGTCCGTCGCCAGCACTCCTTCGGTCGGCTTCTCGTAGTGGGCGCAGCCGGCGGCGTGGATGTGGTGATCCCCGGACCACCATCCGGAGGCGGCGGGATCGATCCAGCGCTCGAGTTGGAAACGCTCTGTTTGCGAACGGCCACCCGTCACCCGCACCGTGCGCCGCTGCGTCAGGTACTCCGGCCCCCGGCTGACCTCAAACGTGAACTCCCCAGCCGGCAGGCTCACCGTTTCGCCGTCCGCGCGGTACACCTGCGGATGAAAGGCGAAGTCGGGTGCCAGGCGCTTTGCCTGTGAGGGATAAACCCGCCCCTGTGGATCACGGACGGTGATGCCTGCGGTAGTGGGCTTTCCCAGCTCATCCAGGAGCCGCAGTTTCAGTGCATGGGCGGGCCGGCACTCGAACAGGGTGTCGACGTCGCTCCGGAAGCCCAGGTCCTGCGTCCCCTGGCCCACGTTGAATCCCACGCGCGCCTCCCGCTTGCCTCGGTCTCGCGAGTAGAGGGACACCACGCGGTACTCGAGGGGCAGACCGGAGAGCCGGGCAGCGAGGGGCGCCGCCGTGTGCGCGGTGATCTCCAGCCACCGATCGAGCACCTCGTCGGCGCGGGCACCGGCGAGCGAGCCCGCGTTCTTGCTCTCCAGACGGAGCGGAGCGGTAACCCCGGCCTCATTGCGGAGCTTGATGAGAAAGGTTGTCCAGCCTCCCTGGGTCAACTCGGGCCTGGCCGGACCCGCGGCGGCCTTCACTCGGCTTTCCGGGTTGATGGTTACGTAGTAGAGGCAGCGCCGGTCGAGCACTTTCTGGATCCGGTCAAAGGCAGCGGTGGTGTCCGACAGCTCTCGGGCGCCCTCGATGGCCTTCCGGTCGGCGGCCGAGAGCGGCGCGCCGAGGGTTGTCAGCGCCTCCTGCACGCGGCCCACCTGCGCCAGTAATGGCTGCAGGTCACCGGGCTGCAGGGCGTTCTGAGCCCAGGCGAGGCTCGCGACCGCCGCGAGGGGGGCGAGCAGTGCGATGAACGGACGAAGTCTCATCTCGGCCTCCTGCGGCGGATGGTGCTGGTTTTTCACCCGGTCAGGTCAGGGACTCGGGCTATCCGGTGATTTCCCTGACCACCTGGCCTCGCTCGACAACCCGAATTGGGCGTCCGGTGCTGGTCTGGAACGTACGGGTGCCGTCGATTCCCAGAAGCTGGTAGATCGTCGCAGCCATGTCTTCGGGAGCCACAGGCCGTTCGGCGGGCAAGCTCGCCGTCGCGTCGCTCTTGCCGACGACCTGCCCACCTCGGACACCGCCGCCGGCGAAGACCACGCTCTGGCACCGTGGGTAGTGGTCCCTGCCCGCCGTCTTGTTGATTTTCGGGGTGCGCCCGAACTCTCCCATCCAGAGGACGAGGGTGTTTTCCAGCATACCCCGATCGGTCAGATCCTGGATCAGTCCGGACATAGCCATGTCCAGGGGCGGCAGTAGCCGATCCCGCAGGTTTT
The DNA here is from genome assembly GCA_964609085.1 of uncultured bacterium. Taxonomy (GTDB): domain Bacteria; phylum Armatimonadota; class SYMT01; order SYMT01; family SYMT01; genus JANPLG01. The sequence goes on along the minus strand of CAZSRZ010000034.1, from coordinate 37,333 downwards.
TGAAGTTCTGGCCATGGGTGTCCCAACCCGGGTGTGAGATGGTCACGAAGCGGCTCCCTGCCTCAATGAGGCGGCGGGCGAGCAGACACCCCATGCCCAGGCTCGTCTTGCCGTAACGCGACTTGACGGCATCTGGCTCCTGGCTCAGGTTGAACGCCCGCTTCGCCTCGGGGGATGTCACCAGGTCGTAAGCTCGCTGATAGAACTCGTCCAGCGCACCCAGGGTCTTATCCGGATCGTTGGTTCGGAACGAGGCGTCCTGCTTGCGGAGCAGTTCCGCGCGAGATCGCATCCGCTCCTCGCCGACCGGGATGGTGACGTCGCGGACGTTGAAGCTCCCTGCGGCACCGGGGTCGCCGCAGCTAAACGGCTGACTGACCGTTCCGAGATACCCGCCGCCGCCGCCTCGGAGGGTCTGCGGGATGGCGATGTACGGCGGCAGGCTACCACGGAAGCCCTTTTCCTTCTGTACCACTGAGCCGTAGCCCGGGTACTCCAGCGTCGGCAGCACGCGGTACCCCGTCAGCATGTAGTGACAGGCTCGCTCGTGACTGCCTTCCGGACTGGTGAGACTGCGCACGATGGCCATGCGGTCCGCGACGCGCGCCAACTGCGGGAGGTGTTCGCTGATTTGGATCCCGTCGACATTCGTCGAGATGGCGTCGAACTCCCCCCGGAACTCCGCGGGCGCGTCCGGCTTCGGATCCCAGGTGTCGATGTGGCTGGGCCCGCCGTTCATGAAGAGCAGGATGCAGTTCTTTTCGGTGGCGGGCGCCCCAGTAGCCGCCTGCGCCTGTTCCATCCGCAGGATGCCGGGGAGGGAGAGGCCGAGGGCCGAGAGAGCTCCGACGCTGAGCAGATCCCTGCGCGTTGCCCCTTCGCAGTTGCGCAGTCCGCGGCCGTTCAGTAGGACGTCCTTCATTCGATTCTCCCTTCCGGCGCCGAGGCGCTGGACCCACCGGGTCAGTGATTGAAGAGGAACTCTCGTGAGTTCAGGAGGACCCAGGCGAGATCCTCCAGCGTGTTCTTTCGGGCTGTCTGGGCCGCACCGGTCGCCTCCGGCGGACCCGCAGCGGCCAGCAAGTCGGATCCCCTTCGAAGCTCCTCTGCCGTGGGCGGTCGGCTGATCGTCCACAGGTAGAGCTCTTCGATGATTGCCCCGTCTGTACGACCGCTGCGAATCCAGTCCGCGATCCGCCCCGCCGGGCTGGTGAGCTTGTTCTGCAGCGTGGTGCCGTTGATCAAGTGGAGGGCCTGCGTCAGGTTGCCGGTTTCCTCGCGCTCGCAGGTGCAGACCACCTCCCGCCGAGGCCGACCGAAAATGTCCATGAAGTAGCTGGGCTGGCGGTTGTCGATGAGTTGGATGGCCCGCGTGCCCGGAGGATTGCCGTTGCCGAAGTTCTCGGGCACGTTGGTGGCCTGGCAGATGGCATCGAGCAGTGCTTCCGCCTTCAGCCGACGATGGTAGGAGCGACTGAAGTTCACGGTGTCGCCGCTGTTCCACCGATTCGCTCGCACCGAAAGCTGGTAGGTGCGGGAGTTCGCGATCGTGCGCAGGATCTGCTTCACGTCGAACCCGCCCCTGACGAACTCTTCCGCCAGCCGAGAGAGCAGCGCCTCATTGACCGCCGGGTTGGTCACGCGCACGTCATCCACCGGGTTGATCAGGCCTCGGCCGAATAGCTGCCCCCAGAGCCTGTTGACCAGGTTCCGGGCGAACAGCTTGTTCTCGCCACGCACCAGCCACTCCGCCAGCACCTCGCGTCGGTCCTTCTCGGTCGGCATCTCCGGCTGCGCATCATCCAGCACCGCTGGGCTCAGGACCTGGTTGTTCTCAGGATTGCGGTACTCGCCGCGGGGGTTGACGACGATTTCGACTTCATTGCGAGCGATGCCCCTGGTGGTTGTGCGGGCGAAGATCGCGGCGAACTGATGGTAGGCGGTCCGGGTCCACTTCTCGAATGGGTGGTTATGGCACTGGGCGCACTGCAGGCGGATCCCCAGGAAGAGTTGCGCAGTCTGCTCAGCGACTTCGGGCGCGGTTCGAGTCACGCGGAAGTAGTTCACAGCCCCGTTCTCGAAGTTCCGGCCGGTGGCGGTCACCAGTTCGCGAACGAACTGATCGTAGGGTCTGTTCTCGGCCACCCTGAGCCGGACCCAGTCTCGGTAGGCGCGAGCACCGTCCGGCTGCACCAGCCGGCTATTGTTGCGGAGCAGGTCACCCCAGAACAGCGTCCACCAGTCCGCATACTCGGGCCGCCCCAGTAGTTCGTCGATCTTGCGGCTCCGCTTGTCGGGCACCGTGTCGGACAGGAACGACCGGACTTCATCGGGCCGTGGCAGGGTGCCCGTGAGATCCAGGGAGACGCGCCGGAGGAACTCCGCGTCCGTGGCGGGGTCGGACGGCGCATACCCCATGCGTCTCCATTTCGCCAGGGAGAGCGTGTCGATGAAGTTCGCGGGTTGGAACCCGGCATAGCCTGATGCCGGCGGTCGCACCGGCGGCGGAGCCAGCACCTGGGCAACGCCGACCCGCCCGAGGTAGCGGGCGAATACGGATGTCTCGCCGAGGCCCGAGGTCACGACCTCACCGTCCTCCTCGCGGGCGACCGTGTCGTCGTTGCTCACGAACAGCGAGCGGCGAGTGACATCCTCCTCGGAACCATCGGTGTAGCGGGCCATCACCACCAGCCGCTGCCGCTCACCCGTGCGTGCGAAGACTCGCTCCGTAGGGAAGAGGGTCAACTCCGCCACGGTCGGAGCCAGTTCGTCGGTTTCGGTCGGGCATCCGGCCTTGATCCAGCCTTCCAGCAGCCGCGCCTCCGGCGAGTCGGCCTTGAAGCGCATGCCTCCCTGGTGCGGGACCCGAAGCGTTGCCTTCAGGAGTGCAAGGCTTCGTTCAGGGGTCCCAGCCTCGACCCGGGTACCCTTCTCTGGGGCCGATCGGGGCTGCTTGACCAGCGCGGCGTAGTCCGCGGCGGCGTCGAATCCGTACATCGAGAGCTTGAATCCTGCCTTGCCCGCAGGGGAGCCATGGCAATTGAGTCCGTTGCATCCGGACTGTGTCAGCAGCGGAATGATCTCCCGCGCGAAGCTCGTCACGGCCTCTCCGCGGCTGGCGCTCACCATCACCGGCACCCTTGCCCCGACCTTCCCTACGAACGCTTTCAGCTCCGACGAGCCATCCGCCACCGGACGCAGTTCGCCCGCCCGAGAGACGGAGACGACGGCCGGGCGGGAGGTCGCATAGGTCGCCGTGCGCGTATCGTGATGCAGTGAGCCGTCCCTGTACGGCCCCAGGACGACGACCCGGGCTCAGGCCCCAGGGCCCGAAAACTGGCTGTTCCGGGGCCGCAACTCTAGGGAGACGAGTTTCGGACCGGGTGTGGCCGCCGGCCGCTTCGGCGCGGCGGACCGCACGCGGACCTGCGGAGCGGCATACGCAGGCACCACTCCCAGCATGAAGAGCACCGCGAGGGGTATCTGAAGTGCCCGAGCCATCGTGGTCTCCTGGCCGATGACGTCTCCTCGCCGCGCGGGGTAGTTTGCGCGCGCCGCTGGATGTCGCTGTGGCTTGCCCGGCGGGGCCGGGAGATTGGTTGTCGTCCTAGAAACCGCCCACAAGGAGGAGTTTCGACAAACCCCGGGGCCGAGGCGGCGCCGAAGCGCGTGATAGAATGCCGTGTTCCTGCCCGGATCCCGTCCAGGACGCCTGCCGCGGAGCACGCAGAAGGTGCAGATCAAGCGCTGGACCGGTCCCCCTGTCGAAACCCACACCTACCTCATCTGGCACGAGTCGTCCGGCGAAGCCTGGGTTGCCGACGCCCCACTCGACACGTATCGGCTGGTGGACCAGTGGGTGCGATCACGCAAACTCCGGCTGACCCGGGCACTCCTCACGCACGGTCATTTCGATCACATGCTGGACGCCGGGCACTACCAAGAGGCCGGAATCCCCATCGCCGCTCACCCTCTGGAGGCGGCGTTGATGGCGATGCCGCAGACCACGCTCTACGGCCTGCCGTACCCGATGCCCGACGTGCGGATCGATCAACCGCTTCACGATGGAGATCGACTGACGCTCGGCGAAGACGTCTGGGATGTCTGGCATGTGCCGGGCCACTCTCCGGGCCATATCCTGCTGCACTCCGCCGCGCAGCAGATCATTCTCGGGGGTGATCTCCTCTTCCACCAGGGCTACGGCCGCGTCGACCTGCCTGGCTCTGACCCCGCGGCGATGGGCCGCAGCCTTGCCCGCCTCCTCACTCTTCCCGGAACCACCCGGGTATATCCGGGGCACGGCCCCGACACGACCATTGCCGCGGAGGCGGATTGGTTGGCTGACATCATAGGATGCCTGAAATGAAGATCACGCTCGGCCACAGCCCGGACTCGGATGACGCCTTCATGTTCTATGGCCTCGCCCATCACCTCGTCGATGAGGAGGGCTATGAGTTCGAACACATCCTGCGGGACATCGAGACCCTTAACCGCTGGGCGCTGGAAGGCCGGTTGCACACCACCGCCATCTCCGTGCATGGCTATGCCTACGTGGCCGACCGCTACGCGATTCTCCCGCACGGCGCCAGTATGGGCGACAACTACGGCCCCATGCTCGTCGCCCGAGAGGAGCTTCCTCGCGAGGCCATTGCCGGCCGGACAATCGCCATCCCGGGCACGATGACGAGCGCCTATCTCGCGCTGCGGTTGTGGCTGCCTGAGTTCGAGTTCGAGGTGGTCCCCTTCAACGAGATCATGGAGGCGGTAGCGGCCGGGACGTATGACGCCGGGTTGCTGATCCACGAGGGTCAACTGACGCACGGCGAACTTGGCCTGAAGTGCCTGGTGGATCTGGGCCGATGGTGGACGGGGGAAACCGGTCTGCCTCTGCCGCTGGGCGTGAACGTGATCCGGCGAGATCTGGGGCCGGAGCGGATGGCGCAATTGTCCCGGATCCTGCATGCGAGTATCGCCTTCGGCCTGGAACATCGTCAGCAGGGGCTGGACTACGCTCTCAGCTTCGCACGAGGCATGGATCGGTCATTGGCAGACCGGTTTGTGGGGATGTACGTGAACGACTGGACGCTCGACATGGGCGAGGCGGGCCGCGAGGCCATCCGGCTCTTCCTCCGACGCGGGCACGAAGTCGGTGTGATCAAGGAGCTTCCGGAGATCACGTTCTCCGTCTGAGCCGAGGGCGCCAGTGAACAGGCCGCGGATCATCCTCATGGCGGGGAAGGGCGGTGTGGGCAAGTCCACCGTGGCCGCGGCTACCGCTCTCGCTTGCGCCGCCCGCGGCGTGCCGACCCTGGTCGCGAGCATCGACAGCGCCCACAATCTCGGGGACCTCTTCCAACTGCCGATCGGCGGCGAACCCAACCTGTTGAGCCCGGGGCTCTGGGGTCTGGAGATCAACACCTCGCGCGAGATCAACCGCCGCTGGGGGGATGTGGTGGCCTTCTTCCGATCGCTGCTCGGCACCCGGGACGCCATCCCTGGCCTCGTGGCCGAGGAGTGCGCCGTCCTGCCGGGAATGGAGGAGGTGTTTGCCTTGCTGCGCCTCCACGAGTTGTGCGAGGCGGGGGAGTTCGGTGCCGTGATCATCGACGCTCCGCCCACCGGAGATCTGTTGAAGTACTTGCGGCTGCCGGACGTGCTCCAATGGTTCTTGGCCCGGTACCATCCCTTCGATCGCGGGATGCTCAACCGGATGCGCCCGGTGGCGGAGGTCTTCAACTGGCCGGTTCCTTCGGACGGTGCCCTGCGCGAGATGGATGACTGGTTCCGACAGGTTCGGGAAATGGGCGCGATGCTCGCCGACTCGACCCGCGTCTCCGTGCGCCTCGTGATGAACCCGGACGGGGCGAGCCTGCGAGAGACCCGGCGGGCACTGATCTGGACGTGTCTGCTCGGCATGTCCGTCGACGGCATCATCGCGAACAAACAGTTGCCCGCACAGCCGGACGGGTCGTGGCTGGCTGCGTGGTCCTGTCGACAGGCGCGGTTGCTCGCAGAAGCCTCGCAGGAGTTCGACCCGCTGCCACTGCTGCGAATCCCACTGCAGCCTGGAGAGGTCCTCGGTGCCCCGGCGCTGGCCGCGTTGGGGGAGTCGCTCTATGAAGACCGGGACCCCGCGGCAGTGTGGTCAAGCGGCAGTGTGATCACCTGGTCGGAGCATTCGGACGGCGGCGAGCTCTGCCTGCGACTTCCCGGGCTGCAGCGCGGTGAGTTCCGCTTGCACGCCGTCCCGGACGGCCTGGTGCTTGAGGCGGCAGGCCAGCGACGCCAGTTGCCGTTGCCGCTTTCCGTGCGCCGGCTGGCGGTCGCCGGTGCCCGCTACGAGGAGAACCGGTTGATCGTGCGCTTCACGTCCACGGGATAGCGTCAGTTTCCGCTCGCTCCGGGAAACCCACTGCTTCCCCCCGGTCTGAAGGGGTTGCCCGGGCCGACACGGCCGCCCGGCCCGAACGGCGGTCCGCTCGGGATACCCGGCCCGCCGACCGGGCCGAAGCCACTTCCCGGCCCGATCCTGTCCGGCCCGATCCTATCTGGGCCCCCGATTCCGCCACCCGTGCCGAGTCCTCCGGGCCGCCCCAACCCGCCGGGGCCGTTGAGGTCCGGACGCTCAAGTCGGGGGGGATCAAGTCGGGGTGGTTCGAGGCGTGGTGGCTCAAATCGCGGTGACTCGAACCGTGGCGGCTCAAATCGGGGTGACTGGAATCGGGGTGACTGGAATCGGGGTGACTCGAAGCGCGGTGACTCGAAGCGCGGTGACTCGAAGCGCGGTGGCTCAAACTGCGGCACGGTTG
>CAZSRZ010000034.1:0-30424 GCA_964609085.1 uncultured bacterium | reverse complement strand
GGTGACTCGAAGCGCGGTGACTCGAAGCGCGGTGGCTCAAACTGCGGCACGGTTGGGGTCCTGATCCTTCGCTCAGCGCCCCGCTGGGCGGCGTTGCGGGCCTGGGTGATCACCGGCAGAGCAATTGAGAATACCACCAGGCCCAGCACAGCGAGGCAGCCTGCTCCCCCCAACCCGAGCGCCCAGAAGAGCGCCGCATTACTGCTCTGTGGCGGTGGTGGCGCAGGTGCCAGTGCCGGACTCGTCCGGTACGGGCTCGACGGGGGAGCGGAGCTGTGCAAGCCGGGGGTGCCCGCCGAAGGGGTGGGCGGCGCAGCCCAGGCGGGCGGCAGCGGAGATGCCTGAACCACGGGCGCAGACCAGGCTGGGGTGTCGGGGCTACTCGCGGGCTCCACCGCCTGGCTTCCCGGTAGTTCAAAAGGGAATGCCGTGCCACCCGCGCCTTGCGGATCGGCCCGGGCACCCGACAATCGCTCCAGTGCCTGCACGGCCGGGGCGTAGTTAGCGTCCAATTGAACGGCCCGCAGGTAGGAAGCTGCGGCATCCTCAGGCTTCCCACCAGCTTCCAGAGCCTTGCCCAGATTGTGGTGCAGGGATGCCTGGTGCGGGGCATTCATCACTCCTCGACGGAGCGCATGGACGCCCTCATCCGTCCGGCCCAACCGGCAGAGCGCAATCCCGAGCGCCCCCCAGGCCACGGCGTCCGTCGGCATCTGGCGCGTCGCACGTTCCAGATGCGCGGCAGCCCCCGCGGCGTCGCCCAGCCGCAGTGCCTGCAAGCCTAGCTCTCTCGCTTCCACCATCTGATCAGCTCCCGCCTCGGACTGACTACCAGGGTAGACAGTTTGAGAGCCGCGCCTCCTCGACCTCCCCGCATGGCCGGCAGAGACGACGCTTCACGCGCCGAGTGCATATGATGATGCGGCTAGCTGGCGATTACCCGGGATGCGGGTTGGCTCGACGCCGCCCGTTCCGTATTCGCATCTCGGTGCCAAATGCCCTCCGGCTACCCAGAGGCCCTGCTCACCGCCCGATTCAACCGCCACGCAAACACCTTGGAGAACCGGCCCATGAAGTCACATACGCATTACCTGACAGTCCATCTCCCCACAGAACGCGGCTTCGTCAACATCACCCCCATTTTCGAGGAGGTGGTGCGGGAGAGTGCGGTTCGCGAGGGGCTTTGCCTCGTGAATCCGATGCACATCACCGCCTCGGTGTTCATCAACGACGACGAACGCGGCCTGCATCATGATTTCGACAAGTGGCTAGAGTCACTGGCTCCGTTCAACCCGAGCGCCGAGGTCTACCGTCACAACCGCACGGGGGAGATCAACGCCGATGCCCACCTCAAGCGGACGCTGATGGGGAGAGAGGTCGTGATTGCCATCACCGAGGGCAATCTCGATTTCGGGGCATGGGAACAGATCTTCTATGGCGAGTTCGACGGACGTCGGCCGAAGCGCGTCCTGGTGAAGATCATCGGGGAGTGATTCAGAGGCAGGCACCTACCGCCTCGGCTACTCTGTCGCACGTCAGCGGCGGAGAGGTGAAGGCGCGAACATTGGGGCTGGGGCGGTCGTCCCACACGGAGTACTGGTTTTCCCCGTGGATGATCACCGGCAGCCACGGATACTCAACCTCGATCTGCGCCAGTAGTTCGACCCCTCGAATACGTCCGGGCAGGCGAGAATTGAGCGCCAGGAGTTCGAAGGGGCGGCCGGAAAGCAACTCGCGAGCGTCGTCGGTCGTGTACGCGTAAGCGACCTGTCTCCCCATCCCACTCAGCACTTCAGACCAGACCGACCGCGTGGCTCGATCGGTCTCCGCCACCAGGACGCTTGGCCCATCTCCACGGGCACTCGAGGCGGGGCCAATCGGCCACCACTCACGTCCGGTGGCGAGCGCGCAGACGGCCGGGACGAGCATTTCCGCCGTCTCGCCCCGGCCAACCATGCCTTGAGCCCCCAGGGAGCGGAGGACAGCAGCCATCGCCGGTGAAGGCTCGGACGTCAGCGCCAGCACGGGCACTCGCCCCGTGGATGCCGGGAGGGCTCGGAGCATCGGCAGAGCGACGCTGTACAGCACTCGGAGCGCCCCATCGAGCTCGAATGGCAACATCGCCACGTCGATGTCCGGAGGAAGCGGACACGGAAGGCGCGTAAGGCACCGTGCATCGTGGAACTGCACGCGAATCTCGTGATCGCGCTCGAGCAAAGTCGACAGATACTCCTTCGCGAGGGAGTCTGTTTCGTAACATGCCAGCCGAATCATTATGGCTTCCCGTGATGAAGCTCATCCAGGGCCTGCAGGAGGCGGTCAAATCAGCCGTGCGCACGCACCCGCCGCCGATGATTACTTGTTCCGTGAAGCGGAGGAATCCGCAGTCATACGATCGGCCGATCCTGGTTCCGTGGGCGAGTGGGAGCCATGCTGGCGGTGGCCCTCGGCACCGACATTAGAGCCAGCCGGTGGGCGCCGAGCTCAAGCTCGGCAGGTGTCCAGTGACGAGTCCTACCGCCCACCCCTTCTGCCGGGGCCCTTACTTCAGCCTGCCGGTGGACCACAACAACCCACGCGCCACCAGATCCAGGTATCGCGGGTCTCCCACCGTGTCGTTGTTGTGGCCGAGCGTCGTCGCGAACACCCGCGTGCGGCGCCGGTACATGTTGGTCCAGGCGACGATCGCGTCCTCGACCCGCTCGGTGCCTGCGGCTTTGATGTTCTGCTTACCGCGCATCAGGGCTCGACCGGTATCGAGCAGGCGTCCGGTGGGGTTGTTGTACAGCTCTTCGTTGACGGTGGACCAGTCCGCCATCCCGCGCGTGATCGCGCTATCCCGATCCGTCACGGAGACGGCGATCGGCAGTTGCGGTCCGTGACCCGTGGTCTGCAGGCCGGTGAACTCGAACCACGGCGTCACTGCCGCCGGATAGCCCTCGCTCCGATAACAGTGCATGCTGCAGTGGAGCAGCACGGCGGGCAGCCCTTCCCGATGCGGCTTTAGAATGCGGTCGATCGCAGACAGCTCCTTCACGTCGGCGGAACATTCGTCGTGCACAACCACCTCGAAGCCGCGCGCCCAATCGGCGTTTTCGTAGATAGGGTTGAGATGCTTCGTAGACGTGTCGGGATCGTAGGCGACCGTCCACTCAACGGGGGCACGCTCGGCAATGCCGCGGGTCAACAGATCCTTCTGGCGGCCGTAATCGTGGCAGCAACCACCGATGACGAGCAGGGCGCGGATGACCCCGACCTTCGCCTGCGCGGCCGTAGCTTGGTGAGCGCGGACCCCCAGCAGGATGACGGCGATGCCGGCGAGCACGCGGATGCCTGTGCGGATGCGCGTGGGTGAAGAAAGAGGCGGCTCGGGCTGCATGGCTTCGGGCTCCGGGAGTTGCATTCCGTCGAGAGTGTTCGACACGCTTCTTGCGATCCCATCCCGGAGGCACTCTATGGAGTCCACCCACCAGGTCAGCAGGTGTCACCCGGTCGGCTGAGCAGCTCAGCGGCGGTGGCGGCGTCCAGGGCGATCTGTGCCCGCAGCGCATCGAGATCCGGAAAGCGGATCTCCCCTCGGATCCGGCTCACGAACGTGACGACGACGTCGCTGCCGTAGAGGTCGCACTCTCTCTCCAGCAGATGGACCTCCAGCCGGCGACCGATGCCGTCGATGGTCGGCCGGACCCCGAGGTTGGCTACGCCGGGCGCGGCAGACAGACCCGCACCATCCAGTCGGACAGCGTAGACACCGTCGGCCGGCAGCAGCCGTCGCGCGTCCACCTGCACGTTTGCGGTGGGGAAGCCGAGCCGGCGACCCAACTGCTCTCCAGCCACCACCTGGCCCGAGACACGGTAGCCCCGTCCGAGCGCCCGCGCGGCGATGTCGACCGCCCCGTCGCGGAGCCAGCGAGCAATTCGGCTGCTACTGACAGCTTCCCCCTCCAGCATCACGGGCGGGAACGACCGGCATTCGAACCCGGCGTCGGCGCCCAGGACTTCCAGAAGCCTCAAGTCGCCCCGGGCGCGATGCCCAAAGCGGAAGTCCTTGCCCGCCAGCACCAGCCGGGCGCCGAGTTGCCCGACGAGCACGGTCCGGACAAACTCCTCCGGCTCCGTGGCGAGCAGGGCAGTGTCGACGGTCAGCACCAGGGCGATGTCGATCCCGCTGACCTCCATCAACGCGAGCCGCTCGTCCAGTCTCGCCAGGCACGGAGCGCACTCTCCCGGCCGCAGGATCTCCCCCGGATGCCGGTCGAAGGTCACAGCGACGGCTGGCAGCCCGCGCAGCCGGGCCTCATCCACGGTGGCGCGCAACAGCGCTTGATGGCCGATGTGCACCGTGAAGAACTTGCCGAGCGTGACCACTGAGCCCGGCAACGGCGAACCGGCATTCTCCAGACCGAGGATGCGGCGCATCACGGCGTTCCAGCCAGGGGTGTGAGGGCCGGTGAGATCGGCGATGCCGCGTCGATCACCTTGAGTGGGGACAGGACAAGAGCCCCGTCCTGAACCTTCAACTGGCCCACGGCCAGCAGCGTCCCCGACTCAGCGAAAACGGCGATGGGATTGCCGATCCCCAGTGAGCACATCTCGGCCGGAACAAGCCGTCGTTGTCCCAGGCACAGGCGGGCCGCCTCATCCGGGCCCAGCGTCAACCGCGGGAGGTGGGCCACTGCCGATGCCGGGCACCGCACCGCGCTCCACGCGGTCTCGTTCGTCAGTTCATCCAGGGGGATCGCGTCTTCCAGCAGATAGGGCCCCACAGCCTCCCGCGTGAGGGCGGACATCGTTGCGCCGACCGCTAACGCCTCGCCGAGATCGTGGCATAGGGTGCGGATGTACGTTCCGCCGGAGCATTGCACCACCAATTCCGCCTCGGGGGCGGAGCCGGGCCGGAAAGCCGTCAGATCGAGTTGTGTGATCTCCACCGGGCGCGGCTGGCGTTCCACCACCTCCCCTGCCCGGGCGAGTTCGTAGAGCCGCCGGCCTTCGTGCTTCACGGCCGACACCATGGGCGGGGTCTGCAGTATCTCGCCACGGAAGGCGTCGAGTGCCTGCAGGACAGCTTCTTCCGTCACTCCGCTTGCATCGGACTCCGTGAGCACCGCACCGGTGATGTCTTGGGAATCAGTTCGGCGGCCGAAGCGGAGGCGGGCTCGATAGCGCTTCGGCAGCCCGCCGAGGTACTCCAGCAGCCTCGTGCCGGTGCCGATCCCCATCACCAGCACACCCTCCGCGAGCGGGTCGAGCGTGCCCGCGTGCCCAATTCTGCGGACACCGAGCAGTCGTCGGAGCCGTCCTACGCAGTCATGGGAGGTCGGACCAGGCGGTTTGCGAAGCACCAACAACCCGCCTCGGACCGGCTCAGGCTGCATCCGTCGGGCTCTCCCCGTTGCTCGCACTGGCGGCCAGGGCGGCGGCGCTGAGAACGCGGTCGACAGCCTGCTGGAGTGGCCCCGACAGCGTGCAGCCAGCCGCCGGACGATGTCCACCACCTCCGAACTGCCTGGCGACGCACGCAACGTCGACGCGGCCCATGGAGCGGAGGCTCACCCGCACGTCCCCACCGGGATCTTCTCGGAAGAAGATGGCGACCTCGGTGCCGGAAACCATCCGGATCTGGTCCACGAAGCCTTCCGTATCGGCGGGATCGACCCCCATCTCCGCGAAGTCGGACCAGCCCAGGCTGGACCAGATCAGCCGTCCATCCGGAGTAAGTTGCGCGCCGTTCAGCAGCCGGCCCAACAGGAGGGTGGTCGCGAAGCTGCGCCTGCCGTACACCGCCTCATAGATGGGGTGGGGGTGGGCGCCCGCTGCCGTGAGCGCAGCGGCAATGCGAAAAGTGTCTGCCGAGACGTTGCTGAATCGGAATCCGCCGGTATCGGTGAGGATCGCCGCCAGGAGGTTGACGGCTATCTCGCGTGTGATAGGCACTCCCAGGATGCAGAGTAGCTCATAGATCAGCTCGCCCGTGGCGGCGGCGGTCGGGTCCACCACCTGGATCGCGCCGAACCGGTCGTTGCTGGTGTGGTGATCGATGTCGAGCACCACGGGTTGGGCCAGAATGATCTCGCGAGCCGGCCCGAGACGATGGGCGCCGTCGGCGTCCATGCCGATGCCCACGTCCCACGTCCCTGTGGCCGTCGTCACCACGCGCTCGTTACCGGGGAGGAAGGCGTAGGCGTCCGGTACGCCATCTGGGCTAATGGCAGTCACCCGCTTACCCAGGGATTCCAGCCCGAGCGTTAGCCCCAGGAGGGAGCCGAGTGCATCCGGGTCGGGCCGGACATGGCAGGATGCGACGAGGCTATTCGCCTTCCGGATCGCTTCCGCCGCCTGGCTCAGGCTCGATTTCCGGTCCGACCGGTCCTGCATCCTGCTGTCTCGCTTCCGCCAATAACTGGCTGATCCGCGCTGATCTCTCCACGGAGGGATCAAAGTGAAAGTGGATTTCCGGCACAAAGCGCATCTGTGAGCGCCGCGCGAACTCCGTCCGGACGAAGCCAGTTGCTCTCCCAAGCACCTTGCCTGACGCAGCCTGGGCTTCTGCGTCGCCCAGCACACTGTAGAAGACCCGGGCGTGCCGCAGGTCCGGGGTGACCTCGGCATCAGTGATGGTGACGAAACCGAGCCGGGGGTCCTTGAACTCACGTCGCAGGATATCGCTGATTTCGTGCACCAGCAGTTCCTGGATCCGGCGTTGACGGGTGGTGGCCATGGGCTAGAGGAACTCTATCTGGACGTCGGTGATGGAAATCCGCGGATTGGCCTCAACCCAGTCCGCGATCTTGTTGAGGGACGAGTCGACAACCGGCTGGCTGTTGCTGACACAACAGACGGCGATGGTGGCACGCTGCCACAGGTCGTTATTCGCCACCTCCGCTGCCGAAACATTGAAGCGAGAGCGCATGCCGTCGAGCATGCTTTTGACCACCGAGCGCTTCTCCTTCAGCGAATGGACGCCGGGGATGAGAAACTCGATGGTGCAGAGACCGACAGTTGTGGACATGGTCGAAGACCGGCCCGTCGGGACCGGCCGGACGCCGTCCCCGGGCGCCGCTGGCACCCGGGGCTCGGTCATCGTCAGAGTTCGCGTGCGACCTGCTCGTTGTGGAAGCACTCAATGATGTCGCCGACTTCATACGCGTTGAAGCCGTCCGTCATGATCCCGCACTCGTAGCCGGCATTGATCTCGCGGACGTTTTCTTTCACGTGGCGAAGGCTGTCAACGGAGCCCGTGTGCACGACTTCCTTACCGCGGAAGATGCGCAGCTCGGCACCGCGGCGGATCTGGCCTTCCTGGCAGTAGCATCCGGCGACGACGTTGTTGTTCGGGAGCTTGAAGGTCGCCCGAACTTCGGCCCGCCCGAGGCGAACTTCCTGGTAGATCGGTGCCAGGCGACCCTTCATCGCGGTTTCCACCGCGTCGATCAACTCATAAATGATCCTGAAGGTCTGGACCTCGATGCCGTCGTCCTGGGCAGTCCGCTGAGCGGCGCTGTCGATTTTGACATTGAAGCCCAGCACGATCGCCTGTGAGGCCGAAGCGAGGAGGATGTCGTTCTCGCCGACGGCCCCGACGCCGGATCGCAGGATCCGCACCCGCACTTCGTCCGTCCCGAGCTTCTGCAGCGCGTCTTCGATCGCCTCAAGCGAACCCTGCACGTCGGCCTTAACGATCAGATTCAGTTCCTCAATGTCGCCCTGCTGGATTTTTGCGAATAGGTCCGAGAGGTTCAGCCTACCGGCGTGGCCGCCGAGGCGCGCCTCGCGGTCGTCCGACGTGCGCGAGGCGGCCAACTGGCGGGCGTCACGGTCCGAGGGGACCACCTCCAGCCGATCCCCGGCTCCCGGGACGGCGGCAAGTCCGAGGATTTCTACCGGGCTCGCCGGCCCGGCACGGCCGACCTTCTGCCCGCGATCGTCGGTCATCGCCTTGATCTTGCCGTAGATCTTACCGACGACGACGCTGTCGCCGGCGAACAGACTGCCCGTTTCCACCAGCACGGTAGCGACCGGACCGCGTGCCGGTTCCAGTCGCGCCTCGAGGATCACCCCTGTCGCGTCGCCGTTCGCATCCGCGGAGAGCTCCAGCAGGTCGGCCTCCAGGGCGATCCGCTCCAGGAGGGAGTCCACGCCCTTGCCGGTCTTGGCGGAGATCTGGATGCAGCCGACCTCACCACCGAAGTCCTCCACAACGATCCCGTGCTGGGTCAGGTCGGTCAGCACGCGTGTGGTGTCCGCATTCTCCAGGTCGCATTTGTTGATGGCGATGATGATAGGCAGCCCGGCGGCCTTGGCGTGCTGAAGGGCCTCCACGGTTTGCGGCATCACGCCGTCATCGGCGGCCACGACGAGCACGGCAATGTCCGCGACGGATGAACCACGTGCCCGCATCCGGGTAAAGGCGGAGTGACCCGGCGTATCGAGAAACGTCAAGCGGCGGAAGAGCTTGCGGCCTTCCCGTTCCTCACCGGTATCGATGGCGGTTTGGAAAGCGCCGATGTGCTGCGTGATCCCGCCGAATTCGCCTGAAACGACGTCGGTGCGGCGGATGGTGTCAAGCAGGGTGGTCTTGCCGTGATCGACATGCCCCATCACGACAACCACCGGAGGCCGAGGCGTCGGGCCTGTCGGGCGGGCCTTCTTTGCGGCGGCCGGCCGTTCCGCGGTAGCAACCGCGCCCGAGGCCTTCTGCGCGGGGCCCGTGGTCACCACGAGGTATCCCAGCTTCTCTGAGACTTTGGAAGCCTGATCGAGGGTGATCTGCTGGTTCAGGTTTGCCAGTACGCCCAGGTTCATTAGCTCACGCTGGATGTCCTGGGGACGCACGTTGAGCTGCTGGGCGAGGTTGCTGACGGTAACCGGGCCGCTCAGTTCGATCAGCTTGTCGGCTGATTCGGCGGGGCCTTGTTGGGGGCTACTAACGCTCACGTTGCTCCGATCTTTCTCTCGCTATGGAAACCGACACAGAAACCAAATCAGAGTCGGGCGAGGCACGGAGCGGCGTTCTGGGGAGGGGAGCGAAGGACGCTCACCCGGAGCTCAACCGATCATGGTTCGCCTCCACCCCATCGCACGCCGCCTCTCGTCCCACCCGGCGGGCAACGCCTTGTTCGCCACGCCTGCCGGGGTCGGGTCGCTCCCCGACCGACCTACAACTCCGCCGAGTCGGACACGACCTCGCGGATCTGCTCCGCCAGGGTCACGACCGCCTCGGGCGCCACGGTTACCTTCAGGGCTCTGTCCAGCGCCTTTCGCCGGATGGCCATCTCGAGACAGGCCACTGATCGACAAAGGTAGGCGCCGCGTCCCGCGAGCTTGCCCGTGACATCGACACGCACCAGGCCGTCCGCAGTCCGCACGATGCGCAGCAGTCCGCGCTTTTCCCGGACCGTGCGGCAACCGACACAGGTTCGCTGCGGGGTGTGTGGCACGGAAAGATCGTGGGCAGGCTCCGGAACGGGTACCGGTGGCATCTACTCTACGCCCGCGGCCCTTTTTTTTCAATGGGCCGACGATGCCGCGATGCAGCGGCCTCGCCGGGCGAGTGTGCCCGGCGAGGTCTGGATCCGGCTCAGGCGGCAGCCTCGGCGCGGGCCTCGGCTTCCGTTTCCGCCGCCACGGCCTCGCGGGCCGCCTGTTCCTGCACCCGGCGCTCGCGATCCTGCGTCTCACTCCGGATGTCGATCCGCCAGCCCGTAAGCCGCGCGGCCAGCCGGACATTCTGACCCTCCTTGCCGATGGCGAGGGAGAGCTGCATGTCCGGCACAATCACGTAGGCGCTCTTTAGCTCCTCGTTGATCGTCACCGTTACGGGCTTCGCCGGGCTCAGCGATTCGCGGATGAACTCTTGCGCGTCGTCGTGCCAGCGGATGATGTCGATCTTCTCACCGTAGAGTTCATTGACCACCGCCTGCACGCGGCTCCCCCGATGCCCAACGCATGCGCCCACCGGATCCACCTTCTCATCCGTCGTCGCCACTGCGATCTTGGATCGATGGCCCGCCTCTCGCGCCACGCTGCGAATGAGCACCGTGCCGTCTTCGATCTCCGGCACCTCCAACTCAAACAGCCGTCTGATCAGGGAGGGGTGTGATCGAGAGATGATGACCTGTGGCCCCTTGGCCGACTTCTTCACCTCGAGCATGTAGACCTTGACCCGGTCGTTGAAACGATACGGCTCACCCTGAACTTGCTCGCTGTACGGGAGCAGGGCTTCGACCTTGCCGAGCAACACAATGACATTGCGCTGCTCGCGGCGCTGCACCACCCCGGTGATGACTTCGCCGACCCGCTCGCCGAATTCTCCGAACACCTTCTCCCGCTCCGCCTCGCGAATCCGCTGCACGACCACCTGCTTGGCTGTCTGGGCGGCGATCCGACCGAAGCTCTCGGACGGCAGATCCAGGTCCATCGTGTCCCCGAGTTTGGCCAGCGGATTGCGCCGCTGGGCATCGGACAGGGTCAGTTCCCGGTGGGGGTTCTCTACTACCTCGACGACGGTCTTCACGAGGACAGGATGGAACCCCTTGCCCTTCCCGCCCTGGCGCAGCTTGACGTCCCCACCCTCGGCAAAGGAGCGGCGATAGGCGGAGGAGAGGGCGGATTCGATCGTCTCGATGAGTTCCTCGCGGGTGATGTCCTTTTCGCGTCCAATTTGTTGCAGTGCATCATCGAAATCGCCGTTCATACGTCTTTCACTCCCGCCGAATGCCCCCTAAGAGCGCGAAAGAGTGGGCTTTCACCCACTCTCACAAGACGCCCGGAAGGGCCAAAAAGGGGCCGCGGGCACTCACGCTCCCCGCGGTCACTAAACTATAGCACAGGGCCAATGGGCCCGCAAGGATTCCGGGCCGCGACTCGCCCCGCTCGCCGCTCGGCTTGGAGTAAGAATGACCGCAAAATCCTTCCAGCGTCTTCCGGCCATCGCGACGCTGATGGCCGGTGGTTTCCTGATTGCCGCGGGGTGTCGTCCGGTGCCCAGCGCCGCCCAGGTTTTGCCTCGGACCAACCACCTGGCGGGCGAATCCAGCCCGTACCTCCGCCTGCATGCTGGCAACCCCGTGGACTGGTACCCGTGGGGTGACGCCGCGCTGGAGCGCGCCCGGAGGGAGAACCGACCGATCTTCCTCTCCATCGGCTACGCCGCGTGTCACTGGTGCCACGTGATGGAGCGGGAGAGCTTTCGCGATCCCGCAGTGGCGGAGCTGCTCAACCGCGAGTTCGTCGCCATAAAGGTCGACCGCGAGGAGCGGCCGGACGTGGACGGCGTCTACATGACCGCTGTCCAACTCATCGCCGGTTCGGGGGGCTGGCCGCTCACTGCCTTCCTGCTGCCGGACGGACGTCCCTTCCACGGGGGCACCTACTTCCGCCGTGACGACCTTCTTGAACTCCTTCGTGAAGTGGCCGCCCAGTGGAAGGACGACAAGGGGCGAGCCCGGGTAGAGGCCCAGGCGGCGCGGGTGACGGACGTGGTCGGGAAGGCCTCCGCGGTGGCGCCGATCCGCGCCGATCTGAAGCCGACCCTTGCCGCCGCCGGGGCGCGAAGCTACCTGGATCAACTGGACCGCAAGTACGGCGGATTCGCCAGCCGACCCAAGTTCCCGCCCGCTTTGCGTCTGCGCCTGATGCTCGCTGTCCATCGCCATCAGCCCGATAAGCGCCTGCTGGATGCGGTCATGCTCACCCTTGACAAGATGGCGCTGGGCGGGGTGTTCGACCAGGTGGGCGGAGGGTTCCATCGGTACAGCACGGATGAGATGTGGCTGGTGCCGCACTTCGAGAAGATGCTCTACGACAACGCCCAACTGGCGATTGTCTACCTGGACGCCTACGAACTCACCGGCAAGCCCCAGTACCGCCACATCGCCGTGCGTACGCTCGACTTCGTGCTCCGCGAGATGCGGGACGGGGCCGGCGGGTTTTGGAGCTCCCTCAACGCGGAGAGTCCCGATCCCGGCGGCGAACACGCCGAGGGCAGCTTCTACGTCTGGCGGCCGCCGTCCGTGGTTGAAGTCCTTGGGGCGGCCGACGGCAACCTCTTCAGCCGCGTCTATGGCGTCACGCCGCTGGGAAACTTCGAGGGGGCGAGCGTCCCGCATCTGGTCGAGCCGCTCGAGCGCACGGCGGTCGCCCTCAAGCTTCCTGTGGACGAATTGGAGTCCCGGCTGGACCGTTGCCGCCGCAAGCTGCTGGCTGCGCGCGAGAGGCGCGCCCGGCCCACCGTTGATG
The DNA here is from genome assembly GCA_964609085.1 of uncultured bacterium. GTDB lineage: Bacteria > Armatimonadota > SYMT01 > SYMT01 > SYMT01 > JANPLG01. The sequence goes on along the minus strand of CAZSRZ010000034.1, from coordinate 18,184 downwards.
ACAAGGTGATCGCAAGCTGGAACGGCCTGATGGTCGAAGCACTCATCCGCGGTTTTGAGGCCACCGGCGCGGAAACATACCGGCGGGCGGCCGAGAAATGTGCCGACTTTCTGTGCACGAGGATGCGCGACGATCAGGGCAGGGTTCGCCACACCTGGCGGGAGGGGCGGCTCCAGCCGCAGAGCTTCCTGGAAGACTATGCCGCCGTTTCCGCCGGGCTCTCCGAGCTCCACCGCGTCACCGGCGAAGCCCGCTGGCTGGACGAGGCCACACGCTTCTCCGAGCGCATTGTGGCCGACTTCTGGGAGGAGAAGGAAGGCGTGTTCTTCGCCACGCCCATCGGTCAGGCGGCCCCTCTGGCCCGGATGAGCAACGTCGATGACGAGGCTGTTCCCTCGCCCTCCGCCCAGGCAGCCCTCGCTCTGCTTCGACAGGCTCGGCACCCATCGTCACCCCGAAACGGGCTCATCGTCCAGCGGCTCTTGGGGACCCACGCCGGGATGCTCAAGCGATTCCCTGCCGCTGTCCCGGCGCTGCTCTATGCGACCCATCTGTACTTCACGGCGGACGCCACCCCCACCGATACGCATGTGGTCGCCACGCTGGAGGAGTTGCCCGCCACTCTGCCCGCTGAGGGTCCGTTCACCGCCACCCTGCGCCTCAAGATTGAACCCGGGTGGCACATCAACCCCCGTCAGGCAGGCAAAGATCTCGTGCCGACAGAAGTCCGCATCGGTCCCGGCAACTACCGGCTGGAGGCGGCGACCTTTCCCCCGGCCCCGTTGCTGCCCCCGGGCGAAGGCGAAAAAGGCCAGCGCGGATACCAGGGGGAGATTCGCATCGCCCTGCGGCTCAAGGCCGTCCGTGGACCGGAGAAGCGCGATCCGCTGAAGCTGCGCGATCCGCCGAAGCTGTTGGTGCGATGGCAGGCCTGCGGCAACGGGCTGTGTCTACCGCCAGTAGAAGTGACGGTCACGGCTCCAGGGAAGTAGCTTGAGAGCGGAGGGCGACCGGATCACTGCCCCCCCGCGACCGCGCGCCCGCCACCAGGGTGTGGCATCGTCGCGCCGGACGTCGCCGATTGTGCATCCCGTGGGGTGTGCGTGGTGAGGCCCGTCCGGACCCGAGTGCTCAGCGTCGCTGCTGATGCTTCTCCGTGAGTGGGAACTTCATCAGGTAGTCCTCGTACGTCCCGTAGAAGTCGATCAGACTGCCGTCCTGGAAAGCCCAGATTCGATCGGCCGTATCGCTGATGAGGTCTCGGTCGTGGCTGACGAGGAACACGGTTCCGGGGAATTGGGACAACCCATCGCCCAGGGCGTTGACGGCCTCCAGGTCGAGGTGGCTCGTCGGCTCGTCGAGGACCAGGATTGGGTTCTTCTCCATCATCATGCGAGCCAACAGCAAGCGCGCCGTTTCCCCACCGGAGAGAGCGGCGGTGGGTTTGAGTCCGTCGTCCCCGGAGAAGAGCATGCGTCCGAGGACGCTGCGGACCACCTGAATCCCCTCGGCGCTCGTGTCGAACTGGTGTAACCATTCGGCAACCGTGGTCCCGGGTGGGATCAGGCCGCCGGTGTCCTGCGGGTAGTAGCTGAAGGTGCAGTTCGGACCCCAGCGGATCTCGCCCGAGTCCACGGGGATCTCCCCCAGCAGGCATCGGACCAGCGTGGTCTTTCCGGCACCATTCGGCCCAATGATGGCGATCCGCTCTCCGCGGATGACGGGAAAGCTGATGTCGGAGAAGAGCGTGCGGTCTCCAAATCGCTTGGAAATCCCCTCCAGCGCCAGTACATCCTTGCCGGATGGGCGGGATTGCTCAAACCGAATCCACGGCCGCTGGATGTTCGAGCGCTTCAGTTCCTGCGGCTGGAGCCGGGTGATCTCCTTGCGCCGTGCCTGGGCCTGGCTGGCCCGTTGACCGGCCCCGAATCGCTGGATGAACTCCTGGAGTTGGGCGATCTTCTTCAGTCGATCCCGGTTGCTTGACTCCACCTGTGACCGCGAGGCCAGCTTCTGCTCGACCATGTCGTCGTAGTTGCCGGGGTAGGTGATGATGGTTTCGTAGTCGATGTCCGCGATATGGGTGCACACGGCGTTGAGGAAGTGCCGGTCGTGCGAGATCACGATCAGAGTGCCGCGATAGTCGGAGAGAAAGCTCTCCAGCCAGTGGATCGCCTCCAGGTCCATGTAGTTGGTCGGCTCGTCCAGAAGCAGGGCATCCGGCTCTCCGAAGACGGCCTGGGCCAGCAACACCCGGAACTTCATGTCCGTGGGCAGGGTGCTCATCAGCTCTCGGTGGCGTTCGTCCGGTAGTCCGATCCCGCGGAGAATCTCCTCGGCCTCGATTTCGGCCATGTAGCCGTTCTCGTCCGCGATCACGTTCTCTAACTCTTCCAGCCGGGCCATCTGGCTGTCGCCTAACTCACCGGCGTCGACCAGCGAGTCGCGCTCCTGGACCGCCTGCCAAAGGGTCGCGTTCCCCATCATCACCGTATCGATGATCCGCACATGGTCGAACGCAAACTGATCCTGGCGCAATACCCCCACTTTCTTCGGCCGGATCACCACTCCGCGATTGGAAGGCTCCACCTCGCCGGTAAGGATCTTCATGAAGGTGCTTTTTCCGGCACCGTTCGGACCGGTGAGACCGTAGCGGTTGCCGGGCGTGAACTTGACCGTCACATCCTCGAAGAGGATGCGAGTTCCAAAGGATTTAGTTACGTCGTTTACAGAAATCATCGTGGCGGGTGGGTCAGGGGGGAGACAACGGCGCTAACTATAGCGAGAATGGTCGGGACTGAGAACCGGAACGGGGATCGAGCGGATCGGACCGCCCATGGGAATGCCTGCACTCAACGCCTCAGCCTCCGCGCTGGAGGAACGCCTGATCGACCTCTTGGGCCGCGGAGTGGACGTTGCGCTGACAGATGCGGAGTTCACCGGGATCGCCGTGGAGGTGTTCGAACACCAGTACCGCTTCAACTCGCCCTACGGAGCCTTTTGCCGGACGCGAGGAGTCGAGCCCGCCCTCGTCTGCGATTGGCGAGAGATCCCCGCCGTACCCACCGACGCATTCAAAGTGGCTGACCTGACTACGGTCGGGTCGATCGCGGTGGAGTTCCGCACTAGCGGCACCACGGCGGGCGAGGCGCAGCGGGGCCGGACGTTGCTGCCGGACACACGCCTGTATGACGCCTCCCTGCTGCCCAACTACCGGGCCCACATGCTGCCGGACGTGGATCGGATGCGTATGCTCGTGCTCGGACCCACACCGGCCGAGTTCCCGCACTCTTCGCTGGGGCACATGCACGGATGCGTGATGGAGGCCATGGGGGCCCCCGGAAGCGGCGGGTTCCTGCACGCCGCCGGGGCGGATCACGAGCGCCTCGCTGCGGCGATGGAGTTGTCGGTCACGGAGGGCGAACCGGTCTGCCTCATGGGGCCGGCCTTTGCCTTGGTCCACTTCCTGGACTGGCTAATGCCTCGGCGTCAGTGGTTCCGATTACCGCCGGGCTCCCGGTTGATGGATACCGGCGGCTACAAGGGGCGGTCGCGCGAGATCGCCCGCGACGAGCTGTATGCGCTCTACACACAGTGGTTCGGCATTCGTGAGGACCACATCGTGAATGAGTACGGAATGACGGAGCTGGCGAGCCAATTCTACGATCCCGGGCTCCGCCGCAGGGCGACGGGCGGCGTCACCACCTCCCCGGCTCCGGTCCGTTGGAAATCTAGCCCGCCGTGGACGCGGGTGACGATCGTGGATCCTGAGTCGCTGCAGCCCGTCCGGCGGGGTGAAACCGGGCTCATTCGTATCCACGACCTTGCCAACCTGTGGACGGTGATCGCCATCCAGACGGATGACCTTGGACGTGAAGTGGACGCGGGTTTTGAGGTGTTAGGTCGTGCGCCTGGAGCCGAGCCGCGGGGGTGTTCGTTGCTGGTTGAGGAGATCCGGGCGACCCAGGCGGCCGGCTAAAAAACACCCGGAACCACCGTCGCGGCCCCGGGTGCAGGAGTTCGCTTCAAGGAGCGAGCAGTGCGAACGGCGCCCGAAGGGTTGCCCCCGCGCCAGGGATCGCAGATCGCTCCAGCGAGTCAGTCGGCAACTCGGGGAGGGAAGCTGGAATCGAATATGTCAGGCCGGCAGCTCGCCACGCTGCTGCAAGAAACGGCGGTAGATCATCTCGAACAGCGCCACGTCCACCAGAGTGTCTTCGCCATCGGCAAGGAACGGTTCCCCACTGCGCACTGCCGCGACGAAATGCTCCGCCTCCCGCCGGTAGCTCCAACTCCAGGCGGGCTGCGGAATCGGGCGCTCGAATCTCTGGGTGCCGCCCGCTCGGTAAATCTCCACCTCCGCCGGCTGGTTCCGCAGCAGGAGTGGCGGGGCCCACGCCTTCACCCAACCGTGACGGAAGTAGATCTGCGTGTGCTCGTCCCAACGGTAATGGCTCACCGCGCCAGTCTCGATGGCGGCGCGGACTCCTGCGATGTCCAGCACGACTAGTCCGGTGTAGCCGTCGTCGTTCAGGTCGACGGCGCGGATCCGCACCTCGTCCAGGCGGGCAGCCTCGCCGCCGGGGCCGAGGAGCCAGCGGAGCAGATTGACGTTGTGCGTGTACTGCTGAAGGAAGCCGAGATACTGGCTGGTCCAATGGCCGGGCAGCCAGGCCGGAACGATGGTCGGCGAGGCCGGGGCTTGCTCTTCGGACGTCTCGGTTGGCGTGTCCAGACCCGCCACCCAGTCGCCGCAGAATCCGTGGTTGCGAGCATAAATCACGTCTCCAAGCTCCCCCGAGTCACGAAACTGCGCCACGGCTTCCCGGACCAACTGGTTGCCGGCGTCGAATCGCTTCATGTAGCCGATCATCAGCCGCGCTCCGCTCTCCCGCGAGGCGGCGAGGATGCGCTCGGCCTGTTCCACCGTGGTGGCCATCGGCTTCTCCATGAAAACGTGCTTCCCGGCCAGCAGGAGGTCACGCGCCATCTCCCCCTGGAGGGCGTAGCCTGCCGAAACCGCTACCGCCTCAATCTCCGGATCGGCAGCGAGTTCGCGGTGGTCGGCGTAGAGCCGGGCAATCCCATAGCGCGCCTGCACCTTGTGCCCCAGATCGCCCCGCACCTCGGCCAGCGCCTCGATCCGGCAGTCCGGAATGGAGGCGAAGTTCGGCAGGTGGACTTTCTGTGCCATGAAGCCGCAACCCACGTAGCCCAGGCGAACCGGATCCATGATCAACTTCCCTTTCCACTCGGCCGCTCCGACCGCCGGGTGCGTTCCTCATCTCGGGCTCGTCCCCGCCGCCGGGCAGTGCGGCCCGCGGCAGGGATTAGCGGCCGTTGTGGGTGACATACCCTGAATGGTCCCCCTCGGCCCGCGCCTTGACCCAGGCTCCCATGAGCGTCTACGAATATCTTCCCGACTACTACCGCGTTCCCGATGGCAAGATCTACTCGCCGGCGGAAGCCCGCGCCTATACGGAGACGATTGCACGACAGCATTACGAGAACTTCAGCGTGGTGACGGCGCTTCTCCCCCGTGAGCTCCGCCCGCACATGTTCAATATCTACGCCTACTGCCGCTGGTCTGACGATCTCGGCGACGAAATCCCCGATCGTACCGCCGCTCTCCAGGCCCTGGAGTGGTGGCGGGGTGAACTCGATCTCTGCTTTGCCGGCGAGGCTCGCCACCCCGTTTTCGTCGCTCTTCGTGAGACGGTAACCGCCTTTCAGATCCCGGCAGCGCCGTTCCACCACCTGCTTGACGCCTTCGTCCAGGATCAGACGGTCACGCGCTTCCCCACGTACGCGGAGCTACTCCACTACTGCAGCCGAAGCGCCAACCCGGTCGGCAGGCTGGTCCTCTACCTCTTCGGCTATGCCGACGCCGAGCGGCAGCGGCTCTCCGACGCGACGTGCACTGCCTTGCAACTCACCAACTTCTGGCAGGATGTGGTCGTCGACTGGGGCAAGGGGCGCGTCTACCTTCCCCTGGAGGACCTGGATCGCTTCGGCGTGACGGAAGCCCAGATTGAGAACCGACGATTCGACCCGCACTTCCGAGCGCTGATGACGTTTGAGGTAACTCGCGCCCGAGATCTGTTTCGGGAAGGTTTGCCCCTGGTCGGCATGGTGAATCGTCGGCTTCGGGCCGACCTTGAGCTATTCACTCGTGGCGGGCAAGCCATCCTGACGTTGATCGAACTGCAAGGGTACGACGTGTTATCTCGCCGCCCCTCACTGGGGAAGGCCGCGAAGTTCGGCCTGCTGATACGGCGGCTGTTGGGTGGGCTGCGGTCCTGACGGGAGTCGGGCGGCTGCCCGGGAGATCGACGATGTTGTTGCTGCACTACCGACTGCCCGACGCTGGGGCTTGCTGGGGCGTCGCCGCCTCGCCGGGAGGCCCTGTCTGCCGCCTCGCGGAGGCCGCCGGTTGCGGGGACGCCTTTCTCGCCGCGCTACTCCAATGGCCCGATCCCGCCGCAGTGCTTCGATCCGCTCTCCGTCCGGGGACTGACCCTAGCCTCGCCGAGTTGTCGGCGGCCTCCGTGGGATCCAGCGGACCTCACCTCCTGGCGCCGATCGATCGGCAGGAAGTCTGGGCAGCAGGGGTGACCTACCTGCGCTCGAAGGTCGCGCGCATGGCAGAGTCGGAAGGCGCGGCCCGATTCTACGATCTCGTCTACGACGCCGACCGTCCTGAACTCTTCTTCAAGGGGATGGCCTCTCGGGTCTCCGGCGCGGGCGCTCCCATCCGGATCCGCACGGACGCCACCTGGAATGTCCCGGAGCCGGAGTTGGCCCTGTTGTTGTCGCCCTCACTTCGGCTGGTCGGCTACACCCTCTGCAACGATGTCAGCAGCCGGGACATCGAGGGCGAGAACCCGCTTTATCTCCCGCAGGCCAAGGTTTACAGGCAGGCGTGCGGGCTTGGTCCGGTCATCCTAGTGGAAGATTCCCCCGGAGATCACCGGGCGTTTGAGCTGACCTTGCGGATCGAGCGAGGCGGTGCTGCCGCTTTTGCCGGTACGACGAGCACCGCCACGATGAAGCGCACCTTTGGCGATCTTGCCGACTGGCTTGGACGCGACAACGCCTTTCCCCAGGGAGTGTTCCTCAGCACGGGAACCGGGCTCGTGCCGGGCGACGACTTCACGTTGCTCCCGGGCGATCGGGTCGAGATCGGATGTCCGGAGATCGGCGTTCTCTCGAACCCGGTGGTGCAGGGATGAGTGGGGGATTCGATCCGCTTCCCGAACTGCGCACGCTGCAGCTTGAGATGCTCGCGGGCATCCGCCGGCAACTGCTCTCCTTCGGTGCCGGCGAGGCAGCGGAGATCGCGATGGTGCAGGGAGGCGATGTCATCTACCGGATCGATACTCGAGGCGAGGAGATCCTGGTGGAGTGGTGTGAGCGTTGGACGGCCGCCCAGCCTTTCCTGCTCGTCGCCGAAGGGGTCACGGAGACCGGCGAGCGCATGTTCCCCGCGGATGCACCCCGTGAATCCGCACGGTGGGTGGTGATCGTCGACCCCATCGACGGCACCCGGGGGCTGATGTACAACAAGCGCAGCGCCTGGATCCTTGCTGGCGTCGCGCCGTTCCGCGGTGCCTCCACGACCCTCGCGGATGTCCGCTGGGCGGTGATGACGGAGATCCCCACCACCCGGGCGTACCTCGCCGATCAACTATGGGCGGAGCGCGACCGGGGTGCCCAGGGTGTGACGCTGAACCTGCTCCACGATCCGCCGGCCGCCGTCGGGAGGGCGGTGCTCTCGCCCAGCCGCGCCTCGGATCTGCGTCACGGGTTCGCTTCCATCGTCAAGTACTTCCCGGGCGGCAAGGAACTCACGGCACGGCTTGAGGAGGCCTTGTTTGAGGCGTTGCTCGGACCGCCGGACGCAGGCATCCCCCAGGTGTTCGACGATGAGTACGTCTCCAGCGGCGGCCAGTTGGCGGAGATGATCGCCGGGCGGGACCGCTTCATTGCGGACTTGCGGCCCGTAATCTACCCACTCGCCTGTCCGGACGAGCCGCAGTCCCGACTGACGGCCCACCCCTATGACCTTTGCACCGAGATGATTGCCCGAGAAGCCGGCGTGGTGGTGACCGGGCTGTACGGTGGACCGCTGCGAACCCCCCTGGACGTGCACACGCCGGTTGCGTGGATCGCCTACGCCAACCCTGTGCTGCATGCCGCGATCGAGCCGGTGCTCCAGCGTCTCCTGCGGGAGATGGGGGTCGGCATCGCCTGAACCGATGCGTCCGATTGCGTGGAGTTTGTGCTGAGTCGTCGGGTGATTCTACAGAATCCCTGACCGCGAGCGGCCCAGGTGGTAGCCTGAGTCACGGAAGCGATGCCCACCGGCATCGAGCACTCAGACCCGTGTCACTCACTGCAGCCATCCATTGCGATCACGGCCTTCGCCGACAGGCGATCGTCGATAGCCTGCTGCGTGATGTCTTTCAGGGTCGTCTGCGCCCCGGGCGGCATCTGGTCACGCGCGAGTTGGCCGACCGCTTTGGCGTGAGCCATACGCCCATTCGGGAGGCGCTCATCTCCCTGGCGGGAATTGGCGTCGTGGACCTCCTTCCGAACCGTGGGGCCGTGGTGCGAGCGGTTTCCACGCGCGACATCGCCGAGATCTGCGACGTTCGCCGCACGCTGGAGTGCGAGGCGGTCCGGAGCGCCTGCGGGCGACTGGACCTGGCGGCCGTCGGTGGCCTGGAGTGCGAGTTACGGTTGGCACTGGCCTCCGACGCCTGCTCGGCTGGCTATGTGGAGCGGGCGCGGCGGACCGACAGCGAACTGCACGACATGATCGCGGCGTCCTGCGGCAACGCATTCCTCGCGGCTGAGCTCAGCCGGCTGAAGTTCCTCTTTCGGGCGTTCCGCGACGTCGCCTGGGAACATGTGGAAGCGCACAACGACCGTCGGCGTGTGGCAGAGGAGGCCGTCGAGCACCTTGAGATAGTTGAGGCCCTGCGGGACGGTCGGCGGGCGGGTGCCGTGCGCGCCATGGCCGCACATATTCGGAGCGGGGCTCACTACTGGAGCCGCGCTGTGGCGGAGGCCGACCGGTCACAGAGTGGGTGCGACTTAGCGGGCGCGCTCGCGGCAGTTTGAAGTGGAGGGGCCGGCACCAGCTCGCCGGCCCGATGAGGATGGGGGAGCAACGATGCTACGAGGCTTGAATAGGGGAATTCTGGCGGGGGCCGTGTCCATGGTCCCGCTCGGCTTTGCGGCCTGGGCCGGAGCCGCGGCACCGCCACGAACACCCGCGAAGGTGCTCTACAACCGAGACGTCCGCCCCATCCTGGCCGAGAACTGCTTCGCCTGCCACGGGCCTGACTCAGCCGCTCGGAAGGCGGATCTGCGCCTCGACACCTTTGCGGAGGCTACCGCGCCGAGGAACGGGCGCCCCGCCGTGGTGAAGGGCAAGCCGGAAGCGAGTGAGCTGATAAAGCGGGTCACCGGCCACGGTGCGCCCATGCCTCCCAGGAGCACGAACAAGAAGCTGACGCCGCAGCAAGTGGCTACGCTGCGCCAGTGGGTGGCTCAAGGCGCCGAGTACGAGCAGCACTGGGCCTACCTGGCGCCGCGCCGCCCCGTCGTGCCCGCCGTGAAGGATAAGACCTGGCCCCGTACGACGATCGACCGCTTCATTCTCGCGAGGCTAGAGGCAGCGGGTCTACGGCCAGCTCCGGAGGCGGATCGTCGGACCCTGGCGCGCCGTCTCAGCCTCGATCTCACCGGCCTACCCCCGGACCCTGCCGACGTGGAAGCCTTCGTCAACGACAAGTCGCCGGACGCCTACGAGAAGCTCGTCGATCGCTATCTGGCAAGCCCCGCCTGGGGCGAGCACCGGGGGCGCTACTGGCTGGACGCCGCTCGCTATGCGGACACTCACGGCATCCACTTCGACAACTACCGCGAGATCTGGGCGTATCGGGATTGGGTGATCCGTGCCCTGAACCAGAACATGCCGTTCGATCAGTTCACCATCGAGCAGCTTGCCGGAGACCTCCTCCCGAACCCCACCCTCGATCAGCAGATCGCCACCGGCTTCCATCGGTGCAACATCACGACGAACGAGGGCGGAGTCATCCCGGAGGAATACGTCGTCCTCTACGCTCGCGATCGCACGGAGACCACTGCACAGGTCTGGCTCGCTACCACGGCGGGCTGCGCTGTCTGCCACAATCACAAGTTTGATCCCGTCACCACTCTGGACTTCTACAGCCTGTCTGCGTTCTTCAACAACACCACGCAGAATGTGATGGACGGGAACATCAAGGACACACCGCCCACGATTCCCGTTGCGGCGATGGAAGATCGGGATCGCCTCGTGGCCCTGCAGTCCGAGATGTCCGACGCTCGAAAGCAGGTCGCGGACCGACGGGCGGCTTCCCGGGCGGACTTCGACCGTTGGCTTGCTGGCGGCAACACCGGGTCTGTCGCTGCGTCGATGCCCGGCGAGGGGCTTCTGCTTCATCTGCCCCTCGCTGAGGGCAGCGGCAACGACGTGGCCGGCGCCCTCAACGGGCAGCCGATCCGCGTCACCGCCTCGGGGCCGATCACCTGGACGCCCGGGCATGTCGGCGCGAACGCCTACCTCCGCCAGGCAGCCTCCGCCCTAGAGATTGCCGGGGCGGGCGACTTCGAGAAGGAGCAGTCCTTCACCGTCTCCACCTGGGTGCGGCTCTCCCGGAACGATCAGGGCGGGGCGATCGTGGCGAGGATGGATGACGGCAGCGACTACCGTGGCTGGGATCTCTGGGTGGAGAACGGTCGGGTCGGTACTCACATCATCAGCAAGTGGCCGGAGAATGCCCTGAAAGTGGTCGCTCGGGATCGACTGCAGGCCAACAAGTGGCACCACGTGGCGATGGTCTACTCCGGCGGAGCGAACCCCGCCGCGGTGCGGATCTACATCGACGGCACCCCCCGAGAGGCGGATGTTCAGGCCAACTCGCTCAGCGCCACGATCCGGACGACCGTGCCTTTCAAGATCGGTCAACGCCACACCAGCTCGCCGGTGGACGGTGCCGGCGTGCAGGACGTTCGCCTCTACGGCCGCGCGCTCTCCGCCCTCGAAGTCGACAACATCGCGCGTGGTTCTCGGGCAGCCTATCTCGTGTCGCGGGGGACGGCCGGGCTGAGCGCGGCGGAGAAGGACGAACTCTTCGCCTGGTGGCTGCCCGGGATGGATGCCGATTTCCGCACGCTATCCACCCGGTTGGCCGCACTGGAAGCGGAAGATCGGACCATACGCCAACGCGGCACGTTGGCCTACGTGATGAAAGAGCGCGACACGGAAGCGATGGCGTACATCCTCTTCCGGGGGGAGTACGACAAGCGTCGTGACGCCGTGAAGCCAGCCACGCCTGCCTTCCTGCCGCCCCTGCCCAAGGGCGCACCGCTCAACCGCCTCTCGCTGGCGAAGTGGCTGGTCGCGCCGGAAAACCCGCTCACGGCCCGTGTCACCGTGAACCGCTTCTGGCAGGAGATCTTTGGGAACGGCATCGTCCGCTCCTCCGGTGACTTCGGCATGATGGGCGAGTTGCCGTCTCACCCCGAACTGTTGGATTGGATGGCGCTCGAGTTCCGTGATCGAGGCTGGGACATGAAGCAGTTCTTCAAGATGCTTGTCACCAGTGCCACCTACCGTCAGAGCGCCGCGATCACCCCGGAGAAACACCGGAAAGACCCGCAGAATCGGCTTCTCTCGCGCAGCCCTCGGTTCCGGATGGATGCCGAGATGCTGCGGGACTATGCGCTGGCCGCGAGCGGATTGCTCTCCCGCAAGATCGGCGGGCCCAGCGTCAAGCCCTACCAGCCCGACGGCGTTTGGGAGGCCGTGGCGATGATCGGCAGCAACACACGCGACTATCGCCGCGATACGGGCGAGGCGATCTATCGGCGGAGCATGTACACGCTCTGGAAGCGGGCCGCTCCGCCGGCATCCATGGAGATCTTTAACGCGCCCAATCGCGAGACGTGCGTCGTCAAGCGTGAGCGCACCAACACGCCGCTCCAGGCTCTGGTCACGCTAAACGATGTCCAGTTTGTTGAGGCGGCGCGGGTGCTGGCCCAACATGCGCTGAGGGCCGCGCCTTCCGCGACCGGGCGGATGGACTTTATCGCCCGCCGCCTGCTCGCCCGGCCGTTGCGACCGGAAGAAGCGAAGGTGGTCGCCAGGAGTGCGGCCGAGCTGGAGGCGTACTACAAGTCCCACCCGGAAGACGCGAAGGCGCTCGTCGCTGTCGGCGAAGCGAAGGCCGAACCGGGGCTGGCACCGGAGCCGCTGGCAGCCTGGACCATGGTTGTCAACCAATTGATGAACCTCGATGAGGTTCTGAACAAGTAGACGGAGCGGGATTTCCCCGGCTGCGGGGAGGAGGCGGATCATGGCCGGAAACGACGACACATGCCCTGGGTCGGGAGCGGATCTCCATTGTGGAGGCCACACGAACGTCGACCTCGCGTCGGACTGGTGGAGAAACGGAACTCATCCGGCTGAGATCCATCCAGACGTCGTGGAATGGGTTCAGTCCGAGACCCGTCGGCAGTTCCTGCGCCGTGGGGGCAATGCCGTGGGCTGGGCAGCGCTCGCGGCCCTGGGTCTGAATGAAGCTCGCCCGGCGCAGGCAGGGATCAGCACGGGCTCACCGACCGGCCTTCCGAACATCGCGGGCAAGGCAAAGCACGTCATCTACCTCCACATGGTCGGCGGTCCGCCCCAGATGGACATCTATGACTACAAGCCCCAGATGAACGAGTGGTACGATAAGGACTTGCCGGACACCGTGCGCAAGGGTCAGCGCCTGACCACGATGACCTCGGGGCAGGCCCGCTTCCCGATCGCGCCATCGAAGTACGCCTTCAAGCAGTGCGGCAGCAATGGGATGACGGTTTCCGAACTCCTGCCCTACACGCAGCGGATGGTCGACGACATGGTCTTCATCCGCAGCATGCACACGGAGGCGATCAACCACGAGCCGGCGATCACCTACATGCAGACCGGGAACCAGGTCACCGGCCGGCCATGCCTGGGGGCATGGGTCTCCTACGGACTCGGCTCCATCAACCAGAACCTGCCCACCTTCGTGGTGTTAGTGGCTCGACCGAGCAACACCGAGCAGGTGCAGGCCATCTCCGCCCGCCTGTGGCAGGCGGGCTACCTGCCGGGCGAGCACGCTGGGGTCTCCTTCCGCTCGGGGGGCGACCCGATTCTCTACATCAACAATCCGCCGGGCGTGCCGCCTTCCGTCCGTCGGAAGACCCTGGACGGGCTGCGCGCCCTGAACGAGATGAACCACCGGATCATCGGTGATCCGGAAACGCAGACGCGAATCAAGCAGTACGAACTCGCGTTCCGGATGCAGTCGAGCGTGCCGGATCTTACGGACGTCAAGTCCGAGCCCGAGTCCACTTACAAGCTCTACGGCGAGGAGGCCCGCAACCCCGGCACCTTCGCCCACACGGCGTTGCTGGCCCGGCGCATGGTCGAGCGCGGCGTCCGCTTCATCCAGGTCTACCACAACAACTGGGACACCCACGGCAACGTCGCCGGGCGCCTCCCGAGCCAGTGCAAGGATGTCGACCAGCCCTGCTGGGGCCTCATCCAGGATCTGAAGCAGCGGGGCCTGTTTGACGACACGCTGATCATCTGGGGCGGGGAATTTGGGCGCACCATCTACAGTCAGGGCGGCCTCTCCCGCGAGAACTATGGTCGCGACCATCACCCCCGGTGCTTCACCATGTGGATGGCCGGCGGCGGAACGAAGGCCGGCACCATCTACGGGGAGACCGACGACTTCTCGTACAACATCGTCAAGGACCCCTGCCACATCCACGACTTTCACGCCACAGTGTTGCACCTGCTGGGCGTGGACCACGAGCGCTTCACCTACAAGCATCAGGGCCTCGATCAACGGCTCACCGGCGTAGAGCCGTCGCGGGTGATCGCCGAACTGGTGCGCTAACCAGGAGCCGGGCTCGTCTGGGGGACCTCGTGAAGATCCACGAAATGCGGGTGACGCCGATCGCGCTGGTCGATCCGCCGCTCCGCTCTGCCTTTGGCCTACACGCGCCGTACGCACTGCGCACGATCGTGGAGCTGGTCGCCGACGATGGCCGGGTGGGTCTCAGCGAAACCCACGGCGGGCAAGCTGTGCTCCGGGATTTGGAGTCGGTTCGCGGGCTGGTTGAGGGGATGGATCCCTACGCGCTGTCCGGTCTGGAGAGCGTGCTCACCCACGGCGCTGATTCGGGTTCGTCGTCACGGGCAGATGGCCACCCGTGGGAGGGCAGGCTCGCTTCGGCGCCCCGCACCTTCGGGGCCGTTGAGGTCGCATGCCTGGATCTGATCGGGCAATCTGTCGGCCGGCCCGTCTGCGACCTCCTGGGCGGGCGATACCGGGACGAGGTTCCCTTCTCGGCCTACCTGTTCTACAAGCACGCCGGCCTCGGTGGCGAGGACGGGCTCGAAGGTGCCAGTCGGGCAGTGCGCGATCGGGGGGACTTCCTGGTTCGTCGCGCACTGTCCGCCGACGAGCTTGTCTCGCAAGCCATGGAGATGTGCGCCGCACATGGGTTCGAGTCGCTCAAGTTGAAGGCCGGGGTCCTGCCGCCGGACGAGGAGGTGCGGACCGTCCTGGCGCTGCGCGAGGCCTTCGGGAGCGGCACGCCGCTCCGCATCGACCCCAACGCCGCATGGAGCGTCGAGACCGCCATCTCCCAGGGCCGACGGATGGAAGGCGTGCTCGAGTACTATGAGGATCCGGTCCGGGGCAGAGAAGCCATGGCCCACGTCGCACGCAATGTGCCGATGCCGCTGGCGACAAACATGTGCTGCGTCTCATTCGCGGACCTTCCCGAGACCCTGCGCCTCGGGTCGATTGGCATCCTGCTGTCCGATCACCACATCTGGGGTGGGTTGTTGAACTCAGTCAAGGTCGCGAAAGTCTGCGAGACATGGGGGCTGGGGCTGTCGATGCACTCGAATAGCCACCTGGGGATTTCGCTCCTTGCGATGACCCATCTCGCCGCTGCCATCCCGAACCTCACCTACGCTTGCGACACGCACTACCCGTGGCAGACCGAGGAGGTGCTCGCGGGTGGAAAGCTGCAGTTCAGGAACGGCTCACTCGCCGTCCCGACAGCCCCGGGTCTGGGTGCCACGCTGGACCGGGAGGCGCTGGCGCTACTGCACGAAAACTATTTGCGCGCCGGGCTGGCTTTCCGGGACGATGTTGCTGAAATGCAGAAGCTGGAGCCTGGCTGGAAGCCTCGCGTCTGGTAAGCGCTCAGCCGCCGATTTCCCGCAGGAGCGCGGCGACACGCAAGGCGGCGTCCGGCTTGCCCAGCGACTTGCTCGCCATCCGCATGCGCTCCAGTTGTGACGGGTCGGCCATCAGGTGACCGATCTCCTCGAGCAATCGAGTGGGTGAGAGGTCGCGGTCAGGCACGTGGACGGCGGCACCCGCTTCCGCAAGCGCCATCGCGTTCGCGGTCTGGTGATCAGCCACGGCGTGTGGATAGGGCACGATGATCGCCGGCAACCCGATGGCGGTCACCTCGGCCAGGGTTGATGTGCCTCCCCGGCAGAGGATGAGCGTCCCGGCTGCCATCAGGGACGGCATGTCATCGATGTACGCGCGGGCATGGTAGCCCTGCGGCGGCGCGCCGACCTCGCTCATCACCGCTTCGATCTGCGAAGCCCCGGTCTGATGCACCACCTGGAGCCCCAAATCCATGAGTCCGGGCATCGCCCCAACCACGGCCCGATTGAGCGACAGTGCCCCTCCGCTTCCGCCGACGATCAGGAGCACAGGGAGATCCTGGGCCAACCCGAACTCGGCGATCGCGTGGGACGGGTCCGGGTGGGTGACGCCGCGGCGGATAGGGAGGCCCGTGACGACCGCTCTGCCGCGCGGGAAGTATGCACGACTGGCGTCGTAAGTGAGGGCAATCCTGGTACACAGTCGCGCCAGCATACGGTTCACGCGGCCGGGGATGACGTTGCCCTCGTGGATGACGCTCGGCACGTGCAAGAGGGCGGCGGCGGTCATCACCGCCGCGGAGGCATAGCCTCCGGTGCCCATCACGACGTGCGGCCGGAAGCGCCGCAGGCAACTGATAGCGGCCGCGACGCCCCACGCGTTCACGCAGAGTGCCGGGATGGTCGACAGCGACGGTCGCCGACTAAGCTTGCGCGCCGGCAGGGCTTGGTAGGAGACGCCCGCGGCCGGAACGATGCGCGCCTCGGGCCCATCCGCGGTGCCGACGTAAAGCAGTTCGTCGCCCGTCAGAGCCTCAGCTACGGCCAGAGCCGGGTAGACGTGCCCTGCGGTGCCGCCGCCGGTGAGGAGCACCCGCACGCTCACGCCCCTCCCAGACGTTCGCCCTGGAGTAGAGAGTCGGGGATCTCGATCCAACCGTCCAGGTAGTGAACGGCATGCCCGCCGAGGTGGACTCGATCCCCATCGAGGCGACACTGGAGCTCCCCCCCTCGCCAACTCACCTGCCGGGCGCAGAGGTCGGCGCGCCCCAGGCGTTCTGCCCAGTAGGGGACGAGCGTGCAGTGCGCAGAGCCCGTGACGGGATCCTCGGGAATGCCCGCCCCCGGGGCGAAAAAGCGGGAGACAAAGTCACAGTCACCCCCGGGCGCAGTGACGATCACTCCCAGGGCCTCGGGGAAGCGGAGTCGTGACATGTCGGGCATCAACGCCCGGACAGTCGCCTCGTCCCGATAGACCGCCAGGTAGTCCCTGGCAAGTAACACCTCGAGCGGAGGTTCGCCCAGGGCGGCGGAGAGCGCCGGCGGCGTGGCAACGGGCTCGGCGGGGAGGATAGGAGAATCGAGCGATAGCCGCTCACCCTCCTGAGACACCGTCAGCCAGCCGCTCAGGGTGCTGAACCGGAGCACCTGACGGTCCGGGTGGCGATGTCGGAACAAGGCCGAGGCGGCAGCCAGCGTCGCATGCCCGCACAGCCGCACCTCCGTCTCCGGGGTAAACCATCGCAGAAGGTAGTCCATCCCCTGCGGGACGACGAAGGCCGTCTCCGCCAGGTTGTTCTCGGCGGCAATCGCCTGCAGGACAGTGTCGGGCAACCACCGTGGCAGAGGGACTACGGCGGCCGGGTTTCCGGAGAAGAGTTGCTGAGTAAAGGCGTCGATCTGGTAGATGGGGAGGCGCATCAGAGGGGATCCGTTCAGCTACGCTTCCATCCTGCCACACCGTAGCCGGGAAATGCCAGCCTGGGGCGGGCCGATCAGGCAACGCCGTGCTCCGGCTCGGCATCATCCCGCCGAAGAACCCAACCTCCGACGAGAGGGGGGCCGTACGCGAACGGCGTGACGGGTCCGCGAGCTGACGCCCCGAGGATCCGCGACTGAGGCGGCCGCCGGTCTGGCTTGCCTTTGGTCTCACCGCCGCGCGATACTTGGCGTACACACGGGGTGCCCCGTGGACTTCATTGGTCGGAGATGAAACCGTGGATTCCGCAGTTACTAGCCCTCGAACAGGCCGCGGTCCCTGGGGAGACGCTGACCGGCACCTGCCCTCCGCGGCGTTGGAATCGGGCTACGCCGGGCTCGCCGTGCCGGCCGACATCGGGTCGGTGGCCTGCATCGTTGTGCGCTGTCCGGACGGCACCCGCGCAACGCCCCAGTCGGCCGCGGTGACGCAGGACCAGGGGCTGGAGGGCGACCGATGGTCTCACCACCACCGGCCGAACCCAGAAAACCAGATCACTGTGATGCGCGCGGACGTAGCCAGGCTGGTGGCGAACGGCCAGCCGCTGACCATCTTCGGCGACAACCTGCTGGTCGAGTTGGACCTGTCTGCTTCCAACCTGCCGTCCGGCAGCCGCCTGCGGATCGGGAATGCGCTGCTGGAGGTGACTCCGCTGCCCCACACGGGCTGCGCGAAGTTCCGCCAGCGAGTTGGCGAGGCCGCCCTGGCTCTCACCGCGGATCCCCGCTTCGTTGACGACCACCTGCGCGGGATTCACGTGCGCGTGGTCGAGCCTGGGACGGTCTCAGTGGGCGACGGAATCCGGGTTGTTCGCCGGGGGCCGGCGACCGGACCCGGATCCTGACCGGCAGCATCCTCACGTCCCCTCATGTCGTTCGGACTGATTCAACGCAAAGACGCGAAGACGCAAAGGCGCAAAG
>CAZSRZ010000033.1:24764-45149 GCA_964609085.1 uncultured bacterium | reverse complement strand
CCGGTTCGCGGACGTGCGGGACGCGCTGGCGGCGAAGTTCCCCAGCGCGGACGTCCGGGCCATGGGGTACGCAGTCCGGATGGAACTCCCGCTCGCGATGGTCCCGACTACAGACGACTGGGGATACCCCGCCGACGCGGCCTTTGCCCTCGCCGATTCCGAATGCCCGCCGGGGACCACCGCGCTCGATGCGCTGGTTACCCGTTACCTGGCTGCCTTCGGTCCGGCCACCGTGGCGGACTTCCAGGCGTGGTCGGGGCTGAGATCGATGGCCGGTGTCTTCGCTCGGCTCCGACCGCAACTGATGGCGGTTCGGGACAACCGGGGGCGAGAGCTGTTCGACATGCCCGCATCGCCCCGGCCCAGCGACGAGGCTCCGGCTCCGTGCCGACTCATCGCCGATTACGACAACCTGATCCTCGCCCACGCCGATCGCAGCCGCATCCTGCCGGAGGAACACCGGTCGCGAGTCGTCACCCGCAACCTGATTGTGCTCCCGACGTTCCTGGTCGACGGCTTCGTTGCCGGCACATGGAAGCTCATCCACCGTCGCCGGGTGGGGACGCTCACGCTGACGCCGTTCCGGAGCTTGACGCGCGCCGCCCGGGAGTCGCTGGCCACGGAGGGGGAGTCCCTCTCACGGTTTCTGGATCGGGACGCCGGCTTCGATCTCGTCATAGAGTAGCCACTGGCCACCCGGACCCGCCCCTGGGGGCAGGTCCGGGCGCAGTCGGCTATCGCTTGCTGTTCTCCGCCGTGCCGTGTTCCACCCGGATCGGGAAGTACCAGCGGTCGATGCTGGAGATCTGACCGATCGTGATTCGCGACGGGCTGCAGTGCGGCTGCAGTGCCGGCGGCACAATCAGGGTCGGGGCGATCGTGTTCTTCACCAGCAGGGTGACCGCCGGTGGGCAGATCGGGTAGGTCATCCAACCGGGGCCGGGAGTGGTGAAGGTCGGCCCGAGTGGCGCGAACCAATCCCAATGCGCGGACGGAGCCACGAGCGGCACATCCCGGAAGATCGGATCGCGCGAGACGATGACCTGCTCCAGCCGATCGGGACCGGTGTAGGGCGGTTCCGGCGAATCGGGGGTGCTGATCAGGATCACGTCCATGGGGTTGGAGCACCAGGCGTGGATGATCAGCCGGCCATTCTTGAGGAAGTAGCCGGCGCTGTTGAAGCGCACCTTGCCCATGTTCCAGCCGGCCGGCTTTTCGCGAGTGGCCCGATCGCGGTACCCGTATTGGGTCAACCCGACGGGAACCACACCCGGCTTCGGCATGATGTTGGCCCGAAGGAAGGCCATCAAGCTGGCCGCCGTCCAACCAGTTCCAACGCGCTCCTTGGGATCGCGGTGACTGCCGGCCTCGTTCTTGCGGGCAATCAGCTCCGCGGAGCCGGAATTGAACCAGTCGACGAGGAGCTTCACGCCACGGTAGTCGGCCGGGTACTTGGCCGGTTGATCGATCGCCCGCTGCAGCCGATTCAACCAGGCCTGCACATTCGGTTGCTGCATCCCGGGGGTTGGGAGCACCGAAGTTCGATCATTGCGGTTCCCCCGCAGCTTCTTGCCGGTGTACTCCTTGAAGACGATCTGTCCGCCGCCGATGCGACCGAGTTCCGTGGTGCCGGCCCCGGACAGCTTGCCCCGGTGCTCGGCGAGCTGAGCGCGGAGGGCGTCCGCCGTGCCCGGCTTGAGGACGCCCTGGAAAGTGGCGAGGTCTCGACCAGCGAGGTCCATGATCTGGAGCGCGTTTTTCTTGGGGCCGCTTGCCGCCAGACGGTAGGCCTGGTGGATGCGAGCGGTGACGTACTCGGTACCCGCCCGATCAAGTCGGTCGGCAATGGGGCGCACCGCTTCCAACTCCGCCCGGCGCTCCATCCCCATCCGCAGCACCTGCTGCCAGTTGAGCGCCGCGGCCGCCCATCCGATCGCCCCGGTGCCCCGTGCGGCCCTCTCTGAGGCGCCGAGCGAGAAGTTCCACGTGTCGACGAAGCTGTTGTAGCCGGCGGCGCGGATTTCTCCCTCGGGGTCGTAGCGGTAGGTCGGGTCGCTGCGCAGCACGGCGAGTGCGCCCTCGATGTGGGCACGGACGTCTGCGCACTCCCCACCGATCTGGCTGAGGACGCGGATCAGGTCAAGACGCGCCTTGTCCTTCGCATCCGCCGAGGCCGGCGGAACCTTGATGGCGTTGTAGGCTTGCACGGCGGTGTAAGCCTCGGTGTGCTGGTAGTAGCAGCCTCGCGGCCGAAGCACGTCGCGGTACATCGCCTGGCGCCCGAGCTTGTGAGCCATTTCCGCAAGGAAGTCGAAGAAGAACCGGAGGTCGCGCTTCCGACCCTCGAGGCCCTTGTCGCCTTCCTTCCCCGCGACGATGCCCTCAATCCGCTCGGCGGACTTCAACAGATCCGCCGCGCTGCCGTTGGTTTTCACGATCGACTCGGCGTGTCGGAGAGCTGAGTAGTAGCGGGTGTACTCACGTCCCACGCGGGCGGGGCAAACAGTGAGGCTCTCCAACCAGTAACTCGGTGGATGATTGTTCTCCACGACGTTTCCATTGAGCACGGCCCACTGCCATTCGGCGTAGACGCGCGACTCGGCGCGTCCGTCCTGCTGCGCCTTCTTGACGACCGGGTCGTCCGATTCCGGAACGCCGTCCAGGATCAGCTTCCATTCCGCCTTGGCGTCGGCGGCGCGTCCGGCGAAGCCAAGCTTCTGCGCCAGCGCCTCGAGTTCCGCGTAGATCAGCGGATCGTCCTTCATCCCCTCGCTGTGGATCGCTTCCCGCGCCTTATCGAGGTTCGGCAGTCCCTCCAGATAGATGTAGGCGCGCTGCTGGCGGATGACGTTGCCCACACCCGGGACATCCTTGTAGGCGACGAGGTCGTCGACCACGCGAAGAGCGGCGACGAAGTCGGGACGAGGCTTGCCGGGAGTGCCCTGGCCGTCAAAAGCATTCTCCAACCAGCTCAGTCGGTGGACCAGGCCCTGGGCCGCGTTGCGGCGGTCCTGCATCTCCGTGAGTTGGGCCGAGGCGGGGAGCTTGACCGGCGGCAGCGGCGACGGACGGTCTCCTCCGGCTCGATCCCGGAGCCACTCCAGCCAACCGGCGGCGTAGGCGCGGGCGGCGGCACCGAATTGCTTCGGGGCGATCACGGCCGCGTTGGTGGGCGGCGGCTGGTTGATCGCGTAGCTCCAGTCCGCCCGGGCGGCGGGGAAAACCGGCACCGGCAGCGTGCGCGTGCGATTCCAGGTCCGCTCTCGAAAACGCCACAGGGCGAAGGTCTTGCCGTCGAACGAGGCCTCGTAGTCCGAGGTGCGGAGCATGTCGTCGATGGCGTTCAGCGTGTTCTCGTAGCTCTGGGCGTCAGGCAGCGGATTGAGCGGGTTGGACCCGAGGTAGAAGGTCGCCAGAGCCAGCCCAACCTTGCGGACCGGGCGAAGCGCCTCGGCGCGGGCCTTGGACTCGGCCACCAGTCGCCGTGCTTCCATCTCGTCGATGCTCTCGACCGACGATCGGGTGATGGCCAGACTCTCGGCTTCACCGGCAGCAAACGCGCTCCGGGCCGCCGTCCACTCTCGGTGGCGGAGGTGAAGCACACCCAGGTAGGTGAGGGCTTCCGCCTTCAAAGCTCCACCTGTCCGAGACGCTACTTCCATGAAGGACCGCTCGGCGCGGTATTCCTGACCTCGCTCGTAGTTCAGTAGCCCCAGCGCCAGGTAAACCTCAGGGAACGCCCCCGGTCCATCTGTGGCGTCGACGAGGTGAGCTTCCGCGCAGCGGTAGTCTCGAAGTTGCTTTCGGGGATCGCGCTGGGCGCGCGCTTCCACCCACGCGGCCCGCCCCTGGGCGTAGCTGATGAGCTGGTCGCGCTGTGGCGGCAAAGCGCTCGGCGGCACGCGCGGATCGGCCTGTGGGGCGCGTGCAGCCAGCACGAGAATCGCCGCCATCGGCGCGACAAGCAGTGACAGACGGGACGCGAAATTCATTCAGCTTCTCCGGCAAGGGCCGTGATTCGGGGGAGTGCGGCCCGAGCATTGCGCAACCCCAGATAGTCGAATACGCAGTCTGGGCCCGTTGTGCAACACTTACTTCTCAATTGCCGGGCTCGAGTCCTGCCCGGGATTGTATTTGAGCGTTGTGGAGAGCCGCCCGGCGGCTGGTTGGCACGCCATGAATCCGTCCTGCATCGTTCCTTTTGGCGGGCTCCGTTCGCGACCGGGCCAGTCTCACCCACTTGTCGACTACCTCCTCTCTCTCACGGGGAAGGAGCGCCCGCGGGTCGCCTTCATTCCGACGGCGCGCGGAGACGATGCCGCGGCCATTGTCCATCTGCACCGACTCATCCCTGGGGAAAAGGCGATCGTTTCGCATCTGGCCCTCTTCGATCGGCACATCCGCGACATCGAAGCCTACCTTCTCGGCCAGGATCTCATCTGGGTGGGTGGCGGCAACACGGCCAGCATGCTCGCAGTCTGGCGGACGCACGGTGTCGATCGCGCGCTGGCGGCGGCGCGAGATGCGGGCGTCGTCCTTACCGGCGGCAGCGCGGGATCGCTTTGCTGGTTCGAGTGCGGAACGACCGACTCTTTTGACCTCAACGAGCTGGCCCCCCTGAAGGATGGCCTCGGCTTCCTGAAGGGCAGCCATTGCCCTCACTTTGATGGGGAAGCCCAGCGCCGGCCGCTCTACCATCGGCTGGTCGGCGAGGGCTTCCCGGCCGGGTATGCCATCGACGATGACGCGGCCATCTGTTTTGTCGGCGGGGAGGTGCGGGATGTCGTCTCAGCGCGAGAGGGCGCGGCCGCGTACCGCGTAGAGTTGGTTGAGGGATGCGTGCGCGAGTCGCGGCTGGAAGCCCGACTCCTGATCTGAGCCGGGTTCGTCGGGCGCAGCCGTCGATAGGATGGGAGGGCGATGAGGATGGTGGACGAGACGAGGAACGACGGTGCGGAACCACTGCCGCAAACCGAGGCCGAGTGGCGGGAGACCCTCACTCCGGAGCAGTTTCGCATCCTGCGGGAAAAAGGCACCGAGCGCGCCTTCACCGGCCGCTATTGGAACCTGAAGGCCGACGGCGCCTACCGTTGTGCCGGCTGTGGGGCGGTGCTCTTCAGGAGCGACACGAAGTTTGACTCGGGATGCGGCTGGCCCAGTTTCTGGGAGACCGCGGAGGAGGGTGCCGTCTCCTTCCACGAGGATCGCGGCTTCGGGATGGTACGCACGGAGGTCACGTGCACGCGCTGTGGGGGTCATCTCGGTCACGTCTTCGAGGACGGGCCGACCCCAACGGGACTGCGCTACTGCATCAACTCGGCCAGCCTGAACTTTGCCGAGCGCGACACGGCGGAGGATCAGGGCCGCGGGTGAGGCGGGGGCAGGACGAAGTCTCGGGCCGCCTCCACGCCGGGATCGCGGCCGCTCTCCGCGGCCTTCACGAGGTTGTACATCTCGCGAGCGGTCACGTGGTGCAGCACCCACTCGGCCCCATCGTTGTAGCGGTTGGCCGCGTCCGCGAAGAGCGCGGGTAGATCCTCTTCCAGCAGCAACGTCCGGCTGCCATCCGCGGCACCATGGCAGTGAAGCTTGACGAACACCCAATCCGGACGATCCCGGACCTGAATCCCGCACCGGACCCACCGGTCGAGTCGCGCAGGGGCGTAGCGACGGCTGCCGGATAGGTCGCCGTCGTCCATCGCCGGGCGGCGGCCACGCCGAAACGGCACCAGGGGACCGGGGATGAGCAGGAGGCCACCAGGCGGGGTGCGGCCTGCTCGAGCCTCGTCGCCCCAATCGTGGGACTTCGGCAAGGCCGGGTCATCGGCGGCGTAGAAGATCCGGTTGACCATCCGTGGCTGGGAGGTGTGCTCCCAGGCCGGGAAAGTAAAGTCGGCGTAACAGCCGGCGGATTGCAGAAGGCTGATCTCGTCGTTCACCCCGCAATAATTCCGGCCGGCCTCGATCCGCGAGTTGTCCAGCGCCCAATTGCCGTGGATGAACGCGAAGGCCGGGCGTTCGTCCGACCACGAGGTCAGCGCCCCGGCCCGACGGTACTCCTCCACCGCCCCGGTGAGGATCGCGCGGAGGGAGTCTGAGGTGTCGTCGGCGTGGTGCAGATGCAGCTCTAGCTCGCCCCATCCGTCGCGGCACAACTCAACCAGACGGGCCATCTCCCATTCATCGTACTCATCCCAGGGGTAAAAGAACCCGTGGGGCGGGTGCCGACCTTCGGCGTCTCGAAACTTCCGTGCCACGGCCGGGTAGCCCCGCAGCCACTCCTCCACCCTCGCGCGGGCCGTGCCGCGGTCCACCCGCCCAACTTGCGGCTCGAAGTGATCCGTCAGTGCTAGAAAGAGGTGACGCGGCTTGCGGCTGCCGGCGCTGCTTCGCCTGGTAAGCCAGGCGCGGGCAGCGGTTTCAAGATGGAAGCGGGTCCAGGGCACGATGGTGTTACGAGGGAGCGATGTCGGCGGGGCCGGTCAACAGATGCCGCCGGATCCGTTGCGTGGCTATGGCGAAGGGCCGGGATGACGGAGAATGCTCTGGGACTGATCGGGCTGATGCGTGCGGACCTTGCCCGCAAGGCTGAGTGGTACGGCCTGCCTCCATCGGGTAAGTCCGTCCTGCGGATGGTGTTGAGCGACGGCTCGACCGCGCAGATTCTCTACCGGGTGATGCAGTGGTGCCACAACCGCCGCCTCGGGGTGCTCGCCTTCTTCTTCTATCGGCTCAATGCTGCCGTTGGGCACGCCGTCATCGGGCGAGGGGCCGAGTTCGGGCCGGGCTTCGTCATCCTCCACAGCTTTGGGATCGTCATCAACAAGAGTGTCCGCGCGGGCAGCGGGCTAGTCATCGAACACGGCGTGACGATCGGTGCCGAGAAGGATGCGTCGCCGATCCTCGGTGACAGGGTCTACCTGGGGGCGGGTGCGAAGGTCATCGGCGCCATTCGGATCGGTTCGGACGTGCGTGTCGGGGCGAACGCGGTGGTCGTGAAGGATCTGCCCGACGGCGCGACGGCTGTCGGAATCCCGGCGCAGGTGGTTCGGATCTATGGGGAAAAGCCTTGAGCGAGCCGTTCCCGCTGCGGGGCGAGTCCATCATCGTCTTTGCGAAAGACTGGGGACATGACCCCACGAGCTGCAACCAGGTGATGCGGATTCTCGCTCGCGAGAACCGCGTGCTCTGGCTGAACTCGATTGCGTCGCGGACGCCCAACCTCACACGCGGCCGCGATCTTGGCAAGATCGCGCGGAAGCTGCTCTCTTTTCTGCGCGGATCCCGCCGGGTGGCCGACAACATCTGGGTCTACACCCCGCTGGTGCTGCCTCTTCATCAGAAGGGATGGGCGGTCGGGCTGAATCGCGTGCTGCTGCGGATCACGCTCAGCCTCCTGCGGCGCAGCCTCGGGATGAAGGAGTTTCAGTTGTGGGTCTGGGTGCCCACGGTGGCGGAGTATGCCCGCCACCTCGGCGCCCGGGGCGTGGTCTACTACTACACAGACAATTGGTCGAGCTTCTCCGGGTTGGACGCCGATCGCACGCGGGAGTGGGTGGAGCGGTTGGCCCGAGAATCGGAGGCGGTCTTCGCGACCTCTCTCGGTCTCGCCGAGCAATTGAGGTCTGTCTGCCCTCACGTGCGCTCAGCCCCGCACGGCGTCGAGTGGGAAAAATTCCGCGCGGCCCTCGATCCAGATACGCCGATCCCGGAGAACATCGCCGACCTCGTGGCGCTGGGGCGGCCGATCGTCGGCTACTTCGGCCTGGTCGAGGACTGGCTTGATCTGGACATGCTGACCGCCATCGCCGGCACCAGGCCGGACTGGACCTTTGTATTCGTGGGTAACGTAGCGGTGCCGGTTGAGCGCCTGGAAGCCCTGCCCAACGTCCGTTTCGTCGGCCGCCAGCCGCACGATCTGCTGCCCGGCTACTGCAAGGCCTTCAGCGTTGGGCTCATCCCGCACCGCCTCAATGAGTTGACGCTGCATATGAACCCGATCAAGCTCCGCGAGTACATGAGCGCGGGTCTGCCGGTGGTGGCCGCCGACCTTCCCGAGGTGCGACCCTTCGCGGCCCAGGTTCGGGTCGCGCAGGGGGCCGTCGAATTCGAGGCCGCCATTGCCGCGGCGATCGAGGAGTCGACGCCCGAACGCCGCCGAGAGATCAGCGATTCGATGCGGGGTTCAACCTGGGAGGCGCGCGTCGCCGAAATCGCGGCTCACGTGCAGGGAGCGATCCCCAGATAGGCGACGGCCCCCGTCGGTCAGTCAGGGGCGAACGAGATCGATGCGGAGGGGTTCGGCCGCCTTTTGCATGGCCTCGGCCTCGCGGCCGTTGATCACCGTCAGCATGAAGAAGTCGGGGCGGGGCCCCGGAGTTCCCTGCGCCGCGAAGACCCCCTGATTGGACGGGAACACCTGGAAGCTCACTTCCTTCGCACCGCGGCGCAGCAGGACGCTCTGCGGCGCCCGCACCCCGTTCGGCAGCCCCACGATCTGGAAAGCCAGATCACGGCTCGTTGAGGGGCGCTCGAGCTGGATGGTCACCGTGATCGGCCCGGTGGCGGCCCCTAACTTTGTGGCGGGAGCCGTCACCTGAAACCGCCACTCGGGGGCGGCGCCGACGCTCACGGCCATGGTTCGGCGAAACGTCGCCATTCGGTTATTGCCGATGAGGTAGACATCCACCGGCTGCATCGCGCGTTCCACCGGTCCGCCCGCCACATCGGCGATGGCCATCGGCGTGACCACAGCCGCGGCGGTGGCGGTCGTCCCCGCGTCGGCGGTCAGCACGAGAAAGCCCTGGTTCTGGTCCGAGAAAATGGGGCTGGAGTAAGCGCGGACCCCCGCGGGGAGACCACGGAGCTCCACCCGCAGGCTGTTGATGCCGCCCGAACGACGCAGCACCTGCACGGGGAGATAGACGGACCCCCCGGGCGCGACATTGACGGCGTCCGGCGAGATGGCAAGGGTGAACTCCGGCCGCCCCGCCCCGATCACGGCGCGGTAGATGCGGTCGGGCCCGGTCCTTCCATCCGCGTCCGTCACCTCGAGGGTGTAATCTCCGGCGCGCGGGATGTTGACATCCAGACGGGGGTCTCGTGCTCCTGGAAGCTGACCGGGGTTGGTCTGTCCTATAACCCGGCCCTGGCTGTCGCGGAGCGTGAGGCGAGCGACGATGGGGGAGCCGATCCGCTCGGCGTAGAGCTCGATAGACATCGGGCCCAGCCCGTCGGCGCCCACGCTCAGGCGCAGGCGGTCCTCGGGGGAGGAGTCGAGCCGGCCGTTGATGGACGCCGGAACCGCCACGGCCGCGGAAACGGCGCTTTGATCCTCGGCCTCGGGGGCGTCCCCAACCACAAACGGCAATGGTCCCACGGGGGTCGGAACGCTCTGCAGGCCGACCGGCATCCCGGCCTTCAGGGGGACAGACACTGATCTGGGTGCCATCCCCTCCGCCGAGAGCTCGACCTGGACCGTCTCACCGCTCCGACCACCCGGGGGGAACAGGCGAGCCCGGTAAGGCAGCGCCCCCAGCGACAGGCGGTAGACCGCTGCCGGGCTGCCCCGGTACAGAAGATCTCGCACCTGGACGACGTACTTGCCGTCCGCCGGGGCGGTGAAGTCGATCAGGGGGTCGAGGCTGAAATAGCCGCTGTTCCGCGCGAGCTCTCGCCCTGTGGCATCGAAAAGGTAGAGGGCGGGGAAGAAGTAGCCCTGGCTCGCCTCGTTGAGACGGTAGGCGCTGCAGTTCATGATCACGCGCTCGCCCTTGCGGGCGGTGAATTCGTAGTGGTCGGCGTCGCCGGCGCCGACCTGCCCATTGACGAGCGCGGGCAGGCTCACCGACTGCGGCTTCTCGCGGACGTCGTTCGGCTCCACCTCCAGCACTTCCGGCTCGTCGCTGATCGTGAACTTGTAGACGCCGGAGACCCCGTTCGCACCGACCACGCGCAGCTCGCGCACACCGGGAGCGGCGTCGGACGCGATCGTGAGCTTCGCGGAGAGACCGGTTGACGCGCGGGCCGCCGCCTGCAGATAGGCCACAATCTGCTGGCGCTCGCCGGCCTCGATCGGGGCCTGCCTGTCCCGGATCATCCGATCCACGGTCTGCAGCCACTGATCCGGGGTGCGGCTCAGGCTGGCCGGGCCACGGAGGTCGTGACACAGAGCGCACTTGGCCGCAAAAACCCGCTGCTGGCCGGGATCAATCTTGATCGCATCGCCCGCGAAACTTGCGGTCACGCCCGCGCCATCGATCAACAGCGTGTGCGCTCCCTCGAGGCCACCGCCACGGATTGCGACCTCGACCGTGGAGCCGCGCCTCGCCCCGGCGGGATAGAGCGCGGCGATGCGGGGGATGGCCTGGCCCCACGATCCCAAGCTGGGCAGGAGTGTCAGGCCGACGACGGCGAGGGCGGGCAGGATCTGGCGGCGTTGCATGGGCGCTTTCGAGGGACGGCCTGAACGGCGATCAGCGAGCGGGCTCCGGGAGCAGGTCATCCAGAGGTTTGCCCTCGGGGAGGGCGAAGAAACGGACGCGTCCATCGCGCAGCCCGGCGGCGACGAGGCGAGCATCGGGGCTGATGGCGAGGCTGTAAATGTCGTCGGGTTGGTCCTTGATTTGCAGCCGACGCCCGCTCTGGATCTCCACGACGTTGACGATCCGGTCCGTGCCGCCGTACGCCAGCGTCGTGCCTCGACCCGCCATCGCCAGCACGGGCGTGCGGGAGCCCTGAAACGTTCGGCCCACGGCGGCGTTGAGGGTGGTGGCACCGCCGGATCGGCCCTCATTGAGCGTGAACACCCGGACGTTTCCGTCCTCGCCAGCCGCGGCCAACAGAGTGTCCGTCAGAAAGGTGATGACGAAGACCTGCCCGCCTGTCTGGTCGATGTTGGCGATGGGCTTGTAGTCTTCCGCGTTCCAGAGCTTCACCGTCCGGTCCAGGCTGGAGGTCGCCAGGAACCGGCCCCGTGGTGAGAGCGCGACGCCCGTAATTCGATTGGTGTGATCCAGCAGTGCTTTCCGCACCTTGCCGCCGGCCGTCTCGGCGATCACCACCTTCTCATCGGTGCCCGCGGAGAAGACCAGATCCCCCGCGCCGGAGAAGCAGACGGACTCAGTGACGTCCTTGTGATGCCGGAACGGCGTCCCGACAGGGGCTCCGTCGGCGGAGAACAGCCACACCTCCCCCGACTCCGCGGGCAATCCGCACCCCGCGGCGAGACGTGAGCCGTCGTTCGACCAGGCAAGGCAACGCACGGGCCCGGTCAGCCCGGTCGCAGACCGGGCGACAGCGTGCGTGTTCGGATCGATGAAGCGAACCCGCTGGTAGTCGCCCGCGGCCAGCATGGAGCCGTCCGGCCGAAACGCGAGAGACCAGACCGGCGCGGGGGGCCTGACGGCTGCCGGCCTGGCGTCCGGTTTCACCGCCGGCTTTGCCGGTGCCGCATGGACCAACCCGGCCGTCAGCGCCGCTACCATCACTCCCACGACGGCGGAAGAGATCCGCGCGGACCCGGTTCGTTTGCTCATGGACGTGTGCCAGCGCTGAGGCTAGAGCAGCTCCTGCACGTGCCTGCCGCCGCGGGACAGAGTGATGCGCACGCCCTCGGGAGACTCGATGCTTTGCGTGTAGTCGATACCGAGCTGGCGGTAGATCGTCGCCGAGACATCTTCAGGTCGAACCGGGCGGACGGCAACCTCCATGCCCCGGGCATCCGAGCTGCCGATGACCTGACCGCCCTTCACGCCGCCGCCAGCCATCATCATGGAGAAGACGCGCGCGTAGTGGTCCCGACCCGCATCCCGGTTAACGACGGGCGTGCGGCCGAACTCGCCCATGGAGAGCACCATCGTCTTGTGGAGCAGACCCCGATCGCTCAGGTCTTTCACAAGTGCGGCGACGCCCTGGTCATACCGGGGGAGTAGATTTTCCGCCAGCGAACGGAAGCCATTGGCGTGCGTATCCCAGCCGCCGATGCTGACGGTGACGAAGCGCACGCCCGTCTCGACCAGTCGGCGGGCCAGCAGCAGGCTCTGTCCAAAACCGTTCCGGCCGTACTCATTCCGGACGGCGTCCTGCTCCTTCTTCAGGTCGAAAGCCGCACGAGCCTCGGAGGAGGAGAGCAGGGTGTACGCCCGATTGAAGAACTCGCCGGTGGCACGGGCGGAGTCGCTGCCTTTCTCGTACTGGCGGAAGTTGCTGTCGATCACCTCGCGCAGGCCCCGGCGTCGCTCGGCAGCTTCGGGCGTGATGCCGCCAGGCAGATCCAGGTCCCTCACGCTGAAGTTGGGAGATGCCGGATCACCGCTGGGAGAGAACGGGTTGAGGGCCGCACCAAGGAAGCCCGCGCCCCCGCCATCTCCGAGCTGGTTCGGGATGGCGATGTATGGCGGGAGGGCGCTCTTCGGGCCCTTGAACTTGGCGGTGACGGCACCGTACCCGGGGACCGCAAAGCCGGGGAGGGGCGTGAACCCCGTGAGCATGTAATGCGTGCCGCGCTCGTGCGCCGCCTCGTTGGTGGTGATGGATCGGATCAGGCTGATCTTGTCCATCTGGCCGGCGATCCTGGGCAGGTGCTCACTGAGCTGGATGCCGGGTGCCGCGGTGTCGATCGCGTCGAAGGTGCCCCTGATCTCGGCGGCGGCCTCTGGCTTGGGGTCGAAGGTGTCGATGTGGCTGGGACCGCCACCCTGCCAGATGAGGATGACGCTCTCGCACGGGGCATCGGAGCTGCCGCAACTAGCCTTGGGCGCGGCAGCCTGCGCGCGGAGGGCGAACAGGTCGGTCATGCTGATCCCGCCGGCGATGCCGAGGGCTCCGACCTTGAGCATGTCGCGCCGATAGAAGCGCTCGCAGTCCATCCAACGTCCCATGGTCTCTCTCCCTGCCGCCTGTCCCGGCGGCCCGATCCTCGGATCCCAATCGTCAGCTCACGAACAAGAACTCGCGGCTGGCGATCAGCGCCCAGAGCAGATCCCGGACGGCTTCGTCCCGTGTGCGGGTCTGCCCAAGAGTCTTCATTACCGCCTCGGTTTCCACCTGCAGCGGTTCCCGGCACAGCGTTCGCCGGAAAGCCTGACGAACCATCACGGCATCGTCCATTTTAGTCCGGGAGAGTTCCCGGAGCGCCTGACCATTGCTGACCTTCCCGTTCACGTAGTTCGAATTCATCAGGTGCAGGGTCTGAACCAGATTCGGCTCGAGCTTCGGATCGAGCTCGGTGAGGTATTCCCGGTGGCTCTGGCCGAAGACCGTGAGGAAGTAGTTATTGGCGGGTAGCGGCAACTCCACAGCCCGCGTGATTGGGAATGCCGTCAGCCGCTCGGTGAACCCCGTCGCCTGGTTAATGACGTCCAGGAGAACCGTCGCCGGCATGGGGCGCGGATAGAAGTGCGAGAAGAAACGGTCGTCCAGTGCGTTCGAGTCGTTGGGCGTCGCCTCAAGCTGGTAGGCGCGGCTGTTGAGAATCAGGCGAATCAGGTGACGGATGTCGAAGTTGTGGTCGACCAGTTCCTTTGCGAGCGCATCGAGCAACCCGGGTACCGTCTCGGGTGTGGTGGCGCGCATATCATCGACCGGATTCACTACGCCGCGGCCGAAGTAGTAGCTCCACAGACGGTTGACCGTAGCTCGCGCGAAGAATGGATTCTCGCGAGAGGTGATCCACTCCGCGAGGCTCTTGCTCAGATCTCCGCGTGCCTGGTCCTCCGTCATGGGCGGCTGGCCCAGGAAGGCCAGTTGCGCTGGGAGACCTTTCCGCCGGCCGTTAACGGACTGGTTAACCACCGTCGCGCCGGGGTTGTAGACGACCTCCTGCTCCCCGAACGCACCGCCCGCGACATTCCGGAGGGAGACCTTGCCGTGGAAGGAGCTGAAGTCCCAGTAATCGTCGGTGTTCCAGCGGTCAAATGGGTGCTTGTGGCAGCGGGCGCACTGGAGCCGAACCCCGAGGAATGCCTGGCCCGTGGTCTCAGCCCGATCGTTGGCGTTGCGCTCGATCGCCCAGTAAGAGGCCGGCCCATTGAAGTAGAGGCTGCCGCGGGCCGTGTAGAGTTCGCGGACAAACTGGTCCCACGGCTTGTTGGCGGTGATGGAGTCGCGGATCCACTCCGTGAAAAGCAGGGCGGAGCGCTCGCCGAATCCGCCCTGGTTGTTGATCTTGCGCGGGTTGACGCGGAGCAGGTCGGCGATCCGCAGCGTGCGCAGGTCCGCAAACTCCCGCCGCTCGAGGAGGCGTTCGATGAGCTTTGACCGCTTGTCGGGATCGGTGTCCGCCAGGAAAGCGTCGAGTTCGACTGTTGTGGGGATCTGACCGATGGTGTCGAGGTAGATGCGACGGCAGAAGAGCGAGTCGCTCGCCAGCCCTGAGGGGAGGACGTTCATCCGCTTCAGATTGTCGAACACAAACTGGTCGATGACGTTGACTCGCGGTGTTTCCGGATACGTCGCCTTGCCCGGCCGGACCTGAGGGAGGGTGACGAAGCTGGCACGGGCGTTGCCGAGGAACCGGACCTGAATGGCGGTGCCTCCCCAGCGGACACCTGTGACCCGACCCTCGGGAGTAACGGTGGCGATCGGTTCGTCCGACGAGGCGTAGACCGCCATCGAGGTGACGTCATCCGTGCGCCCATCGCTCCACCGGGCCGTCACCCGAAGCGGCTTTCCCTCTCCAACCTTCAAGGTAGAGTGCGGCGGTTCGACGGAGACGGCCTCAAGTCGGGCATCTTCGGCGCGGAGCGGAGCGCCGTCCTTGAGCCAGTTCAGAATGGTCCGATAGGGTCGGGAGTCGCGCTTGAATCGGAAGCCGCCCCCGTGGGCTACCTGGGCGGTGGCCTTGGTCAACAGCAGGCTCTTCTCCGGCTCCTGGAGGTTCACGCGTCGGCCGCGGGAGCCCAGCACGATGGGGGCCCAGTCGTCGTCGGGGGCGAGCGTCAGGAGTGAAACCTGGAAATCACCGCGTCCGCCGCCGAACTTCCCGTGGCAGGCGGCGGTGCTGCAGCCGAGCTTGTCCAGCAGCGGCGCGACGTCCCGGACGAACTGGGGATGCTCCGGCGCTGGCGGCTCGGGTACTGGCTTGCTGACCGCGGCGACGGGCCGGGCCGGCTTTTTGGCCTTCGCAGCCGGGGCGGCCTCGCCGGGGGCCGCAGCACTCAGCAGTAGCGCCAGCACAAGGGAGGCGGAGAGTTGTTGCGGACGGGTTTCGATCAGCATTCTGGCGAAGCTCGGGTCGGGGACCGCCTTTCCGACACACGGCGGAGGCCGGGGTTTCCCGAAAACCATGGACGCTTGTTGAAACTTGGCAGTGAGGCAAGCCTCAGAGGCCAGTGCCATGCGCTCACTCCGACTCTCCGGCATGAAGGGACACCCTCGCCGCCTGCTGCCGATGCGGGTTTTGGCGGCGACAGGGCTGTGCCTTCCCGTCCTGTCAGTCGCGCTGGCCGCCACGGCAACGCCCCCGAGATTTGAAACGGAAGTCCTTCCCTTGCTCCAGGCGAACTGCCTGAGCTGCCACGGGGCCGGGGCTAAACAGGCAGGGTTGGACCTGAGCACACCGGAGGCGATGCTGAAGGGCGGCATGCACGGCGCCGCCCTCGTCCGCGGCGTATCGGCAAAGAGCCTGCTGGTTCGGCGGGTGCTGGACGGCTCGATGCCGGTCGGCCCCAAGAAGCTGAACCCCGGCCAGATCGACCTCTTGCGCCGATGGATCGACGCAGGAGCCCGGGGCCGAGGCGCGACGGTGGCGGGGGACCACTGGGCCTTCCGTCCGCCGGTACGGCCGCAGGTTCCGCGAGTCCGGGCAACTGGTTGGGTGCGCACGCCTGTTGATGCGTTTGTGGGAGCGAGGCTCGAAAAAGCAGGAATCCCACTTCCTCTCCCCGCCTCACCACACGCACTTGTCCGCCGGGTCTTCCTCGATGTGTTGGGAGTGCCGCCGACCCCCGAGGAGGTGGATGCGTTTGTCTCGGATCGCACCCCCGATGCCTGGGCCCGGCTCGTTGATGGCCTCCTGGCGCGGCCGGAGTACGGCGAGCGCGCGGCACGGCAATGGCTGGACGTGGTCCGCTACGCGGAGACAAACGGCTACGAGCGCGACGGGAACAAGCCCCAGGCCTGGCGCTACCGGGATTGGGTGGTCAATGCGCTCAACGCCGACAAGCCCTACGACCGCTTCGTCACGGAGCAGCTTGCGGGGGATGAACTTCCCGATACGGATGCGGACTCGCAGATCGCCACGACCATGCTCCGCCTGGGGACCTGGGACGACGAACCCGCTGAACCGCTGCTCGACCGCTACGACCAGCTTGACGACATTGTCGGGACGGTCTCCGCGTCCATCCTCGGCGTCACCCTCCGCTGCGCCCGCTGTCACGACCATAAGTTCGAGCCGTTCAGCCAGGTCGACTACCACCGCGTGCTCGCCTGCTTCGAACCGCTCAAGCGGCCGCAAGACGGCCGGACCGACCTGGATCGCCATGTGGGAACGCCCGCCCAGGTGCGGGCCTACCAGGAGGCGGACGCACGGATGATGGTCGGTGAAGTCTCTCTTGCCGATGCGGCCGCGCGGGCGCTGCAGGGAATCGCCGTGGAGCGGCGACCGATGCTGTCGGCCGAGGTGAGCAAGTTGCTGCTGGCCATGCCGCCCGACCGAACCCCCGCCGCAGTGCGCAGCCGGACGAAGGAGCTGGAGGTAGCGGCCCGGCAGATCCGCGACACGGCCTCGCCTTCGGATCGCGCTGCGCTGGATACCGCCCTCAATCAGTTGACGGAACTGCGCGGCAGCTTGCCCCCCGAGCCGGTGCGCGCGTACGTGCTGTTCGAAGATTCCCCGACCACCGATCCCACCCACCTCCTGATTCGAGGGAATCCCGCGGAAAAGGGCGAGGTCGTTCCCGTGGGGTTGCCCCGTATCCTCGCGCCAAACCCACCCGCCCCACCGCAGCCACTCGCCCGCAGTACCGGCCGACGACTCTGGTTGGCGCGCTGGTTGACGCAAGCGAACCACCCACTGACGACGAGGGTGATCGTCAACCGCATCTGGCAGGGGCACTTCGGCGAAGGGTTGGTCCGCAGCGCGAATGACTTTGGCCTGATGGGGCAGCCGCCGACAGACCGGGCGCTGCTCGACTGGCTGGCCACCGAACTGCCCCGTCGCGGCTGGAGTCTCAAGAAGATCCATCGGCTCATCCTCCTCTCGAGCACCTATCGTGCCGGCCCCGCATGGAATCGGGCTGCAGCGGCCCGAGACCCGAACGGAGTGCTCATCTGGCGGTGGAAGCCTCGGCGCCTCGATGCGGAATCTGTTAGGGACGCAATGCTCTCAGTGGCGGGGAAACTCAACCCCGCCCGGGGCGGTCCGAGTGTCTATCCGGTCCTACCCCGCTCGGTGCTCGAAGGGCAGTCACGCCCGGGAGACGGTTGGGGGAAGAGTGACGAACGGGACGCTCGCCGCCGTAGCCTCTACATTTTCAGCAAGCGCAGCCTCCGGGTGCCGGAGCTGGAAATCCTCGACGCGCCCGACACGACGAGTAGCTGCGAGGCGAGGCAGACTTCGACCATTGCTCCGCAGGCGCTCACGTTCCTGAACGGGGAGTTCAGCCGCGAGCAAGCAACCCACCTCGCAGCGCGTCTGCTCCAGGAAGCGGGTTCCGACCCCGCCGCGGTCGTCCGCCGCGCGTGGCGCGTGGTGTTCTCTCGACCTGTGGAGCCGGGTGAACTCCGGACCTCCCTGGAATTCCTAAGCCGCCAGGAGGCGCAAATCAGGACGGATGATCCCGGCTTGAAGGACCCCGCAGGTGCCGCACGGGAGCAGTTCTGCCTGATGCTGCTCAACAGCAACGAGTTCTTCTATCTCTCCTGATCGGACCGCCCCGGGCGGCGTCGCTAGAGCCCCAGGTCCGAGTGGATCGCCTGGAGTGCCGCAATACACACAGCGATGTGCTCGTCCGGCTCAAGTCCCAGGAGGGCGGCGCCCTGAATGATGTCTTCGCGACGTACGGCGCGGGCAAACGCCTTGTCCTTCATTTTCTTGCGCACGGCGGCGACGTCAACCTCGGCCAGCGAGCGGGAGGGTCGCACGTAGGCGACCGCGGTGATGAAACCGCAGAGCTCGTCGACCGCAAAGAGCGCCTTTCGAATCCCGGTGTCGCGCGGGATTTCGTTCCAGTCCGCATGCGAAAGGATGGCGGTCACGATCTCCTCATCGACACCCAGGCCGCGCAGGATCTCCGCCCCCTCGCGCGTGTGCGCGGGGGGATCCGGCCAGCGTTCGTAATCGAAGTCATGGAGGAGGCCGACCAGTCCCCAACGGTCGGCGTCCTCGCTGAATCGAACAGCGTAGGCGCGCATCGCCGCTTCCACGGCGTACGCGTGCCGCCGCAGGCTGAGGCTGGGGGTGTACTCGTGCAGCAGGTCAACAGCTTCCTGTCGTGTCATCACGGGACCCTCGGTCGAGACGAATGGCCGAATTGGGCTCCGGCGTGGTACGATCCGGCGGAGACTCCACCATGCTCGCAACTCTCCGGCGCTCGCATCATTGGCCCTCGCTTTGCCGGCCATCGCTTCTCCGGCTGCTCCCGGCACTCCTGCTCGGCATCGCCTGTCCCGGCCGCACCCCGGCCCGCGCTGCGCCCGCCAACAGCTTCATTCAGGAGCTGACACTCGCCGTCGACCGATCGGCGGACCCCCGAAAGGTGCGCCCCAATGACCTGCGGGAGCTGGAGGGGGTGTTGACCCGCCGCCTCCCCATCCTGGCGAAGAAGGGCGGGACGGTGCGCGTCGAGTCGCCCGACATGATTGTGATGCGGGCGCCGGCCGACCGCGTCTCGAAGGCGCAGCTCAACCAACTCCTCCGCCCCGGTCTGTTGGAACTTCGCGAGTTGACGGGCATCCGGGGCCCCCGGGATACCACCGCCCGGTACCAGTTGGAGACGTTGGAGACGCCGACCGAGACGATTCAGCGGGTGCGAGACACGCAGACCATGAAGGCCGTCACCCTGGCTGAGTACTCAGCGAGGTGTCCGGTCCTCGCCGCCACGGCCGACCTCGAGCCTGACAAAGCCAGGCGTTTCGGCGGCGGCGCCGGGCTGGTGGTGCGGGTGCAGTTCAATCCGAAGACCTCGCGACGGCTTTCGGATTTCGCATCGCGGCCAGGCCGAATCGTGATGGTGTTGCTCGACGGTGCGCTGATGGGCGTCAACTACACCGCCGGCAAGGTGCGAACTCTCACCCGGACGACGGGGGAGCCCAAGGTTGCCGGCGAGGAGACCTTCGGTCTCGGTCAGCTCGACCTGGGAGGCGGCTTTGCCACGGAGGAGGAGGCGGAGTATCTCGCCACGGTGCTGAACTCCGGGGCACTGCCGCTGCCCCTCGTGCTCCGATCGAAGCGCATCACCGCGGACTAGGGCGAATGCTGCGAAACCACCACGAAAACGAGGCGCATCCGGTTCGAACCCAGCCGTGCCCGACACGACAATAAGCGTGAGGCGGCCCCATCCATCACCCTGCCCGGGTCTCCTCTTTCAGGTGGGCCGCCATGTGGTATCCGGAAGAGCCGATCACCTACTGCCCGGAGTGTGATCTCGACCTCCCCGCGTTCGGCTTCTGGCGAAGCCGGGGCACCATCATCAGCTCGTGCGGCCGACCGCAGCCGACCGTCGTTCTGAACAGTCTCTGCCCCAGTTGTGGTGCCCGGTTCCGCGTCGGGCTGGACGGTCCGCTCATCCACCGATGGATCCACGCGTGCCTGTGGTGGATCCGTTATCCGAGCCGAAAGCGGCCTCGACCCAACCCCGAAGCAGTTGCGGGCACTGCCGAGGAAGCTGCCGAGCCCGATCGCCGTCGAGCTGTCGGCTAAAAGAAAAAAGCCACCCCCCGGCGGTTGGCCGCTGTGGGGTGGCAGTCAGGCTCGGGTATCTCCCGGAACGCACTTCGTTCGACGGCGGCCTCGCGGAGATTGTTCCGGCGGGCGCACCCGGTCATCGGACGGCCGCGTGGCACCCCCCCTAGGCGGGTCCCATGCGGCCAACTCGTCCGCCGGATCAGGCCAGCGCTCGGGTGGAACCCCCGAGAACTTTGGCCAAACCGTTGGCGCGGGTGGACGTCACAGGGCTGTGGACCCCCTCGTCAGTGCCATCCTGGCCCGAGCGGGGGACCAGGATTGTCGGCCGGCTCCGGGAGGCGCCGGCCGGACGTGACAGGAGAACCGCAGATGAGAAGTGCACGACACACCACCGGAGCAGCCGTGCTGGCTGCCGGTGTCTTCGCTCTGGGCGTGGCAGCCGGAACCTCGATGGATCCCGCCGACGCCCAGGGTCGGCCTGTCCAACCGGGACAGAGGCCGCAGCCGCCGCGTGTGCAACAGCCGCAGCGACCGCAGGG
>CAZSRZ010000033.1:0-24664 GCA_964609085.1 uncultured bacterium | reverse complement strand
TTGGTCAAGGCGGTCCGGGCGGACCGGGCTTTGGACCAGGCGGACCCGGCTTCGGTCCGGGCGGATCCGGCTTTGGACCAGGCGGACCCGGCTTCGGGCAGGGCGGACCGGGCTTCGGACCGGGCGGACCCGGCTTCGGACCGGGCGGACCCGGCTTCGGGCAGGGCGGACCGGGCTTCGGACCGGGTGGACCTGGGTTCCGGCAGGGTGGTCCGATGTCCCCGATGGGACAGATGGGGCCGATGGGGCCGATGCGGCCGGGCGGTCCGGGCGGACCCGGCATCACGATGACCAGCAACGCCACCCACCTTTTCATCACGCGCGGGAACACCGTCTACTGCTATGAGGTGCCGTCTCTGAAGCTCGTATCGCAGGCGGAGTTGCCGTCGCCAAGGCCACCGGCAGCCCGCCAGCCCGATTCGGCAGGCCGTCGTCCGGAGGGCGCGCCCGCGGCCGCCCCGCGACGCGGTGAGCCGGAGCGAAAGCCGGCACCGAGGCCAGAGGGTTCCGGCGCGGGCGTATCCAGCCCCGCACCGCCTGTCCTTCCGGTCCCCGATCCTGCCGAACCGATCGTGCCCGATCCGGAGTAGCCGTCGAGCGAAAGCTCCGCCCGGCGAGGGAGGTTCCGCCTCCCTCGCCGGGATCGTGCTTCCCCGTCGGAGGGTTCTTGCGCCCCCCGGACGAACCATCTGCCGTAGTCCGCAGGCAGGTGGCGTCGGGTGCACGGTTTCTCAGCCAGATCCGGGATGGTCCGCTCGCTGATCGCGTTGGGTGGGGTGTGCCTGCTCACCGCCACGACCGTCGCTGCCCAGTCGCCCCCATCGCCCCCGTCGCCCGAGCCGCCGGAGCCGGCGGCCTCCTCCGCCGTCCGTGAGCTACTGGTCGCGGCGACGCAGCAGATGCGGGCCGCGAAACCCACGGAGGGGCTGGCGACCACCGAGCGGGCGCTGGCGGCTGCGACCGCCTCCGGCGATGGCGCGGGGCGAGCGCAATCTGCCCGCCTCCGCGCCGTGATCCTCGTTCTGCTGCGGCGGGACACCGATGCACTGGCGGCATGGCGTGAGGCAAGATCGGCGTGGACGACCATCGGCTTCGGCCCGGGACAGGTGGAGGCCGAGGCGGCGGAGTGTCTCTTGCTGCGAGGCACCAGTCCCGATGAGGCCGAAGCGCACCTCCGCAGCGCGCTGGCGCTGGCGCAGGCGGAAAGCGCTCGGCCGCTGGGGGCGGCGATGGCGCTCTTTTCCATGGGGAGCCTCAGCTACACCCGACGAGATTTCGACCTCTCCGCTCGGATTACCCAAGTGGCCTCGGAAACTCTCGGGCGTCGAGAACCGGACACTCTCCGGCACGCGGCAGCGCTGCAGGGACTCGGAGCCGCGCTCTTCGAGCTGCGTCGCATCCCCGCCTCGGACGCCGCCCACCGACGAGCGCTGGAAATCCGCCGCCGGCTCGCTCCCAATTCTCCCGAGCTCGCCATGAGTGAATCCTACGTCGGGCTGGTGCTCCTCGAGGCGGGCTCGGTCCGGGAAGGTCGCGAATACCTTCTGCGCTCCACCGCGCTCTGGCAACAGGTGGCACCGAATTCACTCCCCGTGGCCCAGTCCCTCAACAACCTCGGCGTGGCCGAACACCGACTGGGCGACATCTTCCAGGCAGAGGTCTACTACCGCAAGTCAATGGAGTTGGCCGAGCGGCTCGCACCGGACTCGCCCGAGGCGGCACGCCCCAAGGCGGGTCTGGCGGATGTGCTTCGCAGGCGCGGGGACCTGGACGGAGCGCAGCAATACCTCGACGAGACCTTGCGTGTGTTCCGGAAGGCATCGCCTGACTCCGCCGACGTGGCGGGCGTGCTGGCGGCGCTGAGCGCGGTCACCCGGGAGCGAGGGGACCTCGATTCGGCCAGACGATATCGTCGCGAGGCGACGGAGATACTGGCGAAGCTGGCGCCGGACTCCTTCTCCGTGGCCACGGGTGAGAGCGACGCGGGCGGGATTGAGCTCGACGCCGGCCACCTGACGGAGGCGCTTCGCCACCAGCAGCGGGCGCTCGAGCTGATGCGGCGCATCGCCCCGAACTCCGTCTACCACGCCCAGGTGCTCATCGCTCTGGCCCGAACGAACCTGCTCGCCGGACAGTCGCGGCAGGCTCGAGATTTGTTGACCGAGGCGCGGCGCATGGACGATGGCTTTGCCCGGAATTCGCCGGTGCTCGCCTCTTTGCTGGGGCTCTCCGCTCGGGTCGAGTTCGATCTTGGCGACCGCGATGAGGCAGAGCGACTGGCTCTGCGCGGCTGGGAAATTGTGCGCGGACTCGGATCCCGCATTTCGGGCGACGAAAGCAGGGCGGCCTACGCCAGGATCACCGCCGACTATCTGGCGGACGTCCTCGAGTGTCGACTTGCCACGGGGCGCCCGGTCGACAGCCTGCGGATGGTGGAGGAGGGACGCGCGCAGTCGCTGCTGCAGCTCTTCGTCGAGCGCCCGCTGCTGGCCGGCGACCCCGGAGGACGGGAGTGGGAGGGGTACCGCCAGGCGGCGACGCGGCGGGACCTGGCCGCGTCCGCGGCCTCCGATGCCACTATCGCCGTGGGCCGCGCCGAGCACGCCCTGGAAGAGGGACGCCGCCAGGGAGGATCCGGCGTGGCGGCCCAGCATGATCTGGAATCCGCCCGCCTCCGCCTTTCGGAGGCGTCGGCCGCGTACACGACGGCTCGATTGGAGGCTGAGGAGCGCTGGTCCAGATTCCGCGCTAGCCGTCCCGCTGCGTTCACGCCCGTCGCCCCCGCGGCCGATCTCCTGACGGCCGTCCCCGCCCGGGCGAGCTACGCCTCATTTGTCGTGGGTCGGGCCGCGTCCTACCTCTTCCTGGTCCCCGCCGGCGGCAACCAGCGCGTGCGCGTCTTCCGGCTGAGCGCGGGCATTGCCCGGCTCACCCGGGAGGTGTCGGGTCTGCTGAAGCAGATCAGCCGTCGCTCCCCGGATATCCTCACCGACGCCCGGCGGCTCTTCGCCGCGCTCTTCCCGGGAGAGGCGGGGAGGGCGGTGTTGGGTTCGGAGCGGCTCATGCTTTCCCCGGATGGACCGCTCTGGAATCTGCCGTTCGCCGCGCTGGCAACCAGCCCCACTGGCCCGCCCCGCTATCTCGGAGAGGCGGTGTCCATCACGTACACCCCCGCGCTCAGCCTGCTTGCACGGAGG
Organism: uncultured bacterium; assembly: GCA_964609085.1. Classification (GTDB taxonomy): domain Bacteria; phylum Armatimonadota; class SYMT01; order SYMT01; family SYMT01; genus JANPLG01. Next base: position 21,467 of record CAZSRZ010000033.1, on the reverse strand, counting down.
GGCGGGCCGGAGGCCCGCGCACCGAAGAGGGGAGCCACTGTGGCGGCTCTGGTTGTCGGCGACGTCGCCTTTCGGGCTCCGAAACCACCGGGCGGGCCGGGGGCCCGCGCACCCGGGGGGGAGCGCCGCCTCCTCTTTCCGGATGGGACTGAACCCTCGCCGCTCCCGGGGACACGAGCCGCTGCGGGGCGCATCGCGGCGCTCTATGGCACCCGCCCGATAACCGGAACCGCGGCCACGGAGACCGCGGTTCGTGCCCGGATGGCCGGGGCGGACGTCATCCACCTCGCCACGCATGGCTACCTCAATCCCTACCGCGCCATGTCCTCCGGTCTCTTGCTCGCCGCCCCGGTGGGCCCCGTGACGGGGAGCGACGGTGACGGTGCGCTGCTGGCGTGGGAGATCCAGAACCAGCTCCGCCTACGGGCGGATCTGGTTGTCCTCGCCGCCTGCGAGACCGGGCGCGGCGAGGTAGTGCAGGGCGAGGGAGTGCTCGGTCTCGCACGAGCGCTGCAGTCTGCGGGCGCACGCTCCGTAGTCGCCAGCCTGTGGAAGGTGGACGAAGCGGCGACAATGCGCCTCACGCTCGGGTTGCACACCCGGATTCGGGCGGGGATGCCGAAAGACCAGGCACTGAGGGACGCGATGCGCTCTGTCCGTTCGGACCCGGCGACAGCGCACCCATTCTACTGGGCAGCCTTCTATCTGGTGGGCGAGCCCGACGGCGCAGTGTTGAGGAAGCAGCGTTGACCGGACCGGTCGTCGAGAACGATCCCGCTCTCCGACCCTACCTGACGGCCGGTTCCGAGCCGGAAGCCCGCCGCCACCTCGAGGCGTTGATGGCCGAGCTGGACCCGACGATCACCGTCATCATCAGAAAGAAGCTTCGGCTCGGGCAGAACACGGAGAACTCCGGCGCCACTGCCGACGACGTCCGCGGAGAGGCGGTCGTCCAGATCCTGAGTCGGCTCGATGGATTGCGGCGCGGCACCGAGACCCCTATCGGCAGCCTGCGGGGGTTTGTCGCCGTAACGACCTATCGGCTTTGCGACACCCACCTTCGGCGGCGCTACCCACGGCGAGCATCTCTCAAGAACAAGCTGCTGTATCTGCTCTCCGGGCGGACGAGCCAGCGAGGCCTTGTGCACTGGGAGGGTCCCGCGGGCGAGCACCTGTGCGGCTTCGACGTGTGGCGAGACGACCAGCGAGGCGCGCAGCGCAGTCCTGCCCTGCAGCATCTCCTGGACCGCCCCCGAGAGGCCGTCGCGGCAGCCCTCCCCGGCGAGGATCCGCAACACGCCAATCCCGGCGATCTGGTGGCGGCGATCCTGGACCGAGCGGGTGGGCCGATCGAGCTGGACGACCTGTTGGCCATACTGGCGGAGGTGTGGGATGTCCGGGACTCGCCTCCGGCGCGAGACTCAGGGGATGTTGCCGTCGCCGATCCGTACGCGGGCATTGCCGATCCCGGCGCTCCGACCGCGACGCTGGTCGAGCAGCGCTCCACCCTGTCGGCACTCTGGGCGGAGATCCGGCAGCTCCCGCCACGCCAGTGCGCCGCTCTGCTGCTGAATCTGCGAGACTCGGCCGGGACCGGGGTGATCGCCCTCTTCCCGATCTTGCGCATCGCCGGGATAGGTGAGTTGGCCGCGGCCGTGGCGTTGACGCCCGAGCGGTTTGCCGCTGTCTGGAACGAGCTGCCCATGGACGACCTCACCATCGCCTCGCTGTTGGACTGCACCCGGCAGCAGGTGATCAATCTGCGCAAGGTCGCGCGCGAGCGACTCTCGCGGCGGCTCCGCGCGGCCGGGGTGACGATCTGACCAAGAATCGGCGGCACCGGTAATATCGTCGCCGACTGGGCGTCGTCCCCCGTGGGTAGCCGTCGGAGCTACCCAGCGCGGCAAAGGGAGAGCAGGATGGACTCGCACCTTTCGGAAGAAACCGTACAGCGATGGCGCGCCCGTGAGCTGTCGCCATCCGAGCTGATCGCGGCGGATGCCCACCTCGCCGACTGCCCCGAGTGCGCTGATCGGCTCTCCGGCGGCCTTCCCGCCCTCGGCTCGCTCCTAACCGCTCCCGTCGCCGAAGCGTTCCACCTCGGCTACTCCCTGATCCAGGGCGTGGTTGAAGGCACTCTGGATCCGATCGACCGGGAGATCGCCGAGGCGCATCTCGGAACGTGTGGTCCCTGCGCGACCGAGCTGGCCGAACTCCGGGCCTTCCGCGCCGAGATGTCGACGCAACCCGCACGCCAGCACCGTCCGCTGGGGTCGCCCGCTCCGGCTGGACCGAATCCGACGCCACGAATCTCCCAGCGGTCGGAACCTGCCCAGGCACCGCCACTGGGCTGGCTGCGGTGGATCTGGTCTTTCGGTGCGGCCGCTGCCCTCGTGGCCGTCGTCGTGTTCGGCCTGATGCCGATGCGCTCCGAGCTGGCGGCCCTGCGTGCCCGGACCGGGGATCTCACCTATCAGCTTTCCCTCGGCGAGCGGACTCGACGGGAACGGGATCGGCTGCAGACGGAGCTGGATCTGGCCAGGTTGCAGGCCACCCGCCTGCGGGACGAAAACAACCGCCTGCAGTCCGGCGTGCGTCCGGGCGGTGAGCCCTCTCCGACCGGTCCGGAACCCGGACCCAGAATCGCCGCCTCGCCGACCCGAATCACCGAGGGCGTGCCGCTGTCTGTGCTCGGCCTGACGGGCAAGGCCGACCGCCTCATGGGCGGTGGCGGCGAGGGGGTACCCTTTCGCCTGCTTGGACCGGTGGGAACCGGTGTGGCCACTCTGCGCCCAGCTCTACGGTGGCAAGGGGTAGCCGGCGCGGAAAAATACCGCGTGACCCTGGCTCACCCGAATGGCGATGTCGTGCGCAGCCCGGACTTGATCTCTCCGGAGTGGACAGTCACACGACCGCTGCAGGCAGGGGCAGCCTACTCCTGGCAGGTGACGGCCTACAGGGGCGGGGAGGAGATCGTGTCGCCCGCGCCGCCCGCCCCGGAGGCCCGGTTCCGCGTGCTCGATAAGGCCGCATTGCAGGCACTGCGGGTACAGACGGGGAGATCACACATGGAGCTGGGCTTCGTCTACGCCCGGGCCGGGCTCCTGGATGATGCGGAGCGAGAGTTGCTGCTGGCTCTGGATGCGAACCCGAGTCTGGAACCGGTTCGCCGGCAACTCGCCGCGGTTCGCCGATGGCGCGGCGGCCCTCGCTGATCGGATCTGACCTGTCGGTGGTAATACGCCCGAGGTCTGACCGTCGTCCTTATCCGATCGGCCGAACGACGACTGGAGGACTCAGATGAACCGTGCCATCACATCACTTCTCACCGGATCACTTCTCACCGGGGGCCTGATGGCGCTCCTACTTGCATCGCCGGGGTGGGCCGGCATCCGGGAACCCATCCACGCCGAACCGAACCTGAAGGCGGGGACGGAGGTCCACCTGGAGCTAGTCGAGAAGCTGCGCTCGTCCGATGCCAGGAAAGGGATGACCGTGAAACTCCGCGTCGCGGAGGACGTGGTGGACCCCACGGGCGCGGTGGTCGTCCGCAAGGGGGCTCCCGCTCAGGGCACGGTAGCGGACGCCCGTGGCGGCGGACTCTTCGGAAAGCGTGCCGGACTCGAGCTGTCGCTGGACTGGGCGACGGCGGTGGACGGGCAATCGGTGCCCTTGCGAACCCCGGAACGCGGTGCTTCCTGGAGGGCGAAGGGCAAAGCATCCGTGCTCGGGAAGGTCACTTCGTTCCTCGGGAAGGGCGGCGGGATCACCGTCGATGCCGGTTCCGTCACCGTGGCGACGGTGGACCGCCCGATGCTCATCGCCGCGGAGCGGCCTGCACGCAAGACGTTCGTGCTGCGAGGCGGCGACCGTGTGACCGGCGTCCTTCGGCGCACCGAGAACGGGGTTCACATCGTGGCCACCGACCTCGGCGAGGTACGCGTACGGACCGAAGAGGTGACGGACGTCATCGAGATCCCGGCTGCCGGGCGTTTCAAGCTACTCGACTGACGGGGAGGCCAGAGCGCGGTATGTCTCGGTGCGCGGGTCGAGCCCCTCGGCCCGCGCATCGGCATCCACGGCTGCGAAGCGCGAGATGCTTCGGGTTCGTAGGGGCTGCCGGGGACGCAAGGAGCTCACCGTGGCCGTAGATCGTGACGGGACGGCATGAAGCCGTCGATCCTGAATCGGAAGACCCACTACTGGATTGCGATCTGCATCTCGCTCCCGATGCTTGTGATCACCACGACCGGGTTGCTGCTCCAGTTCAAGAAGCAGGCGCCGTGGGTTCAACCCGCCGAGCATCGAGGGACGGGCAAGGCACCGACGATCGGCATGGACCGCATCCTGTCGGCGTGTCGCGAGATCCCTGAGCTGGAAGTGCAATCCTGGTCCGACATCAGTCGGGTCGACATCCGCCCCTCGCGAGGGATGCTCAAGGTTCTGGCCGAGAACTCCTGGGAGGCCCAGATCGACAGCCGCACCGGCGAGGTGCTCCACGTCGCCTACCGGCGATCCGACTGGCTGGAGGCGCTGCACGACGGGTCGTGGTTTCACGCGTGGGTCAAGTTCGGACTATTCATCCCCGCCGGGGTCGGGCTGCTGGTCCTCCTCGGAACGGGGCTGTACCTATTCTGGTTACCCATCGTCGTGCGGCGCCGGAAGTCGCGCACCCCTGGCTCGGCGGCACGGCAGCCGGCGCGAAGGTAGCACGACCGGCGGAAAAAGAGCGGTCGGATCGGTGACCCGCCGGTAATACGCCTGGGGGTTCGACATCGACCAGGGATGAACACCAAAGGCCCAGCAGGGCCCACCCCTGGAGATGAACAGTGAAACCCACCCTCTCAGCTCTCGCGTCTGCCGCAGTTGCGCTGTGCCTGGCCTCCCCGGCCGGAGCCCAGCAGGCTCCCCCCGCTCACCGTCTCGCCATGACCGCCCGTCCCGCGGTCGTCCGCCTGCTGGATGGGTACGTGGGAGCCTACCTCTGGCCGCGCGACGGAAAGACCTACCAGGTGCAGGAAGTCGCGTCGGGCTCGGGGTTCTTCCTCAATCCGGCGGGGTACATCGCCACCAATGCCCACGTCACGGCCCGCACTCAAGCCGGGGAAGCGGCGGGGAAGGAGGTGCTCTTCCGCCAGTTCGTCGTCCAGCTCGCCCGGGCCAAGGGCGATGACCCCGAGCTGGTGTTGAAAGACCCGGCGGTGATGGACTACATCCGGCGCGAGGCCAAATTGGTCAAGTTCGCAGCGGTGCATGAGGTCATCACCGCGGACGGCAGCCGCTTCCCCTTCGAGATCAAGTCATTTGGCGAAGCCAAACCCGGCGTGGGCAAGGACGTATCGGTCGTGAAGATCGAGATCGCCAACGCCCCCTCGCTGCTGATCGGAGACGACAGCCGCACCCGGCTCCTCGATCCTGTGCTCGTGGTCGGGTACCCCGCCGCCGCGGAGACGGCGAGCCTGGACGATCGTTCATCCCTGGTTGCATCCATCACGGACGGCACCGTCTCCGCGCAGAAGACCGGGGTCAACGGCGCACCCATCCTGCAGATCAGCGCCCCGGCGACCCACGGCAATTCTGGTGGTCCGGTGCTGAACGATCGGGGTGAGGTGGTCGGCTTGTTGACCTTTGGCGGAAACTCCGTGAACGGGCAGGAGATCGGCGGCTTCACCTTCGTCGTGACGGCCCGGACGGTGATGGAGTTCGTCCGACAGGCCGGAGCGGTGAACGAGCAGGGCGCCGTGAACCGTCTCTACCGCGAAGCGCTGGACGCCTACTGGGCCGGAAAGTATGCGGTCGCAATCAACCGGTTCGAGGAAGTAGAACGCCTCTTCCCGCAGCACGCCGAAACCCGGCAGTTGATCGCCGCCAGCCAGGGAGCCATCGTGGAAGCTCGCGGGCTCGGACAGCCCGTGGGCACCCCAATCAAGGCTCGTCCGACGGTGGTCGCCTCCGCAAAACGCGGGAAGGCACCCGCCCGCAACCTGAACCGCTGATCTACCGCGGGGCCGGGGGACGACTCCCCCGGCCCCCACTCGCCCCTGGCTCCCCAGGACTACCGGCAATCGTTCCGTACAGAGCCGAGCGCGCGTTCTCCCATCCGCCTCAGGGCGATCTGAATCGCCTGTCTAGGTTTCGTGCCTGCTCCGGGGCATCGTCCCGCCCTCCAGCACGAGCCCGTGTCTGGATGCCTGGTCCGCGGCGAGATTCAAAGCGATCGTGCGAGGCACCAGATTCGGTGCCCCGGATTGGGGGCACATCGGCAGCGAACAACCGGGGGCAAGGATGCGTGGCGGGCACCATCGGCGAGCCGGTCCGTCCGGCGGCAGGAACCGGGATACCGGCAGCCGAAGGCATGCTGCGGTGCGGAGGGAGAGTGTACGTGCGGCGAACGGTAGCCATACTCCTGGTGTTGGCATGGGTGTCGGTCAGCGGCGTGGCCGCGGAGCTGACTGGGAATGCTCGTCTGGAGGACTCTGCCCGGGAACTCCTGAAGCGCCGCTGCATCCGATGCCATGGGCCCGCCCTCGCCGAGGGCGGGCTCGATCTGACCCGCCCTCAACCCGGCGGGAAGCATGGGGCAGCGCTCGTTCCCGGTAAGCCGGACCAAAGCCCCATCTGGCGCAGGGTCGCCCGGGGTGAGATGCCTCCCGGGGAACCCCTCCCCACCACGGAACGCGATCTGCTGCGTCGTTGGATTGCCTCTACCAACCCCGCTCCTCCCCGGAGCGGCGGACAGGGACACTGGGCCTTTCAGCCGCTGCGCCCTGTGCCGTCGCCAGCGGTGCGCGACCCATCCCGCGTCCGGACCTCCGTCGATCGATTCATCCAGGCCCAATTAGAGGCGGTCGGCCTCTCCATCGGTCCGGAAGCGGATCGGCCCACTCTCATTCGGAGGGTGGCGTTCGACCTCACGGGGCTTCCACCCTCGCCGGAGGAGACGCGCGCCTTTGTCGCCGACCCCGGCCCACGGGCCTACGAGGCGATGGTGGAGCGCTACCTCGCCTCGCCGCATTACGGCCAGCGCTGGGGTCACTTTTGGCTGGATGCAGCCGGCTACGCAGACAGCAACGGCTACTTCAATGCCGATACCGATCGGCCGCTCGCGTACCGCTACCGCGACTACGTGATCCGCTCCGTCCAGGCGGACAAGCCCTGGGACGAGTTCATCCGCGAGCAAATAGCGGGCGACGAGTTGGCAGGTTATCGACCCGGCGCAGCGGTCGATCCGGGGATGATCCCCCTTCTCGAGGCAACGCACTTCCTCCGCAATAGCCCCGACGGCACGGACAGCAGCGACGGCAATCCGGACGAGCAGCGAGCCGACAAGTACGCGGCCCTGGAGGGAACAGTCCAGATCATGGGCTCGGCGCTCCTGGGGCTGACCGTGCAGTGCGCCCGCTGCCACGACCACAAGTTTGAGCCCTTCACTCAACGGGACTACTATCAGCTCCAGGCCGTGCTCTTTCCCGCCTTCCACGTGCAGAAGTGGGTAAAGCCGGCAGAACGGGTGATGGAGTCGGCAGGAGCCGGCGAGCTGGTCCGCTGGGAGGCGGAATCGAGGGCGGTCGACCAGAAGGTCGCGGCCCTGCGCCAGGAGTTCGCCACGTGGGCCAGGACGAACGAAGAGCCGACAAGGCTGCTGTTCGAGGACCAGTTCGACGCAGCCGCGCCGCTTGGGACGCGCTGGAGCAATACCGCGCCCGGCGACCGGCGACCGGCCGGGGTGCCGGCGGTGGCTGTCGATTCCCCCGGCACCCCGGCGGCGCGCGTGGTCAACGGAGCCCTGCTGATCGCGGAGTCCGGCAGCGCGGGCGATCGCGCCGTGAGCACCCGAGCGGCATTCGACTGGTCGCCGGACGGCCGTGGCGAGTGGATCGAAGCCAGCTTCGACCTCCCCGCCGGCTCACCATCGGCCCCCTACACGGGCTTCTTCCTGGCCCTGCGCGACTTCAACGACGACACCTCCGCGGCGGGCGGAAATGTTCTCCTGGACGGTGCCGCGTCGGGCGGGGCTGCCATCCACGTGGACTACCCCGGCTCGGACAGCCGCGGCGCGGGCCGGATCGGCAAGTCGGGTTACGCCCCCGGTCATAGCTTTGGGGTCCGTGTGACCAACGTTGGAGAGGGGAAGTTCCAACTTCAGCAATACGTGGATGGCGTGCCGGAAGATGGAACTGCGGTCCTGACGGCGCAGGATCTGCCCGACGGCGGCTTCGGATTCGAGTACTGTTGCGGGCGGAGCTTCGCTGTGGACAACGTCCGGATCCGGGCGAGCGATCCGCGGCCGGCCGTCGAGCCGCGACGCCGTTCCCTCCGGGAAGAGCGGCAACGGCGACAGGCAGCGCTCGACCGCGCCGTGCGCGAGGCTGAGCAATCCCGACCGCCCCGACCGGGCCGCATCGCCGCCGTGACCGACGTCGTCTCCGAGCCGCCTGAAGTGCGCCTGCTCGAGCGGGGAGAGTACAAACGTCCAGGGCCACCGGTAACCGCCGCTGCGCCGACGTTTCTGCGTGCCGCTGCTGAGCCGGCTTCGTTTGACGCCCCGCGCGAGAGGCCTCCGCACGGCACGGGGCGTCGATTGGCGTTCGCGCGCTGGCTTACCCGTCCCGGCTCCCGAGCGGCGGCCCTGCTCGCCCGAGTGACCGTCAACCGCTGGTGGCAGCACCACCTGGGGACCGGGCTCGCCCGGACGCCGGACAACCTGGGGATTTCGGGCAGTCGCCCGTCCCACCCGGAGTTGCTCGACCACCTGGCGGAGCGGCTGGTCGCCTCCGGCTGGCGGGCTCGCCCCATCCACCGCCTGATCGTCCTCTCCGCCGCCTACCGGCAGGCGAGTTCCGCGCCGCCCCTCGCCCTCCGGCGGGATCCGGGCAACGTGTTGCTCTCCCGCTATCCCCTGCGAAGGCTGGACGCGGAAGCGATCCGGGATGCGATGCTCACCGTTTCAGGCGAGCTCGATTCAAGCGCGGGGGGAGCGTACGTGCCCACCACCCGGCAACCCGATGGAGATGTGGTGGTGGATGAAGCTGCCGGTGGTCGAAGGATGAGCGTCTACCTGCAGCGACGGCGCACCCAGGTGCCGGGCTTCCTGGAGGCCTTCGACACCCCGTCCATCGTGGTGAATTGCACCGGTCGCACGCCGACCACCGTGCCCCTGCAATCGCTGAAGCTGCTGAACTCCGAATTCGTCCGGCGCCGGGCGGCCGGTCTCGCCGCCCGGCTGGAGCGGGAGGGAGGGCCGTCCGACGCCGGCCGGCTCCGCCTGGCCTTCGAGCTAACCATGGGCAGGCCGCCCCGACCGGTCGAGCGCGCGCTTGCCGAGCGGTTCCTGGTCGATCAGCCGGCACGCTACGCGGCCCGGCAGGACAGGGTCCCAGCCGCCTGGGTCGATCTGTGCCAGATGCTGCTGGCATCCAACGGCTTCCTGTACGTGGAGTGAGGCGCCCAGAATGACGCAAGATCCGCTCTTTGCCATCAACCGGCGCGCCTTCCTGGGGCACGGGGCGGGAACCCTGGGGTCTCTGGCCCTCGCTCACCTGCTCGCTGCCGAGGCCGACCGACCCGCGGCGGCGGCCTCTCCCGGGAGGGGACCCCGACCTGCCCACCACCCGCCTACCGCCGATGCGGTGATCTGTCTCTTCCAGCACGGCGGTCCCAGCCACATGGACCTGTTCGATCCGAAGCCCGAGTTGGTGAAAGCGGACGGCAAGCCCTACGCGGGGGACCTGGAGGTCCACTTCGACAACCAGAAGGGGAATTGTCTGGCATCCCCCTTCCAGTTTCGACCGCACGGCCAGTCCGGCACGGAAATCAGCGAACTGCTTCCGCACACCGCCGGAATCGTGGACGACATCACCCTTCTCCGCAGCCTGACAACGGAGTCCGTGGACCACGAGTCGGCGCTCCGTCTCATCCACGGGGGCAAGTTCCAGGCGGGGTATCCCACCTGGGGCTCATGGGCGATCTACGGCCTGGGAAGCCGGAATCGGGACCTGCCCGCCTACCTCGTGCTCACCGACCCCTCCGGGCTGCCGGTCGACGGTGTCCGGAACTGGTCGGCCGGCTACCTGCCCGCGAGCTATCAGGGCACGGCGATCCGTGCGGGCGGCGCGGCCCTGCCAAACCTCAATGTCCCCGCCGGCATCCCGGAGGCGGCCCGGCGGGGTCAACTCGACCTGCTCGCCCGGTTGAACGTGGATCATCTGCGACGCTATCCCGGAAACACCGAGCTGGAGGCCCGGATTACCGACTTCGAGATCGCCGCCCGCATGCAGACGGCGATCCCCGCTGTGCTCGACGTGTCCGACGAGCCGGAGTCCATCCGACGGCTCTACGGACTCGACAACCCTGCGACCGCGGAGTACGGGCGGCGATGCCTCATTGCTCGCCGACTGGTGGAGCGGGGGGTTCGCTTCGTTCAGCTCTTCCTCGCCGGGCAACCATGGGACACCCATTCCAACAACGCCGCAACCCTGAAGGGGCTGTGCGCCCGGATCGACGGGCCCAGCGCGGCCCTGGTCACCGATCTCAAGCAGCGGGGGATGCTCGACCGTACGGTCGTGTTCTGGGGCGGGGAGTTCGGCCGGCTGCCGATATCTCAGGGCAAGGACGGTCGCGACCACAACCGGCACGCGAACTCGGTCTGGCTGGCCGGCGGGGGGTTCCGTCGCGGCTACGTTCACGGCGCCACCGACGACCTCGGCTACGCGGCTGCCCGGGATGTGGTCACCGTGCATCAGCTCCAGGCCACCCTCCTGCACGCCCTCGGCCTGAACCACAAGGAGCTGACATATCCTCACGAAGGCCGCCCCGGATCCCTCACGGACGCCGTGGTGACGAAGGCAGAGGTGGTCAGGCAGCTCCTCGGGTAAGGGGCGCCGACACAGCCAGGGCCTCACTGGGGCCACTCACTGGGCCCACGCAGTGGTCCACTTTCACAGGAACTTGTGCTTCGATCGGCTCGTCCAACCGGAGACTGTTGCCCCCTCTTGGGGCCCGGACGGGAGGACACCCGGATGCGTCGATCCATGCTTGCACTGGCCGCCGTGGCGGCAGCCTCTCTTCTTGCCGGGTTGCCGCGTGCCTCGGCCCAGGCGCCCAGGTTGACCCAGAGCGCCCTGCTCGGCACCTACGAGGGCTGGGTGGTGCAGGGTCGCGGAGAACGGCCGGACCGAGGACAGGCTCGCATCACGGAGCTGACCATCGACGCATCTCGAATCCGGGCGCGGGATGATCAGCAGAGCTTCGGGGAAGGCGGGTACCGCTTCCAGAGTAATGACGGCCCCTGCTTCCTCGACCCCACCGGCACCGCCGGCCCCACGCGGGGTAAGTCCTACCTCGGCATCTGCGAGATGCGGGGGGACGCGCTCTGGTGGTGCACCGCCAATCCCGGGCATCCCCGGCCCACGGTTTTCATGAGCCAGCCTGGAAGCGGGCAGTACCTGATGGTGCTGAAGCGGGTTCGGCGGTGACAAACGAAGCGGGCCGGTCGGAGCATCCCCCGGCCGGCCCGCCCCCGAGTTCCGACGGCGCCCTCAGCGCCGTGTGACCGGCAGCTCCTTCCCGTCGCAAACCGCGCTGACCCGCAGCTTGGGCTTCCCGCCGACCGCCCCTTCAAGCACGCCGTCCTCAAGGTCGACAGTCACGGTCACGCTCCGCGATCCACCACGCACGTCTGCCTGGAACCGCACCTGCCCCCGGGCATGGGCTCGCTGGTCCGTCGAACCGCGGGAACTCGAACCACCGAAGAGCTTGCCAACCTTTCCCACTGCCTTGTCGAGGGCCTTCTTGACGGGGTCGTTCTCGCGGAAGCGGACTCCGTTCCCTCGCCAACGGATCTCCACGCTGTGCTCGCCGGCGGCGAGGGCGATGGTCACGTTGGAACGGCTGCCGTTCATCTCTGTGCGCTTCACCTCGCCATCCACCACCAGGTCCCACTCCTGGATTCCCAACTCCTGGGCCGGGCTGAAGCAGATGTTGAGTTGCCGCTCGCCCCCCAGCCCGCGCTGGGTGACGGCCCCATCGGGCTGGTAGTCGTTCGTGAACTTGGCATCTCCCCACCAGGCCACGCTGGGCTCCATCGGTTGGTTCTCGTCGCCGAGCACACGTAGTTGCATCGTGCGGGCGCCTTTCAGATCGACCGCGAAGCTCTGGGCACCCTCAGTCGTCTCTAGCACGGGGACGCTGGCGGCCGGCTTCCCGTCGAGCAGCGCCTGAAACGTGACGCTCTTGCCCTGAGCGAGGCGGTGTTGAGAGTTCAGCCCGACCGTCGCCGTGAAGTAGCGGTAGTCCCCGTTGAGCGCGTATTCCAGGGATCCGCCGAAGGTGACGGCGTTGCCGAGCGGCTGACGGCGCGGCCCGACGGTGATGCGAGACTGGGTCTGACGGAAACCGATTTCGGCGGCATTGGTCGGCTGACCCAGTCCGGAGAGCGCCATCTCGTCGGCCGGCACGCGGTCCGCCACGAGCAGGTTGGCCGTTGCGTCTTTTTGCTCCCACGGCTTTTGTCGACCGCGGGTGTGCTCCTCGACCTGGGCGGCCACGTAACCCGCCAGCCTTCCCGCGGTCAGTCGCCGCTGCTCATCGCACGCCCGGCCTCGCAGTCCCTGGAGAAGGTAGTAGGTGAAGACGCCGTGGCCGAGTTCGGCGGCCTCTTCGGATGTCTCCTGGTCGCTGCAGGCGAAGAGCAACTGAAGCTGCTTGCCAGGCATGCCGGTCAATGCCCGAGTGACATTGCGATTGGCGCCTGCATCCGCGGCGCGGGCCGTGTCGACCGATCGGTCAGGGTCATTCCGGCACGCGTCCGAAATGAAGATGACCTGACCGACGGGCGAAGCCTCGAGTTCGCGCCGAATCTCCCCGACCGCAAGTCCGGTGCCGCGAAGATCGCCCAGCCGCGTGTCTGCCGTGCCCAGGTACGGCTCGGCGTCTCGCCCGCGCGGCTGGAATCCGTGACCGGCGAAGTAGATGAGCAGGGTGTCTTCCGGCCGCATCTGGGAGAGCATGCTGCGGAGACGGGCGAGCACATTGGCTCGCGTCGGCGCCGCATTCCGGCTGTCGGCGGTGGTCATCACCACGACCTGGTTCTCTGTGTAGCCGAGCTGCACCAGCCGGCGACCGACTGCGCTGACGTCCGCGCCGGCAAACCGCAGCGGCCGGATGGCGGGGTCGTCATATCTGTCCACGCCGATCAACAGGGCCCACCTCTCACCTGACCGGGCGGGAGGCTGCACCTGTGTGGCCCGTGGATCCGCGGCAGCGCGGATCGGGTCGGCGGCAATGGCAGTCGGGCCCCCGGCAATCAGGCCCGACGTGAGCGACAGAGAGAGGATGATGGGGAGCGTTCCTGAGTTTTTCATGGTGGGGTTCCGCGAGCGGCTTCGGAAGTGGGGGCGGAAGCCGCGGCGCTGTCGATGCGGCGCCGGATCCTTCGACGGCGAGGCGTGAGAGATCTCGCGGGTCGGAGTGAAGTTTTTCTCGGGATTGCTGCGAGCAACTCCACAGAACAAACCCTCCATGGCGTGCGTCGCGTTCCGACCGCGGTCGAAGCAAGTGCCCTCCACTTCGGGCCCAGCCGGTCATCGCCGCACTCCGCGAAAAAAAATCTCGGATCCCCCGCGAGTTTTTCCGAGATGCCACGTCGATGGGAGTGGTGACGCCCACCAGGAGGTCCGCAAGGGCCGGCCCGGTCTGCCTGGACCCGGGACGGCGGCGAACCGCAGGTCGGCCGTGGAAGAGTGAACCTGTCAGCACTCTTCCACGGCCACGACCGGGCTTCCAGCGGCGGAGGTAGTATGGTACGGTTGGACGCAATACTCGGAGGGGCCCGGACGAACATGCAAACCATGGGCGGCCGACTGCCTCTTCCGAGCGTGCGGGGAACCGCCGAGCAGCCCAACCAGACCGGGACTCCGAACGCGCCGCAGGGCATTCCAGGTACCGAACATGCAGTCAGCCACTGCGAGCTCAGCCACGGCAGCGGGATCAGAAATCGAAGACCTGGTTCACCGGGTGCGCCGGCGGGACGAATCCGCCTGGAGCCGGTTGCACCCGGTGCTCTTTCAGTCGGCGTACCGCTATGTCTACCGGGTGGTAGGGCATCGGGAGATCGCAGAGGATATCGCCACGGAGGCGGTGATCACCGCGTTCAGCCGGCTGGACAGCTTCCGGGGCGAGGCGGGGTTCCTCACCTGGTTTCGCCGCATTCTGATGAACTCCCTGATCGACTGGCAGAGACGCGCCGAGCACCGCTACACGAAGTTGTCGCTCGACGGAAGCGCCGACGAGGATCAGGATGGCCCGGCATTCGAAGTGCCGGACCCGCACTCCACCCCAGAAGATCACGTGGTGGCCGCCGAGGTGATTCGGCTGGTTCGGCCCGCGGTGTCCGACACCTCCTGGCAGCTTGTCTGCAAGGTGCTGGGTGAAGAGAAGAGTTACGACGAAGCGGCCGCCGAGTGCGGCCTGGACGTGAAGCAAGTAAAAGATCGACTTTATCGAGCCCGAAACGCGCTGCAGAAGAGCCTGGCCACGCTGGACCGCGAGCCCGGACCGTGATGTGAGAGAGTAGTTTGATGATCGCACCGAGAGATCCGCGACCCGGGCTGAACGACTTTGGGGACGCGTTGCTGGCCACCCTGGAATCCCCCGAATTCCACAGCGAGTTCGTCGCTGATGAGCTGATGCCCGCGCCGCAGCCCGACGAGTGCCCCCGCCTGCGGACGGAACAGGCACCCCACATCTCGCTGTTGCGGCTCCGGCAGCTGGCGACAAGCCCGTCCCGCATGTCGGAGCGGGAGCACCGCCACCTCGAGACCTGCCCGCTCTGCTGCTTCGCTCACGAGCGGATCCAGGCCGAAATCGAGCATCCCACGGAGGAGGCCATCGGTGCCTTCGTCGCCGGTCGGTTGCTGCCGGAACGCGCAGAGCAGATCCGTACGCACCTCGACTGCGGCTGCGATCAGTGCCGGCCGCACGCCGTACGGCTCCGCTGGGAAGCCGCCTCCCGGAACGTCCGACAGGCGCTTCCGGACTTGCGGGATGGCCTGATGGCCGCCGTCGCCGCTCTCGCGCCGCTGCCGCCCCGCCACCGGGTGCTGGCTTTCGGCTCCGGAGCGGACGCGCCCGCCCGCAAGCGCCTGGAGTTTGCGGATCCCGCGGCGACCGGGAGTTGGGATGGCCGGGTGCTCTACTTTGCGCACGAAGCCTGGACGCCCGGCACTCTGGTCCGCTTCGACTTCATCGATCAGCAAGGAGAGGTCCACAGATACCTGTTCGGCATGCTTCGTGAAGGGTGGCGACCGGCCGAGGTCAGTGTGGGTACGGAAGGGGTCGACGTTGAGTTGCTGACCGCCAGGGCTGTGGCAGTACCCCACCCGGCGGTCCACCGAACCTGGGTGCCCGCGCTGCGGGCTGCCTTCGAGGGCGACCGCGAGGATCCCGAGGCCCGATCCGGCTGGCGGCTCTGGGCCTGCGGCATACTGGCGGAGGGCATGGCGGATGGCACGGCGGACGGCACCGGGCTGACAGAGCTCATTTCGGAGATCCTGAACGTCTCTTTGCAGCCCGTTCACTAGGGGCAGGGAGACCGCCCCTGTGTGAACATGGGGCGGAGTGCCTCGCGGCGGGCTTGCCCTCCCGCCGCGGACGGTAAGCCGGTAGCCGGACCGGCAGGGATGGGGTGAATGCCCGGGAACGTGACGCCGCTCCGATCGTGGCTCGAGCTGATCCAGCCGGATGCGGACCCGTACTTCATCGCCGACGCATGGCGTGGTCTCAGCCCGCCGGCGATCCGGGACGAACTCGCCACGGGGATACCTCGGCCTGAGGATGAGCTCACCCCGTTGTACGCCGGCCTCGCTCGGGCCGATGTCCGGCGTTTTCTGGACCGCTACTACCGCGCGGTTTCCGTGGACTGCACACCGATTCTGGCTGCAGTGCAGGGGATGGTTGCCGGGGCATTGTTGCTCCGGGCCCTGCACATCGGTGATCGGGTGGAGGCCGGTCGCTGGCTGACGCCGACCGTCGCCGGCTGGAATGGCGGCACGGCTGATCCCGCCCCCCTGCCGGCTCCACCGGAGGGCAGCGGTGAGCTGGCGGAAGATCTGGATCGCTGTTTCCGACACTGGGGCGTGCTGGGGGGGGCCATGGATCAGACGGCGGCTGCCGCCTGCTGGGCCCATGCCCTGCTGAGCCGGATCGGGGACGACGAGGGCCGCCGCGGGGCGGGTGGCAGTGCGCGCCGCATGCTCCGCCGCCGCGACATCCCGCTGCTGCAGTACGAGCCGGGTCGAGATGGCGGCATCACGCGGCTGACCGTGGAACTGATTGAGCCCGGGCTCGGCGGCTTCTACGCCGACCCTCTCGCCATGCCGCTGGTGGCCGTGGACGAGGCGTTTCGCTCCGCAGTATCCGCTGCGTGGGCCGCCGCCGAGGGTCAGCTCGGGGCGGAGCGGGATGTGCGCTGGCGGGTGGACGGACTGGCAATGTCTCGCACAGAGGTGGCGGTGCTGCGGTCGGGCTCCCACGGCGCCGCGGTCGCCCTGGCTCTTTCGCAACTGCTGACGGGGGACCCTCTCGATGCCAGGCTTGCCGTGACGGCCACGCTGGAGGCGGGCCGGAGGTTGGGCAGGGTCGATGGAGTGCGGGAGAAGGTGGTGGCCCTGCTGGCCGCCACTCCGCCGGCGCCGGGCGGAGTGCTGCGCATCGCCGTGCATCCGGCGAATGAGCATGACGCCGCCGGGGCAGTTCGGGAAGCCCGTCGGGAGGCAGGTTGCGAGATCCTCCCGGTGGAGACGCTCGCTCATCTCCGCCGTGAAGCGACGGGGACCCTCCACGAGTGGCGTCGGCTGCTGGATGGCGAATGCCGGACGATCCTCGACGCCTCGGCCGAAGTGCTGCACCGCCCCTTTCCCGACGCGGGCAGCCTCGCCGCCTTCTGCGTCCCCGCGCAGTTGGCCCGTGCTTCTTCCGGCGAATCCGACATCTTGTGCGAAGCCTCCACCGGGGTGGCGACAGATCCCGTCGTGACCTGGGATGAGGTGCGGACTGAGTTCCGACGAGCGGTGCTCCTCGCGCCGCCGGGGTACGGGAAGAGCCTCCTGGTTGGGGCAGAAGTGGCGCTGCGGTGCGCTGCGGCCCTCGAGCGCCAGACGAGCGTGGGATCCGAACCGACGCGGGCGGCCGTGCTTGTGAAAGCCACGGAACTCGCAGCGCAACTCGCGATGGATGAACCCGCCGACTCCTCACGGGCAGCCGGCGGCATCCTCGCCGGGGTGTGGCAGGTCATCTCCGATCGGCACCGCCTGGAAGATGCGTTCTCCCCATCCTTGCGTGCGGCTCTGGCCCGTGGACACTGCCTGCTGGCCGTGGACGCGCTGGATGAAGTCACACCCGAATCACATCGAATCATACTACTGGAGTCGCTGGCGGAGTATGCGCGTGAATGTCCGGATTCACACCTGATTCTCACCGCTCGGCGGGAGGGTTACGCCCGCACCGGCGCTGTCTCGCCGGCCTGGGAGCTGGAGCTGCTTCCCTTCAGTGAGGAAGAGCAGTGGGGCCAGGCGATCCGTTCGTGGTATGCGGGCGAGCCGGAACGAGCAGAGGCGCTGGTGCGGGCGCTGCAAGAAGAGACGAGGCTGCGCTACGTGCTGCAGGTACCGCTGCTGCTCCGCATCGCGTGTCAGCTTGCAGGCACGCACCCGCTGACGGCGGGATCGCGCATTCCGTGGACGCGCCGGACGGATCTCTACAGGGCCTTCATCGACGAGATGCTGCGCCGCTGGGCAGAGCGTCCACCGCAGCCAGACCTGACGGAGCGGTCACTGTTCCTGCCGTTCGCGAGCGAGTTTTGCGAGCGGTTGATCCTCGGCTCGGCGCGGGACGACGCCCGATCGGGAGCGGATTTACCCCCCATTGAGGCCAGCGAGCTGGCCGAGCTGGTGAATCGGCTGCAGGTCGAACGCTTTCCGCAACTCGGCAGGCGATCGCTGGTGGACGATCTTTGTCGCGCCGGCCTGCTGGTCCGCACGGGCGGGGACCGACTGGCGGTGGCGCACCAGACATTCGCTGAGTTTCTTGCGGGATGGCGTTTGGCGCAGCGGGCGGGGCGGGAGGGGTGGTTTGCCATTGAGGCTACGGTGGAGCAGCGGTTGCTTCTCCCGGAGTGGCAGGAGCCACTGGTCTTTCTGGCCGGGCTGCTTCCGGATCCGGTCCCCTACTTGCGACTGCTGTGCGAAACGACTCGACACGACGTGCTGAAGCATCGTCTGGCGCTGGCGGCCCGCTGTCTGCCGGAGGTCTCCCACGAGCAGCGTCCGGCGGTGAGCTAGCCGCCATGGGCACGTCATCGAGGATTACCGACGGGGGAGCCAATCCGGAACTGCTGGCTCGAGTGGTCGAGCGCATTCGCCGGGAGGTGGAGTCGGAACGGGCCTCGCTCGAGGCGCTCGGGATCAGCCGGGCCTTCCCCCACCTGGAGTCGGATCTGCCGGGTGCTGCATCCTCCATGCCTCCCCCGTCATCCGACAGCGCCGACGAGCTGTCGGCGGCTCTGGCCGCACTGAATGCCAAGGGTTACGAAGAGCGCAGCGCAGCAGCGGAGCGAGTGCGCACGGCCCTGGCCGCAGGCCGACGAGTCGTCACGTTTGGCGAGTCGACCAAGATCGTCACCCTCGCCGAGTTGCGTCGTGTGGCGCGCGGGGAGCCCGCCACGATGCCCCATGGCAGGTATGAGGCCGGGCCTTCCGCCTCGGAGTGCCTGGACTACATCGCCACGCGCGTGGTGGTGGACTGGCACTCGCAGCAGGTCCGCGGCGACTCAGCGCTTGCCGCGGATCTCACCGCTGCCCTGCCCGTGGTGGCGATGGTTGGGGCCCGGTGTCAGGGCATCCCGCTGGCGGCATGGCTCCACCGGCACATCCGATCCGACCAGAGCGAGAACATCCGCCGGCTTGCAGCGCAGGCACTCTCTGCCGCGGCCCTGACCACACCGGACCCGGTAGGCGCACTTTCCACCGCGCTGGCGGGGCTGCGCGACAGCCGGCCCAACCGGGTGGTTCAGGCGATCTGTTCCGGCGTGGTGGCCCGACTGGAGCCGCGCTTGCCCCGAGAGGAGCGATATGCGGAGCTGCGCTCGCTACTCATCGCCGGCCTGGTGCAGTGCCTTACGTCCTCGCGCGACGAAACCGGGGATGCCGGCTACCTGCCGGGGATGTTGCTGGACCCGCCCGCTTCGCCGCGACAGATTCCCGCACTGGTTGAGGAGCTGCGAGAGAACAACCCCGAGGCGTGCGCCCGCGCCGCCGCCGCCGCCGCGCTGGGCCGCCTGGCAGCCGCGGCCACGAATCCCGCCGTCGGTCGAGCCCTGGTTGAGGCCGCCGCCGATCGGGCCTGGCTGGTGGGAGCCTGCGCGGCCGAGGCCCTGGATCGGCTCGACTTGTCCCCACTGCTCGCCGATCGAATCCTGCCGCAGCTCGCCTCCCGGGGGACAGATCAGCGCCTGACCGGTCTCTGGCTGGCCGGGCGTTGCGGTGGGGCAGCGAGCGAGCGCGTGCTCGCCCTCGTACTGGATGCCTATCGGGACCCGGATCTACGCGTCCAGGCCGCGGCCGCGGCCGCGCTCCACGGGTTGGCGGCGTCGCTCGCCGCGCACCCGCGTCTCCTGGAACAGGCCGGGCGGGATTGCGCACGGCTGTCGCCGCTGGCACGCGGGCTCTTCGCCCTCACCCTGCGTTCCGTCCACAGAGGCGATGCCTCGGATGTGGGCACCCAGGTGCTCGAGTGGGTCTCGCCGGGAACCGTTCGACCGTCCCGGGTCTCGCTGGCTCGCCGCACCACAGGCGGACCGGCCGAACACATGATTCTGCGATGGAAGCAGGCCCACGTCGTCGCGATCCAGGTGGAGGTGCGCGACACGTCCCCCGATCGCCACGCTTTGTGGCAGGAGACTCGGCTGCAAGCGATCGGGCAGGTGGCGGCAGTTCTGGGTCGGGGCCAGATGCTGGAGGCAGGTGAGCCGCTAGGCGGCTACGTGGAAGATCAGGCCGGGGCGACGGCGCTCTTCTACGCGGATCACGAAGCCGCCGTCAACCATGCCTGGAGGATCCAGTCGGCAATGGGCGCGGCAGGCATCCGCCTCTACAAGATCGGCGTCGCGAGTGGCGAGGTGCGTCTGGAGCGTTCAGAGACGGCGGAGTGGGAGCTTCGTGGCCCGGCTGTGGACCGCGCCCGCCGGATCAGCCGGATTGGTGAGGCCGGAGCCGTGCTGCTGGACCAGTCGACCGCTTCGCTGCTCGGGGAGTGGCGGCCGACGGGAACGGCGCTGACGAGCCTGGGTCGCCGGGCGGTGACCCCCCTCGAGGCGATTCCGCTGCACCGGCTGGCGCGTGCTGGCGTCGCCCCGGCGGCAGTGCCGCAGCCGCTCCGGGCGGAAGACGTGTTTCCCGAGCTGGCGCCGGTGCGGCGAGCCGCGGCGCCCTACTCGGGCTCGGACGACGACGCGCTGGCGACGGCGCAATCCGTCATTGCCGCAACCAGTGTGCCGGCTGACTCCCGCGCCGAGCGCAAATGGGAACGCGTGCGCCTATATCTGGTGCCGGCGGTGTTGCTCTCGTTGTTGGCCGTCCTGGTGATGGTCTACCGTAGCACACTGCTCGGTCTGCCGGGGACGGCTACCGGTAAGGCCCCGAAGCGACCTGTCGCCGCGGCCGGCGGGGGAGGGTCGTCGGGGCGTGTCCACCGACCCGAGGTGACCACGGGGCTTGCCCCTCCCTCCCCCGAGTCAGTCATCCCCCCGGGACCCGAGGACCTCGAACCGAGCCCCATCCCCGTCGCCACTGAGCCAGTCGTGATGGTGAGTTGGCGCGGGGCGCCCGCGCGTGAGATCTCCGAGGGCGAGTTGCCCGATACGTCGGACGCCGGATGGGATCAGACTGTCCCTCCGAGCGCCGGGGATGATCCGATCGAGATCAGCGTTACCGCCTCCGTGCCCGCCGCCGGCACGGTCTCACTGGAAGTGTTGGGCGAAAACGGCCGGCTCGACGAAGCGCTGGCGCCGCAGCCGTATCGCTCGGGTCGTGAGAACCACTGGCGCCTGGTCGCCACCACTCGCTGGCTGCGCGTCCGAGTGCTCATCGGGCGCACCTCCGGGGGGGAGCTTGCCGGCGAGTGGCACAGCTACGTGCCCGCGCAAGAACCGGAAAACCCGTAACTGCGCCGCAGTAGGGTGGGGCGTCACGTCGGTAGGCCAGGGCAGAAGAAAGCCCCGGGGAGCGCTTCCCCGGGGCCTCTTTGGCCGGCCGTGCGTCGTTCAACCGCGTTTGCCTGGAGAACCCTGTCACGCCGCGCCGGCCGGCCAAAGTCACTCCCTTTCCCCCTCCAGGTGGGGCAGGGACCGTCGTTTAGGATCAGTTGGTGCAGAGGCGGTAGTCCACGCTGTAGCGGTCCGCGTTGACGATCTTGAT
>CAZSRZ010000032.1:26484-45155 GCA_964609085.1 uncultured bacterium | reverse complement strand
CCGGTCGCGCGGCCATGAACTTCTCCAACCAGCGATGCCCCCCGTTCACATCCACGTTGTTCCCCTCGGCCCTGAGCCGAGAGAGCGCTGGGCCCCAACCTGGATCCACCTGCTGCCTCCGTGGAACATACGTTACGAGGACCCGCTGCTTCCGCTGCCTGGCCACTGCGAACCATTTGTCAAGCAGAGCCTCCGTGCTGCGGATCGCCGCACCGTGCGTGACTTCGAAGTCCGCCGCGAGGAACTCCTGCATCCCCTCCTCCTTCGGCCGATGCTTCAGGGCCATCAGACAGCGAGCTGCCAGGGCGGAGTTGGCCACCAGCCACTCGTAGATCCGGTCCTTCGCCGATCGTGGAACCTCGGCATAAAGCCTGCCGCTTCGCACACGCCGCACCGGAGGCGAATCCTGGTCGATTACATCATTGTCGCAAAGCTGGATCACCACCGTGTCGATCACCTGCCGTCTTGACAGGTCCTGGTAGATGGCGTGCTCTTGTGCTGGACTCTGGCCCGGCACTGCGGTGTTGAGAACCTGGTAGCTGCGCGAGCCCAACGCCTGCTGAAGCAGCGCCGGAAAGGTCTCATCGTCGCGGACCCCCATACCAAACGCAAAGGAATCGCCGAAGACCCCGATCACGTGAACACCGGCACCCAACGTGGGCTCAGCGCCTCGGAACCCGAGCGAATTCGTCGAGGCGGGATAGGTCAACCCAGCAATGCTGGGCGATGCCTTGAAGTTCGGAGTCAAACGGTAGCCGATGACCGGATTGGGGTCTTCCCTGTACATCCCGTCCGGCCATATCGTCCGCGAGGGCGGCAACAGAACCCGAAAAACGATCTCAGCGGCCAGTAGCGACAGCACCAACGATAAGGTGAAGGCGGACCACTTCCGCCGACACGCCGATCCCGAGGTTACCGGAGTCCCGGACGGGTGCACCGGCTCCATCGGGATGCCCACCGGCTCATCCATCCAGAAGCCCCCCCAGAGCAGGTCTCATCCCTTCATCGGGGCCCCTCCAGCCGAATGGTCGTACCGATCCGCAGGGATGCGACGCGGCTCGGCTGGATCTTGCTCGCCCTTGCCCGACGATCCGGCAACTCCACCCCGCCGTTGAGTTGATTCCCAGCCGCTCCTGCGCCGGACCGAGGGCTGGATGCGCGAAGCGCTGAGGCTGGCGGTGGCACGACCGAGGTGGCTGCCCGGCGCCCTCGCCCCGAGCCCTCCGTCAGGTTCGCATCACTTGTCATCCTACGCCCCACTTCCCGCCCGAGGTCCTGGTGTGCGATCCGTCTGAGCCGCACCGCCGTATCCGCCACAATCACTCTCGGCTCCCATCCTTGTCGTCTGGGGGTCGCACTTCCCGGGAGCAGATCTCCTCAGAATACACTCAGATCGCTAGTTCGCGTGGTCGGCGTCCGGCCGTTGCTCGATGGACACCCTCGTCGGGCTTCGCGCCGGCGGACCTCCGACCCCGCAGAGGCCGCATCACCTTGCAACGATCCCCCATCGGAGCACCCAGGCAGTCCGCCGCCGTGGGCATCATCCAGGACGCCGCGCCGAGTGGCCCTGTCACCCACTCCCACGACGTGGCGGATCGCGCGCACGCGGAGGCAGTCATTCTCGAGTCGGATCGCCGCTTCCGCACCCTGACCGAGAATGCGCAAGACATCATCCTGATCTTCGACAAGACTGGGGTCCTCCACTTCACCACCCCGGCCATGGAACGAGCCACAGGATGGAGATCCGAGGAGTTGCTGGGGACGAATGGGTTCGACCTCATCCACCCGGACGACCACGGCGATGCGGCGCTGGGGTTCCAGAGCCTGCTGGGGGAACCTGGCTCCCGAGCCCGGGCTGAGTTTCGTGTTCGGTGCAAGAACGGAGAGTGGCGCTGGATGGAGTCGCTGATGATCAACCTCCTGGCCGAACCTTCGGTCGGTGGGATTGTAAGCCACTCCAGGGACGTCACCGAGAGAAAGGCCGCGGAACGAGCCCTCGCTTTCGCCGAGGCTCGGTACCATGCACTGATTGAGAATTCGCTGGATCTGGTCCTCGTGCTGGACGGGCACGGCGAAGTGACGTATGCCAGCCCTTCCAGCGAGCGCGTCCTCGGCTATCCCCCGGAGGCGTTGGTCGGCCAGAGCCTGCGAGGTCTCTTGCACTCGGAGGATGCCGCTCATGCCGTCCGCCACATGGAGGCCTGTTACCGTGGCGAGGGGTGCGAGGGGGCGATTCAACTCCGACTGCAGCACCGCGACGGCACCTGGCGACTGATTGAGTGCCGTGGAGTGAACCTGACGGCCGACCCGAGTATTCGCGGACTCGTGATGTTCGCTCGAGACCTGACGGTATTGGACACGGCCGCCAGGCTGGTGGCCTACAGCGAGCAGCTCAGCCGAGGGGTCCTTGATTCGGTGGTGTCTGGGATCGCCGTCATCAACGGTGAGGGGACGATCGTCGCCGTCAACGCTGCCTGGCGTGCCTTCGGGGAGGCTAACGGCCTGGAGTCGGCAAGAGCCTGTATCGGCGACAACTACCTGGACGTCTGCCGTCGCGCCTCGGACTGCCCGGAGGCGGCAGCGGCGTTGGCCGGAATCGAGGCCCTCCTTGCGGGGACCAGCCGGCGCTTTGAGTTGGAGTACCCATGCCATGCCCCGAATGAACAGCGGTGGTTCCTCATGCATGGCACTCCCCTGCCGGACGAAAGTCCTGGGGCTGTGCTGTCCCATCTGAACATCACCGAACGACGAGCCACGGAAGCGAGGTTGCGCCGCGCGCTGGACACGCTCTCCGATCTGGAGCAGATCGTACTGCGGGGTCCGGCAGTGGCCTTCCTCTGCCGGGCAGATGCGCGATGGTCCGTGGCGTACGTCTCCGGAAACGTGGCGCAATTTGGCTATTCGGCGGCTGATCTCGAGAGCGGCAAAATGGACTATGTGGATCTGATCCACCCGGACGATCTCGCTCGCGTCGTTGAGGAGGTCACCCGATGGGAGACGTCCGGACAGACAGACTTCCGGCTCGAGTACCGATTCCTCACCGCCTCGGGGGAAGAGAGGTGGATCAACGACACCACCTGGGTCCGACAACAGACGGACGGTAGGACGACGCACTTCCAATGCCTCGTCATTGACGTGACTGACCGCCACCGGGCGGAAGCGGCCTTTCGAGAGACTGCGGAAAACCTGCAGCAGCTCGTGGAGGCGTCGCCGCTGCCGATCATCGCACTAGACCGACAAGGGTGTGTCTCCCGGTGGAACACAGCAGCGGAAGCGGCGTTCGGATGGACGTCCGCAGAAACCGTCGGGGAGCCGTACGGATTGGTGCCCGCGGAACGGGCGGCAGAATTCGAGAGCGCCCTCCGCATGGCGCTTGAGGGAGGAGCCGCCGCAGCCTACCTCTCGAGGCGTCTCACCCGGGACGGACGGCGATTGGACGTCAGCGTCTCGCAGGCACCCGTCTTCGGTGTCGGGGGCGCGATCTCCGGCATCGTCGAGATCATCGCCGACGTTTCGGAGTCGCGGTTAACCCACGAGTTCCAATCTCTCCGTGAGGAGACGGGCGCGGAACTGCTGAAGCAGATACGGCCCGACATACTTCTGCAACGAATATGTGATCGGGTCGTCGAGATCAGCGGCCTGGGACTGGCATGCTTTGGGCTGGTTCGGGCTGATGGGAGTGTGGGCCTATGCGGCGCCGCAGGTCCGGCCGAAGACAACCGCTCCGGGATTCAGGCGCGCTGGGACGCAACCCCGACGACCGAGAACCCCGTGGCGTTGGCGATCGCGACGGGGCGGGAGCAGCGGCGGGGCCGCGAGGAGGGCGAGGTTGGTCACTGGGCGGAGCGTGCGCGCGAGTTCGGACTGACGGAAGAGCTGGCGTTGCCTCTCCGCGGAGCGAAGGGCACTATCGGCGCCCTCGCTGTGTGCTCCGTTTACGGTTACCCCATCACCGAAGCGCTGGCGAACCAATTGCGATCGGTTGCCGATCAGATCGCCGTGGGGATGCAGCGCGCAGAGGAGCAACAGCAGCTCAAGCTCAATGGGCTCGCGCTCAACTCCGCCGCCAACGCGGTGTTTATCACGGATAGGGCAGGCCGGATCCTCTGGGTGAATAGCGCGTTCAGCAGGCTCTCCGGCTACCCGGAATCCGAGGTGATTGGAAACACCCCGCGTGTGCTGAAGTCAGGATTGCATCCCAAAGAGTATTACGAATCCCTTTGGGCGACTATCCTTTCTGGAAAGCCGTTTCGGAGTGAGGTAGCAGACCGGCATAAGAACGGCCAATTCTATATGGTCGCGCAGACTGTGACTCCGCTTTTGGACGCCCAGGGCGAGGTAACTCACTTCGTCGCGATTCACGAGGACATCACGGCGCGACGGGAGGCGGAGGCCCGGGTAGAGTTCCAGGCCCAACACGACTCCCTCACCGGATTGCCGAATCGAGCACTCTTCCGCGAGCGATTGGAGCAATCTCTCGCCGCGGCGCGGCGATCGGGAGTCTCTGTCCAGCTCCTGTTCATGGATCTGGACCACTTCAAGACGGTGAATGACACGTTGGGTCACGACGCTGGAGATGAGTTGCTGAAAGAGGTGGCACGGCGGTGTACGGAAACCCTCCGATCCACGGACCTGCTGGCCCGGCTCGGAGGCGACGAGTTTACCGTGCTGCTCCCCGAGGTCCGGCACTCCAGGTCCGGCGCCCAGGTTGCAGAGAAACTCATCGACGTCCTGTCACCCCCCATCACGGTTCGCGATCGGGGGATCTACGTTACTCCCAGCATCGGCATCAGTACCTTCCCGGCTGACGCGGCCACGGCCGACGATCTGATCCGCGCGGCGGACTCGGCCATGTACCGAGCCAAACAGTCGGGGCGCAACCGGTACCACTACTTCACGCAAGCTCTGGACGAGGAGGTCCAGAAGCGGTTTGAGATTGAGAATGGACTGAGGGTGGCATTAGAGGCGGGCCAATTCGAGTTGCTGTACCAGCCTCAGTTTGAACTCGGCACCGGAAAGCTGTTCGCGGTTGAAGCCTTACTGCGGTGGCGGCATCCCACCAAGGGCCTGATCAGTCCGGGAGAGTTTATTCCTGTTGCTGAAGATGTAGGGTTGATGACATCTCTGGGTGACTGGGTTCTTCAGAATGCGTGCGAACAGGGAGTAAAGTGGCGGGAGCAAGGGCTGCCTCCTATCGTGATCTCAGTAAATGTTTCGCTCAAGCAAGGTCGGCATCGCGATCTTGCCGCTGTCTTCCGAGAGATCATCCAGGCCAGCGGCTACGATCCACAGCAGCTCGCCCTGGAGCTGACGGAGGACGCCTTGTTGGAGGACCCCGAAGAGACATCCCGCTGGATTCGAGACTTGCAATCCCTGGGCGTTCAGTTCTGGATCGATGACTTCGGCACCGGCTTCTCCTCGCTTGCCAGCCTCGCTAAGCTCCCGCTGGACGGCCTCAAGATCGATCTGGAGTTTGTTTCCGAGCTGGGGCGCGACCAACGATCCGATGATCTTGTGCGGGCGATTATCAACCTGGCACACGGCCTTCACTTGAAGGTCATCGCTGAAGGCGTCGAAACCGAGTTCCAACGTGCGCGACTTGCCGCGGACGGGTGCGACTTCGGCCAGGGATACCTCTGGTCCAGAGCCATCACGCCGGAGGCCACCGAACTGCTGCACCAAAGTTCGGCAAGCCAGGCCGCGGCTCAAGCCGGGTAGGCCGCAGATTCCCCGCACATGGCGCGGTCATCCCCGGTGGCGGCCTTGCAAGCCCGGCGTTCTTCGATCTCGCAACCGGCGCGGCTCACACCCCCATCGCGGGCAGGCACCGGGCACGTGTCCGCACGTCCATCGAGCCGCGCTCACAGGCGTCCACCCTCGCCTGTTGTGGCCTTGGCCACGCCGAGATCCGAGGTCCACGCCGTGTCGGAGTCTCGCCGGCTCGGGCTACCGGCGCCCAGTTCGCCGGCGGCAAATCGAAGGAAGAGTACCGGAGTCACGAACTGATCCAGAAGCGTGCTGCTAACCAGCCCTCCAAGGATCACCACGGCGATAGGCTGAAGAAGCTCCTTCCCGGGCTGCCCCACGGAAAGGGCCAGCGGCAAGAGGCCCAGCGCTGCGCAGAGGGCGGTCATCAGCACGGGTGCCAGACGCTCGAGCGTCCCGCGGACGATCATCGCCTCGCCGAATTCCTCGCCCTCTTCCCTCATCAGATGGAGGTAGTGGGAGATGATCATGATCCCATTTCGGGTCGCGATCCCGAAGAGCGTGATGAACCCAACCATGGACGCCACTGAGAGAACGCCGCCCGTCAGGAAGACGGCAACCACGCCCCCCAACATCGCCAGCGGCAGGTCCACCATCACGAGCAGCGCCAGGCGCCACGAGCCGAGCGCCGCGAAGAGCAACAGGAAGATGGCAATGACAGTGAAGAGGCCCAGAAACAAGATGCGCGCCATGGCCGCCTGCTGGCTCTCGAACTGGCCGCCGTATTCCAAAAAGTAACCGGAAGGCCAGCTTGCCTGAACCGACTTCATCCTCGCCTGCACATCCGTAACCACGCTGTTGAGGTCCCGACCCTGGACATTTGCCTGCACTACGATCCTTCGGGACACGTTCTCACGGTTGATCGTGTTCGGGCCTGTCGTCCGTCGAACGTCGGCTAGCTGTCCCAACGGGACCCGTGAGCCGACGGGGGTGTCCATCAGGGTGGACCGGATCGCATCCAGATTGCTCCGTGCATCCTCATCGAACCACACGACGAGGTCGTACGTGCGCTGTCCCAGCAGGACCTGTGAAACCACCTCCCCGTTCAGCGCCGCCTCCAGGGTTTCCGCGAGAGAGGCAGGTTGGAGGCCGTAACGGGCCGCGGCGTCCCGGTCGATTGTTACCCGGACTTCCGGGACCTCGAGCTGGGGTTCCACCTGAAGATCGACGATGCCGTCCACGGATGCCATGGTGGAGCGCAGTTCTTCTGCCCTGCGGCGCAGCTCATCCAGATCAGGGCCATAGACCTTCACCGCCAGTGCCGCGCGTACGCCCGAAGACAGATGATCCAATCGGTGCGAGATGGGTTGACCCAGGGCGATCACGACGCCCGGTATCTGCTGCAGCTTCCTCCGCAGTTCGGCCTGGATCTCCTTCATCGGCCGGCTTCGACCCTCCCTGGCGGATCGGAGCCCGATGTCGATCTCCGAATAGCCAACGCCCTCGGCGTGCTCGTCCATCTCGGCGCGACCGGTCCGGCGGCCTGTGTGGGTGACTTCCGGAACACTCAGAATCAGTTTCTCGATCAGGCCGCCGACGCGGACGGACTCTGCCAGAGAGGTTCCGGGAGGGAGGATGGCGCTGGCGTTGAGGGAGCCCTCATTAAAGGGCGGCAAGAACTCCCGCCCCATCCTGGCGAAGAGGGAGCCAGCGATCAGCACCAACGCCACGGCGACCCCCATCACCGGCCCGGAGTTCCGTAAGGACCACCGAACGAGCGGCGTCTGCACCCGCTTTAGCCGCCCAACCAGCCAGGGATCATGGTCATCGACGGGTGAGGCCCGGCCCTCTCGGGGGCCGAATCGGCGAAGCCATGCCCAGCCCCTTCCCGGCCGCGCCAACAGGAATGCGCAGAGTGCCGGTGTCAACGTCAGGGAAACCAGGAGCGACGCGGATAGGGCCAGGATGAATGCCAATCCCAGCGGCGCAAACACCTTTCCTTCCATTCCCTCGAGGGAGATCAGCGGCAGGAAGACCACCACGATGATCAGCGTCGCAAAGATGATGCTGTTCCGGACCTCGGCGCTGGCGCGGTAGACCACCAGAAAGGGCGGGTCCGGAGTCGGCCTCAGCCGATTCTCGCGGAGACGGCGAACGACGTTCTCCACATCGACGATGCTGTCGTCGACAACCAGGCCGATCGCAACTGCGAGCCCGCCTAGCGTCATCGTATTTACACTAATCCCAAATCGATCTAAGACAATCATCGTAATGATGAAGGAAAGTGGAATGGCCGTGAGCGAGACAAATGTCGCTCGAAAGTTGAGCAAGAACACCATCAAGATTACGAAGACCAGGATGCTTCCATCCCGGAGCGCCTCCTCAACGTTGCGGATCGCAGTTTCTATGAACTCCGATTGGCGGAACAGATGCCGGTTGACGAGGACATCCGAGGGGAGCGAACTCTGCAAGTCGGCGAGCGCGGCGTCCAGCTTGCGCGTCAGTTCCAGGGTGTTCGCGTTCGGCTGCTTCTGGATGGAGAGGATGACCGCGGGTTCGCCGTGCACTCCGGCATCGCCTCGCGCGGGCGGACGGCCCAGCTTCACCTGGGCCACCTGATCGACGGTCACGGGTACGCCCCCGCGCACGGTCACCACGGTCCGGCCGATCTCCGCCACGGTTCGGGCTCTGCCCAGAATGCGGACAACGGCCTCCTGCGATCCCTGCTGGAGGAAGCCGCCAGTGGTGCTTTGATTGGAGCCCTTCACAGCATGGAGTAGCTGCTCCATGCTCACCCCGTACTGCTGCAGGCGGCCGGGGTTGGTCAACACCTGGAACTGCTTGGTGCCGCCGCCGAGCGGGACGACCTGTGAAACGCCTGAAACAGCCAACAGGCGCTGCCGCACGACCCAGTCGGCGAGGGACCGCACCTCCAACGCGGATGTCGCGCCGTTCGTGCTGGCCATGGAGATCAGCATGATCTCGCCCATGATTGAGGAAACCGGTCCCAATGACGAAGTCATCCCCTCTGGCAACCGCGGCTGGGCGACTTGAATCTTCTCATTCACAATCTGTCGAGCGCGGAAAATGTCCATTTCCCACCCGAACTCCACCCACACAATGGAGAGACCGGCACTGGATGCGGACCTTACCCGCTGCACCCCACTCGCGCCGTTCATCAGGGTCTCTATGGGAAAGGTTACCAGGGCCTCCGTCTCTTCCGGGGCGAGGCCGTGAGCCTCGGTCAGGATCGTGACCACCGGGCGGTTGAGGTCCGGAAGCACGTCGACGGGCATCCGAGCGACCACGCCAGCCCCGTAGATGAGCAGCATGATCGCCGCGGCTACCACCAGAAATCGGTGGCGAATGCTGAACTCGATGACACGGTTGAGCATGCGGGCTACCTGCGCGCCTTCGCCAGTAGCTGATAGGCCCCACGGGTGACCACCATCTCTCCCGCCAACACCCCCTTCTCGACCACAACTTCCCGACCGACGGTAGGACCCAGCATGACGACCCTTCGCATGTAGCCCTCCGCGCCCTCCTGAACGAACACGATCTGCTCCCCAGCCTGCTCCTGCACGGCGTCGAGCGGCACTGTGACCGCTGGTCCCCCACCTGCGGCGATGACGGCCCGGACAAACATGTTTGGTTTGAGGATACCTGCGGCGTTGGCGACAACCGTGCGCATCCGGACGGCGCGAGTCTCCGGGTTGACCTCGGAGCCGATGTGGCTAACTCGCCCCTGAAGCAAGCGGTCCGGGGCTGCCTCCACAAAGACCGAGACCCGCTGTCCCAGGCGAATACGCCTGATGTCCTTCTCGAATACGTCGCTCTCAATCCATACCGATCGGGTGTTCAGAATGCTGCAGAGCGTTTCTCCTGCCTCAATCACCTGCGCTCCAGTCACCGGACGGGTCGTTACTTCCCCGCCGATGGGGCTGATTACGGGCACCCTGCTTCCGCCTCCGGGACGAGAGCCGAACAACTCCAGCCGTCCCTGGCCAGAGCGAACGGCCTGAAAGGCACCGACAACCGCTGCGTCCACCACCCGAGCCTCACCACGCACGGCCTCGACCTGCGCCTTCGCCGACTGCACGGACCGCCGCTGCGACGCTACCAGCGCCTCCGCGGACGTCACGGCCTTGAGTTGCCGTGAAACGACGGCTTCGGCGGAGCGTATTCCTAACAGGGTTAGATTGAGATCGGCCTGCGCTTGCTCGACCTCCCTGGCGTCGCGAAGATTCTCCCGCCGAATTCGCTCCTCACGCGCGAGCGTCATCCTGGCGATCTCGAGCTGTCGCTCTGCTGTCGACACCCGGCTACGCCCCTGGACGACGGCTGTTTGGACCGCTTCCAGCTCTCTCTGCGCCACCACGCCATCCTTGAAGCCCTGGAGCAGTCGTGCGGCCTGTGACTCCAGGTTGACCAGACTCGTGCGGGCGCTTCGCAACTCGCCATCGATCGTCGCGACTCCCGCCCGCGCGGTCTCCAACGGACCCAGCGTAAAGGCGCCTGTCGCGGCGAGTTGCCGTTGACGATCCAGCACGGCACGCGCGCTGTCCGCCTTGCTCCTGGCGACATCCACTTCGACCCTCGCCCCCTGGAGTTCCGCCACAGCCTCGGCGTGCTGGGCGTGCACCCGCTCCAGTCCTGCCTCCGCCTCAGCGACCTGGGATTCGGCCCTCCGAATCTCCGCCCCAAACCGACCGCGGGCGGCCTCAGCCTGGCCCAGTTCGGACCGAGCCCGGGTTAGAGTCGCCTGGGCTTCGGCGATTTCCGCGCTGTCGATGATCGCGACGACGTGCCCGGCAGGGATTCGTTGACCGGGAGCTACATTCACGCGCACCACCCGTCCCGACACCCTGGAACTCACGGAGACCAGCCCGTCGGGATTCGGGCGCACGAGGCCGGTGGTCTGCAGCCCTCCGGCCAGCGGACGGCTCTGCGCGACAGCCAACTGAAGATCGATGGCCCGGGCCGCCGCCGGCGACAGGGCGACGAGGTTGGGATCGGCCGCGGCCAGTTGCTCGTTCTCAATGGAAATCCGGAATCGGTACGGGGGTTGGTCCTGAACCGCCGCGTCCTTCAGATCGGCGCTCAAGTAGGCGCGCAGTGGTTCTGGTGCCTCGTCGAAGCTGGACCCGACGGCCAGGTGACGGCCGTCCGGACCATGCATGTGACCGGTCTCGCCCTCGTCCTCCGCCTTCGTGGCGGCGAGCGGAACGATGCCCGCCAGGAGCGCAATGATCGACAGTGCCGCGGCGGCCCGGTGACCACTCCTTCGGCCGAGCAGGTAGGCTGCAAGCACCAGGAGCAGGACGGCTGCACCAACCCCCACCATGGCCAGCCCGGTATTGGCCTCCCCCTGCGGCGGTTTTCCGCCCGCGGGCGGCACCCAGATTGGAAAGCGGACGGTTGTCGTGGTCCCGTCAGGGAAGGTGACGTTCTCTTCGATCTCGTACTCGCCGGGCTCTCGGTACACCATGTGGGATCCGTACACCCCGTTCTCGGCCTCGTAGGCGTTGTGCTCACGGTGGATAACCGCCTCGCGGTTGCCGCGACGATAGATGACCGAGTGCACGTCGCAGCCTTCCACGACGGCACCGCCCTCTTTGCCCGGCTTCCGGGTGTCCAGGATCTTCAGGTCGTGGTGGGAGAGGATGGGTCGGACTGATCTGCTGCCGAAGGTTTCGGCTGCGGCGAGATGACGGCCATCCGGGCCGTGCATGTGCCCGGCCTCGTCCTGTTGGGCGTGAGCGGCGCCGGCGAGCGCCAGGGTGGAAGCCAGAAACCAGGCCAGGGTGCGCCGGATAGGTGGGTGATTCACTTTCGAGGACTCCTCTCGGGCATTGCCACAGTCACTGGCAAGCCAGGAACCGTCCCGACGGCCTGGTCGAGAGCGGCTCGAGCGCGCACGGCATCGAAGAGCGCCGTGAGGTACTCGACCTGCGTTTGGCGCACCACCCGTTGAGCGTCCAACACGTCCAGGAAGGAGGTGAGCCCGACGTCAAAACCCGCCCGGGTAGACCGAAGCAGGTCCTGAGTCCGCGGGATGATGGTGAGCTGATAATTGAGCGCGATTTCCCGAGCCGCTTTGAGATCTGCCGCGGCGGCCTCGACCTCCAGGACGATCTCCCGGCGTAGGACTTGCAGGTCGGCTTCTTGAGCGCGCACCTCGGACCGAGCCCCATCGACATCCGCCCGCAAGCGGCCGCGGTCGAGCAGCGGAAAGGCCAGCCGTGCCTGAAAGCCCAGATTGCCGCTGCGGAAGCGATCGCGATCCAGGCTCCAGGTGTCGGCCGCCAACTCCACCGTCAACACCGGCCGACGCTGTGCGCGGGCGACGTCTACCTCTCCGCGACGGGCGGCAACGAGGGCCGAGCCGATGGCAAGCTCCGGCCGGCAGGTCAAGGCCCTCGCCAGGAGGATTTCCGGCGGGTCCGGGGCCGCGGAGATCGCCAGTCCTTCGGAGGGTGCCACCGGCGTGCTCGGGGGCCTCCCGAGCAGGAGATTCAAGGTGACGGCGCGGGACTGAGTGTCGGACCCGGCCCGAATCAACTCTTGTTCCGCTCGCGCCACCTCAATCTCAGCTCGCGTGGCCTGCACACGAGGCGCCTCTCCGATTTGCACTCGCTTCTCCACGGCGTCCCGAATCTGCCGGGCGAGCGCGACGCTCTCCAGAGCGGCAGCCTCCGCAGCGCGAGCGCGGACCGTATCGAAGTACGCCGATCGCACGGCCGTCGCAACTCTTAGTTGCACGAGGTCAATTTCGGCCGCGGCGGCGACTAGCTGCCCCGTCGCCAGGCGAGCCTCGGCTGTGCGCTGGCCGCCGATGTCCAGCCGCTGCGAGAGCGCGGCACCCCCATTGGTGAAACCCAGGCCCGGCGCCAGTTCGACGATCGGATTAAACGGAGCGCGAGCCCCGCGAAGCGCGGCCGTCGCCCTGTCGAGCCGGCTTCGGGCGGCGGCGACCGTCGGGCTCTGCGCCAGCGCCAGGCGGACGGCGTCGGTCGCAGTGAACCCAGCGATTGGCGGATCCTGCGAGCCCGCGCGGGCCGGCATCGCTGTGAAGCAGAATGCGGCTCCGAGGGCGCACGCACGCAGCGCCCAGGTCGGAGCATTCGGCGTTGGTCTCTGCAGCGCATCTGCGATTGACAGTAGCAAGTTCAGGTCCTCCCATCTCGGCCAGGCAGGCCGCCTGCGAGGCGGCTAGTGGTGCACGAAGAGGTCCACCAGGTGGTGGACCCAGGAGTGCGCGACGGTGACGAATGCCCCCGCGAGGGCGGCGAAGAGACCCATGGGGAGTGCCCGCGCGCCCAGGCTTGCCGGCCTGGACGGAGAGGGATCAACCAGTGCGGCGACCCTCGTCTCGATCTCTGGGACTCCCGAAGCGAAGCACTGACCGTGCGGAACGACGGCCGCGGGGACGCCCATGCGGGCGACCCGCACCAGGGCGGCCGCGACGTCGTAGGGATTGCCAAGCCGCCGGGCGGCCTCGGCATCACACAGTCGCTCCGCCGCCCCCCTCCACTCACGGTAGAGGGTGGCCCCGCCCGGCAGCGGGAAGAGCGCGTAAAATGTCGAGAGCAGAGTCCCGAGGAGGCCGTCCCGCCGTCGGACGTGGGCTGCTTCGTGGGCCAGCATCGCCTCTCGGTCGCGGGGAGAGAGAGCCTGCTGCAGGCCTGTTGAGACGTAGATTGATGGCCGAATGCCGCCGAGGGTGAAGCAGGTTGGCCGATCCAAGGCCAGCTCCATCACGGGCCTTCCTTCGACACGCTCCCCGGTGGGTCGGGCCGCCGCACGGAGGGCGGATGCAAACGCCCGAGCCTGCACCAGCAGGCAGCCCGCGCGGATGAGGCGCCCCGCCCCCACCACCAGCACCAGCAAGTTAGCGACGTGGAGGAGCCCGTGACCCAGCGGCGACATGTGGATGCGTGATTCAAGCTGGTGCCAGGCGGAGTGGACGCTGTCTCCAGGGGTGGCGACGTGCGGGTGGAGCACGCACATTACCGCCAGAATTACGACCGCGATCGGAGGAATTGCCGCGCACCACACGGCAACCGCCGTGCCGGACTCCGGTCGGCCGGCCTTTGTCCATGCCCGCAGGGTGAAGGCGACCAGCAGCCCGCTAGCCGCAGCGCCATAGAGGAAGATCGGGACCGCCAGCACACCCCGAAGCTCAGGCATCCGGATCGCTCCGCCGCCGTTCGATGGCTTCCAGCAACAGCGCAAGCTTCTCGTGCGACATCCCAGCGTCCGGAGTGACGAAAAAGGAGGCCACGGCGGACGGGAATTCCTGAACCAATCGATCTAACGCATTTGAAACGATGCGCCGTTCCAGATCGTCCCGCGTGACGGATGGGCTGTAGAGGTAGGCCCTGCCGACCTTCACCCGAGAGAGGATCCCCTTTTCGGCGAGCCGCTCCATGGTCGTCTTCACGGTGTTGTATGCGCCCCGGGCCGACGACGGCAGGCCATCGTGCACCTCACTCACCTGGACGGGCGCCGATCGGGACCAGACAACGCTCATTACGGCGCTCTCCAGCCTGCCGAGGGCGGTCGCATCCCCGGTCTTTCGGGGAATGAAACGTCGGGTAGAGTCGGATCTTGGCATCTCGATGAGTATATGTCCGGCGTGCTGCTACTGCCAATAGCAGTTCTCGCCCGAAGTCAGGGAGTGTCCCGTCGTCTCTCGCCGAAACCGGCGCCTAGATCTCGTAGCCTGCGCGGTAGGCCGGGCGGATGATCGGCTCCACCTCCGGCGCGTTCTTGGCCGTCAGCCGCGCCGCGTCCCATTCGATCTTCTTGCCCTGCGCCCAGACAGCGAGATTGCCGAGCAGCACGGTTTCCGTGAGGGGCCCAGCATAGTCCGGGAAGTTGGAGCGGGCGGGCTCCCCTGTCTTGATGGCCCGAGCGAACTCGACGAAGTGACCGGGCGAGGGGGTGAAGGGGGCATTCTGGTCGACGGCGCCCGCGAACATCTGGCCGCGGTCACCATAGTCGCCCGGTATGTGACACTTGCCCTTCTCACCGACAATCAGGCAGCCCGAATCGGTCATCTGTCTACCCTCGAGCAATTCTTTCGGGGGAAGCTTGCCGC
This sequence comes from uncultured bacterium, assembly GCA_964609085.1. GTDB lineage: Bacteria > Armatimonadota > SYMT01 > SYMT01 > SYMT01 > JANPLG01. The sequence goes on along the minus strand of CAZSRZ010000032.1, from coordinate 30,346 downwards.
CATCGTACCAGTAGAGGGTCACCGCGGGGCGCTCGTCTGTGCGGGGGAACTGGTAGGTAATGCGGGACGACTTCGGATAGCTGTCGCCGTTGTGACCCGAGGATTCGGCGAGCACCGAGGTGGGGTTGCGCAGATCCAATGCCGCGAAGGGGAGGTTCATGGTGTGACACGCCATGTCGCCGAGCGCGCCCGTGCCGAAATCCCACCAGCCGCGCCATGCGAAGGGGTGGTAGCCCGCGGCGAAGGGACGCTCGGGTGCTGGTCCCAGCCAGAGGTCCCAATGAACGGCATCCGGCGGAGTCCCCACGGCAGCGCGCGGTCCCCCCTGATCCCAGATGGGGCGATTGGTCCAGACGTGGACCTCCCGGACGGTGCCCAGGGCCCCCGCGCGAATCATGGAAGCGGTGCGGCGGAGACCGGCGGTGGAGGTTCCCTGGTTGCCCATCTGGGTGGCCAGACGGTGCTTCCGCGCCAGCTCGCCAAGGCGGCGAGCCTCGTAAAGACTGTGGGTGAGCGGCTTCTGGCAGAAGCAGTGCTTGCCCATTTGCATGGCCATGGATGCGGCCACCGCGTGGGTGTGGTCCGGCGTGCTGACGGTCACGGCGTCGATGCTCTTATCCATCTCATCGAGCATCTTCCGGAAGTCGGTGTAAGGTCTCGCAGTCGGATAGCGGGCGACGGCCTTCGCCAGGGTCGCCTCATCCACGTCGCAAACGGCCACGACGACGCCGTTGCGGTCGGCATCCGCGGTATCGCTCTGTCCCTTGCCGCCCACGCCGATACAGGCAAAGCGGATCTTGTCTTCGGGGGCGGGGTCGGCCCACACCTGCGCGCCCAGCGCCAGCCCAACGCCGGACAGGGCGGCACCCTTCAACAGGTCGCGTCGACTGATATCACCCCGCATCGCGTACTCCCGGCTCATGAGTTACCCGAGGGGCGAAGTGCGCCTCGGGAGTTTCAATTCGCCGTACACCCCTGCCCGACCCTCCTTCTGCCGCAGCCCAGAGGGGAATCGCCCATCGAGTTGTCCGATCAGGCTGAGCGGTCGGCGGTCGGCCGCATCGGTTGGCAAAAAAACTCGTCGGCTGAGCGGCCGCTGCACGCGTAGCATGTGGGGGTAGTGGAATCGGACGGTGTAATGGCAGGAAAAATCTGAAGCGCCCGTCACATGTGGGCTTGTCATCGGCCGCAGCCTCCTGGTAGAGTGGCGTGTCAAGTGCAGATCAGTTTCGCGGTGCAGTGCCCGTGCGACAACTCGAAGTCCGCCAAAGCCCCAGGGCCCGGTGCCAGAGCTTTCGCCCGATTTGAACCGTTCCTTCGCCGAAGGGCCTTCTGTCTTGTCCCGAGCGGCCCGGGCCAGGGCCACACACAGTCCGGCTGAACGCCGGCGAAGGACACACCATGAGTAAGAGACTCTACGTAGGAAATCTTTCCTACAGCATCACCGAGGCGCAGCTTCAGCAGGTGTTCGCACCTTACGGCTGCACCAGCGTCGCCCTCCCCGTCGACCAGGACGGTCGCCCGAAGGGGTTCGGCTTCGTGGACGTCGATGACGACAAGATGGAAGCCGCCACCCAGGCGCTCAACGGCAAGGAAGTCGGCGGACGCGCCCTGACCGTCAACGAAGCCCGACCGCGCACCGAAGGCGGCGGCGGTGGCTACCGCGGCGGTAGCGGTGGCGGCGGCGGTGGTGGTGGCTACCGCGGCGGCAGTGGCGGCGGCGGCGGCGACCGTGGCGGTCGCGGCGGCGGCGGCGGTCGCTGGTAAACCTCTAGGGGAAACCCGAGAAGTCCGAAAGCCCTTCGCTCGATGTGCGAAGGGCTTTTGCATGTACCCGGCATTGGCTGCCCACGACTGGGAGGAGATTTGAGGGCGACGGGCTCAACATCTTCGCTGAACAACAACTCCCTGAAAGGAGAAACCAATGAGATCACGTCGTGGCTTCACGCTGATCGAGCTGCTCGTCGTCATCGCCATCATCGCCATTCTGGCGGCGATTCTCTTCCCTGTGTTCGCCCAGGCACGAGAGAAGTCTCGACAGACGGCCTGTCTGTCCAACATGAAGCAACTCGGGACAGCCTTCGTGATGTACCAGACGGACTACGATGGGAAGCTCCCGGGTGGAGCGCCCTACACCAGCCGGCCCGGCTACGGAGACTGGGTCGGGATGACGCGCTGGGGAAGCGCGTGTAACACCAACTTCCCCATGCGGCCGGAGGACGGCTCCCTCTACCCGTACGTGAAGAACCTGGGAGTTTACGTCTGCCCGTCCGGGCTCTTCACCAAGAAGCTCCGCCTGTCGTATGCGGTGAATTGCTATCTGACGGCCCCCGGCTCTCAGTACACCGATTCCATGATCGGCTCCACCAAGCTGGGCACCTCCGGGATGATCCTCATGATCGACGAGACGCGCAGCCTCAACGACGGCTACTTCTGCGCTGGCAATGCCGCCGATATCCCCGAGGTGGTCCACACCGGCGGGGCCAACTACCTGTTCTGCGACGGTCACGCGAAGTTCCACCGACCTTCTGATCTCGCGGTGCATCGGCGGAATCCGGGGCCCTACTTCCCCGTCTTCTGACCCGCTCTCCTCCTCGCGGCACCTCAGGCAGCCATCGCGCGCGGCGGCGGTGGTTGCCTTTCCGCGCGACTCCTCGGCCCGTGCCCGCTCGAGCCGCGTCACGCCTACGTCCCTGCAGGAAGACCGGACACGCAACAGCAACTGTGCTGCTGGCGACTTGCTCGCCGCGCAGCCTCTCACCCACTCTGGAGGCATTCCATGCCCGAACTCGCACAGATCGTCCAGTCACTGCTCAACGGCACCATTGAAGCCATCGAAAAAAGCGAAGTCGCCCATCTCAAGGCGCAAATCGACGCCGTGAAGGCCTTGAAGGGGAAGGGCGCGAGCCTGGACGACCTTCAGTCCCTGTTCGACAACGGCTACCTGCCGGATTACTTCGCCGGCGATGAACTCACCCTCACGGCCCAGCTCTCGATGACCACTGGAAGAGAGAGGCAGTCCGGCGTATCCGCGGGCGGGAGCATCGCCGGCATCACGGTGCAGGGCAGCCTCACGGAGACCTTCCGCCAGGCCACCCAGACGAACCTCTCCGTGACCATCAACCTCTCACGCCAGAGCCGAAATCGGGCCATCGACCACACGCTCACCTCGTTGCAGTCGCTCCCCACTCCGGCGCCGGCCGCGGGCGGCGGCGGCTAGATGCCGGACGTCTCGGACAAGGCTCCCCTGGAGGCGTACCTTCTCGCCGTAATGGACGGCGTACTGGGCGCGATCGAGAAGGTGGAGAGCGCACATCCGGGTTGGGAAGTCGGTGCTGTCACCTTCAAGGTGAAGGCGGCCCTAAAGCCGCAGACTTCCGCGGACGGTAAGCACGTGACCGTGTGGGCCGACATGGACGTGGCGAGTTCGGAACTCGTGAGCGAGATCCCGATCTCCATCAGGCGCAACGTGGACGGCCCGCCGAAGCCCTGACGAGGCACGGCGGGCCAGGATCGTAAGCCCGCGGAGCCGCACCCAGCCATCGCTGACAGGCGGATGGGGCACCTGCCCCGGCAGGCCGAATCCCGGATTCTCCGGGACTCCTTCAAGTTGCGGAGGCCGGGTTCGTCGTCGGGGGCATGCCGAGCTGGAGCTTCAGCGGTCCCAGGGCGGCTACCGGCCCGGACGCAGGTACCGCTACAGAACCGCAGGGCGTCAGCCCGCGGAGCCGCACCCAACCATCGCTGACTGGCGGGGGACCCGCCCCGGCAGGCTGAATCCCGGATTCTCCGAGACTCCGTCAAGTCGCGGAGGCCGGGTTCGTCGTCGGGGGCATGCCGAGCTGGAGCTTCAGCGGTCCCA
>CAZSRZ010000032.1:0-26384 GCA_964609085.1 uncultured bacterium | reverse complement strand
CGGATTCTCCGAGACTCCGTCAAGTCGCGGAGGCCGGGTTCGTCGTCGGGGGCATTCCGAGCTGGAGCTCAGCGGTCCCAGGGCGGCTGCGAGTACGGACGCAAGTATCGCTACAGCACCGCAGCCCGGCGCTGACGTGCTCTGTTCTGACCCATGGCGGCTCTTGCCACCGGGGCCGGTGCCCCAGGGCACCCCGCCCGTCATACCTCCCCGTACAGGCAGATTGAAGCCAGAGCCGTACGCCAATCCCAACCTACTTCCGTGGCGGCGGAAACTCAATTCGTTGTATCTCGGCCGCATTGAACTCTCCGAGGACTAGGATTTTCTCTGCCCGTTCCTTCTGAGCCTCGGTCAGCAACGCGCGTTCTCCCATCCGCCTCATGGCGAGCTGAATCGCCTGTCTCACCTTGAACAGCTTCTGTCTCCAGTAGAGGCCCCGCATCGGCTTCACTCGATCCGTTGCACTCCACTGCTGGTCCGTCTCCGCCACCCCCAGTAGGAAATCCACCTGCGCCGAATCGTCCAGCGTGTCGAAGGCGTGCACGATCAGTTCGCGTACCCCGGAGTCATACCCCGAAGTCAGCAACGCCTCGCGAAGAATGGGTGCCACATCTCTCGCACCGAGCTCCGCAAGCAGCACCGCGAGAACGTGGTGTTCCTCCCTCGAACGCGGCTCCTGCATTGCCAGACGAATGAGGTCATGACGTAGGGGTGTCGTCCGTGACGTCTGCACGGCACGCGACACGATGATGTAGAGGTTGTTTCCGTGCATCAGTGTGTTGTTGAGAGCCCAGCCTTCGGTGGGGTTCACGATCTCGGAATGAATGCCCTCGAGAAAGACCAGGGTTTTCTGACGCGAGCCGCCCGACTCTTGGACTCTGATGAAGAGCGCCTCAAGGTCGAGCGCCCGCGGAGGAGGGGTCGGACTGCGCCGACTTGGCGCCGACTGCCCTCCGGAAATGGCCAGCAGCGCTGCGAGAATACGCCCGATCATGTCGTTCCTACCTTTCCTGCGTCACTGGCCGTCCGTCCACTGCGTCCACCGCGTCCACTGCGGCCAGAACATCCAGTCAGCCGAGCCTGTGTCTGGAGGACGGACCCCCTTCGAGATTCAGTGCAAGCCTCTCAGTCGCGGCCTCCCGGGGCCCAAGCCCCAGAGCATCGCCGCGACTTCGGCGGGGCTACTGTCGAACCGTCGGCCGACCGAACGCCGACCATCCTTTAGGTCGATGGAACGTTGTTGGGAATGAACGTGTATTCCCAGTAGAGAGGGCGGGACTCGGCTCGCTCTTCCGCCTCGAACTCTTTCGTGGCGCAGACGAGGCGCGACTGGAATGCCTCCCATTTCTTCTGCTCGCGGTCGGTCAGACCGGCGGGAGGCGTGGGCTGAGCTTCGTCGGCGCGAACCACGCGTCCCAAGGTCTTCCTGACCAGCGCTTCGTAGAGCGGACCGAATGGCATCTCCCAACCCTTGTAACGGCTGGCGGTCGCCCGGTCGACCGGGATCATCGCGACCAGGTCGCCGCTCATCAGTTCCAGGCCCTTCGCACGCAGCGTGGCGTTGTGGCTGCCGTGGTGCCCCACTTTGTAGAACGCCGTCCTGCTCAGTAGTTGCGTGCCGGTCACCCGTCGTTTTTCGGTCCCATCCGGGATCTCGAAGACGACCTCACCCCAGGAGCGCCAGCTCCCTGCCTGGGCATCGCCGGGGAAAAGGAGCACCTCGCCGGTCTGGACGACCTCCATCGCCAGGACGAGGCTGGTGTTGTTGATGGCGCCGTCGAGCTGGAGCGCGAGTTGCGACGCTGACTCCAGCCAGCTCCCGTCGATGCGTCGCCAATCCACGCCTTGACCAGTTTCATCCTTGGCCTCGAAGTAGCTCCCGGCAAACCAATCGTGGGTCCGCGCTTCCTCGAGCGAGACCCCGACCGACCGATCGAAGGGTCGCGCCAGCTCCGCGTCGTCCTCATTGATCGCGTCCGGCCCAAGCACGTCCCCCATCCCCAGGAAAAGGGCCTGGTGCCCGGCTTCGGGACCATACGCCTCCCCCTTCCGCGGGTCGCTCCGCTTGAGTTCCACGCCCGTGGGAGGCCCAAGCACGTAGAAGCGAAACCCCGGGATGGACGCCCGTTCGAGGAACGTCCCGGGAAGATGGTACGATACCCTGCTTCCCTTGCGGGTTCGCACAAGGTCCATAGCCTCGTCGGTTCGGGTGCTGAAGCCGAGGCCGCTCGCCTGGGACTCCGGGCCAATGCCGAGGAAGGCGTTGAGCGAGCCCAATTGGTCCGCCAGGCGATGGGATCTCTCGTCAGCGCCGAGGTTCATCTTCAGCCTCGCCGCCTGGACGATGCGGAACGCCCGCTCGTTGATCCGCTCCAGCTCCTGGGCCTGGGTACTGTCCGGATCCTCGGTCCAGGCCAGCCAGATCTCGTCTACCTGAAACTTCTCGTCCGTGAATCGTTCTTTTGCGTGTTGAAACCCCGAGACGTGATCCCAATGTTCATGCGTGACCACGAGCACGTCGAGACGATCTCCGGTGGCCTCACGAACGTCATTCATCACCCGCAGCATCCGCTTCTCCTCTCCGGGCGCATTGAGGAGAATACCGCAGTCGATCATCATGTACCGATTTGAGCCATCCTCGCCAGGGAAGGCCAGCAGGAAACAGTCACCCAACCCATGCCGGTACATCCGGATCTTCACACCGTGCTCGGGAGCGGTCATCGGGTCCACGATCAGACCTCGCCTTCGTGCGATCGGTGGAGGAGAGCGAACGGTTCCTGACTATCCTCTCCGAAGTAGGTGGCGCGCAGCGACCCGCGGATGTCTCCGCCGAGATAGCGCCTCTGTCGCTCCAGGCGGTCGCGGCTGTCGATACTCTTGATGATCGCTTGCTTGATGGTCATCTTGTCCGGGTCGATCACCAGAGTGCATCCTCCCCGGAAAGCAAAGTCGCCGCCCGCGTGCTCGACTCGCTCCCAGGCACGGGCCTGTGCCGCATCATCCAGGTATCCCGCTCGCTGCTGCGTGATCTGCACGAATACCTCGGTGACGATGTTGCCGGTCGGACCGGCGCGGCGACCCAGGCGCACTGCGTGCACCTCGAAAGGAAGGTCCTTCCGCAGTCCGAATCTCCGGAAACGATCCTCGCTCTGGGTCTTGAGCCAGCTATGGATCGCCTGACCTCGGGCCTGCATGCTGCGGTAGATGTCATCACGGGGCACCGGCTGGTTCCTGAAGGGGGGGAATCCATGCCTGGCGATCGCCTCGAAATCGAGTTCGACGGCCTGGTCGCTGGCGGGCCGCGACCAGCACAACATCTCTTCCGAAAGGGTGCGCACGCGCCGCGGGAAGATTCCCCGGCGGCGGAAGGCCTCGATAAGGGCCACGCGGTAACCCCTTCTGTCGTTGGGGACCATGGTCACATCCGCCGTGATCAGGGCACGGAGGTACTCGCCGAACGTGAGGTCGGCGGGCGGGAGGTAGTCCAGCGCACGGATGCAGATCGTCAGGACGTGCGCCGCTGTGCGCGCTGCCTCCTCGCTCAGCCGGGTCACCAGGTCCGGATGAATGGCCCCCTCCGGCAGCACGCCCGTGCCGCCGGTGGCAATGCGGAGCAGGTCGGCCACGCGCGATTGGTACATGGAGAGGAAGGCGTCGAACACCGCCCCCACGAGGATGGCTCCCCGCTCGTGCGGTTCAAAGATGCGCTGCATGTCCTCCGGGTCCGGCTGCGCGGGCCTCCAGACGCCGGTCTGCTCGTCCCACTCGCCGAGCGCGCTCCGGAGCGCACCGTGTCGCCCGACGGCGGCCCCGAATTGCTGCGCCAGTTCGCCCAGCATGTTCTGCCGACGCAGATTGCCCCGGGTGCGGGCGACCTGGTGGCGCAGCACCTCGGGCAGGGTGAAGTGCTGGAAGAGGGCGATGATGTCCGCAAACGCCTCGTGAAAGGCGAGCACGTCCGGATTGGTCGGCTCGATCAACCGGCGGTGCATTCCGTCAAGCAGCGCGTGCGCTGTTTCATGGGCGACGATGTCGTGGGAGAGGCAGGTGAAAACCAGCCCTCCCGGCAGGTGGTCCCCGGCCGACTCCAGGGGCGCGGGGAAGTAGCCGAACAACAGCGCCTTCTTTTCGGGCGAGTAGTAGGCGTTGGCTTCCCGCAGCGCGTGCGGGTAAATCCGCAGCCGGCGGACGTACTCCCACTGGGTCCGCTGCTCACCCTGCAGGCTGTCGGGTCGGTTCTGGAAATCCGTACGTGGCGACCAGAGCGAGCGTCGGCCCAGGGCGTGCTCGAAGTGGTGGATGGTCTTCATCGCCACGGCGTACGCCATCTGTTGGTGGAACTCCGGATTGCCGTCGGAGGGGCTGTGACCATCTTGCGCCAACAGGTGATGGTCGTTCAGATCCACCGGAGGGTAGGCGCGACCGCTCGCGGGATCGACGTCGACCACTTCCAGGTATTCGCCCGTGGGTCCCGGCTGCAGATCGGGCTCCCAGCGCACGCTGAGGACGGCCTGGTTGACCTCCCAGGTGTCCAGCACGGCCTGCTGGCTCGGATCCACAGCGAAGACGCGCAGACGCCGACATGGCGGCTCCGGCGATGTCGGCCGGGGCGGCGGTTCCACAGGCAACTCCTACGGACAACGAAGGTCCGGGGATACAGTTGGACCGTGCTGGCCTAGCCGCCCTTCGCCAGATCGGGCTATTCTGACGCGATCCGGCGACCCGCAGCCGACACCGGATCCCCCCGCCGACGTCCGTTCGAGATCTGGCTCAGGCCGCGCGGCGGCGACGCAGCAGCAGCCAGACCGGCAGCCCGATGAGGGAGATAACCGCCAACCAGGGAGCCAGCCCGACGACCAACAGCAGCAGGGACTTGCCGAAGTCGCCCAGGTAGCCGACCGATCCGCCGAAGGTCCGGCCAATCTGTGAGATGAGCGTGGTCGATGGTTCGGGGACGTAGTCCTTCACCTCGGTCACATTCAGGGTGATCGTGCTGAAGTCGGTTTGATTGGAGAGGAGCCGCAGCCGCCCCTCGGCTTGTTCGATCTCCTCATGGACGCGGCTTAGCTCCCGCTCCACGGCCAGGATGTCCGAGAGCTTGGCGCCGGACCGTTCCAGGTGCCGGATCAGTCGCGCCTCCTCCACCCGCTTTGCGCGCAGGCGAGTCTGGACGTCATAGAACTCCTCAGTCACGTCCTGGCTGTCCCGGTGGGTCCGCTGGATCTCCCCCATTGCGGCAACGGCGGTGAGGAAACTCTCGAGACTCTGAGCAGGGATGCGGAGCTTCCAACTTGCTGTCCGTGGCATCCCGGGGGTGCCGCCAACATCGGCTCCGCTCACGTAGCCCTTGAACCGCGCGACCAATGCCAACACCTGCGGCTGGATCGGCGTAAGGTCCTCCACGACAAGATCGACCTGGGCGGTGTAGATGATCTTCCTGGTTGCCTGGACCGCGCTGCTGCTGAACGCGGCGAGCTTTGCTTCTCCCACGGAGTCACTCCTGCCCAACGGCGAGTCGGAGTCCTCGACGGGGCTGGCCACCTCCCCTGCCGAGCCGCCGCCGGCCATGGACTGTTTCAAGAAGCTCCGCCTCTGCGCCCGGCGAGCAGCCTCCCGCGAGGTGGCAAAGACCGGGAAGAGCGCCAAGATCAGCATGAGCGCGACCAGCGAACCGACAATGATGAGAGCGACCCTGGCAGCCATTGGCCCATACTCCTGCGGGTGGGGGTCCCGCACCAGGCCGATGATACCGGAGTTTGGGGGATCTGGGGGCATTCGAGCCTGGATGCCTCTCCCCCGTGATGCGGGCCGGAGGCCCGCGCACCCAGGTACGGCAGTGCAGACGTCCGGATGATTCAGCTCGTCTTGCGGGCAGGAGGCCCGCGCACCCAGGTTCGGCAGTGCAGACGTCCGGATGATTCAGCTCGTCTTGCGGACCGGAGGCCCGCACACCCAGGTACGGCGATGCGGACGTCCGGATGATTCCACCCGTCTTGTGGACCGGAGGCCCGCGTACACAGGTACGGCGGTGCGGAGGTCCGGAACGACACTTCCCCGGACCGTGCTCCGAAAGAACAGCGCCGCTGGTCGGCTGTGGAAACAGGGCATGCCAGGCACGCACTCCGTCCAGCAGTGCGCGCACCCTCGCCTGCTCCTCCAGCGACAGCACTGCAGGATGCTGCCCCAACCCGGAGCGAAGCGTGACGCCGTGCCAGAGCTAGGGCAGATGGATCGCTGACCGGGGCAGGACCCAGGGCGAGTGCTGGAGCTGGCTCATTGCCGGGCTCCGGGAGCCGCTGCCCGTGTCCTCTCCGCTAGTCGCGGCACTCGGTAGCCGTCTGCCGCGCTGTCGGTCCCCACCAGGGAGCGCACGACAAGCTCGATGCGGGGGTCCACATACCGGCGCAGGGTCGCCTGGATCGGCAGTACGTGCACGGGATCGAGGTTGCGGGGGGCGCGGACCGTGGCGAGCAACTCCAGGCGCCCATTGGTGCGCTCAATCGTCAACTCCGTGAGGCTCGTGCCCGCAACCGCTGCCGGCAGCAGGCGTCCGAGCGCTTCCTCCAGTCTCCCCCGCAGATGAGCTTCCGCGTCGGTCAGCCCGCGCTCTTCCCGCGTTGCCTGGTACAGGAAGTGATCGGCGTCAGCATCTCGCGTGAGCACGGAGCGCACCACGAGGCGAACTTCCTGGCCGAGGACTGCGATCAGGCGCGCCTGGATGGCTCCGACACCCGCGGGATCGATCGCGCTCGCGGTCCGGACGACGGCTGTTACGGTGAGAGTCCCACTGTCCGACACCTCGCGCCGCAAGTCCACCAGCCTTGCGCCGGGCAAGGTCTCCAGGGCCTGCTCCACCTGTTGCGAGATCGTCTGGAGCAGCGCGGCGTCTTCCGCCTTGGCGCGCTGCCGGGTGTCGGTGACCGGCAGGAACACCGCACCATTCCGATCGGCGTCCTTGGCGATGAGGGAGCGCACCACAAGGTGCAGGCGCATCCGCAGTTCCTCCTGCAGCCGATCCTCCAGGCCCGTCACCTGGACAGGATCGAACGCCTGTGGGGTCAACACGTCGGCGATGACGCGCGTGGTGTCGCCCTGACGCGTCAGGTGCACAGCGCTCAGCCTGGCACCGGCCGTGGCCCCCAACTCGCGCCTCAGCGCGCTCTCGATCCGGCTAGAGGTGCGCCGTTCCTCCACGATCTGCTTCAGAGTGTGCGTCATGAAGACGGCGACCGCGCACAGGAGCAGCAGGCTCCCACGAAACCGCCTGGTTACGAGCGTCAAGGCTCGCTTTTCTCCGCCTTCGTTAGTTCCCAGACCGGCGACGCTGAAAACGACTGCCGCCGCGATCTCGATGGAGAGGAAGTTGGCAAAGAAGAGCAGGAATGCTCCCGACGCAAACCGCCACTCTCCGGCGGAGAGGCAGAGGCCGCACGTCGCCAGTGGTGGCACCAGCGCTGTGGCGATCGCGACTCCCGCGAGGGTGGGGTTGAGCTTCGGGTTCACCAAGGCGTACGCCCCGGCCAATCCGGAGGCGAGGGCGATCAGGATGTCGTACACGGTCGGCTGTGTCCGCCCCAGGATTTCCGGTCCGAACTCGGGCCGCAGGGGAACCAGACCGATGCCGAACCCGATGGAGATCGCGACCACGACCCCGAGGATCTCGGAGAGAGCGGCCAGGCCCAATAAGCGACGATTGTCCTGGCAAAGCGCCAACGCGATCCCAAGGATCGGACCCATGAGCGGCGCGATGAGCATCGCTCCAATGACGACAGCCGAGCTGTTGGCGAGTAATCCGTACGACGCAATGGTGGTGGACAGCACCACGAGCACGCAGAACGAACGTCGCGGGGCACTGATCGCGAGTATCCTCCCCTGGACTTCGAGCCGCTCTTCACGGCTGAGCGGCGGGGGCATCAGCTTCATCCGGCGTGTTCCTTCGCCTCCGATAATGGCGATGTCATCAATATAGCTGCGACGCAATGCGATGACCGCAGTGTGGTAGATCAGTGCAGCTCCCCGATCTCATGAGCAGCGACCCTCGCGGCAATGCGGGCCGGGGTCAGCCTGAACTAATAGGTGAGCCAGGCGATTGAGTAGCAGTTGCGGAAGCCATCGCCGGTCATCACGCCGCGCGGGGATGCGCAGGCTCGGACGGGTGGCCCGATGAACGCTGCGGTCTTGCGGGACTGGCCTGGATTCGCTCCCGGCGTCATGGCCCTGCCGGGCTTGGGCGGAGAACCATGGACGCTCGCGGAGGGATTCGAACCCCCGACACCCAGTTCCGAAGACTGGTGCTCTAATCCACTGAGCTACGCGAGCCGGCGGCCGTAATCATAGCACCCCCTTCATGCCGGAGGCGAGTCCTCTCGTGCCGCGGGCTTCGGGCGTGTCGGGGAGTACTTCCAGCCTTGACCCCAGTTGACGCAGGGGCGCTCGAGCAGCGCCCAAGAGCCCGCCGCGAGCAGCAAGGTCAGCGAGAGGGCGAGCATGGCGGTCGGCAGATCGTGGAGACCGTCGATGCGGGGTGCCCTGCCGTGCAGGATCGCGTGGCAGAGGCCGTTCATCGGCTGGTGCCACAGGTAGAGTCCGTAGGCGTGGATGCCGAGCCAGCGGAGCCAACCCCAGCGGGCCACTCTGGCGACGGGTCCGTGGGCGTGACTGACGGCCAGCACCAACAGAGCAGCGTCGAGCACGGCGATGACGCTGAATCCCCACCTGGCCATGGGTAACGACTCCCACTGCGGGCTGGTGCGGAGCAGACCGGCCACCAACATCCCCGCGGCGACGGCGACTGAGTAGAGCCAGGGTCGCGCCCGCTCGGCCAGTTGCGCGCCCCAGCGCTCTCGCCAGGCCCAGGCGCAAAGCGACCCCAGGAGCAGTGCGTCCAGGCGGCAGGGCATCAGGACGTAGGGTGGGAGCGGCCCGGCGTCGGCCGGCAGCGTCAGCCACCAGCGCAGAGGCAGGGCAGCGAGAATCCCCGCCACCAACACCCACGGCAATCCTCGCCGCGGGGTGACGCGGATGAGGAACGGGAGAAGGAGGTAGAACTGCTCCTCCACCGCCAGTGACCAGGTCACCCCCAGCCAGTTGGGGCCGAACGTGTTTTTCCACACCATCGCCAGGTTCTGGGTGAACGTGGCGTAGCTCCACCAAGGCAGTTGCGGCTGAAGGAGCCACGCCCGCGGTTCGGCTGCGAGATGGGGGCCCAGAAACACAGCGACTGCCGCGAACACGCCGAGCACGAGCACGTACAGTGGCACAATTCGACAGGCGCGGCGGATGTAGAAGACCTGGAAGTAGTTGGGCGAATCTCGGTTGTCGAGAAGGATGCCGGCGATGAGGTAGCCGGAGAGCACGAAGAAGAGATCCACCCCGCTCCAGGTGAGCCCCGCGAGCTGGTCCAGCCGATCCAGCAAGGAACGGCCGTCGCCGACATGCACCACGGCGAGATAGTGCCACGTGAGGACGAGCAGGATTGCCATCCCCCGAATGCCATCCAACTCCGGGACGCGCGTTCGCCGATTGTCCCCCCGACGGGGCGGGAGGGTAGAATGGTGATCGGGTCGGGGTTCGAGTTGTGCTGGCGATGGGGCCATAGCTGATCGGGACAGGAGCGGAGGGGTACCTCTCCGGAGTTCTGCCTCCGTCATCCGGTTCCTGCCGACGCCGCAGCCGGACCGGACCGCGCCCGCCCGTCCTTCTGCCGGATCAGTCCCCACCGATGCGCCGACTCGACACGAGTACCGATTCCCCCACTGCGATATCCGCCGCCCTGACGCAGTCAAACAGTCTGGATCTGCCGGACGTTGAGGCTGTGGTGCGGTCGATTGTGGCCGACGTCCGGGCCCGCGGGGATGTGGCGGTCCGCGAATACCTCCGGCGATTTGACGGGGCTGCGGTGGAGAGCCTCGCCTGCTCCGACGCGGAAATCGCCGCCGCGGAGTCGGCCGTCGATCGGGACTTCATCGCCGCGATCGACCTCGCCATCTCCAACGTCCGCGCCTTCCACGAGGCGCAGGCGGAACCCGGGTGGGAGTATGAACAGGATGGAGCCCTGCTGGGCCACAAGCTGACACCCCTTGATCGAGTGGCCGTGCACGTGCCTGGGGGAAAAGCACCGCTCCCCAGCACGGCGATCATGGCCGTCGTTCCGGCCCGTACTGCCGGCGTGGGCGAGGTCTACGTTTGTTCCCCGCCCCGCCCGGACGGGAGTGCTAACCCCTACACGCTGGTGGCGGCCCATCGGGCCGGTGCGACTCGCTTCTTCAAGATGGGCGGCGCGCAGGCCGTGGCCGCCTTTGCCTTCGGTACGGAGTCCGTGCCCCGCGTCGACAAGATCGTGGGACCGGGCAACCCCTACACCGTGCTGGCAAAACGCCTCGTGTTCGGTCACACGGGTATCGAGAGTCTCCCCGGGCCGACCGAGGTGGTCGTGATCGCCGACGACAGCGCCGAGCCGGAGTGGATTGCCGCGGATCTCCTCTCGCAGGCTGAGCATGGAGAGGACAGTCTGGTGGTTCTGCTGACTCCGGACCCCGCTTTGTTGGCGACGACGGTTGCGGCCGTGGAGCGCCAGGTGGAGTCCCTCAGCCGTCGCGAGACAATTCGGCGTTGCCTGGCGCGGTCGGGGTGGGCCATCCTCACCCGGGACCTGCCCGAGGCGTGTGATTTGAGCAATCAATGCGCGCCGGAACACCTGGAACTCGTCGTCCGGGATCCGGAGGCCTGCCTCCAACGGATTCGACACGCGGGAGCCATCTTCATCGGAGGCTACACGCCGGAACCGATCGGCGACTACGTCGCGGGTCCGAGCCACATCCTCCCCACCGGGGGCACGGCGCGTTTTTCATCCCCACTGCACCTGGCGGACTTCGTCAAGAAGACATCCATCCTGCGGTACTCGCCGCAGCGGTTCGCCCGCGAGGCAGCGCACGTGATCCGGCTGGCAGAGGCCGAGACCCTCGACGCGCACGCCAACGCCATCCGCATCCGACTGGAGTCCCCCCCTGTATCCCGAAAGGAGCCTGATCCATGAGCCTGGAGCTGTTCTCGCTGGCCGGCCGCGTGGTCTTGATCACGGGAGGAAGCAAAGGTCTGGGATACGAGATGGCGAGGGGCGCGGCGCTCGCGGGGGCGCAGGTCGCCATTTCGTCGCGCACGGAGGATGAGGTGCTCGCAGCGGCGGCGGAGCTGTCGACCGCCACGGGACAACGGGTCCTCGGGGTTCGCGCCGACGCCGGCTCCGCCGCGGACGTCGACGCCCTGGTGGACACCGTCCTAAGGGAATTGGGTGACCTGCATGTGCTGGTCAACAACGCGGGCGTCAACCGCCACGGCTTCGTCCACGAGCAGAGCGAGGAAGATTGGAACGCCGTCCTGCAGATCGATCTGACGGGGCCGCTGCTCTGCACCCGCGCGGCGACGCGTCATATGATCCCGCGCAAGTACGGGCGCATCATCAACATCGCCAGCATCTTCGGCCTGGTGGGCTACGTGAAGCGCGGGGCCTACTGCGCAAGCAAAGGTGCCCTGGTCAACCTCACGCGCTGCCACGCCGTGGAACTCGCCGCCCACAACATCACCGTCAACTGCATCTGCCCGGGACCGATCGACACCCCCATGACCCAGCGCCTGGTCCAGGGGCCGGTCCGAGAGGACTTCACACGCCGAATCCCGCTGGGCAGATGGGGCGAGCCCCGCGAACTCGTCGGTGCGGTCCTCTACCTCGCCTCCGACGCGGCGAGTTGGACCACCGGTGCCATCCTGCCCGTGGACGGGGGCTGGACCGCCCAGTGAGCACGGGGATCGGCCGGCTGGTTGTCGCCTGTCCCCCGAAGTTGAATCTCTATCTGCGCGTCGTAGGGCGCCGTGCGGATGGGTTTCACGACCTGGAGACGGTTTTCCAATCCGTGTCTGGAGGCGACCAGCTCGCCGGGGAACGGGCGGACGAGTTGACGCTGGACTGCGATGTCGCCGGGGTGCCAACGGATGGGTCCAACCTGGTGCTTCGAGCCGCCGAGTGGCTGCAATCCCGATTTCCGTCCGCTCACAGCCGTGGGGCACGCCTGGTTCTCCGAAAGCGGACACCGGTGGGCGCGGGTATGGGGGGCGGAAGTGTGAACGCCGCTGCCGCGCTGGTGCTGCTCAACCACCTCTGGGAGTTGGGCGCGTCGCCGGAGGCACTGGCCGCGGGGGCGGCGGAACTCGGTTCGGATGTCGCGTTCTTTCTTCGCGGCGGGACCGCGCTCGGCACATCGCGAGGGGAAGCTCTGGCTCCCCTGGCCACCCCGCGCCTGCATTTGGTGCTCGTCCGGCCACCGATCAGCGTCGCGACCGGATGGGCCTACCGTCAGTGGGTGCCGGGAGGGAGCACGGGCGCATCCCTGCCCTCCTTCCTGGCGGCCTGGGATACCGGCGATGTCGACCTGATCGCGGCGGCGCTGCGCAACGACCTGGAGCCGGGGGTCTGCCGGGATGTGCCCGAGATCGACGCTGCCCGGACCTGGCTCCTCGATCGCGGAGCCGTGGCGGCGAGGATGACCGGCAGCGGCAGCGTGGTATTCGGCCTCGCCAGAGACGCAAGCCATGCGGCCGCGATCCTGGCGGACCCGCCGGACCCTCGGGTGGGTGTCGCGTGGTCCGTTTGGACCCTCGATTCTACTGAGGCAGCTCTCGTCCCCCTCCCCTGCCCAAAGGTGTAGCCGTGGGACGCGTACTGGTGCTGGCCGACGACCTGACCGGCGCGCTGGACACCGGCGTCTGCTTCCATGGCCGAGAGAGGGCTGTCCACGTGGTGTGGGACCGCTCTACCCCCAGCCACGCAACCGTGCTCGCGGTGAGTACGGAAACGAGAGACCGGTCTGCGTCAGGTGCGGCGGACGGGATCTCGGCCTGGGGGGAGGTGCTCCGCACGGCGCATGCGCGCGGGGATCTGCTCTACAAAAAGATGGATTCCGCCCTCCGAGGATGGTGGGCGGGCGAGATCCGCATCTTGTCCCAGACGGTCCAGCCGGACCGAGTCATCGTCTGCCCGGCGTTTCCAGCGCAGGGGCGCGTCGTTCGCCGCGGGCTGCTGCTCGACCGCGGCAACGGGGTGGGAGCGGTGAGACCGGCTCTGCTCGCCGCCGGCATCCCGGGAGATCTCCTGGCGACGCCGGATGCGGAGACGGACGAGGATCTGGAGAGGATCGTGGCGGCCGAGGGATCCGGCCGTGTGCTGTGGTGCGGCAGCGCGGGACTGGCGGAGTCCCTCTCCCGACGGGGCGGCGACGTCGCCCCGCCCACACCACCACTCAGGACGTTATCGGGCGTGGTCCTCGTGGTGGTCGGCAGCATCCATCCCGCCGTCAGGTCGCAGGTGGATCGGCTCCGGGAGGCCATGCCCCCCAACGTAGAGATCCTGGTCACGGATCCCTCGCCCGGTCCGGGCGCGGGGCCGAGTCCTGACCCATCACTGGCACTGAAGCTCGCGGAGCGCGCGGCCGCGCGCCGCGTCCGCGGCGGGGTGGTGGCTCGCATTATGTCGGGCGGGGCCACCGCGGCGGCGGTGCTTCAAGCGATCGGGGCGCGGCGGCTGGAAGTCGCCGGCCGGGTGCGGCCGGGGCTCGCTCTGGCGATCATCCGGGGCGGCCTTGCCGACAATCTTCCCGTCCTGGCGAGGTCCGGCGCTTTCGGAACCTCTGAAGAGTTGCTGGAACTTTCCCTGACCCTCCTCGCGGGAGGCACCCCGGAGAGACAGACGCACCCCGGTCCCAAGGGATCGCGTTAGAACTAGTGCAATAGGGAGACAGGTCGATGATGGACATGCTTAGCGAGCGGCGGATTTCCACGAAGGCGTTTATCGGCCCGATGGCCATCGCCGTGGTCGCGGGTGTGGTGTTGGCGACGATCTGCTTCATGAACAAGCCGATCGCCGTGGCGGCGCCCATCGGGTTGCTGCCGATCGTCTGGGTGGCGGGCCAGGCGTGGCTGAGCATCATCAGTCATCGCTACCGACTTTTCGGTGATCGCATCGAGATGGAGACGGGGATCCTGAGCCGCAAGATCGAGAACATTGATCTGTTCCGTGTGCGGGACGTCGGACTGCGTCAGAGCCTGCTCGGCCGCATCGCCGGCTACGGAGATGTCTACCTGCACAGCACGGACTCGAGCACGCCCGTGCTGCACCTGCGCGGCGTGGATGACCCCACGGCCTTCTACCAGCAGCTCCGGGAACTGGTGAGCAACAGCCGCGCGCAGATGCGGACCATGATTGTGGAGCAGGGAGCACCGATCTCAGAACCATGAGTGACCTGGACGACCTCATCTCGAGAGCGCGCGCCCTGGATGGCCACGGGCGGCAGACCTTGCTTGCGGCGCTCGCGGGCCCGAGCCCGACTCAACTCAGCGCGATGGCAAGTCGCCCCCCATCGCCCCACTCCGTCGCCTGGGTGAAGTCCGAGCGTGGGCACGCCGTGCTGGCCACCGACACCGGCCCGGCGGAGTCTGACCTGCCGATCGGTCCGGACGCCATCGCGGGGATGTGGGCCGACATGACGGCGCCGGGCGATCCGTCATGAGCATTCACCTGGGCACCTTCCTTTCTCCAGCGGTGGTGGCGACCGACGTCTGCTTCGACCTGGCGCTGGGTGTGCCTGCCGCTCGCGCCTTCTTCCACAAGCCCCCCGTGGAGATCCGCTTGGCTACCGCAACCTACCTGGAGCTCCTTCAAGCGGCGCGTTCCCCGGAGGAGCAGCGCCGCCTGAAACGATTCGTGCAGGGATACCCCGTCCTGTCGCTCGGACCCATGGCGTCATCCCGGGCGGTCGACCTGCTGCTGCACCACGCGCAGAGCGATGGGTTGACCGCGCTGCAGGCCCTCGCCGCGGCGACGGCGTTGGCGCACGAAATCCCGCTTGTCACCCGCGCTCCCGAGCCGTATGCCGGAATCACTGATCTTGAGTTGATTCGGCCCTACTGAATCAGGCCCCCGTGCTCGCCCAACTCTCCATCCGGAACTTCGCGCTGGTGGAGTCGCTGTCGCTGGAGTTCCAGCCCGGCTTCAACGTCCTCACCGGCGAAACAGGGGCGGGAAAATCGATCCTCATTGATGCGATTACCGCGGCACTCGGGGAGCGAACGGGAACGGATGTCGTCCGCACGGGAGCCGACAGGGCGCTGATCGAGGTCGTCTTTCAGGTGGACCCGAACCCGGATCCTGTGGTGGACCAATGGGCCGAGGAGGACGTGGTGATCCTCGGCCGCGAGATTCCCGTCGCCGGTCGCTCCACCCTGCGGATCAACGGACGAATGGCGACGGCGGGAGCCGTGCGCGAAGTGGCGTCCGGGCTACTCGACATCCACGGCCAACACGAGCATCAATCGCTGCTGCGGTCGGAGCGCCACGTCGGCTTCCTAGACGCCTGGTCCGGTCCGGAGGTACTGAACCTCCGCCGAGCCGCCGGTCGTACATTCGACAGGCTGCGAGAAGTGCGGCGCATCCTCCGGGAGCGCGACATGGATGCCCGCGAGAAGGCGCAGCGCATGGACTTGCTGCGCTTTCAGGTCGAGGAGATCGACGCGGCGGGGATCGACGCGGAGGAACAGCACCGACTCCTGGGCGATCGCAGCCGGCTGGCGAACGCCGAGCGCCTCTTCACGGCCGGCACATCAGCCCGAGCAGCCCTCGACTCGGGGGAGCAGAACGCGGTGGATCTGCTGGCCGCCGCCGCCCGCGATGTGGAGACCATGGTCGGGTTGGATGAAGATGCGGCCGCGTTGGCGGCCCTACTGCAGGACGCCGTAACAGCGGCCCGCGAGTCGGCGTCTGAGCTGCGAGAGTATCTCGACCGTCTGGAAGTAAACCCGGAGCGGCTGGACGAAGTGCAGGACCGACTGGAGACGTACCGCCGGCTGCAGCGCAAGTACGGCGACACGGTGGCGGAGGTCCTCGAGCATCGCAATCGGGCCGCGGCGGACCTGGCGGAGTTGGACGAGGGCGACCGCCGCCAGGGTGCCCTGGAAGCCGAAGTCGTGGAGCTGGTGAGTGAGCTGTCCGAGACGGCGGCGTCGTTGTGCCAGGCGCGTAGGGCAGCGGCCGACCGATTCGCCGCCGAGATCACGGGGCACCTGGCTGATCTAAGGATGGGGGACGCCGGGTTCTCGGTCCGGCTGGATAGCCCCTCGCCTCCCGAGGATGGGAAAGGGCTGGATGACGTGCTGGGCCGCGCCGAGTTCCTGATAGCGCCGAATGCCGGAGAGTCGGCTCGTCCGCTGGCGCGAACCGCCTCCGGCGGCGAACTCTCGCGGATCATGCTGGCACTCAAGTCCACCATGGCCGGCAGCCACCCTGTGGCCCTCATCTTTGACGAGATCGACACCGGAGTCGGCGGCAAGACCGCCGAGTCTCTCGGCGCGAAGATGAAGGAGCTCAGCCGGAGCAATCAAGTTCTTTGCGTCACGCACCTTCCCCAGATCGCCGCCCTCGCCGACCGGCACTTCCGGGTGAGCAAGGAAGCCGGCGGCGACCGGACCCGGGTGACGGTGACGCTGCTAGAGGGAAACGACCGCGTGGCCGAGCTGTCACGCATGCTCGGAGGCGCGGAGAGCACCGCGACCGTTCACGCTCGCCAGATGCTGGCGTCGGCCCATTCCGCAGGGAGCCATGTCGCACTCGCGGATGGATGATCGCCCCGCCGTGCGGACGGGGCGCGGCGCAGGGGTCGGGCCGCGCGTCCACGCCCGGGCTCGCGTCGACAAGCGCACCAAGACGCTCTGCCGACGGCTGAAGCGAGGCGAGATTGCCGTGATCGATCATGCCGATCTGGACTCCGCCGCGGCCTATTCGCTCGTCGAATGCCGGCCGGCCCTGGTCATCAACGCCGCCCAGGCGATCACC
The DNA here is from genome assembly GCA_964609085.1 of uncultured bacterium. GTDB lineage: Bacteria > Armatimonadota > SYMT01 > SYMT01 > SYMT01 > JANPLG01. The sequence goes on along the minus strand of CAZSRZ010000032.1, from coordinate 9,508 downwards.
GGACGCTACCCGAACGGCGGCCCGGCGATCCTCCTGCAGGCGCGCATCCCCATGCTCGATGACTGCGGCCCCGAGTTGCTGGATGTCCTCCGGGAGGGTCAGCACCTCGATGTCCGCGGCGAGGAAATCTGGGCGGACGGCGCACCGATCGCTAAGGGTCGACTGATGACCGCGCCCCGGTTGGAAGCTGCCCTGAAGGCGGCCGAGCTGAACCTGGTCGGAGAGCTGGAAGCCTTCGCGCGAAACACACTGGAATACCTCGCGCGGGAGCGTGAGATGGCGGTGGCCGAACTGCCACTGCCGGCGTTGCGGACCCCGATTCGTGGTCGGCCGGCGTTGGTGGTGGTTCGCGGCTCCGGGTACAAACAGGACCTGGATCGGGTGCGGCCGTGGATCCGGGAGCAGCGCCCGGTGATCATCGCCGTGGACGGCGGGGCGGACGCACTGCTGGATGCCGGCCTCAAGCCGCACATCCTGCTCGGCGACATGGACAGCGCCTCCGACGCGAGCCTGCGCTGCGGGGCAGAATTGGTGGTGCACACCTACCCCGACCACCGCACCAGCCCCGGCAAGGAACGCCTGGAATCGCTGGGGCTCACCGCCCTGGAGTTACCCGCCCCCGGGGTGAGCGAGGACGTGGCGATGCTGATGGCGCAACAGGGCGGTGCCAGCCTCATCGTCGCCGTCGGCACCCACTTCTCGATGGTGGAGTTTCTCGACAAGCGGCGACGTGGGATGGCAAGCACGTTCCTCACGCGACTCCGAGTCGGCTCCATCCTGGTCGATGCGAAGGGGCTGAGTCGACTGTATCGACCGGCGCTGACAGGCGGAATGGTCGCTGGCGTCGTCCTGGCGGCGGCTGTTCCCCTGCTGGTAATCGTGGCGAGTTCTCCCGCCGCGCAGCGTTGGCTCGGTCTCATCCGGATGAGCCTTGAAGTGTGGCTTCGTCGTCAGGGCATGCGATGATGGTTGCCGCGAGTAACAACCAATGACCGATCTCCGCGTACTCGCAATGGCCCTGATTGGGTGGTTCCTGGCGCTCGCCCTCGGGTTGGTGCTGGGATCGACCCTGGGAACCCCCGACCGGCGCGATCGTGTTTATGAGGGGCTGCGATCACAGTTTGAACTGTTGCGGTCGGAAAACCAGCAGGTCCGCCTGGATAGCGACAAGGCCAGGCGGAGATTTGAGAGCATGGAGCAGGGACTGCGTGAAGTCATGCCGGGGGTGGTCCGAGGCCGGCTGGACGGAATGTCGGTGGCCGTGTTCCTGGTCGGTCCGATTGATGAGGGCCGGTTCCGCGGAGAATTCGAACGGGCAGTGCAGGATGCGGGCGGCACCCTGGGACCGATCCTGCGGATCGCGGACCGCCCCAGCGTCCTCCCCCTCGAGCTGCGTGAGCGACTGGGGAAGCAACTAGCCCGCGGTACCCCGCCCGAGACGCCGGCACCCTTTGAGGCGGTCACGTGGCTCATCCATGGGCTGGCTCGCGGCGAGTCGCCGCAGGCCCTGGCTGAACTAACGCGGGCGTCGGGGGTGGAGCTGCGAAACTACTCGGGAGCGCCGGTGCGCAAGGTGCTCCTCGTCATCCCCGCCGAGGATGAACGCCTAATGCAACTGGAGAACGGCGATACCCCGGAACTCGCTGTCGTGGATGCCGCTCTGGAGGAGGGTATTCGCCTGGTGGCTGCGGAGCCGCTGGAGCCCGGCAGCGCCCTGGCACCCGTCTCACGCCGCGGCGTCCCGACTGTGGACGCCATCGACACCTCGCTGGGTCAGATCGCCGCGGTGCTGGCGCTGGCGGGTGTGGACGGCAGCTACGGGATGAAGCCGGGTGCCGGACGTGCGCTCCCCTCGCTCCATGGCCCATAGTCGTGCCCGCCGATGCCCCCGCGATCAGCGTGGTAATCCCGGCCTTCCGCGAAGAGGCAACCATCGGCGCAACGGTCAGGGCTGTACTCGAGACCCTTACCGAGCGATGCGGAGCTGCCCCGGAAGTCATCGTGGTGGATGATGGGTCGCCGGACGGCACGGCAGCCGCCGCCGGAGAAGCAGGTGCTCTGGTGATCCGGCAGCGACGAAACCGAGGCAAGGGGGCGGCGGCGTTCCGTGGGCTTTCGGATGCGACCGGGGGCATCCTGGTACTCCTGGACGGCGATCTGGGAGAATCGGCCGGCGAGGTGCGGCGACTCGTGGAGCCACTCCTTGCCGGGGGAGACGCCATGGTGATCGCCGGCTTTCCGCCGAACGCGGGCGGCGGGTTCGGCCTGGTCAGGCGGCTCGCGCGCTGGGGGCTGCGGCGTGCCGGTGCGCCGCCGCTGCGCTCTCCCCTCTCCGGCCAGCGGGCGTTCACGCGGGCGGTGTGGGAGCGGATCGGTCGACTGGATTCCGGGTTTGCGTTGGAGATGGGGTTGAACCTGGACGCAGCGCGCCTCGGGGTGACCCTGGTGGAGGTCGAGACCGGGATGTCCCACCGCCTGACCGGCAGAAACTGGCGGGGCTGGTGGCACCGTGGCCGCCAACTGGCAGCCGTGGCCCGCGCCATCGCCCGCCGATGGGGCGAGCGGACCCGGTGACTGTCGTGTGGTGGGCCCAACTCGGGGGCGGTCTGCTCTTTGGGCTGCTGGGTGGCATGTGGCTGCCACACGTGCTGCGCGGCCGGTTGTTGCGCACCAACTTCCGTGGCGACCCCATTGGGACAGCGGGGGGGCTACTCCTGCTCCCCGCCGCGGCCGTGGGCCTCCTCGGAAGCCTGACCGCCGAGACGACATTCCTGCTGGCGCTCGCGGGAGGCTACGGCCTGCTCGGGTTCCTGGATGATGCCAGGGGCACAGCGGAATTCCGCGGGTTCCGTGGGCACCTGGGCGCGCTGCGCCAGGGCAGGGTGACCACGGGTCTGGTGAAGGCGGCGGGCGGGCTCATCCTTGGAGGGGCGGCGGCGGTTCTGGTGCCGGGAGAGCGCGACGTGCTGGGCAGGTGTGCGATGGCGCTATTCCTGCCCCTGATGGCCAACCTGCTCAACCTCTTGGATCTACGACCGCTGCGGGCGTTGAAGTGCTTCTGGCTCGGCGCCCTCCCACTCGCGCTCGCGGGACCGGGACCGCTTCTTGCGGTCGTCGGGGCGACGGTGGGTTACGCACCGTCCGAGGCCCGCCGCCGTCTGATGCTGGGCGATACGGGCGCCAATCTGCTGGGGGGATTGCTCGGAGCCGCCGTCGCCCAAGCGTTGTCGACGCCGGTGCTGGTCGTGGGCGTCGCGCTGCTCTTGTCACTGCAATTGTGGGCGGAGCGGAACTCGATCAGCGCGCTGATCGCCCGAACGCCCCTCCTCCGCAGCCTCGATGACCTGGGCCGGGGGGGAGATCAGACTCCGGAAGCCCGTTGACGCACCAGCGTGATCCGCTCTTCGAGCCGCCACAGTTCGCGAAGATTGTCCTGCACCGCTTGCTCGGCGCGGGGAAGCAGGGTCCCCTTCGCCTCGGCGAAGCCGGCCGGCTCCGGCAGCCCCACGCGAAGGTCGCTCTCCATCCGTTCCACCTGCATCCGCACCCGACTGCAAGTGAGGTCGGCCTCCGCAAGCTGGTCCAACGCCTCTTGTCGAAGCTGTTGTAGGCGGCGTAACACCCCCGGCGCTTCCGTCATCGGCACATCCTCGGCATCTCGCGTCATCCCACCGCTCCGTCCGCGACCCAAGCCGCGGCGACAAGGAATCCGGCTCGATTCCGTTGAATCGATCTCTATCCGTTTGCCCCCTCGCCCGGCGGACGATCCACGGGACGCGGCGCGTCCGTGGGCCTAAGGAAGGGCCCCCCTCATCATGCTCGGCTCAGCCCGGGAAGTGGTCCGAACCTACATCGTCGCCGTGATCGTTGTGGGCTTGGCCTCGCTGCTCTTCGTCGCCAGCCTGCCTGCCCCGCAGAGCACCCAGTGGGTGCTGGGGCTGATGCTGGCCACCGCCGTTTTCAGCGTCTGGAAAGTAGACCTGAACCGCGCACAGAGCGAACTCTCCATGGGTTCGGCGGTCGTGTGCGTGGCCGCGCTCATCGAAGGCGGCCAGGCGGCGGCCGCCAGCGCGGCGTTGGGTGCCCTGCTGAGCACGCTGCTCCGCCGCGGTCCGGGCGAATCCCTCCCCAAGCCGGTCTGGTCAAGGGCGCAGGGCCGACCCTTTGAATTTGCCCCCGTCCTGTTCAACGTGGCCGTGGGGATCCTCTCTGCCGCCGTCGCCTATAAGACGATGCTCATTGCCCAGGACTGGGTTCGCGACGCCGACGCCCATCCGCTTGTCCGATCCGCAGCCGGGGCGATGACGTTCCAGTCCATCTACTTCCTGCTGAACACGGCGGTGGTGGCGGGATACCTGGGGCTGCGGGATCGCAGTTCCGCATGGATGGTCTGGACGCGCGACTTCGCGTGGACCTGGCCGAGCTATCTCGCGACCGCCTCGCTGGCTGTGGCCATCCAGTTGGTCGCCGCCCGCTTCTCGCTCGGCCTCATCTCCCTGCTACTGCTCGCACCGCTCTACTGGGTCTACGTCTCCTACCGACTCTACTCGGATCGGGTGGCGCTGCAGGTGGAGAAGATGGACGAGAACATGCGCCATGTCAGCGAAATGCGCGACCTGCATGCTTCAGTGATCGCTTCGTTGGCTGCCGCCATTGATTTCAAGGATCGCAATACCCGCAGCCATATCAGCCGCGTCCAGATGTACGCCGTCACGCTGGCTGAGCGGGCAGGGCTGTCCGGGTCGGATCTGGAGGCCGTCCGGATCGGAGCGCTGGTGCACGATATCGGTAAGCTGGGTATCCCGGAGCGGATCCTCTGCAAGCCGGGCAAGCTGACCCCGGACGAATTCCGGTGGATGCAGAAGCACGTCGCGATCGGGGTCGAGATCCTGGCGCCGGTGCCGTTCCCCTACCCGGTGAAGGACATCGTGTTGACCCACCACGAGCGGTGGGACGGGCTGGGCTACCCGCAGGGGCTAGCCGGCGAGGCCATCCCGATCGGCGGTCGCATCATGGCGATCGCGGATGTCTTCGACGCGCTCACCAGCAATCGACCCTATCGGCGCGCGATGGGCCTCGACGGTGCGCTCCGTCTGCTGCGCGACGGCGCAGGCAAGCAGTTCGACCCGAGCCTCGTCGACCTCTTTACCGAGATCCTGCCCGAGGTTCACTCCCGCGTCGAAGCGCTAACAGCGCAGCAAGCGGTGAGCAGCAGCGGCATTCCAGAGGTAGGGCCAGCGAGGACGGAGCGAACGGACCCGACGAGTCGGGCTGTCGCTGCAGCGGAGATGGTCGAGGCGCTGTCGGCGACCGGTCCTGTGGAAGATGTGCTGTCCGTGATCGCAGATCACTCACTCCGGCTCTTCCCGGTCGACACCGTGGCGATCTTCCTTTGCCGTGCGGATGGCCGGCTGGTTGCCGATCGGGTGCGCGGCCTCTACGAGGACAAGCTCGCCGCCCTGGAGCTGGGGCGCGGAGAGGGCGTGTCGGGATGGGTGGCCGAGACACTCCAGGCACAGGTGAATGCACAGGCTTCGTTGGACATCGCCCGACGATTCACCCCGCAGGAGGTCATGGAACTCTCCGCCGCCACGTCCGTGCCGCTCGGCAGCGGCGGGGCGACGCTCGGAGTGGTGACGCTCTACACGTCCGGCTACAGCGTGATCAACGAGGAACACCTTCGCTTGCTGCAACTGCTGTCGCATCACGCGGCGCAGGCCCTTGTCCAGGCGCGGCAATTTGAGGCCACTCGTGAGCTGGTGCTGTTCGACGATCAGACTCAGCTTCCCAATAGCCGGTGTCTGATGCACCATCTCGCTTCGCTGTGTGCCGGGCCGACCGCTTTCGGCATCGTGATCCTGGGGGTTGAAGGATTCCAACAGATCAGCGAAACGCACGGCCACGTGCGCGCGGACTCGCTGCTGTCACACCTCGGCGAGGTGCTGCGCAGGGAGGTCCGAAACCAGGACATGCCGTGTCGCTACTCCGGGGATGAATTTGTGGTGGTGCTGCTGGGAGCGGATGGCGAGGAGGCCCGGGCTTTCGGATCGCGTCTGGCGCTGCAACTGCGCACGGAGGTTGAGACCGTTGCGTCGACCCCGGTCGTCCTGAACCATGGATGGGCGATTCGGGGCGCGGACGGAAACGACTCGCCCCGCTTGCTGGGCGCGGCCTTCGAGCGTCTGCTCGAAGGCCGAAGCGAGCGCGACGCGGCTAGGGGACGGCTGGGCGTCTCCGGAGATTCGGAAAATCGCGACTGAGATTCCAGTCTCGAGCGATCCCCACCACATCACCCAATCTAAAGGCGCCCGCTTCCGGAGAGGTGCTGTCTGTAGACCGATTGAGGTTATCGCCCACCACAAATATCTCGTCGGGGCCCATGATGCGCTCGTCCACGATGGGTGCGACTTGCTCGGCATCGGGGGTAACCGTCAGGTTGTCCACACGGATGATCCACCCGTCGGGGTAGGTTTGGATCTGCAGCTTGTCGCCGGGTTTGCCAACGAGCCGCTTCACCCAACGCTCCTCGCCGTGGTTCACCACGACGATGTCGCCCCGGCGAAGCCCCCCTGCCTTCCAGTAGAAGTGGTCCAGAATCAACGTGCGGCCGTGCTTGAGAGTCGGCTCCATCGACCGGCCATCCACCTTAAGTGGGCGGAACGGGAGCAGTGACAGCACGATCAGAACCAGGACCAGCAGAATCAGATATCGGATGTAGCCGCGCATCCTGCGTCCGTCATCTCCTCTACCCATCGGAGGTAGCGTGCGTCGCCCCCGGTAATGGGGACGGCGATCAATTCGAAGACCTCGTAGCTGTGAACCTCTCGCACGGCGGACCGCAGCGCCTCCAGGAGCGCGGAGCGAGTCTTCGCCAGCAGGACGACTTCCTCGCTCTCCTCCATCGCCCCCTCCCACCAGTATCGGCTCACCGCACCTGGGAGACGGGTGACGCAGGCAGCCAGGCGCCGCTCCAGGATGGCGACAGCAATCCGATCCGCCTCTTCTATGCCACTTGCCGTCATGAATACGAGGATTAGCTCCATCCCGGTTGCCTCCCGCACTCGCGAAGCGCCTCCGCGCTCGTCATGGAACTTACCCCATTCCGCCGATGGGCGTCGCCCACTTCAGCCGGAGGAGCAACCCGTCGGCTGATCCAGAACCCGACGCCGTGATCGGACCCCGCGGACCCGGAGTGCGCCCTCTTCGCGGATAATCTGTCCGTGGACTTCCGGCCTCCGACCGGGCGCGAGGTAGCTATGACGGACCGACCCCTGATTCTTGTCACTGGTGCCAGCGGGTATGTGGCCGGCCAGATCCTCCCCACGCTGCGTGAACGGTACCGCGTTCGGCTGATCGATGTGCGCAGTCACGACCGCGACGGGAGGGAGATCCCCGACCTCGTCGTGGCGGACCTCACCGATCCGGATCTGGAGCGCAACCGCGAGCATTTTCGCGGGGTGGAGTCCGTGGTGCACCTGGGCTACATCCACCCCCCGAAGCCTTCCGATTCCCGCACGCGCGAGGGGTACCTCACGGAGCGTCGGAATGTGGATATGGCGTTCGCCGTCTATCAGCTCTCGCTGGAGGAAGGCGTCCGGCGCGTGGTGATGGCGAGCAGCAACCATGCCGCGGACTGGTATGAGGGCTTGATCCACGGCAAGAAGAAAGACATCGTCGATCCGTGGGAGCGGGCCGTCAGCGACAACTTCTACGGCTGGGCAAAGGAAGCCTACGAGCATCTGGGCTTCGTGTTTGCCAGCGGCAACCTGGGGCGTCGCCTGGAGGTCATTCAGCTCCGGATCGGAGCCCCGCGTGAAATCCCGGTGGAACGCTACGAGGGGAACATGCTGTGGTATCACCGCGATCTGGGCGCGATGATCAGCGCCCGCGACCTCACCCAACTCGTGGTGAAAAGCCTTGACGCCCCGGACATCCGGGACGCGCACGGCATCCCCTTCCAGATCTTCTACGGCATCTCCGACAACACGCGAAAGTTTTGGAGCATCACGAATGCCCGCCAGGTGATCGGCTACTCCCCCGAGGACGACAGCGAGGCGAAGTATGCCGACGACATCCACCGCCACCTGACCATCACCGGCAGCCCCGTACCACCCGCCGACTTCAACCCCGGTCCCGGCACAGCCTGACAGCGCCGACCACGCCTCACCCGCGAAGCTGTCGCCGGATGAAGGCGAGCCCGTCGCGAGCGAGCCCCACCTCGCTCTCGAACAGGTCGCGCCAGATGCATGTCGCGGCTGCCAGCTCAGGGAGCGCCCTGCCGAACGCCTCAATCGTCAGCCACCCATCGTAGCCGCTTGACTGTATGGCACTGAACGTTTCGGCCCACCGCACGTGCCCATCGCCGGGGGTGCCGCGATGGTTTTCACTGATGTGAACGTGGTTAATACCAGCCACATTCGCCGTGAAATCGGGGCCGATCGTCTTCTCCTCGATGTTGGCATGGAAGCTATCGTAGAGGAACCCGTAGTTGGGCATGTTCACCTCCGCCGCCAGTCGGCGCGCATCGGCCATCGTGTTCAGGAAGTAGACCTCGAACCGGTTGAGGGGTTCGACGGAGAGCTTCACCCCGGCAGCGGCAGCGTGCTGTGCCGCCTCGCGCTGCACCTCGACGCACCATGCCCACTCCTCGTCCGTGCGGCCCCGGCCCACCAGCGCCCCGAGCGCGGAGTGGAACGGACCGCAGAGGAGCTCACAGCCCGCGGCGACGCACCAATCCACCCGCCGCTTCAGATGATCGACGGCAGCGAGTCGGATCGCCGGATCCGGCGAGATCGGGTTGGCCTCCGCCGTGCAGACGCAGACGGCCGTCCGCGCGAGGCCCAGGTTGTCCAGCTCGCGACCCACGGCCCGCAGTCCGTCCGGATCGGCGTCGAAGAGGGGCAATTCGACACCATCAAACCCGATGGCCTTCAGCTCCGCGAGGAGCGGGAAGTGCGACTCCGTGACCCCGGCGGTCCAGAGCAGCAGGTTCATTCCAATCTTCACGCGGGCTCTCCTTGGGGCATCGCGGCGGAAACCGCCGCCAGGGTAGTTAGCAGGTCATCCCGACGGCAGAAGACGGCGTTCGGGAACTGCCGACGGGCCGTCTCCACCTTCTCCTCCAGGCCGCCGACGAAAACGATGGGACGCACCCGACGGTACTTCGCCTCCCAGTACCAATCCGCCACCGCACGCACGTGCGACGGCAGGCGATCCAGGGAGAGAACCAGAATGTCCGGCAGGTTCTCCTTCGACAGGGCTGGTGCCTGATGGGTAGTCGCGTGGCACTCCACGGCGTACCCTGCCTGGCGCAGCACCTGGGCGTGCCCCTCAGCCTCGTCCGCGTGGTAGTGAATGTAAAAGAGCCGCGTCATCACCCTCGTCTCCGGTCAGCCATCGAGGCAACTGCGGCCTCACCGCTCTCGAATCATCGCATGAGGTCCGGGCAGAGGAACTGCACCCGCACACCGTGGCGCTCCAATGGAGTCCGATACTCCCACCAGTCGGT
>CAZSRZ010000031.1:27833-45760 GCA_964609085.1 uncultured bacterium | reverse complement strand
GCCCGAGATTCCGACCTCGGGAGCACCGGCCGCACCTCGGTGCCGCGCCCCTTCCGCTGAGCAACCTTCACCGATCGGCAGGGCTACGGGGCGAGCGGATTCTTACAGCCGGTTGCCAGGCTCTGAAGACCGGCCATGTCGGACACTCGCTCCCTCACGGTCGAGGCTCAGCGGGGTAGCCGTCGCGGGTTCTACCCTCCGGATCCGTGGCATCCAGCAGGATGGCTACCAGCATGTCGCTCATCACGTTGACGCCGGAGCGGCAGCGGGCAATGATCCAGTCCACCGGCAGGATCAGGGGGATCGCCGCGAGTACGATGGCCGGCGGCAACCCGGCCGCGCCCAACACCAGTGGTAAAACCACCAACCCCGCCTCCGGTACTCCCGCCACGCCTACGCCGGCCATGATCGAGGCGGCGATCACGACGAGTTGCTGCCCCAGGTCGAGTTCCATCCCGATGGCCTGGGCCAGGAACAGTGCGGCCATCGCTTCATAAAGCGTGATGCCGTCGTTGTTCAGGTTGGTCCCGACGCAGGCAGCCAGTCTCGCGGAGGACGCGGAGATTCCCATCCGCTCGGTGAGGCACTTCAGCGTGATCGGCACGGTCACCAGGCTGCTGTTGGTGGAGAGCCCGGTGAGAATGGCGTCGGCTCCGCCGCCTAGATACCGGCGTGGTGACCGCCTGCCGACTACCCATGCGGCAAGCGGGTAGTAAACCAGAGCGTGGATGGCCAGCCCCGAGAGAACTGCCGCGAGGAAGATCCAAAGGACCCCGAAGATCTCTAGTCCGGACTTGCCCACGACGCTGGCCACCGCGCCGAACACAGCGAATGGAACGGCCCGCACCACCCACTCAAGCATGGTCTGCAGCACCTCGTAGGTGGCTTCGATGAGAAGTTGCAGGGTGTGGATCCCAGCTTCGCCGCCGGGGGCCGCCCGGGCACCAACCCGGCGAATGGCTGCTCCGGCCAGAACGGCCAACAGCACCACGCCGATGATGTTGTTCTCGGAGAAGGGTTGGATCAGGGCGTCCGGGATGTAGCCGCTCAGATTCTTGAGCGGGTCCAGCGTCGCCTTCTCGTTCGTCGGAGCGACCAGAGTGGTGCCGACCGTCTGACGGACCTGGCTGGTCAGTTGCTCGATGTGCCCCCGCCATGCCTCGCCGGGTCTAAAGACGTTCAAGATGGTGAGCCCGATCGTCATGGCCACGCTGACATTGACGAGACAGATCGCAATCAGCCGGAGCGCGGCAGTGCCGCGGATACGCGTACGGACGAAGGCGTCGAGGATGGCGAAGAAGACGAGCGGGACGGCGAGTGCCTTGAGCAACTTGATGACGAGCAGCCCGACCTCGCCCAGTTGCTGGGGCGTGAGTCCGGGCACGATGGGTCGAGTTCGGAAGATCTCGCCGAGCACTGCCCCCAGCACGGCGCCGAGCGCTACCTGCGCAGCCAGGGGCAGGCTCCGGCGGCCGCTCGACGGACTCGGCTCCGGCGTACTGGTGGAGGTTTCGGGGTTCTGGGGCAACATCGCGTCTCCGATACGCCGGGTCGGACCGGATCTCCTATCGCGAATCCGCCTGCATCGCGGTCGACCTCCTGCGAACCGGGTTCGCGACACGTGACGGCGTTGCGAGTACACTGGAAAGTCCGGTTTTTGCCCACCCCAAACACATGCAGCCCGCCGCCACGACGAGCAACACCCTCCACGAGCGCCCCAACATCACTTTCGTCGCCCGCTGCTTTCGCGGATATGGCGTCCGAGTGCTGGTCACCTTCCTCTGTCTCGCCGGAGCACGGCTGGCGACCACCGTTGACCCGCTCCTCCTGAAGCGCCTGATCGACGGCATCGCCGCCCATCATCCGATGGCCGTGCTGATGCCGGCCGTGGTGATCTATCTCGGGCTCAAAGCGCTGGCCGCTTCGGCGGAACTCGCTCGGGATTGGGTCTTCTCTCCCGTCTTCGTGGGTGTGGCAAGGCGAGTCTCCGAGACGGTTTTTGATCACCTCCTCCAGTTGCCGGTCAGCTACCACGCCGAGCAGCAGACCGGTGCCCTGGCCCGAAAGATCGCTCGCGGCACGCGCGCGCTGACGTGGATCCTCGACTTCATGGTCATGAGCATCCTGCCGACCTTGATCGAGTTGGTGTTCGTGACCGTCCTGCTGCTGCGCCTCTACCCGATCGCCTTCGGGCTCCTGACCCTGGCGACGGTGGTCGCTTACACTTGCTTCACCATCTGGGCTACGGAGAAACGCCAGCGATTCCGGCTCAATGCCAACATCGCCGAGGACGATGCCAGCGGTGCGCAAATCGACAGCATCGCCAACATCGAGACGGTCAAGTACTTCCACAACGAGCCGTTGCGGCAGGCGATCTTCGGCAGAGCGATTCAGCGTTGGTTCGATCTCTCCGTGCGCAGTAACCAACTCTTCGCTGCCATCTCATTTGGGCAGCAGTCGATTCTGCTGGTGGGGATGGGCACCATCCTGCTGATGGGCATCAGCCAGGCAGCTTCTGGGCAGCTCACCGTCGGCGACCTCGTGCTGCTGACCAGTTACGTCGTGAGGCTCTCCGTTCCGATCGCCTCGCTGGGCTTCGTCTACCGGGGAATCAAGGATGGCATCGCTGATCTTGACGCGATGGGCCGCATCTTCGACGTGCCGATCACCATCTCCGAGCCGGTCAACCCCATTCCCCTGCCGGACCGGCCGCGGGGCGATGTCGAGTTCGAGAATGTGAGCTTCGCTTACACGGGCCGGGACCCGGTGATGGCGGGGCTGCAACTCCGCATCCCCGCCGGCTCCCGGGTAGCGATCGTGGGGCCGTCCGGCGCGGGCAAGTCCACGCTTGTGCGGCTGCTTTTCCGCTTCCACGATCCGGTCGATGGTCGCGTGCTGCTGGACGGGATCGACCTGCGATGCCTATCGCGCGACGATCGTCGGCGACTGCTGGCCATCGTTCCCCAGGAGCCGGTCCTGTTCAACGACACCATCGCCGAAAACGTCCGCTTCGGTCGACCGGAGGCGACTCAGAGCGAGATCGAGGACGCATGCCGTCTGGCGAACATCCACGATTTCATCGCGGGGCTGCCGGAGGGGTATGCCACGATGGTCGGGGAGCGGGGCGTAAAGCTCTCTGGTGGCGAGAAGCAGCGCGTCGCGATCGCTCGCGCCGTGATCCGTGATCCCCGCGTCCTGGTCTTTGACGAGGCCACATCCAGCCTCGACACCCAGTCCGAACGGGTGATCCAGGAGTCTTTGGATCGCCTCGCCTCTGGGAGAACGATGATCGTTATCGCGCACCGGCTTTCAACGATCGTGGACAGCGACGTGATCTACGTACTTGAGGACGGCCGCATCGCTGAGTGGGGGACGCACGACGCGCTCCTCGATCGCGACGGTCTCTACTCTCGGCTGTGGTCGCTTCAGGCAGGCGGGCAGGACTCCCCTGCCCTGGAAGAGAAGTCGATCGGGGCGTCGGCGCTGGTTGCCTAGCCCGGTGCACGCGTGTTCGGTTTCCGATTTCGGGGGGAAGATGATCTCACGTCGAGGGCTGCTGGCGGCGAGCGCGGTGTCGGGTATCACTGGGGTGGGGCACGCAGCGTCGACGCCGCGGGTGATCTTCGACTCGGACATTGGCCCGGACGTGGATGACGCGGGCACGGCCGCAGTGCTGCACGCGCTGCGGATGTCCGGCGAGATCAAGCTGATCGGGATGGCGTGCTGCACCTCCAGCCCGCACGGACCGACCTGCCTCTCGGCGCTGAGCCGAGCCTTCGGTGACGACGATATCCCCGTGGGCACGTTCAAGGGCCCCGGCTTTCTGCTCGAGTCAAAGTACAACCGCCAGGTCGCCGAGAAGGCGCCCGGTCGACTCCGAAAGGCCGAGGATGCGCCGGAAGCGTTTCGCCTCTACCGCCGTCTGCTGGAGCGGCAACCGGATCAGGCCGTCATCCTGATCGCGACGGGGCCGCTCAACAATGTGGCGTTGCTCCTCGATTCGCAACCGGACTCGGAGAGCCCCCTCACGGGAATGGAACTCGCGCGGCGGAAGATCAGCCGGTTGGTGGTGATGGGTGGGCGTTACCCTTCGGGAAAGGAGTGGAACTTCGAGCAGGCTCCATCCGCAGCGGCCCGCGTGTGCGACGGCTGGCCCGGCCCTATCCTCTTCAGCGGTTTCGAGATTGGATCACGCGTCTTCACGGGCAAGCGGCTCCAGCAGGAAGTGCCCGAAGGCAATCTGCTGCGGCTGGCCTACGAGCTCTACGTCGGACCGGGCAAGGCCCGCGAGAGTTGGGACCAGACCGCGGCCTACGCGGCCGTCCGCGGCCTGGGAGATCTGTGGACGCTTCAGTCCGGCGGTGTCAATCGTGTGGATGTCAAGACCGGCGCCAATGACTGGCGGCCGGCGTTGGGGGGCCGGCACTCCTACCTCGTGGAGCGGGCCAAACCTTCCGAGGTAGAGGCGGCGATTGAGGACCTGATGATCGCGGCCGCCCTCAAGCGGAAGCCGGCAAAGCCGTAAGCGCGTCCGAGAGCCCGGCGGCAAATCGGTCCACGTCTGCCTCCGTGTTGTAGCCGTGGAGGGAGATCCGCATCCGTCCAGCGCTTTGCATCACCTCAATTCCGGCGCTGCGAAGCGATTGGAACACCTCCGGCTGGCGCGGGCAACGAAAAGCGAGGATCCCAGATCGCGGTCCCGCCGCTGGAGTTAGCAGCTCCACCGGCATCGCCGCCAGACGGCGTCTCGCCTCGACTACCAGCGGATCTGCCGCGCGGTGGATGGCCGACACGCCGACGCCCGACACGTATCCCAGGGCGGCCCGCAAGGCGTAGGCGACGGCGAAAGATGGCATCCCGCGCATGTATGCCGCGGCGCCGGGCACCACCGCTATTGGCACATCCAGCTCTCGGGAAAACGCGTCCGGGATGTGTAGCCAGCCCCCGGTTCTGGGTGTCAGTTCCTCCGCTCGATGGGCGGGGATGCCGACGATGCCGCCGCCATGGACAGCCATGATCCATTTGTGCGTGCTGGACAGGATGAAGTCCGCGCACGCGGGGGGAATGGGGATCCGGCCCAGCGCCTGGGTGATGTCCAGCGCTAGTCGGGCCCGAGGGTAAGGCACCATCGCCGCGCGGACCTCCTCCAGCGGGAGCACGGCGCCATTGTAGTAGCTGACCAGCGATGCGACCACCAGCCTGGTTCGTGGCGACAGGATGGCCGCCAGTTCCTCTGCCCGCGGGCTTCCACCGACCGCCCGCCAAATGCGGGGCGTGGCGGGCGCTCCCGGCACGAGCCACGGTGTCTGCCCGGCCGGGAAGTCCAGATCGCTGACGATCACCTCGTCCCCCGGCTGCAGCGCGATCGCCTGCGAGAGCAGGTCGAACCCCTCGGATGCGCATGAGCACAGCCCCACCTCACCGACCGACAGCCCGATCAGGTCGCCGGCAAGTCGGCGAGCCTCCTCCCAGGCCGCAAAGTGAGCGTCGCGCCCCGCCGAGCCACGGCGTCGGTCGAGGGAGTAGCGGTGGAAGGCCTCTTCCACGCAGAGGGGCGGCAATCCCTCGGCCGCCGTGTTGAGGTAGCACTGCCCGGCAAGCCCCGGGAAGTCTTGCGCCCGGCTGGCCGGGGTCAACATTCGCCCAGCCCCCACCACCGCGCCAGCATCCGTGCGTGTTTTTCCAATTGCGAGACCTCGACCCACTCTTCGACCCCATGGGCCTGATCGATCGAGCCCGGACCGACGACCACGCAGGCGCGTGCGCACTCCGGATAGGCCCACGCGTTGGTGCAGTACGGCGCGGAGGACACAGGTTGTCCGGACCAGGCCGCCATCTCTCCGATCCACGGCGCGCTCGGATCCTGCTCGAAGGCCCGGATCGCCTTGCTGAGGGTCAACTCGACCGGCAGCGGGGAGGCCTCCTGCGCGATTGCGAGAATGCGATCCGACTCCGTTACCGGGTCCTCTCCAGAGATGAGGCGGCGATCGATACCCAGCACACATCGATCCGGCACCACGTTGAGCCCGGTGCCGCCGAGAACGGTGGTGACCGTCAAGGTGCCGGGGCCAAGCATCGGGTGACCGGGCTCGCTGTGCAGGCGAGCGTGCTCCGCTTCCAGTGCCAGCGTGATTCGGGCTGCCGCCGAGATGGCGTTGCGCCCGAGTTCTGGCTGCGAAGAGTGCGCCGGGGCGCCATGGACGGTGAGAAACACCCGCAGCACGCCCTTGTGAGCGATGACTGGACCGCACCGCGTGGGCTCCGAGACGGCAAGCTCGTCCAGGGTGATTCCCTTGCGGCGAAGCCAGCTCGCAAGCGCGGCAGCCCCCGTGGCATCCACCTCTTCATCCACCGTACCCGCCAGCAGCAGTCGGCAGCCGGGTCGGATGCCGGCTTCGCGAGCGGCCTCAAGCACGGCCAGGGCCGAGGCCAGCGATGCTTTTGTATCGACAGCGCCCCGCCCCCAAACTCGGCCGTCCGCGACCTGGCCCGAGAAAGGATCGCCGGTCATTTGCTCGACGCCGACGGTGTCCATGTGGGTGTCCAGGCCCGACCACCTATCCGTCTTGCCCTCCCAAACGCCGTAGACGTTCGGACGGTCGGGGGCGACTTCGTCCAGTGTCACCTCTGCTCCCAGGGACTGGAACCAGTCCGCAACGAGGCGGGCCATGGCGGCCTCTCCACCGCGTCCCGATCGGGCGCCCTCCTGGGCGGGATTGACGGAGGGCACGCGCACCAGTTCGCCCAGAATCTCCGCGATCCTCGCTCCCTCCACGGTGATCATCGACGCCATCCCTTTTCCCGAGCCCATTGGTAGGGGGCCGGTTCCAGGCGTCACGTCGGATTTCCTGCCCGTGACACCAGAGCGGAAATGAGGGACGAATCCCTGGAGGGCTGATGCCGTGGAAGAGGGGTGGGAGCTGACAAGGGATGGCAGCACCGCGACTGCCCGCTACACCTGGGACGACCCAGACGATCCGGACGCGTGGTGGGAAGTTTTGGTACTGCACACCTCCGGCCACCCGGCACGGGTTAGTGTGCGGGTGGAGGGCGGCGCTCTGTCTGAGTGCGCAGCCTCCCGGCTGGACCTCCTGCGCCGGGTGCTGGGCGACGCTCAGGCGCTGGTGGCGAAGGGAACCTGACCTCGCGGTTTCGCCGGAGTCACCGACCGCGGGGATGAGTCGAGAGGTGGGCGGGGCCGGCGACC
This sequence comes from uncultured bacterium, assembly GCA_964609085.1. GTDB lineage: Bacteria > Armatimonadota > SYMT01 > SYMT01 > SYMT01 > JANPLG01. Next base: position 38,553 of record CAZSRZ010000031.1, on the reverse strand, counting down.
GAGTGGACTTGCCTCCGACCTCCGGTCCCCTCGGGTGCTGCTCACCGGACGGGTCGGATCTCAATCTTTCGGAAGTAGAGTTCGGCTCCTTCGGTCTGGAACAGTATCTTGCCCTTCGTCAGGTCAGATCCGTAGGCGGCATTCACCACCTTTCCATTGACGGCGATGGTGATCTTGTCCCCGTCGCAGATCACTTCGATCCGCGTCCATTCACCGAGCGGGCTCTCCACGTCCTGCCTGCCTCGGAATCCCAGCACGTCTGCCCAATCGGGGTCCCGGCCGTACCAGTTGATCCGGCCACCCTGCATGGTCTTCACCTCGCCCTTGGGATCGTAGATCGTCTCTCCGTCCCGATCCTTGCTGACCGTCGTCGTCAGCTTCGGGGTGAGTTGCGTTCCGTCCGGCTCATAGCCTCCGACCATGATGAAGTCGCCGACGCCGCCCTCAATGATCTGGCACTCCTGCGAGCGCATCCACGGGCCCTTGAAGTCCTTGCCGGTGTTGCCGTCCCTCCCCTGGCAGTGGAGCAGGATCCCGCTGTCGCGGGTGGCGTTCTTCCGACCGCCCCACGTCAACAGCCCCCAGCGGAACTCCACCGTCAGACGATAGTCCTGGTACTCCTTCTCGGTGATGAAGCCGCCGTAGCCCTGACCGCTCACCCGGATGGCGGGTGCCCCGTCCACCTGGTCCACCACGGTGAAGACCTGGTTCGGGTCCTCTCGACCCGTACCCGCCATCCACTTGTAGAAGTTGGTCAGGTCCTTGCCGTTGAAAAGCTGGACGGCGGGCGCCTGGGCTGCGGCGGTGCGAGGTGCCGTCGCGCCGATGGCGGCGAGGATCAGCGCCGCGCACGAAGTGGCGGTGAGCAGGCAGGCGCGGAGCGGGAGGTGAGGCACGGCCATCGGAATCTGTCCTTCAGGGAGAGAGCGTCTTCCCCGGGTTCAACAACTCAGGGTGCGGTTTCCTGCCCGCGCCCTTCCCGGCAGAAGAGTCTTCCCGGTCGAAGCGCCGTACCGATAGACTGGAGCGCGGGTCGGGAGCGGGAGCCGGCTCTCACCGCCCTGGAACGTCAACCACGATGGTCGTCATCCTCTGCCACTCCAATGCGGACTTCGACGCCGTCGGTGCCATGCTGGGAGCGGCCGAGTTGTACGAGGGCGCGCGATTGGCCCTGCCGGCGGGGGCTGGCCGCGCGGTCCGCGATTTCCTGTCGCTCCACCGTGATCTCTCAAACATCGTGGAGCCGGGGGAGATCGACCCAATGACGATCACTCGGCTCGTTGTCGTCGATACGTCCACCCGGTCCCGGCTTGGCCCGCTGGCTGACTGGTTGGACCTCCCGGGAGTGGAGATCCACCTGTTTGACCACCACCTGAGCACGCCACCGGATTTCCCGACGGCTCACGCCGTGCTTCGACCGGTGGGGGCCGCATCCACGCTCATCGCGGGAGAGCTTCGCGCCCAGGGCATCATCCCGTCGCCATTCGCAGCCACGGCCATGTTGCTGGGAATCTATGAGGATACCGGTTCCCTCACCTACGCCGCCACCACTGCCGAAGACCTGGAGACCGCCGCATGGCTGATCAGGTCTGGCGGATCGCTCGAGGCCGCCGCGGAGATTCTCAACCGGGGGCTCACGTCCGCCCAGCGCCGCCTGATGGGGGAACTCATCAGCTCAATGGAACTGCGAGAGGCTGCCGGATGGGCGGTGAGTTTCCATGAGACTCCGCCCGGGGAGTACGTGGAGGATGCGGCCGACGTGGTGAGTCGTCTGCTCGACGCCGAGGAGTTGGACGCAGCGGTTGCCCTGCTTCCGATGGAGGGTGCGATCCATGTGATCGCCCGGAGTCGCTCCGCCGGCGTGGACGTGGCAGAGCTTCTCCGCGCGGTGGGGGGTGGAGGTCATCCACGTGCTGCTGCCGCGGTCCTTCGCGGGCTCGATGTCGACGAGGCGCGGGAAGCACTGCTGCGTGCGCTCCCCGGCGCCCTGCATCCGGAGCCGGTTGCGCGTGACCTGATGTCGAACCCGGTCCGGGTAGTGCCGCCCACCGCCACCGTGGCCGAGGCTCGGCGGGAGATGATCCGATGCGGCCACTCCGGCCTCGTGGTCGCGGAGGACGGCAGGATCCTTGGCGTGGTGACCCGTCGCGACGCCGACAAGGCACGGCATCACCGGTTGGAGCACGCCCCGGTAAGGGCCTACATGGCGCGCTCTCCCCGTACCGTGGCGCCCGAGACGCCGCTCTCGACGATGGAACGGCTGATGATCCGCAACAGCATCGGGCGGTTGCCGGTCGTCGAGGACGGCCGTCTGGTGGGCATCGTCACCCGCTCTGACCTGCTGACCGCGCTACACGGGCTGCGGTATGCCTCCACCCGGCCAAACGCCCGAGACGACGTGGCTTCCCGGCTGGCCGAACGGTTGCCCGCGCCCGTCCAGCGCCTGTTGGCCCGGATCGGTAGCGTGTCCGGGGAGACAGGCCAGGCGGCGTACCTCGTCGGGGGATTTGTCCGGGATGCGCTCATCGGCGTGCCGAATCTGGACATCGACATCCTCGTGGAGCCGGACGCGCAGCGACTGGCTGCAGCACTCGCGGCGGCGGTGGGCGGCGAGTTCAAGTTTGAGGAACGATTCGGAACGGCGCGGGTAACGTTGCCGGAGGCGCCATCCGGCGGACTTCCGCCGCTCTGTCGGGTGGACCTTGCCACAGCGCGGCAGGAGAGCTACGCGCATCCGGGCGCCCTGCCCGAGGTAGAGCCTTCCTCGGTGCTCGACGATCTTCGCCGGCGAGATTTCACCATCAACGCCATGGCCCTCACCCTCGGGGATGACGGCCCGGGCGACCTCGTCGATCCACACGGTGGGGGTGAAGATATCGAGCACCGGGTCGTCCGCATCCTCCACCCGCTAAGCTTCGTGGAGGATCCGACGCGCATTCTACGGGCGGTGCGATTTGAGACCCGCTACGGCTTCGCGATGGACTCCGACACCGAGAGCCGCGCGCGAGCTGCCATCGAGGAGGGCCGCCTGCGCGGTCTCACCCCACTGAGAATCTGGCGCGAGTTGGGCTACCTGCTCCAGGAGCAGCGAGCGCTGGGCGGACTGCGGCGGCTGGCTGAGCTCGGGATCCTCGCCGATCTCGATCCGGCTGCAGACGCGGATCCGGAGTGGCTGCGTCGCGTGCCTGCGGCCATGGAATGGTGGGCAAATGCGACAGGCGAACCGATGGACCGCAGACTGGTTCTGCTGGGGGCCGTGCTGCGGAACAGCGACGCGGCCGCGATCCACGCGCTCGCGACCCAACGCCTGGGGATCGCCCCTGCGGAGGCGGAACGGCTGGCGGTGATCGCCGGAGCTCCCGGCCGCGCGTTGGATCTCACCTCGCCCGAGCTTTCGCCGGCCGCCATCACCAGCCGGCTCCGCGGCGTCCCCCCCGAAGGGTTGATCCTGCTTCGCGCAAGCCTGGGCGACGACGCCGAGCGTCGCGCACTCGTGGATGCGTACGTCACAGGCTGGCGGCACGTCCGTTTGGAGATCAACGGAGACGACCTTCAGGCTTTGGGCTACCTCCCCGGGCGTCGATTGGGGGACGCGCTTGCCGCCACCCTGTCAGCGCGATTGAATGAGGAGATCATGGGACGGGACGCCGAGCTGCACTACGCCGTTGCGCAGTTGGTTGGAGCAGCGCGCGGATCTTCCGGTCCGGCGGAGACAGTGGCTTCATGAACTTCGATCAGACCACCCTTTTCCGCCTGCTCGCCCTGTTGATCGCTATTCCCGTCCACGAGTTCGCCCACGCCCTCTCCGCGGTCAACAACGGGGATGACGGTCCCCGCCGTGCGGGACGCCTCACCATCGAGCCCTGGGCGCACTTCGATCCCCTCGGGGCGCTCTTTTGTGTCCTGACCACCCTGACCGGATTTGGGCTGGGCTGGGGGAAACCGGTGATGGTCAACCCGGGCGTATTGCACAACCCACGGTGGGACATGTGCAAGATCGCCGCGTGGGGTCCGTTTTCCAACCTGCTCCTTGCAGTGCTCTTCGCCATCCCGCTCCGATTCGGCCTGGCCTCGGACGCCGACCCCGTGGGGCAACTGCTGCTGGTGATGGTGCAGGTGAACGTTGGGCTGATGCTCTTCAACCTGATCCCCGTCGGTCCACTGGACGGCGCAAAGGTCCTCTCCGCCTTCCTGCCGGACAAGCAGGCCCGGGACTTTGACCTGTTCATGACCCAGTGGGGCGGTCTCTTGTTGATGGGGCTAATTCTGGGTGGGAGCACGGTGATAGGCCTGCTCATCGGCTGGCCCATGTACCGGATCGTGGGTCTGTTGCTCGGACCTCGCTGGATGGTGGGTTAGGCCCAGACCGGCGCAACTCCGGCGCAACCTGAGGGCCGGCGTGGTGTCAATCCGCGTCGACGGCTGTGTGTGACCGGCCTGAGCCGCCAGGGCAGATCGGGAGGGGACAATGCTGACGATCCAGGGAGGACCCCACGGAACGCTCTGCGATGGAGTTTCCCGCAGAGATTTCGTTCGGATCGGCGCTGCCGGCCTCGCCGGCTTCGGCCTCACAGATATCCTCGCGGCGGAGGCTCAGGCCGGCGTTCGTCCGACCCACAAGTCCGTGATCGTGATCTTCCTGTGCGGCGGACCGCCCCACCAGGACATGTTCGATCTGAAGCCGGAGGCGCCCGCCGAAATCCGCGGCGAGTTCAAGCCGATCAAGACCAACGTCTCCGGCATCGAGATCTGTGAACTGATGCCTCGGCTGGCCCAACGGATGCACCGGGCGACAATTGTCCGCTCCCTGGTCGGTGCCCGAGACGAGCACGCGTCGCACCTCTGCATGAGCGGCTACACCACTGCGGAATTCCGGCAGGGCAAATGGCCATCCATCGGATCGGTCGTCTCCCAGGTGCAGGGACCCGCCCGGCCGGAGATGCCTCCATTCGTCAGCCTTTCGCAGCGGATGGACTTCGGTGGCTGGGCCGATCCCGGTCAGGCGGGGTTCCTGGGAATCGCCCACGCTCCCTTCCTGCCGACCTACGGTCAGGTGGCCGACGACGTGAGTTTGAAGACCATCACCCTCAAGCGGCTCGAGGACCGCCGTCGCCTCCTGACGCGCGTCGACAGCTTCCGTCGCGAGGCCGATGCCCAACTCGAAGGGCTGGACACCATCACCCAGCGGGCGCTCAACCTGCTCACCAGCAGCGCGGTGGCACGGGCGCTGGATCTGGAGAAGGAAGATCCGAAGACCAGGGAGCGCTACGGTCGCGGCTCACTCAAGAACGTGGACGACGGCGGCCCCATGTGGAACGACGGCATCCTGATGGCGCGGCGACTGGTGGAAGCCGGGGCCCGCTGCGTTACCATCGGGTACGGCCGGTGGGACTACCACGGGGCCAACTTCAAGCAGTGTCGCGAGCGGCTGCCGATGCTGGATCAGGCGGTGAGCGCTCTGATTGACGATCTGCACGATCGCGGTCTGGACAAGGACGTTAGCGTTGTCGTGTGGGGGGACTTCGGTCGCACGCCGCGCGTCAACAAGGACGCCGGGCGCGACCACTGGGCTCCGGTGTCCACGTGCCTGCTGGCCGGCGGTGGCCTGCGGCACGGGCAGGTGATCGGCTCCACCACGCCCGATGGCGGCTACGCGGATGAGCGCCCGGTCGACTACAAGGAAGTTGCGGCCACCCTCTACCACGCACTCGGAATCAACGTGGAGTCGCAGACGGTTCCGGGAGGGGATGGGCGGCCGCTCTACCTGCTCAACGGCCGCCTGCCCGTCGAAGAGCTCATCTAGGCCCGCATGTCTCGTCCCGCCGTCCGGTTCGTCAGCCGCCGCGAGCTGCTGCTAGGCGCGGCGTCGACGTGCCTGGCGCTCCCAAGCGCGGGTGCGCCACCTCGGTACGAAACACGACGAGTCCACGACCCGGACGGCACGGGCAAGTTCTTCATGGGGCGAGAGATCGCCCAGGTGATGGGGCATCAAGCGGCCGATTGGCTCGATCGACCCGAACGCGAGGTCGAAGAGAACCCGCGCCGGATGGTGGAGTTGCTCGGGTTGAAGCCCGGAAACGTCGTGGCTGACATCGGGGCGGGGAGTGGCTACCTCACGTTCCGGATGGCCCCACTCGTGGTGCCGAAGGGCTTCGTCTACGCTGTCGACATCCAGCCCGAGATGCTGCAGATCATTCGCAAACGCTCCTCGGAGAAGAAGCTCACCAACGTGAAGCCCGTGCTGGGCAAGATTGACGACCCGAAGTTGCCCGCCGCCTCCGTAGATTTGATCTTGCTCGTGGACGTGTATCACGAATTCTCCCACCCATACGAGATGACGGTCGCCATGGTGCGAGCTCTCAAGCCGGGCGGCAGGATCGCCTTCGTCGAGTTTCGCGCAGAGGACCCGGACGTACCGATCAAGCCGGTCCACAAGATGACGGAGGCGCAGGTCCGACGGGAGATGGCGCCGCACGCCCTCAAGTGGATACGCACCGAGCGCGAGCTCCCCTGGCAGCACCTGATCTTCTTCCAACGGACATCCCCGGGTCCGCGCTGACCGGAAAGCCAGTTTCGGGGTGTCCCACGCCGCCCCAGCCAGATCGTTCACTGGTTCGGCACGGAAACCATCACGCCTTACGGGCCAGCGCCAGGATGGTGCGGCCGAGAGGGAGTCGGAAGCCGCGGCGGAGCAATGTCCCCTCCAGGCGGAGCCAGCGGTGCTTGGCTCTCCAGCCGGCTCCGCGGTGCGCGGGCGGTTCGGCGAGGATGCCATGGTACCCGTCGCCCTGGTGTCGCGTGGCACGCAGTTCGCGGGCGATCTCGGCGAGACCCAGCAGGGCGTTGATGCGGCCGAGACGGAGCACCTGGAAACCGCTGTCTGTCAGCTTGGTCTTGAGCTCCCCCGGTTGGTATTTGTGGAAGTTGTGGATGGGGTCATCGACGGTTCGCGGAAACGCCTGGGCGTTGGTACGAAGAAAGAGCAGGCCCCCGGGCACCAGGGCGCGGCGGAACTCGGCCAGCGCGAGTCGGTCGCCTCCGTCAAGGGGGAGGTGCTGCAGCACGTCGAGTGAGACAATAAGTTCGGCGCTCTCGTCCGGAAAGGGCAGCTCGGTGGCGGATCCGAGCGCCACGGTGAGGCCTGCTTGATGGGCCGCCTGCACTGCATCGGGAGATATGTCGATGCCGGCCGCAGTCCACCCGCCGTGCGTCTCCTGAAACCAGCTCATCGTCTGCCCGGAGCCACAGCCGATGTCGAGCATCCGGCCCGACGACGCCAGCCTGTGATCGTGAAGCATGGCTGCCATCACCTCGCGCATGGCGGAATTCCACCAACTATTGGCCTCGAGCTGCCGCATGCGGGCGTAGTACTCGGGCTCGAAGATGAGCGGGGCGACCGGTCCGTCAGGCATGGGCGGCCTGCCCGCTCTCAGCTACGGTCCATCTCGACTCCAGGCGCTCTACCCAGCCGGGCGTGCCCTGGGGTTCCCCGCCGGCTCGACGGAGCGAGCGGATCTCTTCGATCAGGGAGAAGTACCTGTTCATATGCGCTGCTTCAGACCAGTGCCGCTGGAACGCAGCTCGGGATCTCTCTGACATCCGCTGTCGGAGAAGAGTGTCATGCGCCATGGAGAGCACGCACCGGCGAAACTGTTCGGTGTCTTCGAACAGTAGGCCGCCGTCCGCAGCTTCAACCAGTTCGGGAAGAGGCCCGAGCCGTCGGGCAATCACGGGGGTGCCGACGGAGAACGCCTCGATGACAACCTGTCCGAAGGTCTCGAAACCGATGGACGGAACGATGACTGCCCTGGCCTCTGCCGCCAGGGCGAGGTATTGCTCGGGCGAGACTCGCCCCAGGAATCGGATGTTTGGGGCGTCGCCGGCGATCCGTCGCAGTTCCGGCTCGTGGTCGCCCGAGCCGGCGATCAGCAGATCCACGTCGCCCAGGTCCCGGAAGGTCGGGATGACGGACTGCAACCCCTTCAGCTTCTCCAATCGGCCTCCAAAGAGGAAGAAGGGCCTGCCGGAGGTCGGCGGTTGAGAGGTCGTTTGACCGAGGAGGGCGCCGTCGGGGCAAAAGTGGGGGATGACTGCCATGGGTGACTCGATCCCGTCGCGGCGGTGGCGACCGCGAGTGAACTCGCTCGGGGAGATCAGGGCATCCAGGTGACGGAGTGATTGGCGCATCAGTCCGGTGCCGCGCCACCACTGCGGGGGTCGGCGGTAGCTGAGTTGACATGCCAGACAACTCTTCTGGTGGCAAGGCTGTCGCTGAAACTTGAAAAGAACATGGGTCGGGCAGACCAGCCAGTGTTCGTGGGTCGTATAGAGCTTGACGCCGTGACCCTCGGCGAGCACGGCCGGCCCGCCGATCAGCGAGGTGTTGTGGAAGTGGATCACGTCGAACTCCGACCCCTCAACCACGGAGCGAAGCTGGTGGGCGATGCCCATCGGCCGCCCGGTCTGTTGGATGGCGATGAGGGTGAGCAGAGGGGAGCGTGTGCGCAGGCCCTCGACTCGCAGGCCCTCGATAGGAGGTGGAGCACTCGGTGGCCGGGCATGATACGGTGGCCGGGCAAGCGCTTCGTAGGCATCCGGGTGGTGGATAACCGTGACTTCGTGGTGTCGCGCGACCAGTGCGTGCGAGAGCCGCTGCACGAAGATCCCATCCCCCCCGAAGGACCATGGGGGGTAGAAGGTCGTGATCATGCAGAAGCGCATCGCGAGGTCAGGCAGTTTCGCGAAACAGAGATTGGAGCGATTCGGCAGCCGCCGTCCACGTGAAGTCGGCGGATCGGGCACGGATGTTTTGGGCGAGTTCGGCTCGCAGGTCGGGGTTGGACACCAGGCGCAGCATCCCCTCCGTCAATTGGTTTGCCCGCAAGGGGTCGATCGCCAAGACACCTCCCTCAAGGAGCGTGGCCGCTGGACCGCACTCGCTGACAATCACCGGGGTCCCGCACGCTGCCGACTCAAAAGCCGGCAACCCGAATCCCTCCTCCAGGGACGGCAGGATCGTGGCTATGGCGCCGCCGTAAAGCACCACGAGGTCCTCATCATCCACATAGCCGGTGAAGTGGACTCGGTTTTCCAGGTGGTGGGCGTCGATCTGGCACCGAAGGTCGGCGTAGCACGAGAGGAACACATCTCGCTCATAGTCCCCTACCAGCAGCAGATGGAGTTCGGCGTGCTCGGTTGACTGCACGAGCTGCTGGAACGCAGCCACCAGCATCCCTAGGTTCTTGTGCGGGCTGATGCCCCCGACATAGAGGAAGTAACGGCAATCTGCCGACAGGGCGAAGCGTCGGCGAAGCCCGGCCAGCACGTCGGGCCGCTCGACGGGGCGAAAGACCGGGTCGGCCGCCTCAACGATGACGCTGACGCTGTCCTTCGGCAGGTGGAAGTAGGATTCGATCCCCACTCGAGCGTGCTCGGAAACGGTGAGGATGCGCGTCGCCTGCCGGATCGCCAGCCACTGCTTGAGCCGCCAGAACAGCCGGCCGCGCACGTCCGCAAACACGTGGGCGGGATGGTGCTCGGCGATGACGTCGTGGATCGTCACGATCGCGCGAATCCGCCGGAGGAGAGGGAAGAAGGTGTAGGCGCTGGGGAAGAAGAGCAGATCCAGAGGATGACGTGCGACGGCGAGGGACATCCGGGCCACGTCGCGCGGGCTGCGACTCCCGGAAGCAGCCGCAGCCGTCGAGGGTGGCGCAACGTCCACGGTCACGCGCTGAAATCGGCAGGGTAGGCTGGGGTCGGCGTTGGTCTCGGCATCGCCGAAAAACAGGTACTCCTCATCCCCGGGCAGGGCAGCCAGGGCTGTCAAGAGGTTCCGGGTATAGCGGCCGTAGCCGCGCTGGTTGGCCCAGCAGCCTCCGTCGATGCCAATCTTCACGGCGTGTCCGCCGAGGGGGCAATCGAGATAGGCGCTAGAACTACAAAACCGGTGTTCAGGTATTTGTTTGCAGGGAAGATCCCACCGGAGTGAGCAACGCGCCGCCGTCGGAGGTTGTGCTGCTTCGGGAGTCGCCGCAGCGAGCGTTCCCAGTCCAGTTGCGTCAGCACGATCCACTCGTCCGGCGGGGCGGCCTGGGCGCTGTCCACGAAGGGAAGCGGTCTTGCCGGTCGGTCCGTCCCGGACGTGAGCCAGAACAGCTCGGTCGAGATGGAGATTCGGGCACTGTCAGGGATGGAGAGTCTCAACTGCTCACGGAAGGCGGACGGATCTGCAGCCGTGCCCAGGATCGGGATTTCCCGAAGCCGAAACGCATTCCAGGCAAACCCGGGGATCCAGGCGACGACGACCGCCAGGGCGACGAGCCAACTCGCCGCCCGTGGCAAGAGTGATCTTCCGTCCGCAAGGGCAAGCAGCGATCCGAGTATGGGCCACACCGTGAAGTAAACGAGGTAATAAGGGACGCCAGGCCCAAGCAGCAGGATGCCGATCCCTGTTACGGAGAGTGCAGCCAAAGCCACGGCGAGAAACCGTTGGTCAGTATCCGGCTGTTCCGCGCGGCGAAGCCAGAGTTGGATGGCCCTGGGAATGAGAACGAGCGCCGTCAGTGCGTAGAGCATGGGGATCCACATCCATGCCCATCGCATCACCCGGGACTGATACTCGGAATTGACCAGAGGATCGGCAAAGTAGGTCGAAAGGTGTAGATACCAACGGAACTGCTCCAGCGCGACGCCGGGATGTGGCAGCCAGCAAAGGAAG
>CAZSRZ010000031.1:0-27733 GCA_964609085.1 uncultured bacterium | reverse complement strand
AGGAAGGCGATGCCGTCCGGGCGACCCAGAACAACCTCCTGGGATGCTCGGTCCCCGAGCCACCAAACCGCCAGGATGAGCGCTGGGATTCGCCGTCGGCTTCGAATGAGGAACCCGCAGAGAAGCGCAATGGCGAGATGGGCAGCCAACAGTTGAGGCAGCCGTGCCAGGAAGAGCGATGGCCCGAACAGCCCAAACGTCAGCACATTCAGGCGGGGCAGAAAGGGGCCGTGATAGGCGAAGATCGCATCGCCCCCCGGCGCGGCGTGACTGATCCTCCAAACCAACCCATGGCCTTGCAGAAACTGAATGGCCGGATAGGCGAAGAGCGTGTCATCCGAGGTAGGAAGCGGAAAGCGCCCCAGCCAGGGCAGGCGGTCGATCAGCGAGCTGAGAAGCAGGCACACGCAAACCCATGATGCCCAGCGATCCACGAACGCCAGGGCGCGCGGAAGCCGAGCAACGTCGGCCAGGGGTTCATCGGAGCTCAACTTTGGAAGACACCGTCGGGAACCCTGTGCGGCCAGGGGTAGGGGAAAAGTAGTGGTCCGGCTGTGCCGGGAAATCTGGTACCCGGGACGTGAGGCCAGATGGCCTCAATGGCCACGAGGTGCAATCGGTGCGCTCGGCGGCGACTACCACTGGCTCCGCTCCGAGGTTTACCTCCTCAAAGTTTCTAGCCCAGGGGGTGTCATGTTATCCTATCCGGGTTGCGGGACACCCGTGGCGAGGCGCGGACGGACTTGGACATGATCCCCCTGTCGGTGATTATCGCGTCCCACAATCCAGGCGAACCCATCCGCGTCTGCCTCGCGGCCCTGGTAGCGCAATGCAGTGATCGACTCGCGGAGGTGATCCTCGCCGATAGCTCGACCGACGGAACGGAAAGGCACGTCGCGGAGGCCTTCCCGATGGTTCGGCTCCTTCATTTCGAGCAGCCCCTGACTCTGGCCCAATTGCGCGGTCATGCGATCGCGGCATCCTCCGGCGAGGTCGTTGCCATCCTGGACCCCTACTCCGTCGTCGATGTCGGCTGGGTCGAGGCCGTGTTGCAGGCTCACCTCCAACACCAGCATCCGGTCATCGGCGGTATGGTGGACTTCTATGAAGAGCAACGGCCATGTTTGACGGCCTGGGCCATTTATGTGAATGAGTACGGAGGATTCGCCCCGCCGCTTGCGGCAGGCGAGGTCTCCATCCTCCCCGGAAGCAACATCTCCTACAAGCGCGGCGCACTGGGTGATGTGGAGCATCTAGCCCGTGAGGGCTTTTGGAAGACTTTCGTGAACTGGGACCTGGGTGCCCAGGGGCCTGCGCTGTGGCTGGAGCCGGCGATGGCGGTTCGGCTATACAAGCCCATCCCGTTCGCAGAATTCTTCCGCAGCAGGTATGACCACGGGAGGTGTTTCGCAGCCATGCGAACGGCGCACGCGCCCCGACGTGAGCGCGCTCTTCGAGCCGCGCTGGCGCCGCTCCTGCCGATGGTCTTCCTGTGGAGGCTCTGGACGGCCATCCGATGTAAGGGTGTCTATCGCACCCGGTTCCTGCAGACAGGGGTTCTACAGGCCCTGTTGTTCACGAGTTGGGCGTGGGGGGAGTTCTGTGGTTACCTCGCGGGGAGCCGCCGGTCCTGTTCCCGGCTGTTCTACTGATGAACATCCAGTCAGGACAGCTACCGGTTCTCTCTGTGGTGGTGGTGTGTCTCTACGGCCGGCCGGTGCTGGAACGCTGCCTCCAGGCGCTCTCCGATCGAGTGCCGAGCCCGGCAGGCGAGATAGTGGTTGTCGGACCGGAAGCCCGGGTGGCCGATACTGTGGACAAGCTGCGACCGCGGTATCCCGGCATCCGCTGGGTTGCGGCGTCGGACCAAACGACGGTTCCGCAGATGAGAAGCCTGGGGATCGAGGCGGCACGCGGACAGTCCATCGCATTGATCGAAGACGACTGCGTGATCTCGGAGAGTTGGTGGGCCGCGGCAGTGAGGAAGAGTGCAGAGGACGTCGGCGCCATGGGTGGCCCCATCGAGCCGGGTGACTACCGGAAGCCCCTGGACTGGGCGGTGTTTTTCTGTGAGTACGGTCGATTCTCCCCACCCTTCTCGGGAATAGTCCCGGCGCTCCCCGGCAATAATGTCATCTACCGTCGGGCGGACCTGTTAGCCCTACTCGCCGACGGTGGGGTACCCGTGGGAACTGAGGTCGCTGGCTTCTACGAGGTGTTCGCTCACGCGCGTCTGCTGGCGCAGGGTCGCAAACTGCTGGCCGAGCCCGAGTTGATGGTGAAGAATGTCAACTCGTGGGCAGTTCGTCACGTGACGAAGGTGCCGTTCCTGCACGGCCGCGGGTTCGCTGCCATGAGGACCGCCGGGGGCCACGTCGGGAAGCGAGCACTGCTGGCCGGATTGAGCGGGCTCCTCCCGTGGGTAATCGTGGTGAGGCTCCTGCGCGGAGTTCTCCAGCGCGGACGCTGCACGGCGCGGTTCCTCATTGCACTTCCGTGGATTGGGCTCTTCGCCGTGAGTTGGTCCGCGGGAGAGCTGGTCGGATACGTTCTGGGGCCTGGAAACAGCCTGGAAGAGTGGCGATGAAATACTGCCTGAGGCCGGAGAACGGGAGCGAACCATGCAGGTGATGAGTTTCCCAGAGCGAATCAAGCGACACGTCGAGCTGACGCGTCGGAACTATGCCCCCATCGATACGCCCCCGTTTCTGATTCTGTTTATTAACTCCATATGCAATATGAAGTGCGACCATTGCTTCTATTGGAGAAACCTTAATCAGAAGACCGATCTGACTCAGGACGAACTGTTCGCGCTCTCCCGATCCATGGGGAGAATCGAAAACTTGAATCTGTCCGGTGGCGAACCGTTCATCCGTAAGGACTTTGCGGAGATTTGTCGTCAGTTCATCGAACATAATCATGTGCAACAGATCTATGTACCCTCAAATGGTTGGTACACAGAACGCACCATTAAGCAAGTAAAGGCAACTCTAGAGAGCCCACAACTCCGGCTCTTTGTAGTGGAGCTATCCCTCGACGGCATGGCCGAATTCCATGACAGGTTTCGTGGACTACCAGGTTCATTCGAGCGATCCATGGAAACGTACGACGCACTGGTTGAGTTGCAAAAGAGCGATCCCAGGCTGAGGATCCACTCCATCTCAACGGCAACCGACGTGAACATGGGGGAGATCCAGCAGCTCACGAAGTACCTGTATGACCGGTGTCCAAAAATGGACCATCACAACCTTGCCATCATCCGTGGAGATCGAAAGGATCCGTCGCTGAACGGACCTTCTCTCAAGCAATACGAAGATCTGTACGGTTACCTGCGCGGGCTGTGGGCTCCCCGCGAGGAAGGACGGTACGGAGCCATCGTGGAGCCGATGCTCCAGTGGGCCAAAACGCGTACCGTCAAGGAGCAGCGCCAGGTGGTGCCCTGCAGAGCCGGGGTGATGAATGCCGTCATCTACGCCAACGGTGACGTCAGTGTCTGTGAAAACCACCCGCCACTGGGGAATCTTCGGGAGCGATCGTTTCCGGAGATCTGGAATTCAGATGAAGCGCATGAGTTGCGAGCATCTATTGCCCGCAGAGAGTGCTATTGCACCAACGAGGTTTTCCTGTGGCCGAGCATCGTCTTCCAGCCAATGCAACTGGCGCGGGCGATGGTCGGTGGGAAGGTGTGGCGGCAGACGCGCGCTGTGCCCCAACCGGCCCATTTCGCCCTGGACTCGGAGAAGCTACCCCAGCCCGAGGTGCCTGGCGGGCTCATCCAGTTGGACGCCAACGGCAGCAAGCGCCCCGGCACCGGCTGAATGGTTCGCCTAGGGCTTGTGGGGCTCGGGAAGGTGGCAGAGCAGATCCACCTACCCGCCTGTAGGCTTATTCCCGATGCTCAGGTGGTTGGTGCCTCGGAGCCGAATCAGGACCGCCGAGAGGCAATGGGACGGCTGTTCTCCATCCCCGCCCTCTACTCCGACAGTGCCGAGCTGCTGGAGCGCCAGCGTCCGGACGTGGTGATCATCGGCACACCTCCGCACGTCCACGCCGGCAATTGTCTGGCGGCGCTCGCCGCCGGTGCGCACGTCTTCTGCGAGAAGCCGTTTGTGACGACGCTGGAGGAAGCGGACGCCGTGATCGCAGCGTCAGAAACCCATGCCCGGATGGTGGTGGTGAACAATGAGTACCGCTTCATGCCCATCTACCGTCGCGTCAAGGAAGAGCTGAGCAACCTGGGTGGCTCGCGGCCCTACCTGGTGCAGGGCTGGCAACAGATGAACCATCGGTTGAGTGCGGAACTCAATTGGCGCTCGCGGCTGACAAACTATACGTTGTTCGAATTCGGCACTCATCCGCTGGATCTGATGTGCTACTTCTTCGATGACCTTCCCCTGTCGATCACCGCGAGCACCCCTCGACCAGGTGAGTCGACCGAGACGGACCTGGTCGTGCATGCTTCGCTGCGCTTTCCGGGTGACCGGTTGGCGGTGCTGACGCTGAATCGATCGAGCCAGGCAATGGAACGCTATCTGGAGATGCGATTGGACTGCGAGCGGGCCTCTTTCAGGGTGTCCTTCGGGGGGCTGGCGCGGGTTTCGTTGGACTGGTCTCGGGTGATCGGACGCCCCATTGGCCGGCTGTCTTTCGTGCGTGGTGGTGAGGCACGCGTCGAAGCCGGCGGTCGGTCGCGGGTACTCGTCAGAGAGCCCGGCGAAGGGCGCCCCGCGGCGACGGCAGCCAACCTGATGCAGATGCTCGGCAACCTGGGGAAGCCCGAGGAGAGAACTCGCGGCGCCCACCATGCCCGGGAACTGCTGCGCATCGTTCTGGCAGGTTACCAGTCCGCTGCCTCCGGGGAAACCGTCTGGCTCCGGCCCCGGGGCACCTAGGGACATGGGCCGCCCAACCCTGTCAGTGGTCATCGCCTCACAGGATGCGAGCGCTACGGTAGAGCGGTGCCTGGCGGCCCTGCTTCCTCAGGTCGCAGACGACACGGAAGTGATCCTGATCGACAATTCCACCGACGGCACGGCAGAGCTGGTCCGACAGCGGCATCCGCGTGTGCTGGTCGTGAACGAACGAGACGGGCTGTTGGTGCCCGAGCTTTGGGGCGTGGGCATCCTCCGCAGCAAGGGGTGCATCGTCGCGCTCACAACGGCAAGTTTCGAGCCCGCGGGGGACTGGCTGGCGCAGATCGCCTGCGTGCACCGTGAGGCGTTTGCAGGAGTTGGCGGTGCCATCGTTCAGGCACCCTCCGGCAGCTTGTGCGACCTGGCGGTGTTTCTGTGCCGGTATTGGAGGTACCAACCTCCGTTTCCCGCCCAACGCGTGCGGGACTTCGCCGGGGACAACGCGTCGTACAAGCGAGCGGCGTTGGACACGGTCGAGAGTTGCTGGGCGGAGGGATTCTGGGAACAGAATGTCCATACGGCGCTGCTCGATGCTGGTCACGAGTTGCTGCTGACGCCGGAGATCGGGGTCAGCCACCTCAGCTCCTTCACTTTCCTGGGTTTCATCCGGCAACGGCTGCGACACGGGCTGGAGTTCGGCCGCGATCGCTCCCGCCGGATGAGCGCCGGGCGTCGGGCCCTCTTTGCCCTCGCTTCGCCGGTGATCCCCTTGCTGTACTTGCTGCGGATCACCAGGTCCGTGATCCCTCGGCCGGGGGTCCGCGCCCGGTTTTTGTGGTCCTTGCCGGTCTTGATGTTCTTCCTGACGTCCTGGGCCGTTGGAGAATGTGCGGGCTACCTCCGTGGTCCGAAGGTCAGCGGGAGATCGCCCGGTAGAGCCGCGACATGAACCGGTGCGAGAGAGGGACGGGATGTGTGCTCGGGGCCGACCCGGCCTCTTCCATCTGTGAACTGTACCAGTCGAAGTTTGTCTTCAGTGAATCCAGGTTGCTGTACGCGGGCTGCCACCCAAGTTCCTGCTCGGCGCGGGAGACGTCGACGATGGAGTCGGTGCCTGCCGCACTCGCGTGGTGCCACTCGGCGAGGGGTGCCAGTCCGAGTAGCTCGACCCCGCGCACCACCATCCGGGCCAGTCGCTCCGGCACGAACCGGAGCGATGAGCCGGTGCCCGCCCAGTTGATCAGATCCTGCAGGTCCTCGCGTACAGTTCCGAACTTGCGGGCCCCGAAATTGAAGACCCCGCTTGCCTGGGAGTCGATCAGTGAGGCGAGACCGGCTGCCATATCGCGCACGTCCAACAATTGGTACCGGTTCATTCCGCTCCCCAGCACGGGCACCGGCTGCCCTCGCCGAAGGGAGTCA
This sequence comes from uncultured bacterium, assembly GCA_964609085.1. Taxonomy (GTDB): domain Bacteria; phylum Armatimonadota; class SYMT01; order SYMT01; family SYMT01; genus JANPLG01. The sequence continues at coordinate 21,458 of CAZSRZ010000031.1, read as the reverse complement.
AACGCCAGGGCAAACGCTCCCAGGCGACCCGGCCCGACGAAGGTCTTGGGTCGGACGATGGCCGTGGACAGACCCCGATCTGCGTAGGACTCGACGACCTGCTCCGCCTCCAGGCGAGCGGCGCGGTAGGCGTCAAGCCGGTTGAGAGGCGCCGATGGCCAGACGGGGTGCCGGCGCGGAGGCTTGAGCACAATTGTCGAGGAAATCAGCACCAGTCGGCGGACGTCCTGACGAACCATCGCATCGCAAAGGGCTCTCACGCCTCCAACATTGACCTGTCGGATGACTTCCATCCCGCTGTGCGGCGAGGCGAACGCCGCGTGGACCACCACCTCCACCCCTTTCAGCGCCGCGGTGAGTCTGTCTGGGTCCAGGACGTCGCCGGAGATGTAACCAACATGCGCCTCGCTGGCCCAGCGCGGCAGGGGTGCCAGATCCAGGAGTCGCGGATGCTCTCCGTGCTCCAGAAGCCGTTGAGCCAGCGCGCTTCCCATGAAACCGGCACCCCCGGTGATGAGTACTCGGGCGTGTCGCAGCATTACCGACCCAATTCCGCTCGAAACCTAGGCACGAAGCCCACCGGGCGATGCTCCCCCCAACCAGCGCCGGCACTCGCGCAAGAAACGTCGACCACGCACGTAGGTGCGCCCCAGGGGAGTGAAGATCCGCCGAAAGGCACCAGGCGACCGAAAGTAATACGCATCCAGACGCTCCAGCGCGAACCGGCTGGCTCCCGGACCCAGATAGTCCAGTCGGGTACCGCACGCAAGGTCGAAGTGCCTGGCCGCACACGCCTGGACCTCCGCGTTCACGCTTCCGTAGGGATAGGCAAACGCCCTGACCGGGGCACCGATCTCCTCCTCCAACCGGCTGCGGCTTTCCGCCATCTCCGCTTCTACCTCGGACGACGAGAGCAGGGTCAGGTAGGGATGGGTTCGGGTATGGGCTGCCAGTTCCAACCCGCATCGCCGGGCTACGCGGAGTTGGTCCCAGGTCATCAGGGGAAAGTCGAGTGGTACCTGCTGTGAAGGCCAGCGATTCGTCCGACCGCAGTAGTCCGTCACGACAAACACGGTGGCATCGAATCCATGCCTCTGGAGAACGGGGACGGCGCGCTCCATCACGCTGCTGAACCCATCGTCAAAGGTGATCGCCACGGCGGGACGCTCCCTGACGGCCTGCTGGGCTTCGCCGACGATCTCACCCAACGGCACGACGTGGACGTTGAGTTGAGCCAACACCTCCATGTGCGCCGCAAACTCTTCGGGCGAGATAGACACCGCGGAGCCGCTGTCATCAATGGAGTGGTAGGTCAGGACGCAGACATCGTGCATTTCAGAGCCACTCATTGAGGCGCGGGGAGAGTCCTACCTCACGCGGAGCGAAGCGCCACCGTCCCCGAAGCCGCAGCCCAGACACTCGCCGAAGGCCCACGAACAGGCGAACAGGAGCAGCAGCCCGAAGCTCCTGGCGTATTCTCGCATGTAACGCTTCTTCCGCGAGAAAGTCCGCCAGTAGCGGACGAGGAGGAGCGGTGGGAGCAGCACGGAGCCGAACATGTAGACCAGGCGGCGGCCGAGTGGCGCGTTGGCCATGCGTGTGGCCGCGTACGATCGGCCGAAGAAGTAGCGTTGCTCCAGAAAGTCGCGGACGGAGAACTCCTTGACGTGCAGCACCACGATCGATGAGCAAAGCCGGAGTTGCTCGCCGCGCTCGATCAGCCGATCGTGCAGGACGTTCTCCCACATCCCAGTATCAAGGAGATCACCACAATGCTGCTCCAGGACCTCTCTCTTATAGGAGACGTTCGGCCCCGCCAGGTTCTGGGTAGGCCCATTGTCCAGCGGAAGCGCGAATTGGCCGTACTCCGAGATATAGGCAGCGCAGTCGATCAGACGCGTGCTGCCGTTTTCAACTGCGCCGCCGATGGCGGCCTCCGGGTGCACCGAATGCGCATTGACGATTCTTTCCGCCCAGTCTGTCGGGAAAACGCAGTGGTCTTCAGTCGTTGCGACGACAGGCGCCGTGGCCATCCGGATGCCGCGGGCACGGAGCTGCGGCACGGTGAGGGGTGTCTCGGCCAGCCATACACGCGCCCAGGGGAACTCTGACTGAATCCGGGTGCCGGCGTCGTCATCGGACCCCTCGGCGACAATCACCTCCATACGCGCGAACGCGGATTGCCGGGCCAGAGACTGGAGGCACTGGGAGATGTAGCGGTATCCGTTCACGGATGCCACGACGATGGATGTGAGGGGATGCCCACTGGGGCCCTCGATCGGCATCGGAGACACTGGAGCTCCACCTGGGGGGAGGCGTCGGAGGACGGCGCGGGGGGCAGCGCCCAGCGGCTCCGGCGCACGGAATGTGCCCGGGCCATCGTGGTCGTGCAGGGCCGGCACCCGTGGGTACGGGGCACACCGAGCCGAGGGCTGGGTTCACCTCCTTCCAGGGAGTTCGGGGCGAAGCGCACGACCCCGGCACCCGGAATGCCTCTGGGGCTATGGGGTTCGTCCCAGGTTCATCTCGCACCCCTAAATCGTGTTGCACACCTTCGGCCTAAAGATCACCTAACGGGAGGTGCTCAGCACCAGCGCCGGACCGATCCGAGCCCGACCTTGCTAATGCTCCGCACTAGAACCCCTACCACGCTATCCGTAGTCATACCCGCCCGCAATGCGGAGCACATGCTCGGCCGATGCCTGGATGCCCTTCCCGGCCGACCCGAGGGCTTGGAGGTGATCGTCGTCGACGACGCGTCGAGCGATGGCACCGCCCGGATCGCCTCAGAACGCGGCCACCGTGTCATTCGCATGGCCACTCGGCAAGGCCCGTCCGCGGCGCGCAATGCCGGAGCGGCCGCCGCCTCGGGGCAGATCCTGGTGTTCATTGATGCCGATGTCGTGGTGGCGCCGGACGCCATTCAGCGAATGGTCGACGTTTTCGATCAGGAGCCGGAACTCGCGGCCGTATTCGGCTCCTACGACGACACCCCTGACGCCCCGGGGCTGATCTCAAGATTTCGGAATCTGATGCACCATCACGTCCATCAGACCGGCAACCCCGAGGCGGAATCTTTCTGGTCCGGTATTGGGGCGATCAGACGGAGCGTGTTTGAGGCCGTGGATGGTTACAACAGTCACCGCTACCCGGTGCCGTCGGTGGAAGACATCGAGCTGGGCTACCGTGTGACGGCCATGGGTTACCGCATTCGCCTGGACCGGACCATACAGGGGACTCACCTGAAGTCCTGGACGCTGTGGGAGATGGTCAAGACCGACGTCACCTGCCGGGCCGCTCCCTGGACGCGGCTACTCACTGAGCGCCACATCGAGAAGGATCACCTGAACATCCGCTGGGACCAACGCCTGGCCGGGGCCTCCGCTCTTCTTGCCTGCGCCTCGCTGGCGATCCAACTCGTGCCTGGCCTACCGACGCTGGCCAGATGGTGCGCCATCGGCGCACTCGTGGCCGGCCTCGCCGCTGTTGGGGTAGTCAATCGACCGTTCTACGGGTTTCTCAACCGACGCGTCGGTCCCGGTTTCCTGCTGTGCGCATTGCCTCTGCATCTACTGTACTACGTCTACAGTGCGATCACTTTCCTGGTGGTGAGTGCCGGGGCACAGTTGCAACCCCCACGTGCCCGACCCGAGCCTCTCCAGCCTGACCCAGCGGAGAGCCAGCTCGCCGATGCTCCCCAGGCATCCCGGCCTTGAGCGCCACCGCCTCCGGCGCGCGACGAGGGGTTGACTTGACCGGCGACCAGGTAGGGAATCCGAGGATTTTTCTGTGCGACCGGCTCACCGCCGGCCTCGCGGACGACTGTCATGGATTCCCCTGAACCCCGCGCGCAGTCGGCTCACCCGGGTGGTGCTGAAGAGTGATCCGCCCCGTCTGGCGGCTTCCAGGCACCGCCATGTCCAGGCTTGGGCCTAGAACCGAGCCACTGCCTCTTGAATCTCCGGAGGGTGGGCACGTCCCGCATCTGGATTTCATGAGACGGTTCCTGGTTGTGGCGGGCGGGGACCTGCTTGCCAAGGCTATCGGGTTTGGCGGAACGCTCATCACGATCCGGTACTTCGGCGCGACCGGATTGGGCCAGGTGAGCTTTGCTGCAGCGATCGCAGTTTGGGGGATGCTCAGCGCCTCTCTCGGCCTCGACCTGCTGGCGGTTCAGAGAGTTGCGGCGGAGCCGGCGCGTGTCGCAGCAATCGCGACGACGATAGCGGTCATTCGCACTATCGCCGGATTACTGGTCCTGGCTGCCTTGGTACCCCTACTGATCGCGGTGCCTACGCTAAGTGCGATCTGGCTAATCGTTCTCCTCTCCTGCGGGACGATCCTGACGCAGGCCATCAGCCTCGACTGGGCAGCTCAGGCGCTCCAGCGACCGGTTGTCCTGGCCCTTTCCAATGTGTGGGTGCAGGCGTGCGCCCTGGCGGTCATCTGGCTCTGCGCTCGCCTCTCGGTGGATGTCTGGATTGTCCCAACCGCGGGGATGCTGGCAGAAGTGACCGGGGCTGCGGCACTGTGGGTCTGGTTGCGTCGATCTGCTGGGGGCTGGCAAAGCCCAATCCCGCTCGGCGAATGGAGGCCATTCGTCCGAGCAGCCTTGCCCCTGGGAGGGTCACGGATGCTCAGGGGACTCTCGCTCGGCTCGGATCTGGTCCTGCCGGCGATGATGCTGCCCATGCGGGAGTTTGGACGGTACGCCGGGATGACGCGGCTCTACGGGCCAGGCCTGTCCATCGCCGCGCTGTACCTTGTCATCCTGATCCCTCCTTTGGTGCGGGCCGTTCGAGCCGGCCCAGAAGTGGTGCGGCGGGAACTCCGGGCTTCTTTCCTTCGATGTGCCTGCGCGGGCACCCCTCTGTTGGTGCTCGCACTCTGGTTGGCCGAACCGATCGTCGGCGGGATCTTCGGTCCGAGCTTCGTGTCTGGAGTGGCGTCCCTGCGTATTCTGATGCTGTCGCTCGCTGCGACGTTGATTTCCAACCATTTTCGTCAAACGCTCATTGCACAAGATCGTCGCAAAACTGACTTCAGTATTCAATTCATGGGATTGATAGTCCATGTCATGGGTAAGATCGCCTTAATTCCATTGTTCGGCATAGCCGGTGCGGCAGCCGGTAATCTGGCCGGGGAGTCCACCAGCATGCTCCTCGGATGGTGGGCGACGCAATCTGTCTGGCGGAAAACGCCATCGGGGCACACTTGACACCGCTCGGACAGGTGATAGAGATTCTGGAAAGCATCGCATGCGAGCACACAGGCCGTGATCAGCACGGCCCCCAACCGTGGACCACGCCATGTCGACCGTGACGGACCACTACAGTTTCGATCTCTCAGCCTATGGAAGCGCTCGTGTCGCGGTCGTAATCCTGGCGAAGAATGAGGAGCGTACGATCGGCAGCGCCGTTTTGGGGGCCATGCCGTTTGCGCACGAAGTAGCCGTTTTTGACGGTCGTTCCACTGATGGCACCCGCGAGAACGCTGCCCGGCATGGAGCCGGGGTGCATCTGGATCCAGGTCGAGGAAAGGGGGCCGCGATTCGGATGGCGTTAGAGATGATCAATGCGGACGTGCTCGTTTTTATGGACGCAGATGGGTCCCATGACCCGACCGAGATTCCCAGGCTGGCACTCCCCGTTGTGCGCGGCGAAACCGATCTGTGCGTGGGAAGCCGATTTGCCGGCGGGAGCGACGAATTGTCTGTCAGCATTCCGCAACTAATACGTACTATCGGAAACATATCTATGAACATTGCAATCAATATGCGCTGGAAAGTAGAACTTACTGACACTCTTAATGGATTCAGAGCGATTCGAAGATCGGCAGCATTATCTGTAGCGATGAGGGAGAACAGACATACCATCGAGCAAGAGATGGTCATGAAGATGCTTCAGCATCGCTACCGTGTGACGAACGCGCCGACGCATGAGTACTCCCGTGTTCACGGAGAGAGCCACATAAAAATCTGGAAGGAGTGGCCACTGTTTGTTTGGTGTGTCGTCGCCAATCTCTTGCGAAAGGACCCACCCAAAGGATTTCAGAAGGTCGACTGCGATCTTGGGATGAGTCGGCAGTCGGTTGCCGTGCCGAGTGGAGGAGCGGATTGCTGAAGTTGCGGCTGCTACTGGCGGTGGCGGCGGTGCTGGTGCTGCTGGGTGCGTTCCTGCCGGAAGGCTGGTACGACCGCCTTCCACGTCAGCACCTGGCCATCGCCTCCGGTATCTCTGGCGTTCGGCTGCTGAAGATTTGCCTTATGGTGCAGGGTGCGCTCCTTGCCGTTTGCGCCCTCGTGCTGCGCGGGCGACTGGGGGCAGTCCCGCTGGAGTGTCACATATCCGAGGCCATGCCGGCCGGGGTGACGGCGACAACCTGGGAGCGTGGGGCCCTCATTGGCATTGTCGGAATGGGCCTGATCTTGCGTTTGTTTAGGCTGGACACAGATCTGTGGGTGGATGAAATCACGACCATAGTCAGCTACCGTGATGTTTCGTATCTGCAAGTTGTAGCAACATACATTAATTCGAATAATCACTTGTTAAATACTTTGCTCATGAAGGGGGCCATCGGTCTATTCGGCGACCACGAGTGGGCCGTACGCTTGCCGGCCGCGCTCTTCGGCACTGCGACCATACCGCTGCTCTATCTCGCGTCGCGGGTCGTCGCGGGTCGTCCAGCAAGTCTGCTCGCCGCGGCGCTGCTGGCGTTTTCATCCCATCACATCTTCTACTCCCAGAATGCGCGAGGCTACACCGCCCATGTGTTCTTCTCGCTTCTCGCCGCGGTAGCCCTGGTTCGTGCGATGGGTGGCGGTGACGCCCGATGGTGGGTGCTGCTGGTCGGGGCGACCTTCCTCAATGTCGCTTCCTTGCTGCTCAGTGCGTGGGTGGCGGTCGGACAGGCCGTGGCCGCTGTGACGGCGGCCATATGGGTAGCTCATCGGGCCCGGAAGTCGGCCTGGCCGATGCTGGCCAGGCTGGTTGCGGCGTTTGGTGTGTCCGGCGCCCTGGCACTGAATCTCTATGCGCCGGTGCTCTCGGAGATCTCCGCCTTCATGCAGCGGACCTACACCCAAACTGCGACCGGATTCGGATTGTTGTCCGGCGAGTTTTTCCGTGAGCTTGGCCGGGGGCTGACAGTTGGGTTTGGACCGGGCGTCTGGTTGGCCGCCGTCCCGGTTCTCGCTGCGGCCACGTGGGGATTCTGGCTGTTCGCCCGGAAGTCACCGCTGCTGGCATCATCCCTCACGCTCCCGCTGGTCGCGACGGCAGCCTACCTGCTGGTGAAGGGGTATACGTTCTCGCCGCGGTTTTTCATTCTCGGGCTTCCGGTGGCTGTCCTCTCGATCGTTTGCCTGCTGGACTGGGTCACGATGACCATCGCACGGCGGTGGCCGCGGCTGGGAGGTAGCTCGACGGCCTTGAGCCTGGCTGCGGCGGCCGTGAGCCTCGCCAGCGCCTTTCCCCTTCTTCGCTACTACCAGGTCCCCAAGCAGGACTATCGGGGAGCGTTCGCGGATGTCGCCTTCAGGCGGCGCCCTGGGGACGGGATCATTGGTGTGTACCTGATGAAATGGGGCTTCGTACGCTACGCGAGCCATTTTGGCTGGCGCGAAGGGCAAGACTACACACTTGTCCGCTCCCTCGAGGCGTTCCGGGCTGCCCAGGCCCGGTATCCGCGGTCGCTGGTGGTGACGACCTTCCCCCGAGCCCTCGCCCTAGAGTTCCCGGATCTGCATCGCGAGATCGTTGATCGTTGGCGCGTCGTGGCCGAGTTTCCTGGCGCGGTGGGGGATGGTGACGTTCAGGTCCTGGAGCTGAAGCCCACCCCGCGGGACCCGAACTGACCGCAGTTGGTGGGGCACCTGGTAGGCGCTGCTGAGTTCACGCGCGGGTCTCAGGTATTGCGGTGCGCCGAAAGTCGATGGTTAGCGGCCGGATGTCGGTGGTAGAATAGTAGTAGCTCTGGTGAGGTCGGGATCGTCCCGGTTGAGCCGGATAACCGTGGAGGTGCCAGCGATGACTCCACCGAAGGACCGATGAGGGACCCGTGCATCGACGGTGCGCCCGGCCGGCCACGAGCCGACTGAGCGGTCGTCGGAGTCGCTGCGGCGCAAGGCAATCCAGCGTAGCTGAATGTGCCCCCGCGATCTTGATCACCGACGCCTGGCGCGGTGGTGGCGCGAAATAGTCGAGAAGAGCCCTCCGGGGCGACGGGTCTGAAGCTCGAAGGGCACCCGAGAGGGTGCCCTTCCTGCCGAGTCACGCCGACCGCAACCATCAGGGCTGTCTGACACCTTGTCGCGCCTCGCAGGCTCTCGGAGCGATCTGCCCGCGCCCCATCGTAATCTACCCGAACAGTGGTAGACTGGTCGGGTGCCTGGATGAGTATCTCGGGCACGGGGTGGTCATCTGGTCATGGGGATCCCAAACAGCACCGGCGAGGTGCCGCTGCGCAGTACCTGGGGCGGAGTAGTAGCTCGCTACGTGGTGCTCGGCGCGTGCCACATGGGCGCGATGCTGCTGGCCCTAGTGGCGACGCGACTGGTGACCTCCAGATTCGATGCTGCGGCCTTCGGCGACCTCACGCTCGCCCGCTCCGTGTTTGAGTTCCTGGCCCTGTTCTCCAGCTTTGGCACTGAGCTGTATGCTGTTGTGAAGGCAAGCCGAGCTTCAACGCCCGAGGCCATTGGAAATATTGCGGCCGACACAATGGCGGTGCGGGTGATATTGGGACTGGGAGCCTATGCCGCCACCATCGGGGCCGCATTCCTCTTGCCCCAGTACGCGGGGGTTCGCGGGCTGCTTTGCCTCTTTGGGCTCTCAGTATTCAGCACGGCAGTGACCGTCGCCTGGGTTAGCCAGAGCGTACACCGCACCCATGTCCTGGCGCTGGCAAATCTGGGGACACAGCTACTGAACGTCAGCTTCCTGTGGTTGGCGCTCAACTTGCAGCCCGCTCTGTCCGCCGTGCCCCTCGCCAAGTTTGCGGCGGAGCTGCTGATCGCCGCCGGCTTGCTCGTCTGGATGACCCGCACCGTTGCCCGCATCCCGCACCCGAGTGGAATCGTACAGCTCGTGCGCGTCATCCGAGAGTGTGCCCCTTTCGCCGGCTCTCAGCTCACTCGTGGCTTCGCGCTCCTTTCAGATCGCTTGCTTCTGGGCTTATTCATCGCAGCTCCCGGCTTCGTCGGGGCGGTAACAAGAGCCGAATTGGGCCACTTTGGGGCTGCGTTCCAATTGTTCATTGCAATGACCGCGATGGGGTCACTCTACTTCGTCATCCTGCTGCCAAGGTTTGGCGAGTGCACCCGACTGGGAGGGAGCGCACTTCGTCGAGAGCTAGCACTTTCCCTGCGCCTGGCATTGGGCCTTGCCATCCCTATCGTCATCGCTCTCATCCTGGCGGCCGGTCCTCTACTCACCATGCTGTTCGGCCCAGGATACTCCGCCGCATCGGGCGCGTTTCAGTTGATGACCGTCGCCTGGCTACTCAATCTCGTTCGGTTACATTATCGACAAGTACTTCTCGTAAGTGGGGATCAGTACACGGACTTCAAGCAAACCGCCGCCACTACGGTCGTCCACGTCGCCGCCAAGCTAGTGCTGATTCCGGTGCTGGGAATAACCGGAGCGGCGCTCGGCAGCGTAATTGGCGAGGCCGGACTCTTGTTCCTGCAGCACCGGGCAGCGCAGCCGCTCCTCGCGGGGCAGCCAACCCAGGCCGAAGAAAATCCGATCCCTGCGAATGACACGATCGAGTTCTGACGGCACCTTGATATCGGGAGTGGACGCGATGCAGGAGGTGGTTTTCTACGTGAATGGTCCGGCCCGACTACTCATGGCCTGTGTGATCGCTGACGAGCGCTACCCATCCCATCGCAAACATCTGATCCTGCTCAATCAATTCGGCTACAATTATGATGCCCTGTTGCCACATGTAGAGCACAAATTCGCAACAATCCACCTGCACACCGAGTCGGCCGCAAAGTACTTCCATCTGGATCAACTGTTGGGAGTCTATGTGCGGTCTTTCAAGCAACTCCGCGCCTGCTGCAAGCCGGGCAGAGAGGCGGTGCTGTTCGGGATCCGGTCTCCCGCACAAAAAACCATCATCCGCGAGAGCAAGCGGCTGGGAAACCGGGTCGTGATCTACGCGGAGAGTTTGGCTGTCGATCGCTACTTCCGCCCTCGAACGAAGGATTCACCTTTGCGCGCCTTGGGGCGCAGGCTCTTGGCACGGGCATTCGACTACCAGCATGATTATGATGTCTTTTATGTACATAACCGTCAAATGTATCAGGGCACGCCACACGCTCACAAGATACACCAAATGTTTGATTTATTCCGATCAAACTCCTTTGCCCGTTACTCGGACTTGCTTCTCCGCGATGTGGACCTGCGTGACGCAATGGAGTTCGATACAGTCTTCTTCGGCCAGCCCCTCTCGAACTTCGATGGCTTGATCAGTCACACGGAAGAAGTGGAGATCCTGAGACAACTCATTGCGGACCGCCGAGTATTGGTGCTTCCGCACCCGAATGAAAAACTGGGCCATGGGGACAAATACGCTGGGCTGCCCCGTGTAAAAGTGCTTCGCACCGGACTACCCAACGACCTCCTGGCCTTGCGGTTGCGGCCCAGGGTCACGATGACCTACTCAAGCACAATCGGCCTCAACTACGCCGTCGCGAACCCCGACTCCATGAACTACTTCTACCCAATTCACAAATCGCTGGCCCGGACCGTGAGGGAGTGTGCAGCCGCTCTGCCGAACGTAGTGGTCAGTGAAGAATTCGTCAGGGAGGAGCATTCCATACGGCGGCCCTCCGCTCCCTCCTGACTGAAGCCGAGGCAACCTCACCCTCTGGCGAGTTCCCGCCACAGCCCGCGGTAGCACTGGAAGAAGAGTGCGCCGTCCTCGGGCCGCACGGCGCCGGCGACCTCGCACAAGGTGTAGCGCGAGAAGCGCGCCTCCCGCAACAGGCGGAAGAGTTCGCGATAGGGGTAGTCGCCCCACAGGTTGTTGATATGCACGCTCATCAACCTGTCTTTGAGTAACTCGAACGCGGCCCGGACGCTGCCGTTGGCCAGGTCGGTGGCGTTGCTGTTCCAGTTGACGCCCACCGCGGGATGAGCGCAGAGGTCCATGATTTTGCGCATGTTGCCCGGCTCAGAGGTGCCGCCACCGTGGACCTCCACCCAGATCTCCACGCCATTGTCGGCGGCCATCCTGCCGCAAACTTTCAACGCGTAGGCGATCTGTTCCAGCGTCTTCTCGATGGGCACTTCCTTCGGCAGTCCGTTCGGGCGCACCTTTACCCCCAGCGCTCCGATGTCGCGAGCCAGTTCGATCCAGGCGCGGCAGTCTTCGACGTTTTTCCGAACGACGGCGGCATCCGGGCTTTGAAACTCGCAAACCGAGCCCAGGCTTAGCTGCTTGAATCCGGCATCGCGGCACTGGGACTTGATGGCGGCACGTTGAGCCGCGTTCAGGCCAGGCTCTACGCCGTGGGCGTGAGTTGTCCGGAACTCCACGGCGGGCAGACCTGTCGAGGGCAGGATCTTGCAGAGAGTGGCCAGATCCCAGTCCTTGGGAACGTTGTAGCTGACTGTGCCGAGGCCGAACGGCGGGTCAGACGCGGCGGCGGCCTGTGCCGCGGCCTCCGGTGCCGGGAAGACGCCAGCCGCCGCACCGCCGGCGACAGCCATCGCCAGGAGCGACCTGCGGGAAGGGTTGGACTGGGTGTCGGGCATGGGATTGGCCTCCTGGGGAAGGTGTGGGGTCAGAGATCGAAGACGTCCACGAGTGCCTGCCGCATCGTGGCTTCGGGGGCGGGTCGGCCGACCCAGAGCTCAAATCCGATGGCACCCTGATAGACGAGCATGCCGAGCCCGTCCAGGGTTAGGCAACCGGCCGCGCGGCCAAGCTCCAGGAATGGCGTGTTCGGCGGGTTGGGAATCACGTCGCACACCACCATTTCGCGGCGCAACGTCTCGGTGTCGATCGGGAAACAGCCGCCTAGATCCGGGTAGAGGCCAACCGACGTCGCGTTGACCAGCAGTTGGGTATCCGCTGGCACGGCGTAGGGCCCGCAGAGCGGCGAAAACGTGACCCTCGCTCCTGCGACGCGGGCCAGATGCTCGGCGAGGAGGCCGCCGCGGTCGGGGGAACGGTTGACGATGGTGAGGCGAGCTGCGCCCGCGTCAGCGAGTTCGACGGCAATCGCCCTGGCGGCGCCGCCGGCACCGAGGATGACCGCGTGGGCGCCCCTCGCGTCCACGGATGCTCCGGTCAGGCTGCGCAAGAATCCCTTGCCGTCTGTGTTCTCCCCCAGATACCCGCCATCCGGCCGGCGCACAATCGTGTTGACGGCGCCGATCCGTCGAGCAGCCGGGGTGATCTCATCCAGCAGGGGGATGACGTTCACCTTATGCGGGATGGTGCAGTTGGCACCGGCGAAGTTCATCGCCCGCATCCCGAGGATCGCGTCCGGCAGGCTGGCGGCAGGGACATCCAGCGTGACGTATCGCCAGTCCATCCCCAACTCGGCGAAGGAGCGCTCGTGCATCTCCTGCGTCGGGTTTTCGGCCACAGGGTGGCCGAAGAGGGCGACGATCTCGGACAGAAAGTTGCGAGGCATTGAGGGAGCAGGGAGGGGGAGTGAGGAACCGCGGTCCGTGGTGATGAATTTCCTCCTGGCTCTGTTCAAGCCCGGTTGCGCTGTCCCCTGCAGGGCGATCGCACACTGGAGGTGGGTGATGTCGGTGCGCTTCAAAGTCTCCTCAATGCTCCCTGCCCTACTGGGCCTGAGCCTTGCCGTCCTCGGGACAGGATGCAGGCCGCCCGGGCCCAGTGCCGCCCCACCCCCCCCCGTGCAGCCAGCGGGAAAGAAGCCGCCACCCGGTCCGGTCGTCGGCGTGGCCCATAGCTCGATGAACCACAACATGTTCATCGGTATGCGACAAGGGGTCGAAGAGGAACTGGCTCGGGCCGGGCTCCGTTCCGAGATTCTCGTCGCCAACGACTCGGCCACGGATCAACAAATGCAGGTGGATCAACTGATCGCCAAGGGTGTAGGCGCCATCATCATGGTCCCGGTGGACGCGGAGCAGGCTGCTACCGCGGTGAAAGCGGCCAATGATGCCAGAATCCCGTTGTTCTGCATCGACCGACGCGTCACGGCCCAACTCGCCGAGGTGACGTGCACAGTGGAGACCGACAACGTAGCGATGGGGGAGATGGCCGCGCGACATGGGCTCGAGTTGCTCTGCAAGCGACGGGGGTTGAACCCGGACTCCGCCTCCGACCTCGCCCGGCTCAAGGCCACGGTGGTGCACCTGTGGGGCCTCGAAGCGGCTTCCTCCGCGCAGGATCGCGCCCGGGGGTTCGACCGCGTTTTCAATGGGTCGCACACCCCGGGAGTGAAGGTGCTCAAGGCGGTCGGCGACTTCAACTCGAAGAAGAGCCAGGAGACGCTGGCTCCGATGCTGACCGCCGACCCGGAGATCGAACTCGTCTTCTGCCACAACGACGACAACGCAATTGGCGCACTGGGCGCGGTCGTGGATGTGAAAAAAGGTAGGGAGGCGGCCTCGGACCCGAAGCGGGTGTTGATCGTGAGCATGGACGGGAACAAGGCGGCGATCGAGGCGATCCGGAACGGAGAGATCGAAGCGACGGTTTCCCAGGAGCCGATCGAGATGGGTGCCGAAACTGTGAAGCAGGTCAAAAAAGTGCTTGAAGGTGGGCGGCCGGACAAGGCATACATCGCCATCAGGCATCACCTGGTGACCCGGCCGGACGCCGAAACTGAGAAGGGTAGGCTCTGGAGCGACCTCCTGAAGGGGGCAAAGTGATTGGGCCCCGCCCCTGCTCGTAGCTCCTCGGCCGAGCCCGATCCTCCGTCGGGAAGGAGTTCGTGGCTGCGCGCTCAGGTGGCGCAAGTCGGGCTCGCTGCGGTCATCACCCTCCTCGTCCTCCTGTTCGCCGGACGCGAGCCGCGGTTTCTTTCACCCTCCACCGTCAGCCTGATCTTTCGGTACTACAGCCCGGTGGCGATCCTGGCGCTGGGGATGACCTTCGTTGTGCTGACCGGGGGGATCGACCTCAGCGTCGGCTATGTGATGATGCTGGTGATGTTCTTGACCGCAGTGCTGGCGCGCGATGTCATGCCGGCATCGCTGGCGCTGGCGGCGAGCGCAGGCTTCGCACTGGCGCTGGGGGCGGTGGTCGGGGCTGGAGTCGGCGTGCTCCGCATCCCACCCTTCATCCTCACTCTCTCCACAATGGTGGGGGCGTATGGCGCAACCCTCCTCCTCTCCGGGAACCAATCGATCACCAGGCTCGATCCGCTGCTGACGGCCCTCGGTGGAGCATCCTTCGAGCTGGGGGGGATGCGATTCCCGGGGATGCTGCTGGTGGTGGTGGCGGCCTACGCCGTCGCGGCCCTGGTGTTGCGCCGCTCGAGCTATGGCCGGGCCATCCACGCCCTCGGCGGCAACCGTGAGGCCGCTCGCTTGAACGGCCTGCCTGTCGCCAGGTTGGAAGCCTCCGCCTACGTGGTGATGGCGGCCTGCTGCTGGCTGGCGGCGTGGATGCAGCTCGGGATCAACCGTACAGCAGACCCCAAGGTGGCGCTGAGTGATAGTCTGGAGCTCAGTGCGATTGCGATGGTGGTGATCGGCGGCACGAGATTGGCGGGGGGAGTCGGCGGGGTCGGCGGGACCTTCCTTGGATTCCTCCTCCTCTCGATACTGGCCGTCGGTCTCCCATATCTGGGCAATCAGTTCGGCGATGTGAGCTGGCGCAAGATCGTGCAGGCCGGGGTGATCCTCGCCGGCGCACTGCTCGATGCACTGCAACGTCGCATGTCGAGCCGCACATGAGAAAGGAAGCCAGAGCGTGCTGCGGATTGCGTTTGTCGACCATCATCTGAACAACTATCACGCGAACAAGTTTGTGACTCTGCTGCGCGGGCCGTTGGCGGACCTGGGCGCGGAGGTCGCCTGCGCCTTCGAGACCGACCCGCGGGGTGAGGATTGGTGCGCGAAGCAGGGCGTGCGTGCCTGCCCATCTCTGGCGGAGGCGGTGGACGCGGCGGATGCCATCATCGTGCTCGCGCCGGACAACATCGAAGCCCATCCCGTTCTGTGCAGCCAGGTTCTGCCCAGCGGCAAGCCGTGCTTCGTGGATAAGTTCCTGGCCACGGGCCCGGCCGAGGCGGCCGCCATCGCCGCCCTCGCGTCGAAACACGGGGCGCCTCTCTTCTCCGCGTCGTCGCTCCGTTTCGCCGTGGAGTTGGACGGCGTCGTGCCGCCCGGGCAACTGGCCGAAGCTGCGTATGCTCGCGGGATGGGGACCTGGGACGTCTATGGATGCCACACTGTTTCCCTCCTGCTCGCGATGATGGGCTGCGAAGCTTCACGGGTGATTGACACGGGGAGCGAGGGAGCGCGTCTGGTCACGGTCGACTTCGAGGGGCGACGTGGCCTCGTGGAAGTTCGGGAGGCCGGCAACATGTTCGAGGCGTGCCCGTGGTCCTTCGGCGGACGGTGGGACGGGCGCTATTCGGGAGCGACCGTCACGGAGTTCGACGGCTTCTACGCCAATCTCATGCGGCAGGTGATCGCCTTCTTCCGGACGGGGACGTCACCTCTAACGACGGCCGAAATGCTGCTGGTCCCCACGCTGCTGGCCGCAGCGGAACTCTCTCTGGCTCGCGGGGGAAGCTGGATCAATCTGGGTTGACTTCAACGCCGAGAACGACGCTTGATGATCGCCTCCAGGATGTCCAGCAGCAGCTCGCGCTCATCGCTGTTGAGCGCGTGGTAGCCGCGTGTCAGCCGTTCGTCGAGGGCAACCGGCTCCTCGGGAAGCTCCTCGGTCTCCCCCCGACGTTCGCCTTCGGCGCTCGATTCCTGCAGCAGCTCTATGACTGTGAGGTTGAAGTATCGGGCGAGCCGCTCCAGTTCGTGCAGAGTGGGGCTGGTTTTCCCTGTCTCGATCGATCCGAGGTAGCTTGCGCTTCGGTCCAGGCGGGTATGATCAACCAGTTCTTGCTGAGTCAGGCGCGCCCATGCGCGGCGGCGTCGAAGCGTGGGTCCGACATTGATGGCCATCTGATCTCCTCACGGGCCGCGCCGGCCCGGGAACGTAGCGGGCGTTGAAATCTGCCGTAGCCGCCCCATGCTATAATCGCCGGTCGCCGGGCAGTCTGGAAGGACCCGATCATCTTGCCGTTTCCAACCCCCACGCCGGAACGACCGGAGTGCATCCGCGAAGCTGCGGTCTACACCAATCTCTCCACGGATCGCTCGGAAGCCTCTGTCTCCGTTGTGATGGAGATTGCCTCCGCCCGGGAGCTTCTGGCCATGGTGGTCACCCAGATCACCCTGGATGAGCTGCCCGTGGGAATGATCGAGGATCCCATCCGCATCTTCCCCGGCGAAACACATCTCGTCCAGAGCGCGGTGATTCCGCGAGTGCGCCTCTGGTGGCCCTCGGGGATGGGACGGCGGTCGCTCTACTCCGCAAGGGTCACCCTGGCCGACCGTGAGGGCAATGTCGTCGATCAACGGCTGCTGGGATTTGGTGTGAGGGATGCCCGCCTGGAGGGCGAGGGCGAATCCGCTGCACTGATGTTGAACGGTGCCCCGGTGCCGATCAGTGCCTGGCGCTGGGACGATGGCGTCGCCCCCTGCGAGGCTGCGCGCCTTTCGCCGGCGCTGGAGTTTGCCCGCGACACCGGTGCCAATCTCATCCTCGCGCGCGGGCCGCTTACTGGGAACCCGCCGGCGATGCTTCGCCAATGCGACCAGTTGGGGCTACTCGTCTTCCTGGAACCGCCGGAAGTTGGAGGCGGCGACGACCCGGCAAGCGCGATCGAAGCGGCGATCGAGCCGCTGCGCGCTTTTCCCTCGCTGGCGGCATGGATTCTGCCTGATCCCCCGACCGACAATCCGGACGATCTCCGCTCCTGGCTGGCCGCCATCGATCCGTTGAGGCCCGTGCTCTCCGCAGAAGAGGTCCGGTTCCTCATTGCAGCAGCCGAGCCATCATGGACCGACGTGCGCTCCATACGGGCGCCCCTGGAAGAGTACGCGGCCGCACAGGCCCTTCAAGTCAAGCTGGAGCGCCGACGACGTAGAGGTCAGGGCCCCGGGCTCTTCCCAGGGAATCTCGCCTCCCCGGATTCCATCCCCCTGGCAGTTGGGGCAGCCGCCCTCCGCGCCGCCTCCCCATTCCACGTCGCGGCCGAACCGGTGGAGGAGGATTGGGTCGTGGCGGGGCATCTGGCCGCCGTTGTCTGGCTGCACAATCGGGGGCCCGAGCGCGCCCTACTCAATGTAGTCACGATCGTGAGCGACGCCTCCGGACGGATCCTTCACCAGGAGAACAATGCCGCAGAGGCACCGGCGGACGCCAGCGAGGCGGTTGGGGACTGTCGCGTTCGGATTCCTGACGGGCTGACGGCCGCCGTCCTCTCGCTCGAAGTGGTGGACGAAGAGGGAGAGACTCTCGCCCGCACCGCCTACCTGCTGGGATTCGCTTCGGAGGCCGTCGGAGCGATGGTGAGGTGGGGGCGGACTACGGCCGGGGTGAAGCTCCGGAATGACGGTGCCGGCCTGGCCGTCGGGCTGACCGTTCAGAATGCCGCCGGCAGGTTGTTGGGCAGCGTGGACGTGCTCCCGCCAGGTGCCGAGTGCGTGGTGCGGTTGTCTCATGAGGAGGTGCCGCACACGGTGAAGTGCGCCAACTCACGCGTCGAGCCACTATCGGATGAGGAGACCCTGCAGGATGTCTGATCCCCGCGAGCACCTCGTTCGCATCGCCCGCATCGCCTACGATCGGCAGCTACTCGACAGCGCTGGGGGCAACATCACCACCAGGGTTGGTGACCGGATCTTCATGAGCCGCAGCTACGCGGGCGGTCGGCACCAGTGGGACCTGCGCCCCGAGGACGTCCTCGTGCTGGACCTGGACGGTAACATTCTGGCGGGCGAGGGCGAGATCTCACGAGAGAGCGCCGTCCATCTGGACTGTTACCGCGCGTTTCCCGCGGCGGGCTGCGTGTTCCACGCACACTCGCTGAACATCATGGCCTTCGTCAGCGCGGGCGTCCCGATCCCCCCGATGAGTGAGCAGACGGACAAATACGGCGACATCGGGTTCTGCAAGTGGGCGGCCACGCACACCCCGGAACTCGGGGTGAACGTCGTAGAAGCCCTGCGCCCGATGGCGGATCGCATCCCGTCGCATCCCGTCGCCACCCTCGTGCCCCGGCACGGGATCTTCGTCGTCGCTGCGGACCTGGACAACGCCTACGACACGCTGGAGCGCATCGATCGCAACGCCTACATGGCGCTGATGGTGCGGGTGCTCCGCCTCTCCGGCGATGTCGCTCCCCGCTGAGATGACCGATCCCCTCCGGGTTCTCACGGTGACCCCGAACACCGCGTTGGACCAGGTCTACACCCTGACGCAACTGGAGCCGGGTCGGCGGAATCAGGCCGTCCGCTGCGTGCGCTCGATGGGTGGCAAGGGGTGCAACGTCGCGCTGGTGTTGCGACACTTTGGCCTTGAGGTCGCCGCAACGGGTTTCGTGTCCGGGGCGGTGGGACGCGAGGTGGTCGCCTGGATGGCAGCGGCGGGCGTGACGACGGACTTTGTCGAGGCGACGGGCGAGTCCCGAGTGAACACGGTCCTTCTGGAACGGTCGGGCGAGATGCACACCACCGTCTGCGCTCCTGGGCTGCAGGCCGGACCCGGCCACTGGGAAGCGCTGGCGGAGCGGATACGACTCCGGTCCGCGACGGCCGCGGTCACCGTCATCGCCGGCAGCATGCCGGAGGGGGCCGATGCGACCGCAATGACCCAACTCCTGCGCTCGTGCCGTTCTCCGGTAGTGGTGGATGCTTCCGGTGCGTCGCTGGCGACGGCGGTGGAAGAGGGTGTCGCCGCAGTGAAGCCGAATCTCCACGAGTTGGAGAGCCTCTTCGGATCACTCCCGACGCAAGGATCTCGGGTGGACGCGGCCGAATCCCTGCGTACCCGTGGGGCCGGCATCGTCTTGCTCTCACTCGGGGCGGAGGGGGCGATTCTGGCCTCGGAAGCCGGGGTATGGACCGCGCCTGGGGTCCCTGTAATTGCGGAGAACCCGGCCGGAGCCGGCGACAGCATGACGGCGATGCTTGCCCGGGGAATCCCGGCGGGGTGGTCGGCACCGGAGATTCTCCGCCGGGCAGTGGCAGCAGCCACGGCCGTGGTGATCACCCCCGGCACGGCCGAGCTCGATCCACTGGCTGCCGAGCGGTTCGTGGATAGCGTCAGGGTGACGTGCGTGCTCACGCGCTAACGAGACTTGAGGGTTCTGCTCGATGGCAAAGGTCTTGGTAACAGGTGGGGCGGGTTTCATCGGCAGCCACACGGTGCGGCGGCTCCGGCAGGCGGGCCATCATGTGGTGGTATTCGACAGCCTGGAGAAGGGCCATGCCGCGGCCATCCGGGATGTCCCGCTGCGGGTAGGCTCTCTTGAGGATGTCGCTGCCGTTGCCGAGACGCTCGCTGAGGAGACGCCGGACGCGGTCGTGCATTTCGCTGCCTACATCGAGGCAGGGGAGTCGATGAAGAACCCGGGGAAGTACTTCCGGAACAACACCGCCAACACCCTATCCCTGCTGCAAGCGATGGCTGGCGCGGGTGTCGGGTGCTTCCTCTTCAGTTCCACGGCGGCGGTCTACGGGAACCCGGCGGAACTGCCCATTCCTGAGACGGCAGTGAAAGCTCCGACCAACCCCTATGGTGAGTCCAAGTGGCTCGTGGAGCGGGCGCTTCCGTGGATTCGAAGCGGTCCCGGGATCCGATCCGTCTCGCTTCGATACTTCAACGCGGCGGGCGCGTCGCCGGATGGAGACATCGGCGAGAGCCACGACCCCGAGACCCATCTGATCCCCCTCATCCTGGAGACCCTCCTCGGCAAGCGCCCGGTGGTGAGGGTATTCGGCACGGACTATCCCACGCCCGACGGCACCTGCGTTCGCGACTACATCCACGTGGACGACCTCGCCAGGGCTCACGTCCTGGCCCTCGATGCCCTGCTGGGTGGCGACCCTTCCCCCGCCTTCAATGTCGGCACGGGCCGGGGTCACTCCGTGCGAGAAGTGATCGCGGCCGTCGGCGAAGTGACGGGGATGGAAGTGCCGGTCGCGTACGATCCGCCTCGAGCCGGCGACCCGGCGATGCTCGTGGCGTGCAGCGATCTCATCCGCCAGGAGTTGGGATGGAGCCCGATGAGATCGGACCTCCACTCCCTCGTCCGGGATGCCTGGCGATGGGCATCCGGCCCCGGGTTCGGCGCAGCGGGAGGTTGAGATGCTGAGGCACTTTTCGTTCTCGCCTGGGGGCTGCGATACAAACACAGGACCGCGATCCGGGCTGTATGGGATCCTGGTTGGGGATGAGACGCGCAACCCGCCGACCATCAAGCCTGTAGGATTGTCCGGGCCGCCAGTGAGAGCGTTCGCCGGACCCGTTATCACTGGAGCCGACAGCACCTAATGGCCGTGCCCCTCTTCGGGGCGGAACTACTTCCGCCGCAGCAGCAGACCCTCGAAACCGAGGCCGTATTCGAAGGCACGGGACTTCACACGGGGACGCGAACTCGAGTCACCGTCGTCCCCGCCCCGCCGGATCACGGTCTGGTATTCGTCTCCGGCGGTGAGCGCATACCCGCACTCGCCGAGTACATCGGAGAGACGACCCGCTGCAGCGCTCTGATGCGCGGCGATGCCGTCATCTATACCGTCGAACATCTCATGGCGGCCCTCTACGCTCTGGGTGTGGACAATGCAGAGATCCATGTCGAGGGGCCGGAGCCGCCCGCCCTGGACGGGAGTGCGCTCCCTTTTGCCGAAGGGCTACTGGCTGCGGGCGTGGCGATGCAGCGCCCCCTGGCTCGTCAGATTCGGCTCCGAGACTGGGCATGGGTTCAGGACGGCGATCGGCACGTCCTGGTCGTGCCCGCCGAGCGGCTCACCGTTATCGCCGCCGTCGACTTCGGCCGGCCCTATGCCGGACCGCAGTGTTTCTGCTACTCGCTGGAAGGGCCGCAGCGGAGCAGGGAAGCCCTGGCACTGGTCGGGGCCGCCTCGGGGAAGATCGCATCCTTGTTGCCTCCGCTCCGCCAACCGGCTGCGGAAGGCGGCACGCCGCTCAGCGTCTTCCTGGAGGAGCTAGCGCCCGCCCGCACGTTCTGCTTCGAGGATTGGATCGCTTCCATCCGGGCGGCCGGGCTCGGCGGCGGCGGCAGTATCGAGAACACTCTCGTTCTCTCTCATGATCACACCAGCACGCCCATGCGCTTCCCCGACGAAATCGCGCGGCACAAGACGCTCGATCTGCTGGGTGATCTCGCTCTGGTCGGCGGGCGGCTGCGCGCCTGCGTCGTG
>CAZSRZ010000030.1:41003-45882 GCA_964609085.1 uncultured bacterium | reverse complement strand
CACGCGCGGCGACACCTTCAGCGAGGTCTACCTCAGCTATCACGGGCGCATCGATGCCTCGGAGTTCTTGAAGGACTTCGCTCCGGATGCCCGCTTCAACTACACGCGCGGTCGCGACCGCACACCGAAACGGATGATCCGCGCCTACCGGTTGCGGAACCCCGTCACGCGGGAGAACGGCCCATGGCTGGCCGGAATGACCCTGAACCCCGCGGATGTGAGCGAGGCGTGGTGTCATCAGCGCGGCTACGTCTGCATGATCGAGGAGTTTGGTGGACGCCCCGTGCGGCCGGGCGAGTCCTTCAGTGCGGCGTTTCTGGTCGGCTACTTCGATTCCATCGAAGAGATGGAGCAGACCTACGACCTGCACGCCGGCTACTCTGCCCTGACGGTGGACAACCGTGTTTGGAAACTGCACGAGCGACCACCAGCACGGGTCGCGGCAGCGCCCCGGACTCACTCGGAGCCACTGTTACAGGAGCGCCTGGCGTGGTTTCGCGATCAAAAGCTCGGGTTCATGATGCACTGGGGGCCCTACAGCCAGTGGGGCTGCATCGAGTCGTGGCCGCTGGTGGAGACGGACACCTGGGCTCGCCCGGACGACCTCCCTGCCTGGAAAGAGCGCGGCAAGCAGTTCTCCCGCTTCCAACAGGACTATTGGGCGCTCAATCGCACCTTCAACCCGTCGCAGTTCGACCCCACCGCCTGGGCTCGTGAAGCCCGCGGGGCAGGAATGCGATACGTTGTGTTTACCACAAAGCACCACGACGGCTTCACGATGTGGGACACCCGGCAGACCGACTTTCGCATCACCGGTCCGGAGTGCCCCTTCCGATCCAACCCACGCGCCGATGTGGTTCGGCAGGTTTTTGACGCCTTCCGTGCTGAGGGATTGCGCGTCGGTGCCTACTTCTCCAAGGCCGACTGGCACCACCCGGACTACTGGGACCCCAATCGGCCGTCTCCCACCCGCAACCCGAATTACAACACGCTGGCCGAACCGCACCGATGGGCTCGCTTCCGGCGCTTCGTCTACCGGCAAATCGAAGAGTTGGTGACCGGCTACGGCCCGATCGACATCCTCTGGCTGGATGCGGGTCAGGTTCGGCCCCCGGGACAGGATCTGCAAATGGCCGACCTGGCGGACATGGCTCGGCGACGGCAGCCGGGCCTGATCATCGTCGACCGCACCGTCGGCGGCCCGTTCGAGAACTACCGCACCCCGGAGCAAGAGGTGCCCGCGCAGCCGCTCCCCTATGTGTGGGAGACGTGCATGACCATGGGTGACCAATGGTCCTTCAAGCCGGGGGACCGTTACAAGTCGACCCACCGACTGGTGCAACTGCTGATCGACATCACGGTGAAGGGCGGGAACTTCCTGCTGAACGTCGGCCCCGGCCCGGACGGTCTCCTGCCGCCGGTGGCGCTGGAGCGGATGCGCGGCCTCGGTGAGTGGCTGAAGGTGAACGGCGAGGCGATCTACGACACGCGGCCGATGGCGCCGTACCGCGAGGGACCGATCGCCTGGACGCGACGGGGCGAAGTCCGCTACGCCCTGGTGCCCGCTGTTGCGGATGGGGCGACGCCGCCGCCGCAGATCCGCCTGCCTGCATTCATGGCACCCGGCGGCGCGACCTTCACCTTGCTTGGCGGGCCCCGACTGCGGCCGCGTCACGAAGGCGGCGAACTGGTGCTCCCCGTACCGGATAGCTTCCGCCAGCGACCCCCGTGCAGGCATGCGTGGGTGGTGCGCATCGCCGCCAGGTGATCCCGTCACCAGGCCAGCGTTGGTGGGTGGCGGCCGTGTTGGTCGCTGCCTCGGTGTTGAACTACATCGACCGGGTCGCGCTGGGGGTTGCCTCAAAGCGGATCACGGACGAACTCGGGATGACGGACGGCCAGTACGCCACCGTCGTCAACGCCTTCCTCATCGCCTACACCCTGTCCTACGCCCTGGGTGGGATCCTGGTCGACCGTCTCGGGACCCGGCGGAGCGTGGTGCTCAGTCTGGCGGGCTGGTCACTTGCGAATATGGCGCATGCTCTCGCTCACACCCAGCAAGACCTAGCCCTGTGCCGCTTCGCGCTCGGGCTGGGCGAGGCCATGTTCTTCCCCGCGGCGATGCGGGCGATCTCCGAGTGGTTCGAGCCCGCGGAGCGATCTCGACCGATCGGTCTGATCCTGGCGGGCGCCAGCCTTGGCGCGGTGCTCGCCACACCGATCGTCGGCTTGATGATGGCTCACCCAGCGATCGGTTGGAGAGGCGCTTTTGTCCTCACCGGAGGGTTGGGCTTCCTGGTGCTCCCCGTCTGGCTGGCGATCACTCGCGGCGGAGTCACCGCCCCCTACGCCTCCGCCCGCGGCCGGGCACTCCCCTGGAGCGTGCCCCGGGTTCTCGGCCATCGGCAGGCCTGGGTCCTCATGGTCACCCGCTTCCTGACCGACGCCGCCTGGTACCTCCTCCTCTTCTGGTTGATCCGCTACTTCCAAAAAGAACGGGGGTTCACCGATCTGATGGTGGCTCAGAGGAACTGGATCCCCTACGCCACCGCCGATCTGGGCGCGATCCTGGGTGGTTGGCTCGCCGCTGCCGCGATCCAGCGGGGATGGTCGACAGGGCGCACCCGGAAGGTGCTGATGACTGCCTTTGCCGCACTCTTGCCGTTTAGCCTTCTCGGATACTGGATGCCCGCAGAGTTCCCCTTCGTCGCCCTCGCCGCCTTCAGCGTGGCGACGTTTGGGCACATGGCGTACGGTGCCAATTCGCTCTCCCTCCACGCCGATCTCTACCCGCCGCACGCCGTCGCTACGATGATGGGCATTTCCGGCGCGGCCGGCTCATTGGGGGGCGTCGTCGCCGGGGCTGTCATCGGTCCCCTGGTCGACAGCACTCATACCTACCTGCCCGTTTTTGTGACCACCGCGGTGCTCCATCCACTCGCGGCCGTCATACTCCTCACCTGCCTGGGGCACGTACGCCAGTTGGACGGCGATCAGGGGCAGCGTGCCGATCCTCCCTGCACTGCCGGGGCTGGTCCGCCTGGTTGATCGGCGCCACACGCGACGGCCGTAACGCCCTGCGCCAGCCAGCGCGAACCGGCGCAGTCCGGGTGAAACCAGGGGCCGACCTCGTTGTCAGGAATGTGTGGATGAGACACATGAGCAGACCTTCATCGGCTGGAAACGGCGGACGCAGTTGAGACCCTCGGGCCGTGCGCTGGTGACGATGACGTTGATCATCGGGGTCACGTGGGCCTCCGCCGCCGTGGGCCGAACCGCGCCGACTCCCGTCGACTTCGTCCGGGAGATCCGTCCACTCCTCGCCCAACGCTGCTATTCGTGCCACGGGCCGGATCGGCTGCAAGGTGGGTTGCGCCTTCACACCCGCCTGGAAGCCATGGCGGGGGGTGATGGCGGGGCAGTGATTGTGCCCGGGAATGCCGCGGAGAGCCGGTTGATCCGCTACGTTTCCGGGCAAGTGAAGGGAAAGCGGATGCCCCCAGCGGGACCGGCCCTCACGCCTGTGGAGATCGGTCGGCTGCGCTCGTGGATCGATGCCGGAGCTTCATGGCCGGAAGACCCCGCCGCACCCGTGGCGACCAGCCAGCACTGGGCGTTTCGACCGCTGCACACCGGACCTCCTCCCGCGGTCCGACGCGCCGCCTGGGTGCGGAACACCGTCGATCGCTACATCCTGGCCGCGTTGGAAGCACGCAAACTCGCCCCATCGACGGAGGCCGACCCCGCCACCCTGCTCCGCCGGGTCAGCCTGGACCTGACCGGACTTCCCCCGGATCCGCGGGAGGTGGCGGCCTTCCGAGCAGATCGGGTGCCCGGGGCCTACGAGCGGGCAGTCGATCGCCTGCTGGCCAGCCCTCACTATGGCGAGCGCTGGGCCCGGCACTGGTTAGATCAGGCCCGGTTTGCCGATTCGAACGGCTACACCGTCGACGGACCGAGGCAGATGTGGCTCTATCGCGACTGGGTCATCCGCGCGTTGAACGCGGACATGCCGTTTGACCGCTTCACGGAGTACCAACTGGCCGGAGATTTGCTCCCGGGAGCCGACGACGATGCGCAGATCGCCACGGCATTCCACCGCAACACGCTGATCAACGAAGAGGGCGGAACGGATCCCGAGCAGTTCCGAGACGAGGCCGTTGGGGATCGTACGGACACGACGGGGGCGGTCTGGATGGGGCTCACACTGGGATGTGCCCGGTGCCACTCCCACAAGTACGACCCGATCAGCCAGCGCGAGTACTACCAGATCTTCGCTTTCTTTAACAACCAGGACGAGCCGACACTGTCGTTCCCCACTGCCGAACAGAAGCAGCGTCGGGAAGCGCTTCGGAGGGAAACCGCTGCAGCTCAACGCGCCCTGACAGCTTTCGACCGCGCACATCCGCCCGGGCCCGGCGAGGACCGGCCGGCCTCCGCCGAACGTCAATCCTTGCAGGCGAGGGTGAAAGATCTCCAGGCCGAGGAGAAAGCGCTGCAAGCGGCCACCCCCTCGGTCCTGGCCCTCAAGGAGCGGACGACTCTGCGACCGACCTACGTGCATCAGCGCGGGGACTTCCTCCGACGTGGGGTTCAGGTGCAGCCGGCCGGCCTCTCCTTCCTCCCTCCGCTGCGTGGCGCCGCCGGCCTGCCCAACCGGCTCGACCTTTCCCGGTGGCTGACCGCCCCCGAAAACCCACTGACGCCCCGTGTGACGGTCAATCGCGTCTGGATGCGGCTCTTCGGGCTTGGCCTCGTGGAGACGGAGAACGACTTCGGGACACAGGGAAGGGCCCCCCCCCCCCCCCCAAGTGGGGGAAGGGGGGGCGCCCCCCAGAGCCCCCCCCCCCACCCCGCAGACCCCCCCCCCAACCCCCCC
>CAZSRZ010000030.1:0-40993 GCA_964609085.1 uncultured bacterium | reverse complement strand
CTCGATTGGTTGGCCGCCTGCTTCGCCACCCCCGAAGGCCGGTCTGCCCCGCGCCTCACACCACTGGGCGGCCGGTTCAAGGCACTCCTGCGCCTGCTCGTCACGAGCGCTACCTACCGGCAGTCGTCCGCCTACCGCGCCGACATCGCGACGATCGACCCGAACAACCGGTTGCTTTCACGCCAGAACCGATTACGGCTGGACGCTGAGGTGTTACGGGATCAGGCACTGGCGGTCAGCGGGTTGCTCAGCCGGAAGCTCGGCGGGCCTAGCGTGTTCCCCCCTCAACCATCGGGCACGGATGCATTCACCCAGGTCAAGCGTCCATGGGTGGTCAGTGCCGGCGAAGATCGCTACCGCCGGGGACTTTACACCTGGCACTGGCGGTCGAACCCTTACGCGCTCTTCACCACATTTGATGGCCCAAACGGAAACGTGACGTGCACGCGACGGCTGCGTTCAAACACCCCGACGCAGGCCCTGATGCTGGCGAACGACGAAGCGTTCGTCGAGATGGCTCGGGCGATGGCTGCCGGAGCCGTCGGTGCCGGAGGGGACGAGGACGCCCGCATCGCGGAGGCTTTCCGACGAGCACTGGTCCGTGACCCCACGCCGGCTGAAATCAGCTCCCTGCGCCCGTTCGTCGCCACGCAGCGGGCCGCGTTCGAGGCCGATCCGGACGCGGCCGTGCGGGCGTCCGCGATGCCGCGGGGCGAACGTGCCCGCGAACTCGCGACCTGGATGGCGCTCTGCCGCGTGTTGTTGAACCTCGACGAGTTCGTCACGCGGGAGTAGGCGCATCCGGCTCCTCGCCGGTCGTGACGCTGTGCTCGCGCAGCAGCACCCGCGCTCGCTCGACCGCGGATGAGAGCGTGGGCTGGATGTTCTCCGGACCGATGCGCTCCGGGAAGTGGGCGTTCGCCAGCACTCGCGTGGGCTGCGACCGCATCCCGCACAGCACGAGCTTGCGGCCGGATGCGTGCAGCCGGTCCGCCAACTCCTGCAGCGCCTGCACCCCCGTGCCGTCCACAGCCGTCATGTTGCGCAGCCGCAGCATCACGACGTGCGGCAACTCATCGAGCTCCTCTTCGATCAGCTCGAGCTTGTCCGTGGCGCCGAACAGAAACGGGCCGTGGATCCGGTAGACGACCACTCCCTCGGGGATGGGGTTGGATTGCAGGCTGTGCTGAAAGCCCTCCGCCACGTATTCCGGCGTGACGCGGCTGACCGTCGTCGTGGTTGTGACACGGCGGATGTAGAGCAAAGCGGCCAGGATCATCCCCACTTCCACGGCCACGGTGAGGTCGCTCAGGACCGTCAGGGTGAAAGTGATGAGCCAGACGGCGACATCCGCCCGCGTCAGATGCAGGATCTCGGGGATCTCCCGCCACTCCCCCATGTTGTAGGCGACGACGACGAGCAACGCGGCGAGCACGCAGAGCGGAATGTGCCGGGCGAGGGGGCCGGCGAAGAGGATGATGATGAGCAACGTGGCCGCGTGGATCATCCCGGCGACGGGGGTTCGAGCGCCGGACCGGATGTTTGTGGCCGTGCGAGCGATGGCTCCTGTCGCTGGGAGTCCGCCCACCAGGGGACTGGCTATATTGGCCAGCCCCTGAGCCACCAGTTCCACGTTGGGATTGTGACGATCGCCCGACATTCTGTCCGCGACTACCGCGGAGAGGAGGGACTCGATGGCTCCCAACATCGCCACCGTCAGCGCTGGGGAGATCAAGGTCAGCAGCAGATCCGCCCGGAACACCGGCACTTTCAACGGCGGCAACCCGGAGGGCAGGTCACCGAACCGGCTGCCGATGGTTTCCAGCGGCAGGTTGAACCCCCAGGCAACGGCCGTGCCGACAAACAGCGCAACGATCGTTCCCGGGATCCTCGGCGCAAATCTGGCCACCACTATGATGATCGCCAGGGTGCCGAGTGCCGTCAGCGTCGCGGTAAGCGAAAGGGAGGACCAATGCCGCACATAGGCTCCGGCTCGTTCGATGAACTCGCCGGGGACGGATTCCATCTTCAGCCCAAAGAAGTCCCGAAGTTGCGTGCTGGCGATCAACACGGCAATGCCGTTGGTGAAGCCGATGACGACCGGCCGGGGGATGAACTTCACGGCGGTGCCCAGCCCCGTGACCCCCAACAGCACCAGCAACACCCCGGCCATGAGTGTGCACGTGTAGAGTCCGTCCAGGCCGTACTTCTGGATGATGCCCGCAACCACGACCACGAACGCGCCCGTGGGGCCGCCAACCTGAGTGGTTGAGCCGCCGAAAGCGGAGATGAGAAAGCCGGCCACCACCGCACCGTAAACGCCGGCCTGCGGTGCCACTCCGCTGGCGATCGCAAACGCCATGGCCAGGGGGAAAGCAACCAGTCCGACCGTCACCCCTGCAATCAGATCGGCGATGAACTTCTGGACTGAGTAGGCCCGCAGGCACAGGATGGATTTGGGGAGGAACGACTCCCCTAGCGAGTTGGCCTGCATGGTGAGGTAGGATCGGGCCGCGGGTCAGCGGGCGTGATCCGACTGCCGAGGCAGGGAAGGGGAGAGTGCACCGGCTATCCCTGCCAGAGGCCTGGCCGAATTGTATCAGCTTAGCAGCCGACCGGGGCTCGACCGGTCCGGAACCCCCTCACCGTCCGCCACCCAGCCTACTCAACACCACTCAGCACCACCAGGCCCCGGCTCTGCTCGCCAGTGACCGCCGACTGGGAGTCGGGGGGTGTGGCGGCCAGATGCGGGCGGCCGCGGAGGTGGCGCCAACGGCTGGCCAGGATCAGCGGTCTCCAGACGGCCGCCGTGAGCTGATGCCGGATGAGAAACGCCCAGAGCGGGTTGCTCCGTTTGTAGAGGTAGGTCATGGCCAGGTAGGGAAGCGTCGAGGCGAGCCCCGCTGGTCGCCGCCGCCAGATGGAACCGGCACTGAAGAGCTGTTCGTACAGCCAGTGGTAGCCGGCCTCCAGCGTCTCCGGCTCCATGTGTCGCGGCCTGAAAACGCAATGGGCGGTGTCGTAGCGATCCCAGTCCCTGTGCAACAGGCGGCCTTCGGACTCAAGCTGCCGAAAGAGGGGCGTGCCCGGATACGGGGTGAGGATGTGGAACGTGGCGTTCGTCATGCGGCACCCTTCGATCCACTCCAGAAGTTCCGTGAAGCATGAGTCGCGGTCGTGGTCGAAGCCGACGACGAAACTCCCATTCACCTGGATGCCGTGATCCTGCAGCAGCTCCACGCGCCGGGCGTAGTCGACCGGCATCGGCGTGCGCTTGCGGGCATCCGCTAGGTTCTGCGCCGTAAGGGATTCGAAGCCGACGAAGACACCCGTGCAGCCGGCGAGGGCCATCGCCCGAACCAGCGAAGGGTCGTCCGTCACGTCAATCGTGATCGCCGCGCTCCAGATTCGGTTCAGCGACCGCAGCTCCCGGCAGAGGTCATGCAGGTACTCCCGCCGCGACCCCAGATTGTTGTCGATGAAGACGAAGTAGGGCTGATCGTCGGCCAGAAGCTGCTCCACCACCTGCCGCGGCTGGAGCATGTGATAGGGCATGCGGAGCCCGTCCGTGCTCAAGTAGCAAAACCCGCAGCGGTTGTGGCATCCCCGCGTGGCGATGATGCTGCTGGTGGTGAGGAACGCCCGACGTGGGAGGAGGGTTCGGTCCGGCGGCGGTTGGTCGCGGTAGGGGGTCAGGTAGCTTCCCTCATAGCGCGGCAGCAGCTTCCCGGACCGGATGTCGTTGAGGATGCGCGGCCAGACCCCAACCCCGTCGGCCGTGACGATCGCATCGGCGTGCGGCGAGCACTCTTCCGGGCAGGAGAGGACATGCAGCCCTCCGAGGATCACCTTCGCGCCCCGGCGGCGGTACCAATCGGCGAGCTCGAATGCGCGTCGAGCGAACGTCAGATGCACCGTGATGCCCACCACCTCCGGAAACGGGGTGTGAGGTGGCGGTCCCTGCAGCAGGTTCTCGTCCCAGTAGCGGACTCGCCAGCCCGGCGGTGTCGCCCCGGCCAGGCTGGTCAGGGCCAGCGTCGGCGTGAGCACGTGCTTGCCGAAGCTGGCGTGTGGGTCCTTCGCATAGAACGGGTTGATGAGCAAGGTCTCCCCCTCCACTGGCGGAGGAGTTCGCAGGTCGGCGTCGAGCACCGGGGCCAGGCGGAACGCGCGCGGGGAGTACGGCGGGCGGGAGGGTCGCCAGCTACGGCAGAATTGGGGAGGCATGGGACCGCACTTTCAGAGGACGAAGGGTCAGAGGAAACTGGTGAGTCGGAGGAAGTTGCGCGCGGCCGAGGGGGGCGGAGTGGCGTCGGGATCGTCTGGGGAGGCGGGGACGACGGGTGGAGAGCGGCGAATCACCCAACGGGCCGCGAGGCTGAGCAGTCGCGAGGAGAGCATCCAGATCATGCGGGGACCTCTTGCGCCCGGTTGGACGAGGGGGTGGAGGCGCCGAGCTGGAGGATGGCCGCGTGGACTGCCAGAATCGCTTCGTCGGGGGTCGAGGTGCCGGCCGTCAAGCCCACGCGGCCGACGTCGCGGAACCACTGCGGTTCCAGTTCTCGAGGCCCCTCCACCAGATAGGCCCGCGCTCCACATCCGGCGGCGGTTGCCCGGAGGTGCCGGCTGTTGCTGCTGTTGCGCCCCCCGACGACGATGACAACGTCACACGTGCGACCCAGATGCTCGGCGGCGGCCTGCCGATCGCGCGTCGGGCGGCACACCGTGTCGCGGTGACGCACCTCCGCCTCGGGGAACCGATCCCGGATGGCGGCGACGATCCTCGCGACCCTTGCAGGGGGTTGCGTGGTCTGGCTGATGAGCCCCAGCCGGGGCCTGCCGGCC
Source organism: uncultured bacterium (assembly GCA_964609085.1). GTDB lineage: Bacteria > Armatimonadota > SYMT01 > SYMT01 > SYMT01 > JANPLG01. Next base: position 36,148 of record CAZSRZ010000030.1, on the reverse strand, counting down.
AGCACATCAAGATCGTCTTCCGAGTGGACGACGGCGTATTCCTGGAGATCGCCCACCAGGCCCCGTACTTCGACATGCTCTGCCTGGCCGATCACGACGGGGAAGAACCCGGCCGAAACGAGCAGGCGCAGCGCCTCGTGGGCGTGCCGAACGAGCGGACAGGTGCCGTCCAACACCTCACGACCCCCGGCGCTGAGTTCCCGACGGACGTGGTCAGAGACGCCGTGAGCCGTCACCATCACAGCCGGAGTGTGCACGGGCGAGCCCGGTCCGTCGACGCGCCGCACGCCGGCCCGCTCCAGGCGGGCGAGGATCGAGGGATTGTGCACCAGTTCCCCGAGCACGGTCAGTTCATGCGGACGTGGATGCTCCAGCGCCGCGGCCACGGCGTCCCGCACGCCGAAGCACATCCCCATCGTCTCAGCCAGGATCACCTGCATCGTGGTCTCCAAAGAACTTTGCGTAGTAAAGTCAACCGGCAAAGGAAAAGCGGCGCTGGGGCCGCAGTGTTGGTGTAGTGGTCGAACGAAGACGGTGGGTTCGGTCGCTCCGTTACGCGATTCCAGGGGTCAGCCGCGCGGAGCCGTCCAGTGGTGTGGGACGGCGAGGCGCGGTGGTGGGGAGAGATTCCCGCACGATCTCCTCAAGGGTGCGGATGTAAAGCTCAAACGAGTTGCGCCCTTCCAAAGTGAGAGCAAACTCTGTCCGCGGCTTGCGATTGACGAAGGTCTTCTCAACCGAGACGTAACCCCCCTCTTCCAGGGTCCGCATGTGCACGCTCAGGTTCCCATCGGTGAAGCCGAGGGTCTCGCGCAACTCGGTGAAGCTCATCGATTCGGACGCGGCCAGCAACGACATGATGGCCAGCCTGCCGCGTTCGTGGATGACCTTGTCCAATCGCTCGATCGCCTCCACGCTAGACATCGTAAGTCACCGCCTTCGTCCCCGGGTGCTCGCTTCGATCCATGCGCCCGGAATCCGTGACCTCACGCCGGTCGCCGCTTCGAAGCAGCATCAGGCCGAGGCCGTAGGCAAGATGGATGGCGCCGAAGGTGAGACCCATCGTCCAGGCATCGAACTCGCGGCTGGGGTTGATGGCCAGCGTGATGGTGCCTGCCACCATGAACGAGGCGCCGAGCACCGAGAGTGATCTCGGGGTGAAAAAGCTCATGGCCAGAGCCCCAACACCCCATAGCAGCATCCAGACGCCTGGAAGCAGGCTCTGCAACTCGGCCCGGATCATCACGAGAGAGAGGACAATAGTGGCGACGAGCGCCGGCAGTAGGGCGAGAACGACGGTCTTCGCCTGCCGTGTCCAGAGCGGCTCGCCGCTCTCCCAGGCCATCCGGGCGGTGAAAAAGGCGGAGAGGCCGGTGGCCGCGGCCAGAACGCCGAACCACGTGGCGACGAACGGGGTGTCCAGCCCGGCCCGAAGGGCGGACCCCACGAGGGTAGCCAACCCGGCGGCGATGCCGGCGTGACCGGAGAGGTTGGTGTAGCGGGTGCTCCGCTCCATCAGCGTCCGGATTACTTCCAGCGTCTGTTCGGCCTCTCGACCCGTCATCATCGAATGAACACGCCTTCGTTCCTGAGATTCACTTTGTCCCGCAAAGCGCCACCGAAGTGTAGCCGCCCCCGGCTGCTTGCGTCAACCCGGTTCGCAAGCTGGCACCCCTCCGTCACGGGCGAGGCGCTGGTTGCGCACTCGCCGCCGGCTTTCCGAAGAGCTCTCCCTTCATGGCTTTGGCGATGGTCTCCTGGGCGCTCAGCGTGAACATGAACAGATAGAAGATGGTGGCAAGCCCCATCGCGCAGCGCTTGAAGAGGGACGGTCGGAACTCCTTCGGTAGGAAGGTTGAGTTGACGACCAGGGTGTGAATCATGCAGCAGGAGATCGCCAGGTTGGCGAGGTTGGCGTTGAAGACCATCATCTTGGCCGCGGGGATGCCGAAGGCTGTGATGGTCACGCCGATGATCACGTACGTGAGCACGAAGGCGTAGTAGAGGATGCGGGCTTTGTGTGGTTCCGCGGACCGCGCCCGGCGGCTGCCCGACCAGAATGCATCGCACCACCGTCGGGCGATTCCATCCACCGAGTTGAACTGGCCCGGGAAGAGGATGACGAACCCGCACAAGAGGGTGAGGACGACGAACACCTCGCCATGCACACTGCCGAAGTCCTCGGCCAATGCCGCCGCGGCCTTGAACGATGCCCCCGGCTGCTGGAAGTAGTTCGACTTGAGGTAGGCGGCGCCGAGGAGGCACGGCAGCATCATGCCAATGATGGAACCACCCATCCAGATCCCGACCTGGTCGAACAGGATGTAGCTCCACCACTTCTTGAAGCGCTGGACGCCCTCGGTGGTCACTCTCGCCATCGTGCCGAGGTGGGAGAGTGTGATCTCCTGGCCGCCGATGGCGGAGCCGATGGCCCCCACCTTCGAGCCCATGCCCCAACCCTTCTCCCTCACGTAGTTGCTGGCCAGGATGTTTCCCAGCCCGCCGATGCCGGCGAAGCCCGCCACCGCACCCACCAGATTCCACTGGATGTTCTCGGGCACGCGCGTGGGGTTGAACATCCCGGAGACCACGCTTCCCCAGACGTGTCCGGGCACGAAGGCGATGGTCACGATCAGGAGATAGACCAGGACGAAGATCACCTTGCCGCCCAGCACCACCTCAAGGGTGTTGTAGATCTTGCCCCCGAAGCACAGCAGGATGCCGCACAGGATGAGGAGACCGCACGCCGTCCACTTGGTCACCTCGGGGTCCGGCGTCTGGCGGGTGATTGTGTAGATCAGGATCTGCGCGGATAACCCCGCCAGCGCCGGCATCCAGGAGAGCACATCGAGCGCGAGATACCAGATGAGCCAGAATCGAGGTCCGGGCTTCGATCGCATGAATCCGGTGAACATCGGCTCACCGGTCACCAGCGTGTAGCGCATCACCTCGGTGTTGAGCAACACCTGGCAAAGAATGGCCACCGGGGCAACCCAGAGCAGTGCACCCTGGTAGAGGGCCGCTACTCCGGCTCCAACCACCCATTCCCCCGTGCCGATGGTCCCACCAATCATGACGATTCCGGGACCGAGCAAGGCGAGCGTGTTCTTCCACTGGAACGGGACCGGCGCGGGCATGTCGTCCATGCTCCACGCGGGCAGGCAGCCCGGTGAGACCGGACCCGCCGCCTGACCCACACCGCCACCTGGCTCTGGATGTGCCACCCCTGGCTCTCGCTTTCGCCCGCCGGCCGGAAAACGACCCGAAATATCGGATCCGCCCGGAAAAGGGCAACGCCAGTTACGGCAGCGCCCTCGCGTCGACCTCCCTGGCTTGACGCGGGTCGTCCGGAGCCGATATGACTAGCCGAGGCCAACGCGGCACCGATGCATCCTGGTCGACCGCGGTGCGACGGGTCTAGTCAGCACAGTTCGGATCCGCTTGAACTGTGCCCACCCCGAATCGACTCCGACAATTGGACTGGGCGAGGTGCTCCCCAGCGGCCCCGTGCCGGACAGCGTCGAACCGGCATGTATGGTGAGGAAAGAGTCTCCAGTGGATCGCATTCACATCCGCGGCGGACGGCCCCTGCAGGGGAGTGTCCGCGTGAGCGGGAGCAAGAATTCCAGCCTGGCAGTGATGGCCGCTTGCCTGCTGGTTGACGGCAAGACCGTTCTGCACAACGTCCCGGACATCGGGGACATCCACACCATGGCGGAGTTGCTGCGCGAGGTCGGCGCGGAAGTCCGGTTCAGCACTGCCGGCGACGTGGAGATTGACGCTTCCGGATTCTCACGCCCGCACGCGCCGGAGCAGATCGCCCGGCGGATGAGGGCATCCTTTTACGTTTTCGGTCCGATGCTGGCCCGCCTGGGGTCCGGACGGGTGGGGCAGCCGGGAGGTTGCGACATCGGTGCTCGCCCTGTCGATTTTCACATCCGCGGCATGCAGCAATTGGGAGCGCACGTCCGCGTTGAGGGCGGCATCGTGGACGGGCATTGCGACGTCCTGCGCGGAGCGCAGATCTACCTCGATTTCCCAAGTGCTGGGGCGACAACCCACATCATGACCGCGGCCTCCCTGGCCGAGGGAACGACCGTCATCGAAAACGCCGCCACGGAGCCCGAGGTGAGCGATCTCGCCTGCTTCCTGAACCGATTGGGTGCCCGGATCGAAGGTGCCGGGTCCTCCACCATTGTCGTTGAGGGAGTCAGGAAGCTGATGGGGGACCGCGAGTACGCGATCATCCCCGATCGCGTCGAGGCGGGGACTTTTGCGCTGGCCGCCACGATCACGCGAGGGGACGTGGTGCTGCAGAGTGTGGTTCCCGCTCACCTGAAGCCGATGCTCGCGAAGCTCCAGGATATGGGCGTGCACGTTTCGTGGCCCGCCGAGGATGAGGAGCTGCCGACGGAGCTGCGGGTGAGTAGCCCCAGTCGCACGCGGTGTGTGGACATCCTGGCGATGCCGCATCCGGGGTTCCCGACCGACCTTCAGCAGCCGATGGCGGCCGTGCTCTCCGTGAGCGAGGGATCGGCAATCGTCACCGACCGCGTCTTCGAGAACCGCTTCAAGTATGTGCACGAGCTGAATCGTATGGGCGCGGATGTCCGGGTGGAGGGTCGTTCCGCCTTCATTCAGGGGGTCGACCATCTCGTCGGCGCGGAGGTGACCGCAACGGACCTCCGCGCGGGGGCGGCACTGATCGTCGCCGCGCTCGCGGCTCGTGGCGAGACCCTGATCGGCGGTGTGGAGCACGTCAATCGAGGCTACGACGCGTTGGCGGAGAAGCTGGAGTCTGTCGGTGCCGACATTTCCCACATCGCCGAGCCGACCTCGAGCTGGGCGTCCAGAAGCGCCGACGGCCCGGGGTAGCTCACCAGCCGTACCGCTCCGGCCCCCAGGCCCGGTGGCTGAGCTCCTGGCGCACCAGCACCATCTGGCGTGACGGGAGATCTTCGTACAGCACCACGCCGGCACCGACGCACGACCAGGCGCCGACCTTCACCCCCGGCATCAGGACGGCGTTGACGCCGGTCCGGCTGAAGTCGCCGAGGTAGGCGCAGTTGGCTCCCAGCGCCGGTTGCTCTCGCCGCCCGGCGATGGTGTGGACCGTCTCCCCGTCGTCGAATCGGAGTGTCCCGCAGACCGTCGCCGCACCGATATCCACCTTTGCCCCGACCACGCCGTACATCTCACAGTAGTGGTAGAGGTAGGCCCCTTCCAGCAGCACGCCCTCCATCTCGGCGCCATGCCCGCACAGCGATTCCGCCCCGATGACGGTATGGTCTCCCAGGAGGGCATAGTCTCGCACGCACGCACGCTCTCCGACCGTGCAGGCTTGCCCGAGGATGGCGCCGTTGAGCAGGCGGGCTCCGGACCCCAGGCTCACACCGCCGCGGACCACCACCCGATTCCCGATCTCCGCCCCCTCGCCCAACCAGACTCGACCTTCTACCTCCGCCCCATCATGCACGCGGGCTCCCGGCGCGATCACGTCCGTGGTCAGCTCGGCAAAGAACTCGTCCGTGACTGCCCGCGTGGCCCGCAGTATGTGCCACGGCTTGTCCAGATCGTAGGCGAACCCAGCGACAGCGATCGCCTCCACCGACAACCCCCTTGCGCTCAACTGGCCCAGCGTCTGGCCCAACTCGGCGCCCGGGGCAGGCATGCCGCCGACGGGGACGTGCGTCATCAACCCTGGGTGAGCGAGTAAGGTCGGTAAGGCGGACGGCGTGAAGTAGAACAGGCCCCCCAGCCGGTGAGAGCCATCTCGCCCGTGCCCCTCAATCTCGGTCACCACTCCTGCCCGCTCTCGGCAACTGATCCAGTCGCCGGGCCGGTCGCCATCCAGGGGAACGACGAGCGCGCCGGCGGCCGCCCCGGCTACCCCGGCCACCCCGGCCGCTGTGGCGGCCTCCACGACCGATCGGATCGACGCCTGCGTCGTCACGGTGTCTGCGTAGACGGCGAGTACCGTCTCGGGCCTGCCGATGTTCAGGGCCGAGACCAACGCCGCAGCGGGGCCTGAGGCCTCGGGGGCGTCGACGAACCGCACGTCAGCCGGGCACCCCTCCAGAGCCGCCCGGATAGAGCCCGCCCAGGGGCCCGTGACCACCACCAGGCGAGTGACGCCCGCCAGCGCCAATTGGTCCGCCAGTCGCCTGATGGCCGGTTTGTTCGCGATGGGGAAGGCACACTTGTTGCGCGTCTCCGCAAACGGCCAGAACTTGCGTCCGTGTCCCCCCGCCAGCAGATACGCAATCATCCCATCCACCCCTTCTCGGCCGGCACTGATCCAATCTCGCCCGCACCCCGGCGGAAGCCGGGGCCACCCTCGCGCGGACAGCCATTCCGGGAATCCACCCCGGAAGGACGCTAAGATAGAAGTTGACGTCGCGGCGCCATCATTCATCCCCTGACGGGCTTCCGTGATCCCCTTGCGCCTGCAGGCCGCATATGCGCCTGGTATGTGGAGTAGAGGTCCGCCGCATGCGAGTGAGAGCAACCCACCGAGAGCACGCACGAATGTGGATCGCCACCGGTCTAGCCGGCCTGGCGGTCGCCGCCGTGCTCGGCGCCGGATCCAGACAGGCAGCGGCTCAAGCAACCCCCGCGGCACCGTTGAAAGTGCCTCGCCTGATCTTCGCGCAGTATCGGTATGACTACCAGGGAGACCCGCGCAAGAAGGTCCCGTTTACGGGCGTGCGGACCGCCACGGGGCAGAGCCTGCTGACCAACCACCCGTGGGAGAGCGTCGGCCCGTGGATGAGTTACGACCGCGCTCAATGGCACAAGAACCAGCTTCAACTGATGGCCGCCGCCGGCGTGGATATCGCCCTCCCGATCTACCGAGGTGATGCCCGGTCGCGCCGAGGATTCGCCATCAAGGGCCTGGACGTGCTGTCCCAGGGCCTCAAGGAACTCCGGAGTGAAGGGCTCCGGCCCCTCCTGAGTGCCCGGGAGTACCCGCTGATTGGGTTGTGCCTGGACCTGGGCGGGCTTGCCGATGCGTACGGGGGACCGGTGGACCTGCGTGATCCCGACGTCCAACGCAGCCTCTATGGGATGATCCGAGACTTTTACACGCACATCCCGGTAGAGTTCCGCGCCACGATCCAGATGCCGCTGGCGAGGCTTGGCCAGGACGCGTGGCGACGCCCCCCGGCGGGTGACCAACCACTGGGGACGGCCTACGTCGTGCGGCTGATCAACGACGCGGCCGTGAAGGGTGCCGACAGCGCCTTCATTACGGCGGTCGGGGATCGCTTCGAGCGCGAGTTTGGAGCGCGGTTGGTCTGGATTGGGACCCCCGCGATGCGCGAACGCGCCTCCGCGCTGGACGCTGTGTCCCCCTATCCGGCAGGCGTTCGGCAGGCGGAAACCATGGACGATGGCTGGATCACAACCGGCAGCCTTGGTCCCGGGTATGACGATTCCGGTGCGAGCTTCGCCACAGACATTCGGTCCCGAGAAAACGGCAACCAGGCGGTTCAGGATTTCCGGAGGTTGAGCCGCAACCAGCCCGACTGGTTGATCCTGGACAGTTGGAACAACTACCCGCAGGGCAGCGACTTCGCGCCCAGCCTGGAGTACGGATTGCTCTACCGCGACCTGCTCCGCGGCGCACTCTACCAGTTCAAGGGCACCGCGGATTACGCCGCGACCGTCATGCGCGTCAATCTGCCCCGCGTGATGAGTTCGGGGCCGATCTACCAGGTGGAGGTGGCAGTCCAGAACTCCGGCACCGTCGATTGGGACCCGCTGAGCGGGATCACCGTCTCCTACCGCTGGTTCCGGGATGACAAGCAGATCGGTGAGCCGGGAGCGGCAACCCCTGTGGCAGGCCATGTTCGGGGAGAGACGCGGACCTACATGGTCGGAGTCGCCGGGCCACTCGTCGACAGCAAGCCCGCGGCACCGGGCAACTACACACTGGAAATCAACCTGAACCGCCGCGTGGGAGACGAAGTCGTCTGGTTTGAACCCCAGGACACCTACCCATGTCGGGTGCCTGTGGTGGTAGGGAACGCCGAAGCCGGACGCCCAACCTGGATCGGCAGCACGCTCACCGCGATGATGCGGTCGGGCGCGGCCTACCCCACCGAGGTGCGCGTTCGCAATGACGGAACGGAGACATGGAAGAAGGGGGAGGTCTCCGTAGGCTATCGGTGGCGCCGGATCAGCACCTACCTGAAGGGCGGCAGCGCCGACGGGGATGAAGTGGTCGGCGAGGGGAAGCGCGTCCCCCTTGAGGCGGACGTGACTCCCGGGCGACTGATCACCGTCGGCACGGATGTCGTCGCGGCTGCCGCCGACGGCAAACCTCTCACGCCACGGGGGATCGAGGATGACTGGCGCTACGTGCTGGAGTGGGAGGTGTACGCCACGGATCACCGTCTGGCGGACCGCGGTGGCGCCACGCTCCGGGAGAGCGTCGACGTATTGGATCGCGATCCCGGCCCGAGCTTTCTTGGTTGCAGCCTGACCAGCGAATTGGTGGCGGGCCGCGCTGAACGGATCACCGTTGGGCTCCGGAACGTCGGACCGGAAATCTGGGTGAAGGGTCGGGACAAGATCGCCGTCCACTGGTTCTATTACGACGGCACCGAAGCGTCGTGGAATGACGACTTCCTGCCCCTGCCCGACGACGTGCCCGCTTTCTCGCAGATCAAGATTGAGGTCCCCATCGACCGGGGGCTCAAGTTGCCGGTCGACACCGACAAGAAGAAGAAGCCGGACAAGAACGCGCCGAAGTTCAAGACCGAGACGGTGATCCGCGACGCCATCTTGCGGGACGTGCCCGTCCGGGTGCCCTACTATTTTGGGCCGATGTTTTGCGTGTTTGACTTCGTCTTTGACGGAGTGAACGCCAGCAGCGGCGGCATCAACCGGGGGAATGACCTCCTCGTAATCCCGGTCAACGTTTACAGCCCCACGTTTACCCCGCTGCCCGTGAGCCAATTCTACAACGTCGATGGGATCAGCCCCGACATCGATCGCAATGACGGCAGCATCGACGGTCGCGGCAACACTTTGCCTGCCGAATCCCTGCCGCCGTACGTCGCTCGCCCCTCTGTCGGGGCGTTCGGTCCGGCGAACAACCCGCTCTACCCGAGCGGTCTCTGGTCCCGACCGCTCAACGACTTCGAGGGATCGCGTGCCTGCTTCATCTACCCGAACAAGAACAACGGCATCCCGAACATGATCCGGTGCGAGGGCCAGACGGTGGCCTTCGCGGGGTTGGCGCGAACGGGCGTGCACCTGCTCGCCCTTGCCACGGACGAGAACGTGGTGGGGGAAGTTACCCTCAGGTACGCGGACGGCTCCTCCGAGTTGAAGAACCTAAGCGTGACCCACTGGAACGAACCGCCCAAACACGGCGAGCGCATCGCCTTCAGCACTCCCCATCGACACACCCGGACCGGCGATGATCCGATGACCAGGTGCTACGTGAACCACTACACCCTTCAGGTGGATCGCCTGAAGCAACTCGTGGGAATCAGTCTGCCGCGATCTCCGGCCATCAAGGTGCTGGCGATCACCCTCGAGTCCGCCACGCTGCGAGCGAATCCGGGCCTCGGGCAGTGAGCAACCAGCCGGCGCGAGTGGTGCCGGGACTGCCAGCCACGCACCGCTGCTGGGTGCTGACGGGGGCCGGGCTTGAGAACCTGGCCCTCGTGGAGCAGCCGCTACCCCGGCCGGGGGCGGGGGAGTTGCTCGTGCGGATCGACGCCTGCGGCATCTGCTTCAGCGACATCAAGATCCTCAACCTGGGGGGAAACCACCCGCGATTGCAGGGCCGCGACCTGCGTTCCGAGCCCGTTGTGATGGGCCACGAAACCGCGATGACCGTGGTGGGGGTCGGATCCCAGCTTGTGGGGCGATTCGAGCTGGGGCAGCGGTTCCTGATCCAGGCGGATGTCTACTTCAAGGGCGAGGGGATGGCCTTCGGATACCGGCTGCCCGGCGGCTACAGCCAGTATCAGGTGATCGGCCCTGAGATTCTCGACGGCGATGAGGGGTGCTATTTGCTGCCGGTCAGCGACCGGGTGAGCCACGCACAGGCTGCCCTGTGCGAGCCCTGGGCCTGCGTCGAAGCCTCCTACCGGTACCGGCCCCGCCCGGAGACGAGCCGGCACGGCCGCGTCCTGGTCGTGGCGGGCTCGGAACAGTCCTGGCGCGAGTGGTCCGCCCAGCACCCCGGGGTGACGGATCCGGTTGTGCTCACTCCATCTGCCCATCCGTGGCTGGTCAACCCGGCGGAGCTCGATGCCGGCATGGCCGCGTTGAGAGCCGCTGAACCGGGAGGCGTGGACGACATCCTCTGCCTGGACGGCGTCTCTGCCGCCACGGCCGGCAGCCTCTCCACTCTCCTCCGTCCGGGCGGGGTGTTCGCGATGCGGGGCGAGGTGGGAGCCGGTCGGGCGCGGATTGATGTCGGGGCCGTGCACTACCGCAACCACTGGTACACGGGAGCCCCCGCCGGTGAAGATCCGTACGCGTGGAGCCGAGGAACCGAACTGAACACCGGAGGGACCGCGTGGTTCATCGGGGCGGGCGGGCCGCTCGGGCAGATGCACCTGCAGCTCGCGCTCACACTCGACCGGCCACCGGCAAAGATCATCGTTACGCAGAACGGCAGCCCACGGCTAGAGGAGATCCGACGACGGTTCTCCGGCCCGGCGGCGGCCCGCAATGTCCAACTCGTCTTGCTCGACAGCCTGAAGCTGGGGGAAGGAGTGTATGACGCCGTCCGGACGGAGGCACCGGACGGTTGTGACGACATCATCGTCGTCATCCCCAACGCCGAGGTGGTGGGCCGCGCGTTCGACCTGCTTGCGCCCGGCGGCGGATTGAACCTGTTCGCGGGAGTGGCGGTCGGCACCAAGGCAGCGCTGGAGATGCGACGCTTTGCCGCAGACCGCGTCCGGATCTGGGGCACCAGCGGGAGCAGCATTGCCGACCTGCGCAGGATCCTGGAGAAGGTGGAGGCCGGCACCCTGGCGACGGATGCCGTGGTGGCGGCGGTCGGCGGGATCGAGGCAGTCGGCCGTGGCCTCGAGGCTGTCCGTGACGGTACCCTCCGCGGCAAGATCGTCATCTACCCGCACCGGTCGGACCTGCCCCTTCAGACTTTGACGGAGCTGCTTCAGGGCCATCCGGAGCTGGCGGACCACCTGGGTCCGGATCAGACCTGGGCCCCTGGCGCTGAACGCATGCTGCTCGAGGACTCGGCATCTTCGCCGGCGAGGCTCCATGCGTCTGGCTGACCGCGTCGCCATCGTCACCGGGGCCGGTCAGGGACTGGGCCTGGCGCTGGCACAGCGCCTCGCTTCCGAGGGAGCTGCCGTGAGCCTGGCCGATCTCCGCATTGGGCAGGCAGAGGAACAGGCGGCGAAGCTCCGCTCCGCCGGTTACCGGGCGATCGCCCTCGAAGTCGATGTGGCGGACGGCGACTCAGTACGGTCGATGGTCGACTCCACAGTGACCGGTCTGGGTGGGCTGGACATCCTGGTCGCCAACGCGGGCATCCTGAAGGCCCACGACATCCTGGAATTCCCGCTCGCCGATTGGCAGGCCGTCCTGGCGGTCAATCTCACGGGTTACTTCCTCTGCGCGCAGGCCGCCGCCCGGGTGATGGCGGCACAGCGGCGAGGGGTGATCGTCCAGGTCAACAGCAAGAGCGGCAAAAAGGGGAGCTTCCGCAACAGCGCCTATTCGGCGAGCAAGTTCGGAGGGATCGGGCTCACGCAGAGCCTCGCTCTTGACCTGGCGCCGTACGGGGTGCGCGTGAACGCCGTCTGCCCCGGAAACCTGCTGGACGGCACCCTCTGGCAGGAGAGCCTCTATGAGCAGTACGCGAAGAAGTGGGGCCTATCTCTCGCCGAGGTCCGAAAAAAGTACGAGGAACAGGTGCCCCTCGGCCGCGGGTGCACCTACGACGACGTTGCAAATGTCGTGGCGTTTCTCTGCAGCGATGAAGCGTCCTACATGACGGGCCAGGCCCTGAATGTGACTGGCGGCCAACAATTGAGTCCCTGACCGGCGTCGCGCGGCGGCTATCCGTGGGCGGTCCTCAAAACCGGACTCCCGGACCCAGGACTGCGACAAACGCGACGCCCACGACAAGGCCGGCCACGATCCACACCCAGGAGCGCTCGATCGGCTGCGGATCGACGACCGGCTGCTCCGGTTCACCCCTCAGGAACTGCGGCCCCCAGGCCAATCCCGATGTTCCCCCAAGGGAGGCTGCGACGCCGGAGACCAAGACCAGGGCACTGCCCGCCGGGTTGAAGGCACCCGAGACGCAGTAGAGCCCGGCACCCACCAGGTACGGGGTGAGGGTGAGCCGATACGCCTCCGAGAGCGTCCGACCTCTGTCGGCCGGCAAGAAGCTCCGCAGAGCCTCCATCATGCGTGCCGTCGCCAGCCCGTACAGAGCGCCGCCGATGACGGTCAGGCCAACTCGCCACAGCCAGGCAGGGCGCCAACCGGCGACCACCGAGGCCCAATCACCGATGCCGCCGATCCCCGAAAAGAGAAAGTAGCCGGTGCCCTGCATGAGGTTGATGGTCGCGAAGAGCCAGAGGAAAAACCGCGCGCCGGGCCAGGCCACGCGCCCGGATCGCAGCAGGACCACCGCGAGGAGGGCCGCCAGGAGGTTGACCACCGTCCCCCCGGCCGAGATGACCCGGCCCGCCCAGGGCGCAAGCCCGGACGCATCGGACTCGAAGTGCAACGAGGAGAGGACAAGGGGTCGAGCTCCCACGGCGATCGCCGCCCCACCGTGACCGAGACCTTCATGGAGCAGGTTCGCCAGCGCGTAGGCAACCAGCGCGATGCCGGCGACGGTCAACACGTCCGAGCGATGTTCGGGGCCCAAAGCAGTCACCTCGCCCGCGGCCGTCATTGCCGGCCTGCCAGATCATTCCCGGGGGATCGCCGCCGATCCTGCCCCGCTGGATCTGTGAGAGAATCCCTGTGGCCGAGTATGGGAATCGCCTCGACGCGACCCAGTCGGCCCACACCAGTGACCAGATCCTGCAGGAGAAGCCCCTATGGCCCGCGTGAAGAAGGCCGTGATCACCGCCGCGGGGATGGGCACGCGACACTTCCCCGCCACGCAGACCTTCCAGAAGGAGATGATGCCTCTGGTCGATCGTGATGGAACCACCAAGCCGACGATCCAGATCATTCTGGAAGAAGCGCTCGAGTCCGGCATCGAGGAGTTCTGCCTGGTGCTTTCACCGCACACCGAGTGGCAGTTCCGCCAGCACTTCCGCGGCATGCGGCCCGAGCAGGAGCGGTCACTTCGCTCTAAGCCATGGGCGGTCGAGGAGTCCGAAAAGCTCTGCGAGCTCGGGAAACGCATCACGTGCGTCGTGCAGGAAACTCAGGACGGCTACGGCCACGCAGTCTACTGCGCCCGGGAGTTTGTGGGCGATGATCCCTTCCTGCTGCTGCTTGGGGACCACATCTTCATCTCCGGCACGAAGAAGCCGTGTTCACGCCAGGTGATGGACGTCTTTGCGACCCACGACGTGCCGGTCTCCGGCGTGCAGCGGACCTCGGAAGACCTGTTGCACCTCTTCGGGACCCTGACCGGCCGACGGATCAGTTCCGATCCGGACGCCTACGAGGTCAGCGAGATCTGTGAGAAGCCGACACTGGAACTCGCGGAGGAGCGACTGCGCACACCTGGCCTCGGCCGCGGCGAGTATCTTTGCTTCTTCGGAGTGCACGTCTTCCCGCCGGCGCTCTTCGACGTTCTCGAACACCACATCCGCCACGACATCCGGCTGGGGGGAGAGATTCAACTGACGAACGCCCTGGAGATGCTTCGAGGGCAGATGCGTTACCTGGCGGCCGAGGTCGATGGGGAGCGGTACGACATGGGCGTACCGTTCGCGTACATCCAGACACAACTGGCGCTGGCGCTCAACTCGCCAACCCGCCGCCGCGTACTCGCATGCCTGCCGAACCTGTTGACGCTTACTGACCTGGAGAATCTGCGATGAATCCGCGCGCGCAGAGTCTCCGGGTCATCTCCGTGTGGAGTGCTCGGAAGTCACCCCCGGCCGTGTCTTCGACCCACATCACCAGGGCGTCTTCATCGTTGTCCGAGTAGTACCGTTTACGGCGACTTAAGGGGAGGAACCCCCAGCGACGATAGAGCCGCTGTGCGCCAAGGTTTCCCTCGCGCACCTCCAGCGTCAGGCGCCGACAGCCACGCCGGAGCGACTTGCTCACGAAGTGCGCCACCAGCCGATCGCCAATTCCCTGCCGGCGATGCCCCGGATCCACCCCGAGGGTGGTGAGATGTCCCTCATCGTCACAGATCTGCCCGCCAAGATAGCCGAGGATCACACCGTCTCGCGTCGCGACCAGGTAGCAGGCGGTGGGTGTGACAAGCTGGGCGTGGAAGGTGGACGCGCTCCAGGGCACCGGCGTGCAGACGCGATCCAATGCCGTCACGCACTCCACGTCGGCCGCGGTCATCGGCCTGATTGTCACCTCCGCGATCATGAGGCGCGGGCGGCACCCAACCGACGCGACTCGGCGGTGCTTCGCATCAGGTAGCGGGGAACCAGGCTGCGAGGGTCGTCGGTGAGGCCTGCGAGCAGCCTGGCGTGGCCGAGGTCGGCAATCGTCGCTGCACGCGGCGACACCGCGGGATCGGGGATCGTGAGCCGTTCGCCCAGCGCGTCCGTCAGGATAGACCGGTGCGAGCCAGGGTCGCCGGTCAGCACAACATCAAAAGGAGCCTGGCTGAGATGGCGAGCCAGATCCGACGCCTCGAACAGCGTCTCGCCCGCACGCGGTTCGAGGCGGGCCCCCACCCATTGAAACAGCGCCACATAGAGTTGCGTCGCCGACGCCGTGACCACACTGCAGACGAGGGCTCGCTCGGGTGCCGGTCGCTCAGCGGCTAACGCCTCGAGGACGCCGACGCCGATCAACGGCAGACCGAGTGTCCAGGCCAGCGTTTTCGCCGCGGTGACCCCCAGCCGCAGCCCGGTGAACGAACCGGGGCCGATGGAGACCGCCACGCCCTGCAGGTCGGATACCGTCCAATCCGCCGTCCCCAGCAGACGTTCCACCGTCGGCATCAATGTCCGCGAGAGATCCTGGCAATGCCTGTACTGCAACTCGGCGAGGAGCGCTCCATCGGCGTGCAATGCGACCCCCGCGACGGGGCCGGATGTCTCCATTGCCAGGAGCTTCACAGACGCCCGTCCGCCAGCCTACCCGATCGCACGTCGCTCACGGTGGAGGCACCGGGGCGACCGGGGACTTCTCGACCTCGCACGACACGAATGTGAAGGTGTAAATGCCCATCCCGGCATCCATCGGTGAGAGCTTGAGATTCCGCTGGCCGTATTTCGCATTCTGGATGATGTGGTACATCCTGGGCTCGTCGACCACGATGTAGCTCCGGCCGAGGCTGTCGAACTTGATGTCCTCACCCCGATCCGCTTTGGCAACGGGTTTGCCGTCGTGGTGCACATAGACCGTCACCGGCTTCCCCTGCTCCGGCCGCAGCACCGCGTTCACCCCCAGGGCGTGGTAGCGGATGGCGACGTAGTCCTGTCCGGGGGACTTCGGGCGGGTGCTGATCATGGCCTCAGGGTGGTTCGTCCAACGTCCATTGAAGTAGACAAGCCCATCCTCCCATCGACCCGGGTCCTTGTACGCTATGGTCTTCCCGGGTTGGTACCCCTCGCGGTTTGCCAGCGTGCCTTCATAGACGCCGCGCTCGTGGCCCAGGTAGAGTTCGGGGGTGACGGGGTAGCAAACGGCACCCTCGCGGTCGCTGGTGCGAACCGGTGTCTCCACCTCGGGGAGCTGCACGGCGGGGTTGATCTCGCGAAGCAGCGCCTGGATCTTCAGTTCCGACGCCCGGTAGCCGCCTTCGCCGAAGTGGTAGTACCGCACATTCCCCTTGGCGTCGATCAGATACTTCGCAGGCCAGTATCGGTTCCCGTAGGCCTTCCAAACCTGCTGATCCGCATCATTGATGAGCGGGTAGAGCAGGCCGAATTCCTTCGCCCCGCGTGCGACGTTGTCCGCGCTCCGTGCGAACTTGAACTCCGGCGTGTGTACTCCCAGGATCACCAGGCCTTTGTCGGCGTACTTGGAGTGCCAGGCCTTGAGGTAGGGGAAGGTGCGGATGCAGTTGATGCACGTGTATTCCCAGAAGTCGATGATCACGACCTTTCCACGTAGCTGAGCCATCGTCAGGGGCGGCGAGTTGAGCCAGCGGAGCCCGACGGGCAGTTCGGGAGCGGGGATGCGCACGTCCGCTCTGGGCTCTTCGGCCCCGGCTCGCCAGACTCCGCATCCGGTCAGCAGAGCGAGAACGGCGAGCAACGCTGCCCGCCCGGCGAATCGGCGTCGACGCATGGGGCCTTCTCCTGAAGCGACCGCGTGGGCCGCTCACTCCAGTCTACTATTGGATTACGGGATCCGGGCGAGGGATGCACCCTGGCAGCGAAACTCCGGCCCAACTGACGCGTTGCGTTTTCGTTGGCTCGGTCGGACTCGGCGGCCAACCCCTAGAGCCGGTCCTGGAACCGCCTCACCGCAAGCATGAGATACTACCTCCACCGAGGCAGCCCTCGGGCGAGGTTGGATGATGGCGCTGGTGGTGCAGAAGTACGGCGGGTCTTCAGTAGCTGACGCAGACCGTATTCTGCACGTGGCTCGCAGAGTAGCGGCTCGCTACTCCGAGGGGGCGGACCTGGTGGTGACGGTGTCCGCCATGGGGGATACCACCGATTCTCTGATCGCCCTGGCGAAGCGGGTCTCGCGGAACCCCTGCGATCGCGAGATGGACCTCCTGCTCTCAACGGGGGAGATCGTGTCGTGCACGCTCCTCGCGCTCGCCCTGCGAGAGTTGGGTGTACCGGCCACGAGTTTCACCGGTGCGCAGGCGGGCATCCTCACTGACCGGGCGCACGGCCGCGCGCGCATCCTCAGCATCGACCCGAGTCGGATCCGCCGGGCGCTGGCCGATCGACAGGTCGCCATCGTCGCTGGGTTTCAGGGAACAACCCCGGAAACGGACACGACCACGCTCGGTCGTGGCGGCAGCGACACCACGGCTGTCGCCCTGGCAGCCGCGCTCCAGTCCGAGCGATGTGAGATCTACACCGACGTTGAGGGTGTCTACACCGCCGACCCGCGGGTGGAACCACGAGCTCGGAAGCTGAGCAGCATCAGCTACGAGGAGATGCTGGAGATGGCCAGCCAGGGCTCCCGCGTGATGCATCCGCGCGCGGTCGAGCTCGGATCCCTTCACGGGTTGCCGATATTGGTGGCCAGCAGCATGGTCCAGGCTGCGGGAACGATGATCCAGGGAGAGAGCGGCATGGAACCCGGGAACA
Organism: uncultured bacterium; assembly: GCA_964609085.1. Lineage (GTDB taxonomy): Bacteria > Armatimonadota > SYMT01 > SYMT01 > SYMT01 > JANPLG01. Next base: position 18,758 of record CAZSRZ010000030.1, on the reverse strand, counting down.
AGGTCAGGGGCATCAGCCATGACGTGAACATCGCCGAGGTGACTGTGACGCAACTGCCCGACCGCCCGGGCGCGGCAGCGCTGATCTTTGCCGCACTGGAGGTCGCCGGCATCTGTGCCGATTCGATCGTACAGAACGCCAGCCTTCACGGACTGGCGACAGACCTGACGTTCACAGTGAACCAGGTGGATCTACAGCGGACCCTGGACGCCGTGCGGCCCGCGGCGGTTGAGGCGGGCGCGGCCGGTGTGGTAACCGACGAGGAGCTGGGCAAGGTGAGCATCGTCGGCACCGGCGTGCTCAGCACGCCGGGCTACGCCCCACGGATGTTCCAGACGCTCGCCGAGGCGGGGATCAACATCGAACTGATCACCACCAGCGAAATCCGCATCACGTGCGTCATCCATCAGGATCGGATCACCGATGCGGTCCGCGCCCTCCACGCGGCCTTTGAGCTGGAGAAACCCCCCGCGGACAGGAACTGAGGCGGCTCACTGGAGATCGGCAGTTCGGGGCTTTGCTACGAGGCAGGGAACTCCAGGTTGTCAATGAGGCGGGTGGGCCCCACTCGTGCGGCCACGGCGAGAACAGCGGCCCGGTCCGCGAGGCGCAGCGGGGCCAGGGACTCGGCGTCCACCAACTCCGCGTACTCCAGCGAAGCCCCCGCAGTGCGGATCTCCCCGCCTGCCAGGGCGGTCAGCGCCGATGCCTCGCGTTCCCCGCCTTCAAATGCTCGCCGCGCGAGCCACAACCCACGCACGAGCGACAATGCCCTGGCACGATCCTCCTCGGAGAGATACCGGTTCCTGCTGCTCATGGCCAGGCCGTCCGGCTCACGCACGATCGGGCAGCCGACCACTTCGACCGGGATGTTCAGGTCGGCCACCAGTCGCCGGATCACCTGAAGCTGCTGGTAATCCTTGCGCCCAAAGTAGGCGACGTCGGGCTGAGCCATGTGGAGGAGTTTGGCAACGACGGTTGCGACACCGCTGAAGTGTCCCGGCCGGGACGCCCCACACAGGTGCTCCGTGACACCCGCCACGTGGATCGTGGTGGCATGCTCGGCGGCGTAGACCTCCTGAACCGCGGGGGCGAACAGGGCATCGACGCCTACGGAAGCCGCCATTGCTGCATCTCCGTCGAGATCTCTGGGATAGCGCTCCAGGTCCTCCCCGGGCCCGAATTGCGTCGGGTTGACGAAGAGCGACACGACGACGAGTTCGCACGCCGCTCTCGCCGCCTGCATCAGGGAGAGGTGGCCCGCATGGAAGGCGCCCATGGTGGGCACCAGCCCGACGCGACCACCCACGCTTCGGGCAACCCGAACCCGCCCGCGCAGTTCTGAAACGGTGCGGATCAGCTCCAAGTGCTGCTGTCCTCCAGCTCGGGAACGCTGCTGCTCTCCGCCGGACCGGGAAACGCCCGCGCGCGCACGTCCGCCGCGTAGCTCGCCAGCGCCGTTCGGATCTGGTCGCCGGCCTCGGCATACCGGCGCGCATGGCGGGGCTGGAAGGCCGCGTAAAGTCCGAGCAAATCGTGGATCACCTGCACCTGACCATCGCACCCCGGCCCGGCGCCGATCCCAATGGTGGGAACGCTGAGTTCACGGCTCACGGCGGCCGCAACTTCCACCGGCACCATCTCCAACACCAGGGCAAAGACGCCCGCATCCTCTAGTTCCTGCGCTTCCACCCGCAGGAGACGAGCGGCGTCCGACGTCCTTGCCTGCATCTTGAACCCGCCGACCTGCCGCACCGACTGCGGCTGCAGCCCCAGGTGGCCCATCACCGGGATGCCTGCATCCAGGATCCGCCGCACCGTCGGAATCACGGCTCTACCCCCCTCCACTTTGACGGCACCCGCGCCGGCTCGAAGAAATTCGCCGGCATTGCGCACGGCCTCATCCACACCGACGTGGCACGCCAGAAAGGGCATGTCCGCGATGACGAGGGCTCTCGGTCGCGCCCGGCAGACCGCCCGAACGTGGTGGAGCATGTCGGCCATCGTTACCGGCAGGGTGGAGTCATACCCAAGCACGACCATACCCAGGGTATCGCCCACCAGGATGCCGTCGACGCCGGCCTCATCCGCCAGACGAGCCGTCGGGTGATCGTAGGCCGTCACCACAACGATCGGCTGCCCCTCGGCCTTGAGCTGATGGAAGTCGTGAATCGTCAGGGGGCGTTGGTTCGGCATGGGGGGCCTCGTGAGGAACTGGCATTCAATCTTCACCGCAATCCGCGGCCCGTGTCCCATCCCGGATCGGCCGGGATCGGTCGGGATGGGTCGGGAACGGTCAGCGCCACCGGCTTCTCGGCTAATCGCTCGCCGATGCAACGTTCCGGCATCGGAGCCGTCCAAATGAGTGAAGCCACGCACCATCGTCCAGAGGAGGATCTCGATGTCGCGCGAATTCCGCATCCTTCACCACCGCCAGTCCGGTGTCGACGGCGGCCACTGGGACCTCACGGAGAATCCCATCCCCTTCCGGGCGAATGCGGAACGTGTCCCGCACGGCGACGGCTCCCTGTGCGCGGCCCTCAATACCCTTGCCGGCGATGGCTGGATCCCCGTGATGGTCCTGAACGAGAGCATCAAGCAGTCGGGGGAGACCTTCCTGCTCCTCGCCCGCGACTCGCGCTAGGGTTCCCCCAGGCTCTCAGCGTTGAATGGACTGCCGGGGGGCTCGCTCCCCCCGCCCAGTTGCACTAACATGGGTGAGTCAGTACCTGACCGGTAGCCTCTCCCACGGCCGACTGCGCCTGACCGGGCTTCCAGGAGCTAAACCTTGGCCATCCACGAGATCCTCCGCGTCGAGCCGCCTTCCCGGGCGGAGTTCTTCCGCCTCTACGGCGGCTCCCCGGGCCAGCCCGTCGTGTTCGTCAACGCCATGAAGGACTGGAAAGCCTACCAGCTCTGGTCCTTCGATTGGTTTCGGGACACCTATGGCGACACCCGCCTCCATGTGAACACCGGTCGCTACGACGTGGCTATGACCTGGGACTACATGCTGCTCCGCGACTACATCGACACCTTCACACACCCGAAGCCCGGGGACAGCGGCTACCTCTCTAACGTGGACCTCTTCAAGCTGATCCCGGAACTCCGTGGTCACGTCCAGTTCCCGGACTATGCCTGGATCACCCGCCCCCCATTCGGCATGTACAAGTTCTGGATGGCGAAGGCGGGCACGTTCACGCAGTGCCACCGCGACTTTCAGCACAACATGATGGCGCACATCACCGGCGTGAAACGGTTCGTGCTCTTCGGGCCTACCCGTTCGCCGGAGCTGTTTCCCGTCAATCGCGGCTACAGTTCGGAGTTCAGCGAGGCGGATTTTGCCGACGCCGATCCCGGAAAGGCGGCGATCTGGAACAGCATCGAGCCCGACTACGACGTGGAGCTCGGCCCCGGCGAGATCCTCTTTCTGCCGTTCGGCTGGTGGCACCGAGTCCATACCAAGTCCCCAACCATCGGGATCAACCTCTGGTGGTGGACGCAGAAGATGACGCTGACCCAGGGTCCGCAGATGTTCCGGGAACTGGCTCCGAGGGTCGTGAAGAAGCGCCTGCGGCGGTTCTTCCCCAAACCTGCCGCGGCATCCTGAAGCCCGACGCCGGTCGTCAGTTCCCGCGCACTCAGGCTCCGGGCGGATGGGGCCCGACGCCGCGCGCCATGAAGCCGCCATCGACGGTGAGCACCTCGCCGGTCGTGAACCCGGCCGCCGGGCTGACGAGGTAGAGCGCCGCCGCGGCGATCTCTTCCGGCCGTCCGAAGCGCTCCATCGGCGTGTGCTCACGCAGCCAGGCCCCTCTCGGCGTCCCTTCGAGCAGGCTCCGATTGAGCGGCGTGGGGAATACCCCGGGGGCGATGGCGTTGACCCGAATGCCGAAGCGCGCCCAGTCGTTGGCCAGGGAGCGGGTGAGTTGGGCGACACCGGCCTTGCTGGCTCCGTAGGCCGTCACCTCGGAGAAGCCGACGAAGCTGGTGAGGCTGGCGATGTTGAGGATGCTGCCGCCGCCGCGTTCCCGCATCCGCCTGCCCGCGGCCTGGCAGCACAGAAACGTGCCCGTGAGATTGACGCGCATCACAGCTTCCCACTCCTCGAGCGTGACTTCCATCGGATCCTTTCGCTGGATGGTTCCGGCGGCGTTCACCAGCAGATCCGGCCCCAGGGCTCGCTCATCGATCGCCCGGAACAGCCCGTCGATGGAAGCGGGGTCGCCCACGTCCAGCCGAAAGCCCTCGTGCCCCGCTGAGATCGCGAGCAGCGCGGCCACTGCCTCCGCGATGCGGGTCTCATCCCGGGAGCCCACCAGGACCTTCGCCCCGGCCCCTGCCAGACCCAGGGCAATCGCCTGGCCCAGGCCGCTCGTGCCGCCAGTGACCAGCGCCGTGAGGCCGTTCAGATCGAACCCGTGCGCCATCGTGTTCTCCTACGCCCGCAGGGCGAACAGATGCCGGGCGAAGTGATCCTCCAGTACCTCGGCATAGGTGTCCGCGTGATCGATCAACACCTGGCGCAGGCCGCCTCCGAGGTCGGCGTCACCCATCACGGAGCCGAAGGTGCAGTGCAGGATCTGCCGACCGGGCGCGGTGAAGCCGCGCCCCACCGGCACTTCGGACCACCGCTCCAGGTAGAGTTGCTCCAGGGCCACCGGATCACTGACGGCTTCCGGCGGCGGTACCGCGTCGAGCCGGGCGGAGACGTGGTAGGTGGCCTTGTCCGCCTCGTAGCGTTCTCGCGCGAAGGCGACGATCCGGCGGAACAGGGCCGGATGCTGCAGGGCCGCCACGCGCAAGGCTTCGAGGTAGCTCGTTCCGGCGGTTTTCACGTGGAACCTGCCATTCGTGTGTCGCGCCAGGATCGGATAGATCGAGAGCTTGTCCGAGCCGGAATGCAGGCTCAGCTTGTAGGGGCCGAGACGACGGGCCAACTCCGCGTGGTCGGCGATGGACCGATCGAGGGCGCTCAGGTCACCCTTGTAATCCACCCCCTTTTCGAATTCACCGATGAAGCGGGGCGCCAGGCTCACGAGCCGCATCCCGCCTGCGCGACACCGCTCGGCGATGAGGGCGTGCTCCACCAGGCTGGTGGGGTGCACCGTCTCGTCCACGCTCAACTCGATCTCGTAGGGACGCCCTGCCATCGCCCGGTCGACGTGCTGCGCCAGCCCGATCGCGAGCGCGATGGCCTGCCCATACTTCACGCCGGCTCGCAGGCAGGCCGCCTCCGTGAACTCGACTCTTCGCCCGGTGTCGAGTGTCCATGCCTGCCCCACGTATTCCGTCAGCCAGGGCATCTCCGCCGCGAGGGCGTCGGCCCGGCTGCGGAGTTCCTCCAGCGACAGGCGATCCGCCGCAGCATCAACTGCGGCGGACGGATCCAGAGTGAAGAACGTGAATCCCGCTGCCGCGGTGACATCAATATCCTCCGGCGTCTTGAGGTGGTCGGCGTCAGCCCCCACCGGCGACGCCCAAGCCGACTGAGTCAGGTCAGACTGGAGCAGACCAAACGTGGCGTCGTCCATCACCTGCTGGGGAGTGCGGGAGGTTCGGGCCATCTCACGAATCGACTGCTGCGCAAAGATGGGGGCGATGCCGACGCCCGCCCGGCGTAGGGCAGCAACGTGGCCGGGGGTGGCCAGTCCCGTACGGTCGCCGAACCCAAAGCTGGGGGCCATCCCCAGCGGAACCGGCTGCAGGTGGGGGGTCCTGGACCGAACTGCCGCGAGGCTGGCCGCGTCGGCCACCCGCTCCCTGCCGTCCAGCAGGAGCAGGCGAACCCCGTTTTCCACACGCGCTGACAGGCTTGGCATCGGGGTCTCGGGCTCCATCGGTCGGGTGGAAAGCCCCGGCGCGGTGAGCTTTCGCGGCCGAGAAGCAGGGTTTGGGATGGGACCGTGGAGTAGTATCATGCCGGCAGCGACGCCGCCCTTCACTCCGGCACGCAGCCCCCCACCCCGAAAGCACCCAACATGCCGCTCCAGATGACGAATGTCTCGTCCAGCAGACTCCTGCTGCCGCTGCTCCTCGGTCTGTTCAGCGCTGGCGCAGCGCTGGCGGATTGCGGCGGGATCATCACGGTCAGGGGTGTCTATCTCGGCACCTACACCCCCTATGCCACCGGAGAGAGCGGCCGTATCCGGCTGGAGATCAGCAAGGACTACTTCCGCGGCGACCAGCGGCTGCTCAAGGGCAAGGTCCGTCTGGGGGACCGGCTCTATGGCCCGCTCATCGGCTCCTTCGATGCCATCGCGCGCTCATTCCGGTTCTCGGCGGTGCTGGGCCCCCGAGGTCGCCAGACGGCGGTGGACGTCAGCGGAACCTTCAACGTGAACGGCGAGCACTGGGCGGGCAACTACCTGGTCCGCAAGCACAATCGGGAGGAACGCGGCGACGCCGAGGCCGACAAGCGACACCGCCCGGCCGAGTGATCGCTCCCACCCCATCCACCGTCGAAGATCAGATCACCTGACAGCACGGCCGGACGGTTGGATGTAATGCATCTATCCATTTTCGCCAGTCCGTTCACGCGAGGGAGCGGGAGAAGGCCGACGCCCCGGGAACGGTGGCGTCTCGCCGGCACGCGCCGCAACCACGTGCGCGATCAGGCGGGCCCGCACCCACGCCCCGGGAACGCTGGCGTCTCGCCGGCATGCGCCGCAACCACGTGCGCGATCAGGCGAGAATCGGCTTGACGACCTCGCCCTCGACATCGGTGAGGCGGTAGTCGCGGCCCTGGTAACGGTAGGTCAGCCGGGTGTGATCGATCCCCAACAGGTGGAGAATGGTCGCGTTCAGGTCGTGCACGGGCACCCGATCTTTGATGATGTTGTACCCAAACTCGTCGGTCTCCCCGTGAGTGATGCCGCCCTGGATGCCGCCCCCCGCCATCCAGATGGAGTAGCACCGCCCATGATGGTCGCGCCCGTAATCCGTGCGAGTGAGGTTGCCCTGACAGTAAACCGTCCGCCCAAACTCTCCGCCCCAGATGACGAGCGTTTCGTCCAGCAGGCCTCGCTCTTTGAGATCCATGATCAATGCCGCCGAGGGCTGATCGGTGTCCTTGCACTGGCTGGCGATCATCTTTGGCAGGGCGCCATGCTGGTCCCATCCCCGATGGTAGAGCTGGACCAGTCGCACGTCGCGCTCGATCAAGCGCCGCGCGAGGAGGCAGTTTGCGGCAAACGTGCCCGGCTTGCGACTTTCCGGACCGTAGCGCTCGAAGGTCCTTGCCGGCTCTTTGGAGAGGTCCATCAACTCGGGCACTGAGGTCTGCATGCGGAAGGCCAGTTCGCCCTGCGCGATGCGGGTGTTGATCTCCGGATCCACAAAGGACTTCTGCGCCAGTCGGTTGATGCGGTTGGTGGCGTCTAGCAAGGCGCGGCGGCCGGCGGCATCGATGCCGGGCGGGTTGTTCAGATAGAGGACGGGGTCGCCTGTCGATCGCAGCTTCACGCCCTGGTGCACGGAGGGCAGAAACCCGCTGCCCCAGAGGCGGCCGAAGAGGGGCTGATCGTTGGCCCCGTTGCTGGCGAGAGAGATGAGGACGATGAAGGCGGGCAGGTCCTTGCACTCGCTGCCGATGCCGTAGGAGAGCCAGGCGCCGAGGCTGGGGCGGCCGGGCTGCTCGGAGCCGGTCTGGATGAAAGTGATGGCCGGATCGTGGTTGATCGCATCGGTGTGCATGGAGCGAACAATGCAGATCTCATCCGCCACCTTCGCCGTGTGAGGCAGCAGCTCGCTTAGCCATTGGCCGTTCTTGCCGTGCTGGGCAAACTTGAAGATGGAGGGCGCGATCGGCAGCCGCTTCTGACCGGAGGTCATCCCGGTGATGCGCTGGCCCTGCCGCACGCTGTCCGGCAGGTCCTTGTCGTACTGCTCGGCCAGCCCGGGCTTGTGGTCGAACAGGTCGAGGTGAGAGGGAGCGCCTCCCTGATGGAGGTAGATCACCCGCTTCGCCCGCGCGGGGAAACTGAGCCTGCCCATCTCCCCGGGCACCGCCAGCGGATCGCGGGCCGGCTGCGCCCCTGCCTGCTCCTGAAACAGCGTCGCCAGGGCGGCGGCGCCGAGGGCGCCCGCCCCGCGGCCGAACAACTGGCGGCGGGTGAGCAACAGCTCAAGTTCGCGTTGGGAGTTCATTCTGTCTGTTCCTATCTTCGACCCAAAAGTTCCCACTGGCGCTCAGTTGCGGGTGATGGACTCGTCCAGGGTCAACAGCACGTTGGCGACGGCGGTGTACGCGGCGTGTTGGACCACATCCAGGGAGGCGTTGCGCGGCGACTCTCCGACGCTCAGTAGCTTCTCGGCCGCCGCTCGGTCGCGTCCGTAGGCGGCGCGGCGGTCCTCGAACACGCCCATCAGCACGCGTAGCTCCTCGTCTTTAGGCTGCCGCGCCAGCACGATCCGGAAGCCGTAACGGATCCTGTCGCGCGGGGAGGCGGCGATCTCGCTCAGCATCCGTTCCGCCAGCTTGCGCGCGGCCTCGACGTAGGTCGGATCGTTCCACAACACCAGGGCCTGCAGCGGCGTGTTGCTGACGGACCGCCGCACCATGCAGAACTCCCGCTCCGGCGCATCGAAGGTCTGCAGCCCCGGCGGGGGCAGCGTCCGTTTCCAGAACTGGTACATCCCGCGCCGATACAGCTTCTCGCCATGGTCCTGCACGTAGGTCTGGGCGCTGAAGCTGCCTCCGAAGGCGATTTCTTCCCACAACCCGGGCGGCTGATAGCCCTTGACGGAGGGTCCGCCGAGAGTGGGCACCAGCAGCCCGGAGGCGACGAGGGCCTGATCGCGGACGAACTCGGCCGGCAGCCGGAAGCGGGCCCCACGCGAGAGAAAGTGGTTCTCCGGATCGAGCCTGACGGAGGCCGGCCCGGCGGCGGAGGTCTGGCGGTAGGTGGCGCTGGTGACCAGCAGGCGCATCATCGCCTTCGTGTCCCACCCGGTGCGGCGGTACTCCGTCGCCAGCCAATCGAGCAGCTCGGGATGGCTGGGTCGCTCCCCCTTCACGCCGAAGTTCTCGCTGGTCCGCACCAGCCCCGCCCCGAACAGCATCTCCCAATAGCGGTTGACCGCCACCCGCGCGGTGAGGGGATTGCGCTCATCCAGCAGCCAGCGGGCGAGGCCCAGCCGGTTGGCGGGTGCCCCGGTCGGCAGCGTCCCGATCGCCTCCGGCACTCCCGGCGTCACCTTCTCCGCCTTCTGGTTGTACTGCCCGCGCACCAGGACGAAAGTCTCTCGCGGCGTGGCCATCTCCTCCATCACCATCGTCGTGGTGACCTGCCCGTCCAGATCGGACCGTTCCTTCCGCGCCTTTGCCAGCTCCTGGGTCGCCTGCACCAGGGGGGCATCCAGCCGCTCAAGGTAATGGGCCGCCAGGGCCTCGATCGCGGCTTCCGAGCGCTGCTCCGGTGCCTGCGCCAGCAGCGCGGCGATGCCTCCGCCCGTACCCAACGCCAGACGCTCGACCTCCGCCGCGGGGAGTGCGCGGTGGTAGCAGCGGATGTCGTCCAGCATCCCCCGGAAGCGGGCGCCCGGATTGCGCTGACCCAGGAAGGTGGGGGTGGATGTGGTCAGCGTGCCGGTCAGCGTGTCGTGCGTCACCTGCAGCGGCTGCGACTTCCCGTTCACATAGACCCGCACCCCGGCGGCCTTCCCCGAGCCGTCGTAGGACACCAGCACGTGGCTCCACGCATTCAACGGCATGGGCGCCTGCGTGTTAACCCGGATCGCGTTCTGCTCCCACTGGTGGACGAGGTGGACGTAGACCAGCCCGCCGGCGAGATAGAGATCCCACCCACGGAAGGCGGCGGCATCGTTCATGCGCGCGATGACCACCCCTGCATCCGCGCTGGTGGGGTGGACCCACCCACCGTACGACACGGCGGACTCGCGATCAAAGCTAAAGGCATCGCCCAGATCGACCACACTGGTGCCGTTCAGGCGCAGCGCCCCGCCCAGCTTGCCCGGCGCCCATTCCGCCTTCCCCTGCACCGGGTGCGTCCCGCCCTGCCCGGCGAGGTTCCGGACGGTCTCCCCGGCCGTCTCATCCAGCGGGAAGTGGGCCACCAGCCCAGCGGTGAGCGGATCCGGGACGGACGGCCCCTGCACCGTCCGCGCCCAGAGGCGAGCGGCGGGGGTGGCGCTCTGCAAGCGCGCCTGACGCTCCTTCTCCAGACCGGCGATACGCTGGTCAAACGCCGCCAGGCGCTCCGCCTGCTCCGGCGTCGGCGCTTTGATGAACGGCCGAGCATTGCCCTGCGTGCCGTCCAGCCCGGCCTCCGGCACATTGTGGAAGTAGGCGAACAGGCGATAGTAGTCGCGCTGGGTGATCGGATCGTACTTATGGGTGTGGCACTGGCCGCAGCGGATACTGAGGGCGAGCCAGGTGGTGGAGGTGGTGTCGATCCGATCAAAGATGTAGTTGGCGTGGTACTCCTCCGGGATCGCCCCGCCCTCAAAGTTGATCGGGTGGTTGCGGTTGAACCCGGTGGCGATCCGTTGATCCAGGGTCGGATTGGGCAGCAGATCGCCCGCAAGCTGCTCGGTCGTGAACTGGTCGAACGGCAGGTTGCGGTTATAGGCATCGATCACCCAGTCGCGCCAGCGCCACATGTCGCGGTGGCTGTCGATGTGGTAGCCGTGGGTATCGGCGTAGCGCGCTAGGTCCAGCCACTTCAGGGCCATCCGTTCCCCATAGTGGGGGGAGGCGAGCATCCGGTCCACCATCCGCTCATAGGCATCGGGCCGGGTGTCCCCCACGAAGGCATTCACCTCCGCCAGCGTCGGCGGCAGCCCACGCAGGTCCTGGCTGACGCGCCGGACGAGGGTGGGGCGATCCGCCTCCGGCGAAGGCGGAAGACCGAGCGCCTCCAGCCGGGCCAGGATAAAGCGATCGACCGGATTGCGCACCCAGGCGGACTGGCGCACCTGCGGCAGCGATGGGCGGGTCGGCGGAACAAAGGCCCAATGCGGCGCATACGGAGCGCCCTGCGCCACCCACTGCCGCAGCGTGCGGATCTGCGCGGGGGTGAGCGCGTGGCGTGACCCGGGCGGCGGCATGATGCTCTCATCGCGAGCGGTGATCCGCGCGACGAGGGCACTGGCGCCCGGATTGCCGGGCACAATCGCGATGCTGCCCGAGGGCAGCTTCCCCGTGGCCCCAGCCACCAGGTCCAGCCGCAGCCCCGCCTGACGCTTGTTCGGGTCAAAGCCGTGGCAGGTGAAACAGCTCTCACTCAGGATCGGGCGGATATCGCGATCGTAATCCAGCTTCCGGGCCGGCGGCGCGGCAGACCCTGCGCCAGGCGCCGGCACCGCGGCCACGGAGAGCACCGGCGCCAGCGCAGCAGCGCCCAACAGCGCCGCCAGCACCGGCCGCGACCCAAAGAGATGACAGAGGCGCGCGCGAAACAACATCGTCCACCCGATCCCGCAAACGTCGACCCACCAACGATAAGCCCGACCAACGATAGGCCCGACCAACGATAGGCCCGACCAACGACCGCCGGTTGATCTGACCCCAACCAGCCCGCGCGGTTTCCGCAGAGACGTCCGGAAGGGCGCACCCGCCGGGAACCGTCGGGCCTGGTCGGGAAGGGCCGCCCCGCCGCCCCCACCGGCCCGCGCGCGTGCCGCACACCCCCGGCAAGGTCCGGCAGCAGCTCCCGTCGAGAATCGGACATCAGCCGCCACCGAAGCGAGCCGGAAGCCCACCCCAGCAAAACTGAGTGCGAATGTTTGGCCGGACAGCGGATGTCCGGGAGGCTGAGTTACCGTCTCAGCGGAAGAACTTAGAATGACGATAAGTGATAGTCACGGTCTCAATACACGTCCGCAGTTGAGTCGACTGCTCGAATTGCGCGCCTGGCTGATGCGAGGCGGCGGCACCGCCTGCGCGTTGGCCGAGCGGCTGGAGGTGAGCGAACGGACCATCCGCCGTGATCTGGAGTTTGTGCGCGACAGGCTGGACTGGCCCGTGCAGTTCGCACGGGCCGAACGGCGGTGGAAACTGGTGGGCAGCGCCAACACCCTCCCGCTGGTTCCGCTCAACGAGCAAGAACTGATCGCCGTGATGGTTGCCGGTCGCGCCCTGGCGCTCTATCGGGGCACATCCTTCGAGCCCGCGCTGGCCTCCGCCTTCCGCAAAATCCTGGGGATGCTCGATTCCGACCGACAGGTGGCAGCGATCGAGACACTCCCCGTTTTCGAGCTCGACCCGGTCCGGGAATTCGACTCGGAGACCTGGGGGCTACTCTTCACCGCCTGCCGCGACCGTCGACAACTGGAAATGACCTACCACACCTTTGGCAGCGGCGAAATCAACACCCGCCGGATCGATCCGTATTGCCTCCACAACCACGACGGCGACTGGTACCTCATCGGGCACTGCCATCTCCGCCGGGGGATCCGGCACTTCGCCGTGGGTGAGCGCATCAGAGCGGTACGCGAAACCGGCGAGAGCTTTGTGATCGACCCGGGTTTCAACCTGCGTGATTACCTCAGTACCGGGTTCGGAGTCTTCAAGGGTGGCGAACCGGAAGACGTGGTCCTGCACTTCAACGCCGATCAGGCCCGCTACATGCGTGAGCGTGTGTGGAGCCCCAGCGAGGTGAAAGAGGACCAGCCCGACGGGAGCCTGGTGATGCGCATGCGCGTGCCCGTCAACATCGGGCTGGTGCGGTTCGTGCTTCAACAGGGCGCGGCGGTGCGCGTGGTGGCACCGGAGCGGCTGCGGGAGCAGGTGGCGGCCGAACTGCGATTGGCCGCGGAGGCCTACCGATGAGCGGGCTTTTTTCCGGCTCGCTTCGTCCGCGTGACCACACGGAGCGGGCGACGGGTTCGCGCCACGACGCCGGGGCTCGCCGCCGTGGCAGCAACTTGCGCCTGCGAGGTGACCTCGGGCCACTCCTCGGTCATCCCCTCAGGACGCCAGGCAATCATCTCCGCCCATTGCTCCGCCGAGAGGTTCCTGATTCGCACAAGGACCCCTTCGACGGCTTCTTTAGAGAAGAGCTCCGGCTTGTTCCTGGTCGACATCCGTCCCCCACCCGCGGATCCGCGCGGCCTGCGAGATTAGTCTGCTTGAAGTGCGCTTGCGAGGCACCTGCCGTCCCCGCTCCGGTGACGGCGGTCCCAGCGGGAGCCCCCACCCTCCCCCACACACGTGAGGAACGTTCGCCTGCATCCGATCGCCACAGCGCCGTTATCGGTGCACCCCCGCAGCGCGGGGATCGGTGTAACCGTAACACGGATCAGCGGGTGGGGCTGTTGACGATCGGGGCCGTGACGCGACTTTGGGATTCTGCGTGTATTAGCCAAAGGGCAGTTATATTGACACCGGTCTCGGAGTAGAGTAGACTGGTCTTGGTCGACAGCGGAGGCACGAACATGTGCTGACCTCCACCCGGAGTTGGGCCGGAGGCGAGGGCGACCGGAGGGTAAACTCATGGGATTTCTGGGACGGTGCAACGAGATTCTCGAGGAGATAGAGCGTGGGCTGCAGGCCGATGGTCAGCGGCCGGATGAGCAAGGCCGTGCCCTAGAGGCTGGATGGCGTCAGCTTTTCGACGAAGCCTGTCGGGCTCCGGAATGCGCGTGCGACCGGATCGAGCACCAGCGGCCGTCGGTCGATGACGGCGACCTCGCACCCCGGGGAAGTCAAACATGATGACGCCTGAGCTCCGCCTGCTGTGGGCGAAGTCGGAGCCGTTCCATCCACTCTGGAAGCACCTGGTGGATGCCGGATGTGTGTGTGAGGCATTGCTCCCTCACTTCGGAGATGTCCCCGGCCTGACCCGCGAGTGGACGGTTGTGCTCGTGGCGTTGCACGACCTGGGCAAGGCGGACCCCGAGTTCCAGTGCAAGGACGCGGCCCTGGCGCAGCGTCTGCGCGACCAGGGCTTGCCGCTGCCGGACGGCAGGACGCGATTTCGTCATGAAGCACAGTCATCCCGCTGGCTGCGTGGCTGGCTCCGCCGTGATCTGGGATGGAGTCGGCCATCGGCCTCAGTCGTCTGTGAGGCTATCAGAGGACATCACGGCGACTTCGGAGCGGAGTTACAGAGCACCTGGACGGGGGACCCGGAGGTATGGAGCAGGCTGCGCGCCGAGCTAGCGCATCTCGTCGTGGGGCTCTTTCACCCCCCCAGCGGGACCCCCGAGCCGCCCGACGACAGCAGCGCGACCGGAGTGCTTCTCTCCGGGATAATCGTGCTCTCCGACTGGATTGCATCGAATCCAGAACTGTTCCACTATCCCGGATTGGGGCACGACACGAGCCCGGAGATCTATCTGGCTCAGTCTCGGGCGGAGGCGCGGCGCGTTGTTGCCGCCCTGGACTTCAGCGGCACCTCAGGCACGTGCGACGGGGCCACGCCCGCGTTCACGGAGCTCTTTCCGGGGTTCGCCCCGAGGCCGATCCAGGCCCTTCTCGATCAGCGCATCCGTGAGCGCGGCATCGCGACCGGTCTGGTGATCATTGAAGACCGCATGGGCCAGGGCAAGACCGAGGCGGCGCTGCACCTGATTGAGCACTGGAGCCGGGTGCGCACCCGCCGAGGTGCCTACCTGGCGCTCCCCACCGGGGCGACGAGCAACCAGATGCATCGTCGGTACCATGAGTTCTTGAGAGCCTCGCAGCCCGCCGACGCAGCTCCCCGCCTGATCCACGGCATGGCGTGGCTGGCCGAGGCAGACTCTCCGGCCGACACGAGCCAGACGTACGGCAGCGACGACGAACGCTTGCTCTCGCGCGAGTGGTTCCGCAGCACACGGCGGGCGCTGCTCGCTCAGCACGGGGTCGGAACGGTCGATCAGGCCTTGATGGCCGCGCTCAATGTGCGATTCGGCTTTCTGCGCTTGTTCGGGCTCTCGAGGAAGGTCCTGCTCGTGGATGAGGTTCACGCCTACGACGAGTACATGACCGTCATTCTGGAACGATTACTCGCCTGGTGTCGATGCCTGCGCATTCCAGTCATCCTCCTGTCTGCCACCCTCTCGCAGCGGCAGAAAGCACGGCTTGCCGCCGCCTACCGCTCGGAGCTGCCGGCCACACCCTCCCGGGAGTATCCGCTCGTAACCCTCCTTCCAATGGACGGACCGGCCGAAGAGCTGAGCCCATCTCAGGTCGAATCCGCAGTGGTGACGATCGGCATCGAACTGCATCCGGGTGGACTGGAGGATCCCGCCGGCACCGCCGCGCTGGCGAGCGGTCTGGTCCGCGACGGGGGCTGCTGCTGCGTGCTCATGAACACGGTAGCGGCAGCGCAGGAGGTCTACCGTCACTTGGCCGCACCCGGAGGCTGCCCGGCGGAGACCGAACTCGTCCTGTTTCACGCCCGGTTCACGGCGGGGCAGCGACGCCGGCTGGAGCGACTCGTCGGGTCTCGATTCGGCAAATCCGCCGGCAAGGACGGGACTCCTCCACGCCCTCATCGCGCTATCCTCGTCGCCACGCAGGTGGTAGAGCAGAGTCTGGATGTCGACTTCGACGTGATGGTGACGCAGATTGCGCCGGTCGATCTGCTCCTCCAGCGGGCTGGACGGCTGCATCGGCACTGCCGAGCGCGACCGGAATCCCATCGACATCCTATCCTCCACGTGCTGCTGCCCCACCCTGGCGAGCCGGACTTCGGATCCTCTGGGCTCGTGTACGACGACAAGGAGCCTCTCCTGCGTAGTTACGCCCTTCTCCTCGCTGCTCCATCCCTCCGTCTGCCGGATGACTTTCGCCGGCTCATCGGAGCCTGCTACGACGGGGGAGATCTCCCTGACGGAATCCTCACAGACGAGGAACTCCGGGTCGCGGAGAACTGCAGGATCGAACACCAGGTACAGGCCAAGGGAAAGGCCAAGCGGTGTCTGGTCGCGCCACCATCGTCCGCGGACTTCGCCCTGGCCCTATGCGGGGGGGAGGTCACCTTCGAGGAAGCCGAAGAGGGCTCTGAGGCCAGTTCCTTTTTCCGTGCTCAAACCCGCCTATCCGACCAATCTACTCGGGTGCTGGTGCTCCACGGGGAGAGTGGTCGCGGACTCCTGAGTCGGGCCAGTGCCCCAGGGGGCCGAACGCTCCGCCGCCTGATGCTGAACCAGGCCGGCATCCCGCGTTGGTGGATCCGCGAGGTTGATCCCGAACCCGGGTACGAACCGATCGCGGCGGCGCCGGACTGGCTTCGGGGTCATCGCATCCTTCGCCTCCGCGATGGCGTCTGGCGGGGAAGGGATAGGTCCGGTCGGCCGCGCATCATACGGTCAGACACGAAGCTTGGACTATTCATCGACCAGGGAGTGGAAGAGTATGACCCAGTTGTTTGATCTGCTGACTGAACCGTGGATCCCCGTGGTTGAGCGGAGCGACGAGACGCGCTGGGTGGGCGTGCGCGAGGCGCTGCACCGGGCACCGGAACTGATCGGGATCCGCGACGAGATGCCGATCCTGGAGTTCGGCGTACTCCGGTTCTTGACGGCCGTTGTGCTGGATGTCTTCCGGCCCACCCGGCGTTCGGATCTTGAAGACCTGCTGGAGGCGGGGGGCTTCCCAGATGCCAGCCTCGACGCCTACCTCCAGGCTCACGCCTCTCGATTCCGCCTCTTCGATCCGGCCCACCCCTTCCTACAATCCGCCGATCTGGTCGACGCTGAGAAGAAGCCTGTGGCATTGCTTGACCCGGCGATTCCCTCGGGCACCAATGCCTCGCACTTCCACAGGCACCGTGAGGAAGAGTTTGGCGTCTGCCCGGCCGTCGCCGCCCGGCTACTGACTTCCATCCCCGTGTTCCAGACCATGGGCGGCGCCGGACTCTCCCCGTCCATCAACGGCGCTCCCCCCTGGTACGCCGTGGTCGCCATGCCCACTCTCTTCGAGACTCTTGTGGTCAACGCCTACTGGCGGCCTACGCCGCAGGTATCGGAACTGGGGATCCCTGCCTGGCGCCGTCAGGGACAACAACCTGCAGGGAAACAGAAGGAGGCAGGCCGCCTGGAGGCGATGACCTGGCAGCCCCGCAGAGTACTGCTCCACGCGGGCGATGCGGGCGTCTGTTCGATCACGGGGCAGAGGTCCCCCACCATCGTCCGCGACATGGCGTTTGTGGCGGGAGTCGGTGTTGACTCCGACTTCGACTGGGCGGACGACCCCAACGTCGCCTACAAGGCTGGTTCGACCGGCTTGTTTCCGCTTCGACCAAGCGAGGGCAGAGAGGTGTGGAGGGATACGGGACCGCTAGCCCTTTCCCGATCCAACGAACGCGGCAAGGACGTGGAGGTAGCGCAGCGCCCACGAGTCGTGGATCATTATGCAGAACTGGCGGAAGGTGACGTATTGCGGTGCAATGAGCAGTTCCGGCTCCATCTCTATGGAATGCGGACGGACCTGAAGACGAAGGTCTTCGAGTGGTTCCGAGAGCGCCTGGAACTGCCGGACGCACTCGTCTGGCAATCCCCTCTCTTCAATCAGGCGTGGGAAGCCCTGAAGGACGGCGAGGAGGTGTCGTCTCTCCTCCGGGGTGCTCTGAAACGAGCCTATCCCCGGCAGGGAAAGGGCAACAAGAGCGCCTTCGACACGCTGATTGATACCACCCGAGCGGCCTACTGGCGGGAGATCCAACCGGAGTATGAAGCATTGCTCCGGGCGCTCGCCGAGCCCGCCATCACCGCCGACCCGCAGCAGCAAGACGCCGTCCGGCGAGCATGGCGGGAGCGTCTCCGCAAGGTGGGCGCCTCGCTGCTGGAGGCGGCGCTCGATCCCCTGGACGCGGACTTCCGAGCGCTTTACCGCTGCCACCAGGCCCGTGGCCTGTTCCACGGCGGGTGGTGCCGAAAGTTTGACGAGACTGCCACCCGGACCAAGAAACGATCCGCAAAGCAGCCTGCCGGCAGTGCCCCAACCATGACAGCCCACCCTACGGAAGGAAGCCCCAACCATGACTGAACCGAGCCCTACCCAGGAAACTGGAACTCCGCAGCCAACCTCCGACGAACGATTCGTTGCTGCGGTGCGAGGACTGCCACCCGGTAAGCGCGCGATCCTCCGGCGGAACGCCGGTAACACGCTCGCAGAGTCACGCGGCTGCAACTGGTTCTACCTGCTGCCGCGGCCGGAGCGGGGTGACTACGAACTCGAGACTTGCTTCCTGGTTGCTTGCCTGATTGCCACCGCCACGCGAACCCGAAAAGTCGACGCCAGCGGCGGAGTGGGCCGAGCGCTCCGCCGGCTCTACGAGATCCGCGGTGGCGGCGCGACCGCAGAGGAGATGGAAAAGTCCCCGCTCGCTCGGCGCGTCGGCCTGCTCATTGACGCAACCTTCGCCGATGGCGGCGGCGGCGGCGAGTTGGCCTACCGGCTGCGCCAGATCGTGAAAATGGCGGATGCCGCCGAGATTCCGCTGCCCTGGGACGACCTCCTCAAGGGGCTTCGCCGATGGACCCACCCCGCCCGTCGCACGCAAAAGACGTGGGCGCGCGAGTTCTTCTCGGGCTTCGAGCCCGACGCCCCTGACCCCTCCGCCGGCTGACCCGGGCCGGACCTCTCGACACAACACAAGGAGACACCCATGCTGCTCGAACTGCACGTGATTCAAAACCATTCCCCCGCAAACCTCAACCGCGACGACACCGGCACGCCGAAGGAGTGCGTCTTCGGCGGCGTCAAGCGCGCCCGCATCTCCAGCCAGTGCCTGAAGCGTTCCATCCGGCGATCCGAACTCTTCCAGGCCGAACTGGCGAGCGAGCTGGCCACCCGCACGCGGAGGCTA
>CAZSRZ010000029.1:0-46649 GCA_964609085.1 uncultured bacterium | reverse complement strand
TGTGAACGTCCGCGAGCCCGGCGAGGACGCTCGCAGCCGATATGCCAGCGTGGGATCAACCTGGGTGCTGCCGGACGTCGAGGAGATCAAGCGCCTCGGCTTGCGACCGATCGCAGGAGACCTGATCAGCGAGACCAGCATCGTTCGACACGATCACGAGAAGCTGGCCCGAACCTTGATCGAGCTCATCAACCGAAACGGAAGGTCCCCCTTCTGGGCGTTCGATTACCGCGGCTGGTGGTGACGACCGCCCCGTCAGCGGCGGACCATCCTCTTCATCGGCCGGATCGGAACCGATCCCAGCGGTCGTCGGGAGACGGACCATCGCGCGTCGAAGCCCTCACCCCCGTTCCGTATTGAGAAATTCCGTTAATCTCGCCAACCAATTTGGGATAAACCCGGTGCCCCCGCGTGCGCGGCCGGCTGGGTTGCGATTAAATCATGAGGGGACTTAGGAGGTGGCTGGCCTGGCCCCCCTCTCATCAGCCAAACCGCCTGGGCAATGCTGCCCGGTGGAGGACTACTATGGATCGTCGTATCCGTCGACGGGGTTTCACCCTGATCGAGCTCCTGGTGGTGATCGCGATCATCGCGATTCTCGCCGCCATCCTGTTCCCCGTGTTCGCACGTGCTCGCGAGGCAGCCCGAAAGTCAAGCTGCCTTAGCAACCTGAAACAAATCGGCCTCGGCGCGATGATGTACGTTCAGGACTATGACGAGATGTACCCCGACTCACGCCTGGCGTACAACCCGCTGGACGGCGGCGCTAACTGCTCGGCCATCGGCCAGAACCCCGGATCCTACCGCGGCGCCGACCACATCACCTGCTGGGGCATCCGCCTCTACCAGCCCGGAACGGGCAACACCACGCAGGTGCTGGCTGGCTATCCGGCGCGACTGGCGCCCTACATCAAGAACACCGGCATCTTCCGCTGCCCGAGTGACGCTCTGGTTGGTCGATGGATCGCCGGTCCGGAGCGCGGATCCTACTACCAGCGGCACGCGCACGACACGTGGGCACAGCTCCAGAACGGGCTGCGGATGTCCTCGATCATCCGGCCCGCCAACCTGGCCTACTTCCTGGAAGAGGGCTGGCACGGCGGTGGTGGCACCGATCCCTACATGTGGAACGGCGCAAACAGCGGGACCAAGATGGTCAATGCCCTGTTCTACGACGGTCACGCCAAGGTGATGAAGGTCGAATTCCGGACGCCGGTGGTTGTCAACTACGACATCAACTGGTTCCAGTACAAGACCTCCTGGCCGTACGATCAAGATCCCTACGACGTCCCGTAGTGGGATCCGGGCGACACTTCAAGGAGTTGTCAAGTATGAAGAGATCAAGAGTGTTGGCGCTCTGGTGTTCCTGTGTGGTGCTCGGATCGCTGGCGCTTGTCGGCTGTGACACGGACGGCAAGAACCGCAGCGAACCACCGCCGATCATGACCGGCACGGGAACGGGCGGCTCGTCGCCTACGCTTCCGGGGGGAGCAGCCGCCGGCGGTGGCGGCGGGGCCCCAACCGGGCAACCCCCGGTTCCGGGTGGTTCGATGTCCCCGGGCAGCCCCATGTCGCCGACTGTGCCTCCCACCACCAAGTAGGGTCGGCACTTTCAAGGTGATCCGGTTGCGTCCGCGCAACCGGGCGGAGAGGCCGGCGCTAGCGCGCCGGCCTCTCTGCCGAGAAATCATCTCCGGGTCCGCCGCAGGCTGCGAGGATGGACGACACGCCCGGTTGCCAGGTGGTCTCGGTGCCCAATTGCATGCCGCACTGGCGGCAGTCGGAGCGGTGTGGTATGATCCGGGCCTGTCAGCGTGGCTCCATCCGGATCGATCGCTTCCGGCTGGGTCTTGGGACCGTCCGTCCCAATGCAGTTGGCGGGTGTTCCCCGTCGATCAAGCGTCACGCGCCCCTGCTCCGCGTCGTACCGGGGCTGCCCGAAAGGGTATCCGAAGGGAGGTGAGAATATGCGTCAGTACGAGTTAATGTACATCCTCGACCCTGCCCTGGGCGAGGAACAGCAGGCCGGCCTGGTCCAGCGGTTTCAGACCCTGGTTGAGTCCAACGGCGGTTCCATCCAGCATCTCGAGCGGTGGGAACGACGTCGGCTCGCCTATGAAATCAAGGGACGCAGGGAAGGCTTCTATGTGGTGATGAACTTCCAAGGGTCGCCGGAAGCCGAGGCCGAACTCGGGCGCGTCCTTGGTTTGTCCGAGCACGTTGTCCGCCACATGATCCTGCGCATGGACGACCGCATCGCTGAAAAGTCGATTGCGGAAGCGCGCAGGGCAGCCGAAGCCAAGGCGGCAGAAGCCCGAGCGGCGGAGGTAGCGGCAGCAGCGGCGGAAGAGGCAGCGGCGGCGGCGGCAGCAGCGGCGGCGGAGGCGGCAGAGGCCGCAGCCGACGACGCTGCGAATGTCGAAGAAGTCGAGGAAGCCCCGCCTGCACCGGCCGCAGAGGAGTCGGCGCCCGGCCCGGAAGACGAGGAGGCCTAAGTGCTCAACAGGGTGATCCTGATTGGTCGAGTTGCGAACGATCCCGAGCTGAAGTACACGCCCAGCGGCGTGGCCGTCAGCACGTTCCGCGTGGCAGTCAATCGAACCCACGCCAACGCCCAGGGTGAGCGGGAAGCAGACTTCATCGATGTTGTCGCCTGGCGACAGGCAGCGGAGTTTGCGGCCAACTACCTCGGGAAGGGTCGCCTAGTGGCGGTGGAGGGACGGCTCCAGGTACGCTCCTATCAGGCCAGCGACGGCACCCGCCGTCGCGCTTACGAGGTGGTGTGTGACACCCTCAAGGGACTGGACCGGCCGCGAGAAAGCGGTGGGGAAGGATCCGTGAGCACGGGCGGTCACACCACGCCTCAGGCCGTGGAAGAAGCCGGCCACGCCTACGACGATCCGTTCCAGGATGAGTAGCCGCGCGGTCGGGCATCGGTGTTCGGAGGAAGAATGGCAGCGCGGATAAAAACCAACCGCTACCGCCGTACGCGACGCAAACCATGTCCATTTTGCGTCGATAAGGCGGAGTTCATCGACTACAAGGGGTACCAGCGGCTGCGCCGATTCGTCACGGACCGAGGCAAGATCAAGCCTCGCAAGACGGAAGGCGTGTGCGCTCGTCACCAACGCATGCTCGCCGAAGCGATCAAGCGAGCGCGGCAGGTGGCGTTGCTGCCCTACGTCGCGGAGTAGTGGTGCGGTCGAGCGGCCGGCGGACCTTTGGGTTCGCCGGCCGCTTTCGCGTCCGGGTTCCCGCCAGTTCAGGATGAGGCCGGTTCACCGTTGCGCAGCGTGACCGTGGGTGCGTAGGCGACGGTAGCACCCTCGGGGATTGACCGCGTCAGCCAGACGTTGCTGCCGACGACGGCGCCACGCCCCACCACCGTATCGCCGCCAAGTATCGTGGCTGACGGATAGACGATGACGTCATCCTCCAGGGTGGGGTGCCTCTTGCCCGCGCGGATCGGCTGCCCCTGGCTATCCAGCTTTACGCTGTAGGCTCCGAGAGTTACGCCGTGGTAGATGCGGACGCGGTTGCCGATGAGGGTCGTCTCGCCGATGACGATTCCTGTGCCGTGGTCGATGAAGAACCGCTCTCCGATTCTGGCTCCCGGGTGGATGTCGATCCCCGTATGAGCGTGGATGTACTCGTTCATCATCCGGGGGATGAGCGGCACGTCCAGACGGTAGAGCTCGTGAGCTATCCGGTGAGTGGTGATGGCGCGGATTCCCGGGTAGCTCAGGATGATCTCCGTGCGGCTGTAGGCTGCAGGATCACCCACGTAGGCAGCGTCCACATCTAGCTTCAGAAGCTCGCGGACGGATGGGATGCGGGCGAAGAACTCCTCCAGAATACGAGACGCCTCGGCGCCGACGTCCGCCCCGTCGGCGCACCCGGCGTCTGTGGGGCTGCCCGCGTATTTACCCCGCGTCCGCAGCGGCATCGCCAGCCTCACCTGTCGGTGGAGCAGGTCGTAGGCCTCATCCAACCGCTCGATCAGCGTCGTTTCGATGCTGTTGGGGGACGTGGGATAAGCTCGATAGCCGGGAAAGAACACGTCATCGAGCAGTTCGAGGACGCGCACAACCTCGCGCTCGCTGGGCAGTTCGCCGCAGAGGCCGATGGGGTTCGTCCCGGTTCCGGATTCGTAGCCGGGAACCAGCTCGTCGATGGTGGTGCCCATCACCCGGGCCTTGATCTGGATGTAATCCCGGCTTCGCATAGGGCTACTCCTCCATCCCGGCGGTAACGGTTTCGGCTGCGGACGGTGTGGTCATTTCTTCCTGTACCGCTTCCTCGACGAGTTCATCGAAGTCGTCTCCCATGTCCTCACCCATTTCGCGCCCAACTCGACGCATCCAGTCCGCCATCGCCCGCGGGTCCTCAACGTCTCCCAGTCCGGAGGGGTCGCCCAGCGCGTCGAGACGGTCGTCTTCGGACCTGGCGACGGAGAAGCGCGAGATCAGCTTCCGGATCCGCGTCCCTCCGCAGTGAGGGCACGCCTGAGGGGGAACCTCTGCTGTCACGCCGACCAACAGCGCAAACCTCCGTCGGCAGTCCTGACAGCGGAATTCATAGAGCGGCATGTCGGAGCGGTGTCCTGGGGCGGCAAGCTGCGGCTGCGGTACGGACTGCCGGCCCGCGAATCCGTGTCAGTCGTGAGAATAGATTACCAATCCCGTGATGGCCTTGGGCCAGAAGTAGGTGCTCTTTTCAGGCATCCGCTCTCCCCCGCCGGCGATGGCCTTCAGGTCCTCCACGCTGGGAGCGGGGAGGAAGAAGACGGCTGACGCGTCGGACCCGGACACAGCGGAATGAGCTTCTCGCGGATCGCGGGTGTATCGGATGGTGGGCTTCTGATTGCCGACCGCCAGTGGAATCAGCAGGCTGTGGAGCACCGAAACCTCTAGTGATCGCCAGGCGGCAGAGCGGTTCGGCGCGACCCGGTCCATCAGCTCCGCGTGGCGGAGGGTGGCGATCCAGGCACCGGTGGAAGTCAGGATCCCCACCGTCCCGCGCTCCATGGTGTTGAGCCGGGCTGCGGGCACCGGTTGCAAGTCGAACAACCTGCCGGCTTCGATGAGCCAGTCGAGATCCGGGCGCACCTGGCCCAGGATGCGATGTGTGGGCAAAAGCACCAGCCCGGGATCGTCCATTTCCACCAGGAACGTCATCACCGAGTCCACCGGCTGGCTCGGTGGGCCTGGGTCGGGGCCGCGACGCTCAGTGCGCAGGCGAAGCGCCGTTTCGTACCGGTGGTGCCCATCGGCGATGAAGGTCTGACGTCCCGCGAAGAGAGCCCGTGCCCAGGCGGCAAACTTCGGGTCTGGCGCCACCCAGAGCCGGTGCTCCACGCCTTCCGGATCGACGGCGGAGGCGACCGGTTCGGCGACCGCGACGGCCTCCAGGGCGGCGCGGACACCCTCGCCGGGAGCCGAGTAGAGCCCGAAGATGGGGCTAAACTGGGCACCCGCCGTGGTCAGCAACCGATAGCGGTCTTCCTTATGCTTCGGAAAGGTTTGCTCGTGCGGGAGCACCACCTGTCGCTCATAGGGCTCAACTCCCAGGGCTCCGATCAGACCAAGACGTTCCCGGGGCTGCCCATCGACGAGATAGCGCTGCCCGTAGACGTAGAGCACGGGTTCGGCTTCCCTAGCCAGGACGCCGGCCCGCAGCCAATCGCGGTAGAGCGCGGCCGCCCGCGTGTAGCGGTTTTCGTGTTCGTCATCCTCCGGCGTCGCCACCGGTAGCTCCAGACGGATGGCGTTGTGGGGATGCCGGTCGAGCAGGCGCAGATGCTCGTCGGCATCGATCACGTCGTACGGCGGCGCCACCACGTCCGAGGCGGACTCCGGCTGAGAGAGGGAGTAGCGAACGCCCGGAAACGGGGAGAGGTCAGCCATCAGATACCCTTGCGCGTGCCCGACAGGAGGATGAGTTTCAGCCTGCCCGGGCTGCGTTGACACCGCCCGGGCAGGTAGATAGTATGCAACGCAAATCGCCGGGAGGGGTGGCCGAGCGGTTTAAGGCGCCTGTCTTGAAAACAGGTGAGGGTGCAAGCCCCCGCAGGTTCGAATCCTGTCCCCTCCGTCTGCTGCGTGCCTGGATGTGGCAACCGTACGTCGGCCTGGCTGCAAGGATTCGGATGCTCCGGCTAACGTGGGTCTAACCGGAGCTTTTTTCGGTCGCCAATCACCAGAGGGTTCGGAAGCAGGATCATGCCGCGGCCGTCCGCCGTGCGCAGGGTGCTGGCCGCCGGCACTGCCGCCATCCGCACGGTGAGCATCGGATCAAGCCAATCGATGAGTCGAACCGTGTCGCGGAGCGTTGCGGGCCCGTGGATGCCGAGCGCCAATCGGGCAGTCGATGCTCTTTCTTCGGTGTAGGTCACTCTCGGCCACTCCGGATAACTAGCGTTTGCGTTATCGGATGAAGCGGCCGTCGGCGTCAAGGGCGCCGGGTGTCAGGAAGTGGCAGGCGCCGGTGGCGCGGGTGGGTCTGTCGTAGTGAAAGACAGGTTGGCCTGGAACGGAAACGAGCCGCGTTCTTCCCACTCGCACCAGTCGCCCCCAGGATCCCTCGACCGAAGATCGAGGCAGAGGCGATGAAGGCCTGTCCCCGCGAGGGGAAGCCCATGAACGCCCATCCGGAGCCGGTGATTGAAGTGGGTCTCAAAATGAAACGCCAGGGCATCACCCTGGAACAGCACCTCGCCTTCTGGTGACAGGAAGCGCGGCCGCGCCTCGAACTGCCGACTACCAAGGACGGGCGAGTGCCAGATGCTGACGATGACCCATTTGCACGCCACGTTGATGCGCGTCTGTGCTTCCCGCGGCGACAGACTTAGCTCCACATTCACGCCCTCGAGTATCCGGAAGAGCGAGAGGGTGTTGTCGTCCCGGTCGAGTGCCGATGCCTCGAACGGGGCGAAGAGGATCAATGCAGGGTTCATTGTGGCAACGCCCATTGAACCCTCGCTCCGCAATCCGCGCTGGCGGTCGGCTGGACTCGTTGAGTGAGTGCCGCCGAGCGGCAAGTAGTGATCTGGCTGTAATACTCCTTGCTAGTGGTTGAGCTCGCAGTGGGAGTGTCAGTGGCGGACGGATGATCCGTGATGCCAATCGTGATATCGAGTGTTTCCCCCACAGCGCGCGCAATGCGGTCGAGGGTTGGGATGCTCGGGAAGGCGCCGGATCCGTTCTCGATTCTTGCGATCGCCGGCTGGGTTAGTCCCGATCGCTCGGCAAGCTCCTTCTGTGTGAGCGAATGGCGTTTTCTCATCTCGAAAACACGGTGTCCAACGGCGACCCGAAGCACAACAGTGCGCGCGGCCTGCTCAAGTGCCGCGTCTCCCTCAAAAAAGGTCTTGAAGATCAGGTCGTCGGCGTTGATTGGTTGGCGGCGATCATTCATGGGCAGGTCTCCTCGGGTAGTCATTTCACGGCCAGGTTGCTGTATGCGTCACACGATCGCGCGCATAGTCCTGGCGATGTCTCTTGGTCAACGCGATGTCGGCAGGGTCTACCACACGCTCCTTGGTGCAGCCATGGCTGATGACGGCCCGTCCCTGGCCGTCAAAGAAGAAGAGCAGGCGGTGCTGGACCTTGAAGTGTCTGAACCGAAGCTCATAGATCCGGTCTTCCAGGTGCGCCGCGACCGTGCGATTCTCCAGAACGGCGTGCCCGAACTGCCTGAGTCGCGCGACACGCTCGAGTGCCTTCTCCTGTACCTGGGTTGGGAACTTGCGAAGCCACACCACGAGCGGCACATCCCCACTTGCCGCTCGATAGGCGTAAACCTCGATCATCACCGCACCCGATCACACAGGATCTCGGCGCGGTATAGCAGTATTGGTATATCGGGCATTCAACTCCTCGTCTTCAGTGTGTCAACGCGGGGCAATTTCGAGGGCGGGGCCTGGTGGGGGTAGCCAAGACTACCTCTCGCGATCTCCTGCCTGCTTGAGCAGGGCGTCGCGCATGGCGCGGATGGTGGCGATGATGTATTCCGTGGTGTGGGAGTTGGCGCCGCCGTGGAAGGTGGGGATGGCGGAGTCGAGTTCGATGCCGGCGGCCGCCACGGCGGCCTGTGCCTCGGCCGCCGCAGCGCGCACCGCCTCCCAGCCCGGGCCCGCGGGCTCCAGGGGCTCGTAGCTGGCGAGTTGACGCCACCGGTTCAAATCTTCCCCCAGTGCAACCGCGATTCGCTCGAGCACATCGAGCCGCGGCGCGATTCCGTGCGCGAGGCGGGTTAGAACCTGTCGATCCACATTGAATCGGATGGATGCCGCGTTGATCGATAGGTTCTTGCGCTCCAACGCTGACCGGGCCAACGCTGCCAGTTCTTGTTGCTGGTTCATCACCACCAACGTTAACCCCTTCTCGCAACGAGAGTTACGGAGGACCAGATTTTGTAGTTGACGACCGCAACCACACCGCTCATAGTCCGAGGGCACGCGACCAGAAAACAGGTGAGGGTGCAAGCCCCCGCAGGTTCGAGTCCTGTCCCCTCCGTCCGTGAATGTGACGCCGTCCCCGGCCGGCTGACGGAGTCGATCCGGAGCCGGAGGCCGCGTCCGCTCTCCGCCGCCCATTCGGCGGCGCGGATCGGGCATCGGCGCAAGCCTGGGAGCGACGGATGAGCACGGCGGACATCTTCAACCACAGATGGGTGAGCGACCTCCTGACCACCGGCGGCCAGCCGACTGCAGCGCAACTCGCCGAAGCGGCAGCGGAAGGATTCTCGACGGTCATCAACCTCGCCACGACGGACGGGTCGAATGCTCTGGAGGACGAAGCCGGTCTTGTCTCCGATCTCGGAATGCGCTACCACCACATTCCGGTGGTGTGGAATAATCCTACGGATGCTGACTTCCAGGTCTTTGAGGAGACCATGAACCAAACAGTAGGGGATCGAACGCTCCTCCACTGCGCGGCGAACTTTCGGGTTACGGCCTTCTACTCGCTCTTCGCCCTGCGCTGGTTGGGGTGGACCACCTTGCAGGCGGAGGCGTTTCGCGCTCAGATCTGGGCCGGGTCGCACTACCCGATCTGGGATGCCTTTATCGACCGGAAGACCCGCGAGATTATCGGCGGCGACTGACTCGGTCGCCCGTCAGCCCTCAACGACAGCCGTCCGCCGCACGGCGCCCTCGAATTAGGCTTGACTAAATTTTAAACCCACTGGCGGTTGTCTCTGATAACCGCGCCGGCTATACTCTCGGCGTTGGTCAGGCGAAGTGCTGTCACTGGGGGGCCGGGTATGAGGAGCGTGAGGCGGGGATTCACCTTGATAGAGCTGCTGGTGGTCATCGCGATCATCGCGATCCTGGCGGCGATCCTCTTTCCTGTGTTCGCCCAGGCGAGAGAGAAAGCACGGCAGGCGAACTGCTTCTCCAACCTGCGGCAGATGGGGTTGGCGTTGACGATGTATGTCACCGACAACGAGGGGTACCCGCTCAGCAGCTCGCCTTCCAGCCAGGTGCCTCGGTCGCGATGGCCCGATCATGTCTTCCCGTATGTGAAGAACGAGAAGCTCTTCACCTGTATCTCCGCACCAATGGACGTGTTCCGGAAGCCGTGGTTCCACAACGTGAACAGCTTCTACGGGGGCTACGGCTACAACTACCAGTACCTCGGCAATTCCCGCTTTCCCTTTACCGCGACGGACTCCCAGATCCAGGCTCCCGCTTCCACCATTGCCGTCGCGGACACGCAGGGCTGTGGTTGGGACGCCGGTATCCGCAACGCCGGGAACTACGCGATCGACCCGCCTTACCCGAGCGCGGCGGGGGCCCGGCCGACGACGCCAGGGGATGGGTTCTACGGCGCTGGGGCGGAGTGCGGCGGTGCATGGGGGTGCCGGGCAGTGCCGGCCGAGCGCCACTCTCAGATGGTGGGCGTCGTCTTCTGCGACGGTCACGCCCGTTCCATGAGGCTGTCGCGGATGGATGACTCCAACGGGGACGGACAGCCCGACAACGGGCACTACAACGGCTCTGGCGACGCGACGCTCCGCTGAAGCCAAACCGGGGCTGCTGACGTCGGGCGCTCGGGCAGGAAAAGCTGTGGCGCTACCCCAACGACTCTGCAATGAGCGTGCAGAGACGAGCGGACATCCCGGTTCCCGGCGCGGCCCCTCTGGTGGGGCATGGCCTGGAGTTGATTCTCACCCGTCAACTTGCCGGACTGCTCGCCACCCCGATCTTCATCGTCGATCCGACGGGAACCCTCCATTTCTACAATGAGCCGGCGGAGGTCATCCTCGGCTGTCGCTTCGACGAGACCGGGGTGATGCCGCTGGACGTGTGGGGGACGATCTTCACGCCGGTCAATGACGAAGGCGAGGCGATACGGGCCGAGGATCTTCCGCTCGCCATAGCTGTGCAGGAGCGCCGCCCGGCACACGGTAGGTTCTGGATCCTGGGGATGGACGGGATCTCCCGTGCGATTCAGGCCACCGCGTTTCCGATCATCGGGCCAGGCCAACGCTTCCTGGGCGCCGTTGCCATTTTTTGGGAGAGCTAGACCCGGCTGGCGAGTGGAGTCCGCCCGTGCGCATCCGTTGTTGGGGAACCCGAGGCAGTGTCGCAGCTCCTGGGCAGGACAAGGTCCGTTACGGAGGCGAGACCACGTGCTACCAGGTCTGCACCGCCTCCGGATCGATGCTCATTCTGGACGCCGGCACGGGGCTTCGGGCGCTCGGAAAGACGCTAGGGTCGCACGCCGGCCGCATCGACATCCTGCTGACCCACCTTCACATGGATCACATCCAGGGCCTAGGGTTTTTCGCGCCCCTCTACCAGCCGGATGTCGAAGTGCACCTCTGGGGACCTCAGGGCACGACCCTGCGCCTGCATCAGCGCCTGAGCCGCTATCTCTCGCCGCCCATTTTCCCCACCTACCTGCGCGACATGCCGGCACCGATTCACTACCACGAACTCGCGGATGATGAGGTGGCAATCGGCGAGTTCGTGGTGACCTCCGCCCTGGTCTGCCACCCGACCGTGACCCTGGGTTATCGGATCGAGACGGGCGACGGTGCTTTGGGGTTCATCCCGGATCACGAGCCGGCGCTGGGGTGGGGGGCAGTGCCGTTCGAAGACCGGTGGACTTCCGGGTACGCGCTGGCTCGAGACGCAGACTTGCTGATCCACGATGCGCAGTTCACTTCGGACCAGTATCAGGAATGCGTCGGCTGGGGCCACAGCTCGCTGGACCAGGCGCTCCAATTCGCCAGGCTTTGCCGGGTCCGCCACCTGGTGCCCTGTCATCACGACCCCGGCCGCTCTGATGACGAGCTCGACCGGTTTTTCGCGAACGCGTCCGCGACGGGCACGCCCATGACCCCGGCACGCGACGGGCTCGAGCTGGGTATCACGCAAGGGGTCACGAAGGAAGTCGCGGAGGCCGCTGCACAGGATCCCTGGTGCGGCAATCTTTAGTCAATCACCCTTCGTGGAGTGAGCAATCGAAACGCAGTAAGGGGGCGCCGGTAACGGTGCCCTCTTTCTTACGTGGGGCTTGGGGCAGGCACGCGGTGATTTGGATAGGGGTGCGCACGCGGAGACGCGGCTCTAGTCACTCACGCGGAGAGATGAATGGAGCCATGGCGGGACGCACTCACGCGGAGCCGCGTGGACGCGGAGAGATGAAGGCTGCGATGGCGGGGCCTACTCACGCGGAGCCGCGGTGAGATGAGCGATGGCCGAACGCAGGCACGCGGAGGCGCGGAGGTGCGAGCCGGAAGCGCGATCGTGATTGGCGCGTTTGGGGTGGGGCGGCTTTGACTTGAATGCGGCGGTCCGCAGTAGGGAAGAGGCCCCGGTTGGGGCCTCTTCCTCGTGCGGTTGTCGCTCTGTGCGCCTCAGGCGGGTTTGATCTCGACTCCGCCGCCGACTGCTTCCAGCTTCTCTTTGATGGCCTCCGCCTCTTCTTTCGCTACGCCTTCCTTCACCGGGCTGGGCGCGCCGTCGACGAGGTCCTTTGCTTCCTTGAGACCGAGGCTCGTCAGCTCGCGCACGGTCTTGATCACCTGGATCTTCTGAGCGCCGGCGCTGGTGAGGATGACGTTGAACGAGGTGGGGGCCTCTTCGACCACGGCCGCACCGCCGCCGGCCGCAGGCGCTGCCGCGACGGCGATCGGGGCGCCGCTGACGCCGAACTTGTCCTGTAGCTCCTTGACGAGCTCAGCCAGGTCGAGCACCGAAAGCTGGCTGATCGCGTCGATGATTTCTGTACGAGTAAGTGCCACTGTTGAATCTCCGGGCCGCGTCCTCGCGGCCTGTATCTGTGGGGACCGCCGTCAGGCGGCCGCCTTCTGGTCATGGATTGCCTGGACCGTTCGGACAAGGTTGCCGATCAGGGACTCCAGGGTGAAGACGAGGCCGTAGAGCGGCCCCTGAATCGCGCCGACTACCTGTCCGAGGAGGATGTCGCGTGGCGGTAGCTCCGCCAGCTTTTGGACCGACTCCGGACCGTAACGTCGGCCGTCGACGATGGCGCCTTTGACGGCTCCCTTCCGCTTCTCGCGGATGAAGTCGAGTACGACTTTCGCCGGGGCGATCGGGTCCGCCAGGGCGAAGACGATCGCCGATGGACCAGCGAGCATCTCGCCCGGATCCTCCCCGGAGTCGCCATAGGCGAG
Organism: uncultured bacterium; assembly: GCA_964609085.1. Lineage (GTDB taxonomy): Bacteria > Armatimonadota > SYMT01 > SYMT01 > SYMT01 > JANPLG01. Next base: position 34,001 of record CAZSRZ010000029.1, on the reverse strand, counting down.
CCGGAAAAGCGTGTTCTTTACGACGTGGTACTCTGCCCCCGCCGCTCGCAACCGACGTGTGAGATCGGCCTTCTCGGCGACGGTGAACCCGCGGTAGTCCGTGAGGTAGAGGCCGCTCGATTGAGTGACCAGTGCTTTCAGCATGGCTACCTGCTCGATCTTCTGCGGCTTCGGGTCACGGTGCGGGATTTCCTGTGCGCTGATGATGTTCACCCCCCTCCTGCGCGGATTTCATCCGAGTGCGCCGAGGCACGGCAACAAAAAACCCCACCGCGGCGAGGCGGCGAGGCGTGGACATCCCCGGGGGATGCCGCTTTGCTTCGGTCAATGCCTCGGCAGGTTGCTTCGGCCCTGGAGGGCACCTGCTGTCTTCGGTCGGCCGTGCGCTGGCTTGATTACGTGGCCAGTCTAGATCGTTCGGTATCGGACGTCAACTGCTGACGCCGGCCAGGTGGCCCCCCGCTCCCGCCATCACGAGCGTGGCCAGGAGGAGATCACCCGCACCGTCCACGTGGATCAGGTCCACAGCGGCCTGCTTCAATTCAACGTCGTGCCGCACGACCTTGCCCCGGGCTTCCACATCCCCGAGCTCGAGGTGGAGGATCAACCTCAGGTCCTCGCCCACGGGTGGGAGTTCGCTCAGGCACTGAACCAGGATCCCGGTGTAGCTCAGGTTCACGATGTCGCCAGCGAACTGCCCAGCCGCCCCGATCATGGTGACTGGTTCAGGGATAGAGAAACGAGGATGCCGTCGCCGTTCGCTCTCGGTTCGTCGATCGATCATTGCTTGCCTTTGGAGTCTCGAAGTGTGGAGGTGTTGGCCCGGCTTGGTCTAGGCCCAACCCAGTCCGTCTCGGGCCAGATATCTGCGAAGATTGTTCACGCCGTGCCGCAGCAGAGATCGAGCGGTGGCGGGACGTATGCCGAGGGTCTCGGCAATCTCTTCGAAGGAGCGTCCCTCATAGAAGCGACTGATCACCACCTGACGCTGGCGCTCGGGAAGCCGGACGATGGCATCCGGCAGAGCCTTCAGCACGTCCTGATTCGCAAGGCGATGGTCCCATTGCCGCGTGGGGTCGTGCGACTGCGTGTCGGGTGAGATCTCGATGCCCGGCTCCACGTAGATCTCGCGCCGTCGTCGGCGCCACTGGCTCCGGACAAACGTGTACACGGAGACGGTGAGGCCCTTGACAAGGTACGGGCGGAGCGGAATCCCCCGAGCCGGGTCGTAGGCGTCGAGCAGCGTGCAAAAGCGGCAGAAGATCTCGCCGGGCAGTTCCTGCCCCAGCTCGGGATCATCGCTGTACTGCCGCATCAGGCGGCGGACCAGCGGCTGGAATTGCGCGTAGAGTTCTTCGCGGTTGGTGGGAACCTCGAGACCGCGCGGACCTGCCCCGCGGCCGCGCTCTTGAGCGGCCAGGGCCTCGGGCCACCGCTCAATCTCGTTCGGTTCGAGGACTGGTGAGATGGACAAGACACTAACCCCGCGCAAGAACCCCGACCAGAGCTAACTAGGTTCGGGGGATGACGGGCGGCTTCCTGCCCACTCCCGCTGCGGCCCTCCGGACCACCTGAATCATCGGCGGCCGGGGCGCAAAATGAAGGGCCAACTTGTCGGGCAGGGGAGGTGAGGGCCTGCCCAGCAAGTCAGCGCGAGAAGTAGTCCCTCAGGCCGGCTTCGTTGGGTTGCATCCCACTCTGGCCCTCCTGCCAGTTCGCGGGACACACCTCGCCGTGCTCCTCGGTGAACTGCAAGGCTCGAAGGGTCCGCAGGATCTCTTCCACACTGCGGCCGAGGGGTAGGTCGTTGACGAACTGGCTGCGGACTATCCCCTCGCGGTCGATGATAAAGGTGCCGCGCAGCGCCATTCCGCCTGGAAGCAGCACGTCGTAGTCCGCCGAGAGCGTTTTGCCGAAATCGCTGAGGATCGGGTACGTCACACCCTCGATCCCGCCCTGTGAGCGGGGGGTCTTCAGCCACGCGAGATGGGAGAACCAGCTATCCGTCGAGGCGCCGAGCACCTGCGTGTTGAGGGCTTCGAACTCGGGTAATCTCGCCTGCAGCTCATGGAGCTCGGTGGGGCATACGAAAGTGAAGTCGAGCGGGTAGAAGGCGATGACGACGTACCTGGCGCCCTTGAACTGGGACAAGGTGTAGCCGTCGATCACCTGGTCGACCTGGACAGCTTTCAGGCTGAAATCGGGTGCCGGCTTACCGACGAGAACGGCCATGGACAACTCCTGCGATGGTGAGGGGAGTAGAATTGAGCTGCGCGGGAGCCAGATCCCGCCTCGTCAACCCCGCTGTTATAACACCGGCCGGATGCGTGCGTGCGCGTCGCCCCGGGGCTGGAGCGCCCGATGTCCCAACCCGAAGAACTCCTCATGATCGTTGACCCGCTAACTCGGGAGGCGTACACGGAGGGAGACACGGCGGAGGATTCCGGACCCCTCTTCTTCACCACTCGGGAGGCGCTGGAGGCTTACGCCCGCGACGAGGCGATCGAGGATTACCAGGTCATCACGGTTCCCGCGGGCATCCTCCCGCGGATGCGCGGCAGGACCTACTGGCTGGACGGAGTGCGTGCCCAGACTAGTCGCGCACCCTGCGGATCGTCACCCGCGCGGCCTCGAAGGGGACCACCCCGGGCGGATTGAGCTTGCTGACCCGGACCTGCACGGCCGTCGCGATGGGGTGGGCTCTCAGCACGCCGTCGGCGACCCGCTGCGCGAGTGTCTCGATCAGATGAACCGGGGGGCCGGTGCCGATGCTGACCACCAGGGCGGCGACTGCGCCGTAGTCGACCGTCAGGGCCAGGTCGTCCGCCAGCGCGGCTGCGGCGGTATCGACCTCCATGCCGACGTCCACCGAGAACCGGTGGCCGGCGGTGCGCTCGGCGGCCGTTACGCCGTGCGGGCCGTTGAAAACGATGCCGATGGCCTCGATCAGGTCAGTCACGCGCATGGTTCCCGACCCGTTGCGCCAGAGTCAGAGGAATGTCGGCAGCGGTGAGTGGGGTTGGCTCCGGGATTCCGCCCACGAACGGCACATCCAGCATCAGCCGGCTCGGGAGGCGCGTGGGGCCGTCGATTCGGAACCGAAACTGTCCCGGCTCGCCGGGTGCTGCTGCCGTCAGGCGGCCGTCTTGACGGGCGCGGACGATGTTCCCGTAGATGTCCATCGCCTGGCCGAGAGGTGCGCGCGGTCCCTCGGCCTGCCCCACCCGATGCCCAGCCGGGGGCCGGACACTGATCCAGATGCTTGTCCGGTCCCCCGCCAACTCGAACCGCTCAATGCGTGCCGACGCCCCGTCCGTCTCGATGGTTTCTCCAGCGTCATCCTTCAGCCATGGGAGATGAAACCGGGCTCGCCTGGCGCTCGGATACATGTAGGCGGTTGCGGCGACGGATTTGAGCCGGGTCGCCCCGACCGGGAGCGGGCCCGATCTGATCTCCACGAGATCCTCGCCATCGCGCTCAAGGAGCAGAGCCTGTGAAGCGATGGCCTTCCCACCGATCGGGGTGATGGCCGCCTTTCCGTCCACACCGGCCAGACGCTCACGATTCACCTTGGGGCCGAATCCCAACCGAAACAGGAGCACGACCCTGGCGTGTCGGGTAGGCTTCGAGCCGTCGAAACGCTGCTCCGTCACCTTTGTTGTCGTCACACTCAGGAACCGGAGGGCCGGCCCGGCCTCATGGGGCGCCGCCGCCGTGAGGAGCCACACAGCCAGCCCAACCGCCACTGCCCTAGATGGCATCCGTGCGACCCTCCAGTCGGTCCAGCACCAGAGCGGCAGCCCCCTGCACGCCGGCGTCGTCGCCCAGGCGGGCGAGCACAATCTCGGCCGTCGCTCGCTGGAGAGGGACCGCCCTGCTCTCCACAGTCCGTCGGATTGGGAGCAGTAGCAGGTCCCCTGCGGCTGCGATCCCGCCGCCGATGAGGAACCTTTCCGGGTTGAGCATGTTGATCAGGTTAGCCACCCCGATCCCGATGAGGCAGCCGATCTCGTCCAGGACTTCCCGCGCCACCAGGTCCCCCGCTCGCGCGGCCTCGCTGATCCGCCCGGGATCGAGCTGCGTTCGCCACGCCACCGTTCTCAGCAGCGAATCGCGGCCAGCCTGCAGCTTGCGCTCCGCCAACTCCACGATGGCATCCCTCGCGCACATCGCCTCCCAGCAGCCGTAGTTGCCGCACCCGCACTTCCGGCCACCGGTCGGGGCGATGGTGTGGTGCCCAACCTCCCCGATCGAGCCGTTCGGACCGATGAGCAGCCGGCCGTCCACGATGAAGGCGCCGCCGATTCCCGTGCCCAGGGTGATCATCACGAGATTCCGGACACCCTTACCGGCGCCGAAGAGCAACTCGCCCAGGGCTGCGCACTTGGCGTCGTTGAGGATGAAACATGGCAGGCCGAGTTGATCGCCGACGGTTGCGGCGATGGGCACGTCCTTCCAGGCGGGGAAGTTGGGGGACCAGTGACATACCCCGGTACGGGTATCCATGATCCCGGGGAGCCCGATCCCGACGCCGAGGACAGCGCCCGGCTCAGCGCCTGCATCCCTGAGCGCGGCGCGGCACGTGTCGACGATCGCCCCCAGCGTGGCCGCGTGCGGCGACTGCTGCAGGGAAGGGTGCCGTCCGCGCCCCGAAATCTTCCCAGAGCGATCGATCACCGCCGCGCGGATGTTGGTCCCGCCCAGGTCCACGCCGAGCACCCAGGGTGCAGGAGCCGAGGTGCTCAATTGAAATCCTCCCATGGGCCTCTTAACTCACTCCAGTTTGGCGGCTTCCCCCCGCCGTCCTGCCCCAGGGTATACTGACCACTGCCCGGGCCCGCCGGACCGCCGACCACGGTGGGAGCGCCTCTCATGTTTTCTCGAATAGTGCTGCCGACAGATGGGTCGCGACATTCCCTGGAGTCGGCGCGCTTGGCCGCACGTCTGGCTCGTGTCTGCGGTGCCGAGATCAGCCCGATCGTGTGCGTCGAATACGACATCCTGGAGTCGGGCGAACTGGCGCCGGAGATTGTCGAGACGATTCGAGAACGGATCCGCGCTCGGGCACAGCGCGCCCTGGTTTCAGTGGCCGAGGTGATTGCCGAGGAAGGCGCCACCCAGGTGGCCGGACGGGTTATTGAGGGTCCCGCACCGGAGTCGATCGTCGAGTTCGCGGCCTCTGAGATGAGCGATCTGATCGTGATCGGCAGCCGTGGCGTCAGCGAACAGCGCGGCCACATCCGGCTAATGGGGAGCGTGGCTGAGCGGGTGCTACACGCCGCTCCCTGTCCCGTTCTGGTAATCCGCGCCGAACCGACGACGAAGCCGTAGCCTTTCGACTGGCTCTGCGTGCCGCCGGCCTCCACCATGCGGTGACTCGGTCCCGGCAACCCTAAAGAGTCCGGACGCCCCGCGCCATCATCAAGGCGTCGGCGGCGCTAGGCGCGGAAAGAATTTCGATGCCCAACTTTTCGTATGAGGCAGTCGAGCCATCTGGTCGGGTTGTGCGTGGAAACCTCGAGGCGGAGAACCCCTCGGTGGTCCTCACGAAGCTTCAGGGGCTCAATTACACGGTCGTGGATGTTTCACAGGCCCGAGCCGGCGGTGGTTTCGGTCTGGGGCGGAAGTCTGGTGGCCGGGTCAAGCTCGGGGCGCTGGTCGTCTTCGCACGCCAGTTCGCCACGATGGTGAACGCGGGCATCAACATCCTGAAATGCCTGGACATCCTCGAGATGCAGTCCAAGGACCCGGTGCTGAAGCCGGTAATCGCGGAGCTGCGGCGTGACGTCGTCAGTGGCTCCAGCCTGACGGACGCTCTAGCGCGACACCCCCGGGTATTCTCCAAGCTGTTCATCAGCATGGTCCGTGCCGCGGAAGTCGGCGGAATCCTGGACCAGATCATGGATCGCCTGGCGACCTTTCTGGAGAAAGAGCAGGAGCTCATCGGGCGCATCAAGGGGGCGATGGTCTACCCGGTCTGCGTGCTCGTCTTCGCCGTCCTGATGGTGATCGCCATGTTCATCTTCGTGCTGCCGACCTTCAAGCAGATCTTTGCGGAGACTGGGGCGGAGTTGCCGCTGATCACCAAGCTCCTGTTCATGCTCAGCGACTTCGTTCGTTCCACCTGGTTCCTGATCCCATTGCTGCCGCTGGCGACGGTAATGGGCTTCCGCTACTACTACAGCACGGACAGTGGCCGGTGGACGATCGACCGATTGAAGCTGCGCATCCCAGTGGTGGGCGAACTGGTCCAGAAGATGGCGATCTCTCGCTTCGCACGCACCCTGGGGACGCTTGTCAACAGCGGCGTGCCCGTGCTCCGCTCCCTGGAGATCGTGGCAGAGACCGCCGGCAACGTGGTCATCGCCAAAGCCGTCGAGGGCGCGCGGACCAGCGTTCGCGAGGGCCAGCGCATCAGCAAGCCGCTGCAGGAGAGCGGGGTGTTTCCCCAAATGGTCACTCAGATGATCGACATCGGGGAAGAGACGGGCCGGATGAGCGACATGCTGGTGAAGGTGGCTACCTTCTACGACAACGAGGTCGAAGTGTCCGTGAAGGCGTTGACCTCGCTCATCGAGCCGCTGCTGATCGTCTTCCTTGGAGCCATCGTCGGCTTCATCGTCGGTGCCATCATGGTGCCGATGTTCACCCTGGTGAACTACATCGGCGGGAAGTAACTCGGGCTACCTCTCTGGGAGGCCGCCCCGGCTTCCCAGAGCTCCCGAGCGGCGGCTCTGGCACGCAAATTGCAGGGCTCCGTTCGGGAACCAGAGGGGCTACCGCTCCGGGGAATGCCGGGAAGTGAGAAGCGTTGATGGCCGAGAGGACTGGATACAGCGACGCCCTGGTGAACCGATTACTCGCCCAATTGCGCGAGACCGGTGACCCGCGCGTCCGCGACCAGGTGATTGAGCACATGGCTCCGCTCGTCACCTCCGTTGCAAGGAAGTTCGCCGGCCGGGAGCCCATTGAGGATCTGGAGAGCGAGGGCTACGTCGGCCTGATTCGTGCCGTGGATCGCTACACCGCCGATCGGGGGACCCGGTTCAGCACGTTCGCCACCCATCTTATCGCGGGCCAGATCCGGCACTACCTGCGCGATCGGGGCCACCTCATCCGGCAACCCGCATGGCTGCAAGAGCTGAGCTCGCGAGTCGCGCGCGTCACCGCGGAGTTGGAGCAACGGCTTCAGAGGGAGCCGACCATCGAGGAGATCGCAGCGGCCTCGAACGTCAGCGAGGAAGGCGTCGAGGAACTCCTTGCGGCCCGCCGCGCGGCCCGGGTCGTGCGCATGGATGCCGGGTCCGGCAACGACGACGAGGATCACCTGGAGGTCGACCCGGAGAAGTTCCGCAGCCGAGACTATGTCACGCTCCAGCTTCCGATTGAGGACCGGATCGTGCTCGAGGCGGCCCTCGAAAAACTGAAAGACCTTGAAAAAAAGGTTCTGCGTTCCTTCTATTTCCAGGAATTCAATCAGAGCGAAATAGCGCGTCAACTCGGTATTTCCTGTAACTACACCGGATATGTGCTTCGCAACGGGCTGAAGCACATGCGGGAGCGCTTGCCGCAGGATAGGATTCCGACGCGGGTGCCTCAGGTCGGTACGGACCCCAGCATTCTCGACAGCCTGACCGGTCTGTACGCGCGGGAGTATTTTGAGCGACGACTCCAGGAAGAGGTGAGCCGGGCCGGGTGTTTTGGGCAGAGTGTCTCCGTCTGCTGTCTGTCGCTCCCGGAGCCGTGCTCGGACGCCGCGCTCCGAGGCGCGGCCGAGGTGCTGCGCGGTGCCACCAGGCGTGCCGACATCCTTGGGCGGACGGGCGACCGGGAACTGAGTGTCATTTTTCCGAACACGGGCAGCGTCGGCGCGCAGGTGGCACTCCGTCTCGGCGAACTACTCTACCCGGTGCTCAAGGCTCCGGTCCATGCGGCTGCGGCGACCTATCCGGACGATGGCCGGGGTGCTGCCGAGCTCTTTGAGGCTGCCAGGACGATGGCTACTTCCGGGAGGCCGACGCCCCCGACAGTCAAGCTGGCTTCAGCCACTCCCTCCCTGGCGCAATGACCGACGGATCCGGTTGGGCACAGGGGTAACCCCCTCGGGGTACACTCGGGAGTATGACGCTCCCGTCCGATCCAACCGAACCTGCGGCCCCGCGTTTGCTGGAGCTCCCTCTGGCGGTCCAGGCTGCCGCGCTGGGGATGGCCGGCGCGTTTACCGCGGGGGCCTTTGTCAACAGCGTCACGCCGTACGTCGCCGGGGTGGTGACCGGGTTGATCGCCCTCGCGGGCCGTGCGTTTGCCCTCCACTACGACCAAATCCGCCCCGGCGATCGACGGGCCGGACTCTCGCACTGGTGGTGGGGCGGGTCCGTCGCTCTCGTCGCATCCGGACTGCTCGGGCTACTGGAGAGCCGCGAGATGGCGACCTCGGCCATTCTGCTCTCGGCCGCCACACTCCTCCACCTGCTGGCGCTGCAAAAGGATTGGGGCGTGGACATCCTTGCTGGCGCACTCCGCTGGGGGGTGTCCCTGCTGGTGGGTGCCATGGCGCTGCCCGACCACGCCTCCAGAGCCTACCTGCCGATGATCGTGATCGTGATGCAGGGCGTGGGTTGGGGATTGCTGAGGGCATCGCGGTTGCGGACCGTACCGGTCGGGGCACCGGTGATTTCGCTGATGCATCTGGCCGGCGCGGCGGCCTTTGCGGGGCTGGTCGTCTGGACGCAGTCGCCGGAACCGATGGCGGGATTCCCGCTGCTGATGGCCGCGGTGATGATCTCGCTGCCGCGTGTCGTCCGCGCCGTGCTGGATGGCCGTCCTGGATTCGCCTTCGAGGCGCTCCAATACTGCCTGTTCGGCACCGCGCTGCTGGCGGCGGCGATGGCCGGGGCCGCAGACGGCATCATCCCGGGCCTGATCGTCGCCGCGCTGTGCGCTCCGCTCTACGCGGCCATTCGGCGAGGTCCGGTGGAACTGCATCGCGATCGCCGGTGAGGAGGCTCATGGGCGGCGCTCCACCAGCCCGGGCGGCCCAGCCGGGGCCGCGGGGAGAGCCAGAGCCCAGGGGGCGACCGCCAAGACGGCGGCTCGTCGAGTGGGAGTGGGTCGGTCGAGGCACTCCAGCAGAACGGAGCCGCGAACCCCGGGGTGAGGGTTCCGCAACAGCTCCTCGACCTCTCGGCTCGTGCGCAGTTGGTTGAGCAGGCCTCGCCCCGCCTCGTCCCACGAAAGAGGCGCCAGCAACCGGGCTGAGGAATCCTCCAGCGCCACCAACCTCCGCAGCGCCTTCCGGCTGTTCGGGTCGATAATCGCCCCCAGCGCACGAACGAGTGCCGCCTTCATTCGCCAGTCCGTCCATGCAACCGGGTTATCGCCGAATTCGGGATTCCGGTAGCGTTCCAGGGCAGGATCGACGGCGAACAGCAGACGGGCAAGAGGTTCGGCGGCGGCGATGGCGTGGTGGTCAGCGAGTGTCTGGACGGCCGCTGCCCCGTCCAGCCCGTGGTACAACCAGTCGCGGTGCTGAGTGCGATGTTCCGCCTGGGCGATCAGCCGGAGCACGGTATGCCTGGAGAGAGAAGCACGCCGCCGGAGGCCCTGCGCGCAGGCGGCCCTCGTCAGGATAGTGGTAAGCTCTTCCCCCTGCGAGGCCGGGTACAGATCCCTGTCACTCCCGCGCAATTCCGCGTTGATCCGAGCGCGCAATGCGGGTGGAGAGCTGAAGATGTCTCGCTCCTCAGCGGGGAGGCGAGGTTGAACGTGCGCTCGGGCCACCCGGGCTCGCAGCGGGAACGCTATTTGCGCCGGTCGCCGCAAGATCCAGGCGATACACCGCGGATCGTCCACCATCACCATCTGCCCCGGCTTCTCGAGCTGGGCGCGTATCGTAGCCTGGTCGACATCCCCTCGGTCGGCGTACAATCCGGGTCCCTTGAATCGAAGGGGCATGCAGCGAGGGTCCTTCAGAAGCGCGGGCGCCGTCTGCGCGTTGACGGCGATGACGTGGTCCCACGCATCGGCGGCGTCCAACTCCGCCGCGATCTGCGCCTCAAGCCCTGCCCGCTTCACGTCCAGCATCAACAGCATTGACCGACGACGCGCGAGCTCCAGGACGGCAGCGAACGTCGGCGGCAGCGTCTCCTCGGGCGAAGCTCCGTATCGGTAGCGCGGCTGGAGGGCAATGAGGGCCTCGTAGTCCGTCCCTTCCACCGTCCCCATGCCGTCCGTTAACCGGTCCAGCATGTCGTCATGAAAGAGCACGAGCCGGCCGTCACGGGTTCGACGAACGTCGATTTCGCATCCATCCGCCCCGTAGTCCAGCGCGGAGGAATAGGCTGGGAGCGTATTCTCGGGGGCGAATGCGGAGGCCCCCCGGTGGCAGATGACGACGACTTTCTGGCCGCGCCGCGCTGCAACGAGCCGGTGCCGGCGCTCCCTTGCCTCAGCCGTCTCGACGGCGGGCTCCACCAGATCGGCCGGGATCACCTGATCGCTGTCCCTGCCCGCGGCAATCACTTTCCTCGGCGCGGGGTCGGCGCGCCCGGCCGACAGCGCCCCTGCAGTCCACAGGAGGGTGAGCAGGGCAGTCAGTCGGACGGCTAGGATATGGTGTCGAAAGCGCGGCATCATGGTAGCTGATGTCGCCATTCCGTCCGTAGGCTCGAAGCACCTGCATGCAGGTGAGTCGGGGTCACGGTGAGCCGGGAGTCAAGCCATTGAGGAACAGATGTGTGGGTACCCGGATGGGCGCTGTCATGGTCCTCACGGCGACGGGCCTGGTCGTTCCGCTCTGGCGAGCCACCGCGCAGGAGATCGTTCCCCCTCCCCTCTGGAAGGAGATGCTGGAGCCTGGAATGTCCGGGCTACCGGTCGGATGGACCAACCTGAGCACCGGAGAGTTGAAGGTCCAGACTGCCGTCGAGTCGAGGGGCGGGCCGGGGGGCGTGGCGGCGCTGCGACTGGCGGTGCCTGCCTGGTACGCCGGCAAGGCGAGGCTGAGCGGTCCGCAGGTCACGGTGCCCGCCGGGAAGTCCGCGTGGCTTGAGGTGTCCGCTCGCGGCGAAGGCCTCAGCGGACCGGCAACCATCGGGCTGCGCGCCGATGGGGCAGAGGGGCCCGCTCTGGATCGCACCTGGATGGTGCCGGCGGCGTGGGAACGAGCCGTCCTGAAGCTGGTGGCCCAGCCTCAGGAGCGGAAGGTTCGCCTGACCGCGGAGTTTCGCGGATCCGGTACGCTGCGACTTGCGGAACTGCGGCTGGTGCTCGGAGAGCCGCCTGCCGCCGCGCCGATGCCGCCGTCTCCGCCGCTGCCCGGCAACCGGGTAGCCAACAGCAGCTTCGAGTTGGGGGGCGAGGGATGGACGCCGGCCGAACAGGTCGGGATCGTCAAGGGCGCATCGCCGGAGGGTGCCGCCTTTGCGCGATGGATGCCCGGTCCATTCCCGATGGAGGGCCGCCCCATCCTGGTGCGGCCGGGAGTCTCCTGCACGGTGTCAGCGTCGCTTCGGAGCCAGAGAGAAGGGGCACGCGTGGAGATTGCCCTGCAGGAGCTGGGCGGCAGTGGTCGAGCAACGCAGACGTTTGATCTGACCCCGGACTGGAAGCGATGCAGTTTTACGACCACGCTTCCCTGTGAGATGAGCGACCGTTACGTCTTCAGCCTGGCACCTGCCGGCGAAGCCCACAGTTTCGATGTGGATGCCGTGCAGATAGAGGAAGGCGCTCTCCAGGACTATCGGCCCAGTGCGGCCGTCGAGATCGCGCCCGGACTGACGAGATCCGACCTGTTTCCGGAACCCAACGAGTTCCTGGCGGTCCCGACTCGCCTCTATGCGCCGGCAAAGATCCCCGGCGGGTTGTTGATCCGATACCGACTGGAGGGATTCTACGGCGAGGTGTTGGGGTTCGGGCAGGTCCCGGTGCCGGAGGGGGCGACACACGCGGAAGCACCGCTGCGGGTACGCATCCCGCAGCCCGGCACCCAGCGCCTGCTGCTGGAATCCGTTCTCGATGGGGAGGTGCTATCCCAATCCGAGACCATCCTCACGCCGCTTCCCGCTGCGCCGACGTCCCCGAACCCCGACTCCTTCTTCGGGGCACACGGCACTCTGGGGAACCTGGGAGAGATCCACGCTGCCGCGATCGCTTCAAGGGCGGGGGTGCGATGGTGGCGGCTTCACGACTACGCGGCCTACACAGCATGGGCGCTCACTGAGCCGGAGCAGGGAAAGTACCGTTGGTTCGACCGAGAGATCGACGCGCTCCGTGCCCGAGGCTTGAGCCTCCTCGGTGTGCTCGAGCGCACGCCTCGCTGGGCGGCGGCCCCGGGCTCGGTTGATGCCGACGTCTCCAATCGCCCTCCGGCCAGACTCGCCGACTTTGCCAACTTTGCCCGGCAGGTTGCCTCCCACTACCGCGGACGCATCGAGGCGTATGAGATCTGGAACGAGCCGTGGTCCCCGACCTATTGGACGGGCGATGCCGAAGCGTACGCCGACTTGGCGCGTGCCGGCGCGGCGGCAATCGCCGCCGGGGACCCCGCCGCTACCGTCGTCGCCGGTTCGCTGTACGCCCCGAAGTCCGACTTCATCGACCGCGTGCTCGCACGTGGGCTCCTTGGGGTCGCCGGAAAGGTGTCGGTGCACCACTACACGGACCCAGAGGCAGTCACGTATGCCTTCGGAGACCGGGACCAGGTTTCTCAGTTCGCTCGAACAATCCGAGGAAAGCTCGAGCTGGCCTCCCAGCAGGCGCTGCCGGCCGGCAAGCTGTGGAACACCGAGGGTGGAACTCCGTGCCCGAGCTACTACTCGTGGGCAGGCACTGAAGAACAGTCCCGAGCGGCGGCCCGGACTGTCGCCAAGACCCTCATCCTGTCGAAATCCGCTGGGTTCCAGCGCTTCTTCTACTACTACGTCTGGCATGAAGCCGGCATCGGCAGGACCTTCGGCGGCATGCCCTCGGAGAACCTCGCCCTGCTCGACTTCGACGGCAGCGGCAAGCCGGCGCTGGCCGCCTACTACGGCTGTGCGCGCAATCTGGAGGGGGCGGTTCCGGCGGGCCGCGTTGAAACCCCCACGCTTAAGGCGTACCTATTCCAACGGGGCGGTGACACGGTGGTCGCCGCCTGGTCGCCGACCGCGCTGGTCGAGCCACTGAATCTGGATGTTCGCCTTTCTCCGACGGGGGCCAGCATGGAGAATCTGCTGGGGAATACCCGGGCCTTACGGCCCGTCGCGGCCCCGGCGCCGGCTCCGCCCACGGCCCCGCCCGTCGGGATGGTTCTGCCGCTGCGGAACGAGCCCATCTACCTGCGGCTGCGAGGCGTGGCTCCCGCGCAGGCGGCCGCCGCGCTGCGGGAGGCCATGCCCTGGGTCGCGCCCCCGCCGCGGCCCAAGCCTGCGCCTGACAAGCCCGACGCCGCACGTCCCCCGATGACTCTGGGGTGACTCAGGGGCCTCGGTTCGGCTACAAATCGCGTGTGCCCCGCGTCATCCCGACCCGGCCGGTCAGCGATTTCGGCCTGGCCCTCGGTCCAGCTGCTTTTGGGCGCTGAATCCCCTCCCGCGTCCGTCGCCAGCCGGATGTCCCGCTCATCGCACCCTGGGTAGATCCATGAAGTTGACCATTCCGAGGAAGGAGCTCTACGACGCGCTCCAAATCGTGAGCCGCGCCGTCTCGACTCACACTACGCTCCCCGTTCTGAAGAACGTGCTCCTCCAGCCTGGCACGGATGCCATCCGGCTCTCCGCGACGGACCTGGAGTTGGGCGTCGAGGTTCTCACGTCCGCCACGATTCAGGAGCCCGGTGCGATCACTGTGCCCGCGCGGACCATCGGAGAGATCATCGCCGCGCTTCCCGAAGCCGATGTCACGCTGGCATCTAACGACGGCGACAAGCTGGTCATTACCTGCCGCCGCTCCGAGCACCGAATCAACTGCCTGCCCGCCGACGAGTTCCCCTCGCTGCCCGAGGTCACCGGCACACTGACTTTCAGCCTGCCGCAGCTCCTGATGCGGGATATGGTGCGGCAAACGGCGCTGGCCGCGTCGGACGATGACACCCGGCCGATTCTGACGGGGGTCTGCGTGGTTCTGGAGAACGGTCGTGTCCGGCTGGCCGCGACGGACACCCATCGCCTGGCCGTTCGTTCAGCCCCCGTGTCGGAGAGCACCGGTCAGGGATCGGCCATCGTCCCCGTGCGAGCGATGAACGAGTTGCTGCGCGTGCTGACCGACGATGCGGACGCTCGGCTGCACGTCCGCATTGATCAAAACCAGATCCTGTTCCGCACCGATCGCGTGGTGCTCGTGTCCCGGTTGATCGAAGGGCAATTCCCCCGCTACGAGCGCGTGATCCCGGATAGCTACACGCGCCGGCTAACTATCCCACGGGAGGAGCTGCTGGCTACACTGCGGCGCGCCCGCATTATGGCCCGTGATGCCAGCGCTCGGGACCGCGTCGTATTCACCACCGAGGGTGAAAACCTGGTCGTCACCTCCGAAGGAGACAGCGGCGAGTTCCGCGAGGAGATGGAGATCGTCTCCGAAGGCGAGCCGATCAGCATCGCCTTCAACGTTTCGTACTTCCTCGAAGTGCTCGGCGTCCTGGAGTCCGAGGGGATCTCCCTCGAGTTGATGGAGCCATTGAACCCGACGGTAATCCGGCCGGTGGACGGCGACGATTACCTGATGGTGATCATGCCGATGCAGGTGCAGTGAGGCGCAGCCCCCGGATCGCGGAGTTCCAGCCCGGCTAGCGGGATTCCCTCGGTGACTTGGGCGCGCGGGAGTCCGCCCCGCAGGGCGTTCACGAACCCGTCCCCGATCCGCTGGCACTCCGCAGAACACCCGCTCGCCATGGCCGACGCTCCTGGGACCGCTGAGCTCCAGCTCGGCATGCGCGCAGCGCCCGACGGTATTCCACTCGGCAACCCACGCTACCCATCCACCGACCGATGAGGCACGTGGCACGCGGGATTCGCGCTTCGACCTGGGCGCTGTGCCATGGGTGCCTCATCGCGGGGGGATTCCTCGTTCCGGTGGAAGGTGATAGGCTTTTCCCGCGGTGGAACGGGCTGAAGCTCGCGCCGCACCATCTCTGTTTTTCGCCTGGGGCTTCCGCTGCCGGGTGAGTGAGCGAGGGTGTATGGCAGTTGACGCCGCGCCACCGGCCGGAATTCCCCAGCTTCAGGAGACCGCCCGGCTCCTGCGCAAATACATCGTCGAAATGACGACGGCCGCGGGCAGCGGTCATCCCAGCAGTTCGTTCTCGTGCACGGAGATTGTCGCCGCTCTCTACTTTGGCGGCATTCTCAGGCACGACCCCGCCAGCCCGCGCGACCCAGAACGAGATCGCTTCATCATGAGCAAGGGTCACGCCGTCCCCGCGCTCTACGCGGCCATGGCCGTGGCAGGGTACTTCCCCGCCGAAGACCTTCTCACCCTGCGCCGTCTTGGAAGCTCCCTTGAGGGGCATCCCAACGCCCGTCGGATGGCGGGAATGGAAGCCAGCACCGGCTCCCTCGGCCAGGGGCTCTCCATCGGCCTCGGCATGGCGCTCGCCGGCAAGCTGGACGGCTCCCGATGGAAGGTCTATGTCCTCCTCGGAGACGGGGAGATCGACGAGGGCCAGATCTGGGAGGCCTCGCTCGCTGCCGCCAAGTTCGGCGTGGATAATCTGGTCGCGATCATCGACGCGAACACCGCGCAGCAGACCGGCTACACCCGCGATGTGATGCCGACCGAGCCAAAGGCGGCCAAGTGGGAGGCATTCGGCTGGGAAGTCCAGGAAGTGGACGGGCATGACTACGCGACCTTGCTCCCTGCGCTGCAGCAGGCGAAGTCCGCACGCACCGGCAAGCCGCAGGCCATTGTGGCTCGGACGCTTAAGGGCAAGGGCGTGAGCTTCGTCGAGAGAGACTACGGCTACCATGGCAAGCCGCTGACGCAGGACGAGATGCGCCGAGCGCTGGAGGAACTGGGATGGAGCTAGGCAAGTCGATCGGCCTGGTCGAGGGGAAGGCCACGCGGGTCGCCTTTGGCGAGGCGCTTCGCGAGTTGGGGGGCGAAGATCCCAACCTTGTGGTCGTCGACGCCGACCTGAACAACTCCACGCGCACGGACATGTTTGCCAAGGCGTTCCCGGAACGCTTTTTTAACGTGGGCATCGCCGAGAGCAACATGGTCGGCGTTGCCGCGGGTTTGGCTGCCGCGGGCAAGCAGGCGTGGTGCTCCTCGTTCGCCACTTTCGTGATGTCCAACGCCTACGATCAGCTTCGGATGTCCGTCGCCTTTCCGGCGTGGGATGTGAAGGTGGTTGGCAGCCACAGCGGCATCAGCATCGGCGAGGACGGTCCGTCGCAGATGGGGATTGAGGACATCGCGCTGGCCTGTGCGCTACCGGGATTCACCGTCGTCGTTCCCTGCGATGAAGTCTCCACCCGCGCCGCCACGCGGGCTATCCACGGGTTGCCCGGCCCGGCGTATCTGCGCACCGGCCGCCCCGCGGCCCCCGTGATCTACCAGGATGCCTCGGAATGGACCCTGGGCAAGGCCAACGTGCTTCGCGCTGGATCGGACCTGACCATCGTCACCTGCGGGCTGCTTGTATCCGCCGCCCTCGAAGCCGCCGCCGTGCTGGAGCGGCAGGGGCACTCGGTCCGGGTTATCGACTGCCACACCATTAAGCCGCTGGATGTCGAGACTCTTGCCGCCGCGGCGCGGGAGACCGGCCGAATCCTGGTCGCCGAGGAGCACCTTGCGGCCGGAGGGCTGGGATCCACGGTGGCGATGGCGCTTGCCGGGATCCATCCTGTCCCCATGGCATTCGTTAACCTGGGTGACAGCTTCGCGGAGTCCGGTGCTCCGGCGGCGTTGCTGGAGAAATATGGGCTCACTTACCAGCACCTCGTGCAGGCGGTGGGGCGCCTACTCTAACCCGGCTGACGCAGCGCGAGCCCGCTACATCTGGTGGATACGTCTCGCACCTGCCCCGAGCGGTGTACGACGCTACTATTCAGACGGCCCCGCGAACGGCGGGCCGGACCGGTGAGTGGGATGGCAATGCCGCACGGGCCGACGAATCGTGATTGGACACGGCGAGACTTGCTCGGCGCGGGTGGTGCCGGTATCGCTGCCGGTATCGCTGCCGGAATCGCTGCCCTCGCAGATCTGGGAGTTCAGCCGGCCACGGCGTCCACGACTCCGGCGCGACGGCTCCTCTTCATCCTCTGCCCGGGGGCTCCATCCCAATTGGAGACCTTCGATCCCAAGCCGGAGGCAACCCGGGAATATCGCGGGCCTTTCGGTGCCATCGAGACCAACGTGCCAGGCATCCGGATCAGCGAACTGCTGCCGAGGCTGGCGCGCCAGGCCCACCGCTACTCACTGATACGGACCCTGCATTCAACCACCCCGGCGGTGCACGAAATCGGGTGCCGGCAGGTTCAGACAGGCAGCGCGGGCGGGGATGCCCGAGACGTGGCCGAGGAGTTTGGGTCGCACGCCGGCGGCGTCTCCTGGGTGATACTGCCACGGCCTCTCGGAGACCTCGGTTCGGCGCTGCCTGCGGGGCAGCAGGGGGTCGGCCTCCGTCCCCTCTGCGAGGACGCTATGGGCCGACCGATATCCCCCGTGACGTGGACGGACCTCACGGTGCCCCGACTCGCCCGCCGCGAGGTGGTTTCTCGATCAATTGCCGGGCTCGAGTGTGAGGGAACGCTTCCGGCGGGCTGCGTGCCGGCGCCCATCGCCATTGCGGACGAAACCCAGCGGTCCGTGCTCCCGGCGCTGGACCTAGCCGGAGAGCCGGCTGGCCTCGTCACCCGTTACGGCGACTCCGCCTTTGGTCGCTCGTGCCTCCGGGCCCGACGCCTGCTCGAAGCAGGCGTCCGCGCGGTGACAGTGAACCAGGCATCGGAAATCTTCGCCCGCGAGAGCTGGGACTGCCACGGGTATCCCGACCTGCCGACTCGCGTCACGGACTTGCCGGCAGTAGCCGGACCTATGGACCGTGCGCTCGCCGCCCTGCTGGCGGACCTCGATGAGCGCGGGATGCTGGAATCGACGGTCGTGTGCTGCGTCGGGCCGTTCGGCCGGACTCCCCGCATCACCGCCCTCGGCGGTCGCGACCACCATACCCGCTGCTGGTCCGCTCTGGTCGCGGGCGGCGGTTTGCGGTCGGGCATGGTTGTAGGCACCTCGGACGCCCACGCCGCCGAGCCCGCCAGCCGCCCGGTACCGGTGGAGGCACTCGTCGGCACCGTGCGAGCGGCGCTAGGCCTCGCCGCCGGCCCGGTCATCTCCGAACTCCTGTAGCGCCTCGCCGAGCCCGTCAGGAGCACGGGAGTTACGAACGGATGCCAGCGGGCACCCGCGCCGACAGGCCTAGGGTGCCGCGGGCCGCACGAGGTTCCCGCCACGGTCGCTGGTTGCTTCGGGACGCTCGGCACGCGCCACCATCGCCGTCGGCGACTTCGCCGCCGCTGACTTCTTGTTCATTTCCTTGTAGATCATCCCCGAGACCGCCAGGACGGTCATGATCAGGTAGAACACCCCGCAGAGCGCCAGACCCAGGCTCCGCCACCAGGAGGCACGGACCGCCTTCGGCAGGAAGCGCTGGTTGACGTAGAGCGTGTGGAAGGAGCTCACCATCATCGCAAAGCCGCCGGAGACGGCCGTGAGTACCAGGATCTGGAAGGGCGTGCCACCGATCATGGTGTTGAGCACCAGCACCGCGCAGTTGATCAGCGCGTAGGCGGCGGCAATGCTGTAGTAGATCTTCTGAACCTTGCCGCCACTGCGCTCCCGGGCCTTGGCGCTGCCTGTCCAGAGGATGTCCGTCCAGCGCCGGGTCACGTGATCCAGCACCTGCACCTGCGTGAACCAGATGATGAGGAAGCCCGTGAAGATCGTGAGGTACCAGAAGAGCATCCGTTGATCCGGGAACGTGTCCGCGATCCCCTGGGCTTGCATCGAGGCGACCTGCATGCTGGGGATGGCGCCGCTCTCGGGGAGCTTGATCACCTTCAGCGACATCGCCGCCGGCAGCATCATCCCTGCGAAACAGCCGACCACCCAGACGACATACTGGTCGAAGTGGACATACTGCCACCAGAGCTTCCATCGACGCATGGCCTCAACGGTGGGTCGGAAGATCGTCCCGAGGGGCGAAAGCTGGATCTGCGCGCCGCCCACGGCTGAGGGAATGCAGCCGACCAGTGCGCCCATGCCCCAACCCTTTTCCCTGGCGTAATTGCTGAACGTGGCGTTGCTCAGACCTCCCGCTCCCGCAAAGGCAGCGAAGCCGGCGATGCTCGCCCAGTCCGGCAGCGTCAGACTGGCCGGGATCATCAGGCGGCCATCCTTGAACGGGAAGAAGAACCCCTGGAGCAGGATCTGCCACTTGTCCCAACCGACCAGGAAGAAATCGACGAAGCAGAGGAACCCGAGCACCCAGATGATCTTCGCAGTCATGCACGCCAGGAGCATGTTGAAAATCTTGCCGCCGAACAGCATCAGGACGTACCCGACCAGGCTGACCGCGATACCGACCCACATGATGGGGATCGCGTGCTGCGGCCCGGGGATATTGCCTTCCCCCAGGTAGGCCGCGACCAGGAGCTGGGCCAGCGACCCGGCAAAGGCAGGGAAGAACATCCCCGCGTCGCAGAGCATGTAGATGCCCGACCAGAAGCGGGGCCCGGGCTTCGTGCGCAGGTAGCCAGTGAAGACGGGCTCCCCGGTGTACAGCGCGTAGCGGATGCACTCCGTGTTCAAGAACGACTGGAGGATGATGGCAAGCGTCGCCAGCCAGAGCATCTGACCCTGGAACCGGGCCGTGACCACGGGGCCTAGCAGCCACTCGCCTGTCCCGATGCTGCCGCCGAGCATGATGATGCCGGGCCCGAGGGCGGCAAGAATCGCCTTGCCGCTGAACTTCACGGGGGCGGGAAGCTCCCCGACGCCCCAGGCGGGGAGGGCACCGGGATCGGGAAGCGGCTCTTCGGCTTCGGCACGAGTGGACAACGTCGGCGTCTCCGGGAACAAGGGTGGGGTGGCACGGACAGCGTGCAGAACCCGCGGCCTCCCCTGGGTTCATCCCCGATCGCGGAGTTTCCTTCGGCATTGGCCCGTCGGCGGACCGCCGCGGCGAAAGCTGGCCCGCCGCCTCGACTACTCGGCCTGCAAGATCCGAGGCCGCCACCTTCTCGATTAGGGCGGCGGCGCGGGGAGCGTGACTCGGAACACCTGCAGCATCCCGTCAGTCCGGTACAGGGCGACGGTGTGGCCGTCGCGAGAGGCTACGGCGATGCTGATTTCGGCGCCGACGGGCAGGATGTAGCGCTTTTCCCCGGCACGGCCGTAGAGACGGAGCCGGGGTGGCTCGCGGGGTGCCTGCACGTCGAGCGCGACGATCCACTCTCCGGCGGTGTCGAGGGCGACGAAGTAGGGAGCGCTGAAGGCGCCTCCTTTCGTCCAGCCGCCGCGGGGGTCGTCCGGGCGGGTGTAGAGCAGGCGGCGGCCGAAAAGTCCGCGGTCGGCATCACCCATCGCGTGCTCGTAGGCCATCACCAGGGCCCGGCCGCCAGCGGACAGCCGGATGCGCGGCAGCCGGCCGGGTCGCTGGTCCAGGGAGCGCTTGAATCCGGCGGGGTCGAATATGTCCAGGTAGACAACGTCGTTCCGCAGCTCCGTGGCAACGGCGAGGGCGTCGCCGGCGTCGGTGGCGCTGATGGCATACTGCCGCGCTTGCGGATTCTCCTGGCGCCACATTGTGCGCCCTGAACTGCGGAGCATCAGCAGGCCGAGCGGCGATTGCGTCACCACGTAGGCCGACTCGCCGGGCCCCGGCTCAACCTGATGGACCTGTGCCGGCGTGGTCACCCTGCGGCTGCGGATGCCGGCGGTCGTCATGGCGCAGAACCAGACCTGCCTGCCGGCCCCGATCAGCACGCGGTTCCCGTCGGCACCGATGCACACGTCCTGGATCACGGCGCCTGTGTCGATCGCCTGGAAGAAGCGTCCCTCGGCATCCAGAAACCGGACGCGGGTTTCGAGCGGCCGTCCGGGGCTGTAGGCAAGCACGAGCCGCCCGCGAGGCCCGCAGAGGAGGCGCTCCGCGCCGGGAAGGCTCCTCTCCCACAACAGCATGCCCTGGGAGTCGAAGCAGCGGACGCCGCCCTCACGATCCAGGATTGCCACCCGGCTGCCGTCCGGCGCGACGGCGATTTCGACCACGCCGACTGCCGGTCGCAGCCACGCCTGGGCGATGGGTGTCGTCGCGGGAGCCTGGGATCGAGCCGATTGGGGCGGCAGGCCCAGCCAGGCCGCCGCCATCACCAGGCAGGCCGTGCGGAACGCCCGTGTCGGCACGGAAGCCCCTCGCGTCACGCCCCCCTCACCATCTCCACGAACAGGCGGTGGATGCGTGCGTCATCGGTCAGCTCTGGGTGGAAGGAGGCGGCGAGCAGTGGCCCCTGGCGGACAAGCACCGGACCGTCAGCGGTCTCGCCCAGGACCTCCACGCCCTCACCGACCCGGGTGATGCGCGGGGCGCGGATGAAGACGGCTCGGACGGGAGGCTCACCCACTACCGGGATTTGAAGATCCTGCTCGAAGCTGTCCACCTGCCGCCCGTAAGCGTTGCGGAGCACCGCCACGTCCAGGCACCCGAGGCGAAGTTGGGGGCTGTTTTCGATCTCTCTCGCCATCAGGATCAGGCCGGTGCAGGTGCCGAACACGGGCATGCCCGCGCGGATGCGCATGCGCAGGGGATCCGTCAGTCCGAAGCGATCAAGGAGCATTCCGACCGTGGTGCTCTCCCCGCCGGGGATGACGAGTCCCTTCACGGAACCCAGCTCCGCTTCGCGTCGCACGGGCACAGCCTCAGCCCCGGCGGCGCGGAGTGCGACCAGGTGCTTCTCAACATCGCCCTGGATGGCCAGCACGCCCACTCGAACCCGCTCCCCCGGAGGGGGTTCGGACCCCGGCGCGGTCGGCCCCGAAGCAGTCGGGACCACGGCGACTACCAGCCGCGGCCGGCGAGCAGTTCCTTCTCACCCAGCGAACGGATGTCGAGTCCGGACATCGGCTCGCCCAGGTCCGTGGAGACCTCCGCCAGGATCTTGGGATCGTCGTAGTAGGTGACGGCGCTGACGATCGCCTTTGCCCGCTTCAGGGTGATCTCTCGCCGTCTGTCCGGGTCGGTGACACTCGCCGCGGCTTTGAAGATGCCGCTGCCGACGAAGACCGCCTCGGCCCCGAGCTGCATCATCAGCGCCGCGTCGGCGGGTGTGGCACAGCCGCCCGCGCTGAAGTTGGGCACTGGCAGACGGCCGGTGCGAGCGACTTCAGCAACCAACTCGTAGGGCGCTTGCAGATTCTTGGCTTCGGTCATCAATTCTTCCTCGCGGATGGCGTGCAGGTGCCGAAGACCCCGCTGCACGGAGCGCATGTGGCGGACGGCCTCCACGACATTGCCGGTGCCGGCCTCTCCCTTGGTGCGGATCATCGCCGCGCCCTCGCCGATACGGCGCAGGGCTTCACCCAGATCCCGGCAGCCGCAGACGAATGGCACGCGAAACATGTGCTTGTTGATGTGGAATTCTTCGTCCGCCGGCGTCAACACCTCGCTCTCGTCCACGAAGTCGACGCCCAGCGACTGAAGGATCTGGGCCTCCACGAAGTGCCCAATGCGGGCCTTGGCCATCACGGGAATCTCGTAGTGCGCTTCGCGCAGCACATCGATGATCTGGCGGATGCGCTGGGGATCGGACATGCGGGCCACGCCGCCCTGTGCGCGGATGTCGGCCGGCACGCGCTCCAGGGCCATCACTGCGACGGCACCCGCCTCAGCGGCAATCAGCGCCTGCTCGGCGTTGGTGACGTCCATGATGACGCCGCCCTTGAGCATCTCCGCCAGGCCGATTTTGGTCTGCCACGTCGATTTTTCCGCTTCCATCGTCCCTCTCCTCACGCCCCCATCGCGGGGGATACCAGCCGCTCGCCGCCTGCAAACAACGCCGGGCTGCCGCCCGTATGCCAGAAGACGACGCTTTCGCTCGCCCCGATTTCGCCGCGCGCCGCCAGCCCAATCAAACCAGCCAGCGCCTTTCCTGTATAGACCGGATCGAGCAGATAGCCCTCGCACTCGGCCGCCAACCGCACCGCCGCATCGCCTTCGGGTGTTGGAATGGCGTAGGCGCTCCCGAGCCAATCGTCCCAAATCGGAATCTCGTCCGATGAGGGCGACCATTCTACACCCAACAGACGGGCGGCGGAGGCGCAGAGCGCGGCACATTTGCACTGGCCGGCCTCTCGCAGCGGGCTCACGCTGACACCGTAGATCCGGGTGCCGGGAAGGAAGACGCGCACGCCGAGAAGCACCCCCGCCAGCGTCCCGGTCGAGCCGGCCGCCAGCACGATGGCTCCCGGCTGGAATTTTTGGTCGCGGCATTGGGCGGCGAGTTCGGCCACCGCGCGCACATATCCGAGCGCCCCCAGGGGTGTGCTGCCGCCCACCGGGATGATGTACGGACGGCGGCCGTCCGCTCGCAGCTCCTCTGCCGCCGCCTCCATCTTCGCATCCATCTGCTCAAGCGTGAGTCCGGGGATGAAGCGGACCTCGGCACCGAGCAGCCGGTCCAGCAACAGGTTGCCTTCCGCCCGGTCGGGCGCAGAGTCGCACAGGAAGAGGATCGCCCTCATCCCCGTCCGCCGGGCTGCGGCGGCCGTCATGCGGGCGTGATTGGACTGGACGCCGCCGGTCGTGAGCAGGGTGTCCGCCCCATGTGCCAGGGCGTCCGCAACCAGAAACTCCAGCTTACGGGCTTTGTTTCCTCCCAGCGCCAGACCGGTGGAATCGTCGCGCTTGACCCAGAGCGGATTCACCCCGCACGCATGACCAAGGCGTGGTGCCGGCTCGAGCGCGGTGGGTGTCTGCGCCAGCTTTACGGTGGGGAACTGTTCCAGTCGTCGGGAGACAGATTCAGGATTCGACATCGTGAAACAGCATATCCCATGCGAACGAGCGGCCCGACGAGAAGGTTTGCGACCCCCCCACTAAAGAAACTCTATTCAAGAGAGGGAGCGAGCGGGCGGAGAGCCGACGCTCCCGGTGATCGCGCCGCACGCCTATCGGGCGAGCGAGGCGGGAAAGTGGATCAGGGGACCGGGATGAGCATGGAAGGGAGCGGGGCAGCCGGCCTCCGTGAGCAAGCCACGCAGGCACTGCGCAGCGGCGACGTCGAGCAGGCGATCGAGATTCTCGCCCGAGTAGTGATGCTGGATGACAACGACGTTGACGCGAAGGCGTTGCTAGGCGTCGCCTATAGCCAGAAGGGCATCCACCCTCAGGCCATCCGTGCGCTGACGACCGCCGTGGAGAGACAGCCGAAGAACCCCACCTACCGCTTCAACCTCGCCATCGTGCTGGAGCGGGCCGGCGACATGGCCGGTTGCGCCCACGCCCTGAACGACACCTTGCAGCTCAATCGCGACCATGCGCAGGCCAGGGCGAAGCTGCAGGCGTTGGGGCCGCACGTGCACACGATGATTGCGCAAGGGCGACCGGCGAGCGCCGGTCCGCCCCCGTTTCCACCGCCCCCCGGCCCGGCCGTCCCAGGGGCCCAGACGCCGACCGTCCCTGGATATGCTGCCCCGTCGCCGGCCGCGCCAACCGTTCCCGGCTACGCCGCGCCGGCACCGACCGTACCCGGCTACGCGGCGCCGACCGGCGGCATCCCCCCGATGCCCGGCAGTGCGCCGATGTCGACGAGCAGCCTGGAGGCGCCACCCGGCACCGTGCAGTGCCCGGGCTGCATGAAGTTCTCCCCGATCGGCATGACCTGCCAGTTCTGCAACACTGCGCTGCCTCCGCCGCAGAGCAAAGCTCCCGCCACGCCGGGCATGGCTCCCGCGCTCTCCGGCGGTGGTCCCGGGCCAGGCTACAGCCACTCCGGACCAGGCTACAGTTCGGCCGTTCAGGAAGACGACTTCAATGTGCTGGAGGGCTTCGCCGGCGTCTTTAAGTCGATGTTCACGCCGAAGGCGTACTTCGAAGAACAGGCGGGATACACCGGGTTCAAGGGTCCGCTCGCCTACCTGCTGGCGCTCTCAATCTGTGTGGGCATCGCGAACATCATCTTCACCCTCACAGGAGGAGCGGCCACGTTCAGTCCGACCCCGGCCACTCTGCCGCCGGGGTATCAGGCGGGCAGGTTGGTGGGATCCCTCTGCTCGTTTATCTGCTATTGGCCCATCTTCATCCTGTCCGGGTTCATCTGGGCGGCATTTGTGCATCTGGGTGCCAAGATCTTCGGTGGTCAGAGTGACTACGGCGGCTCCTTCCGAGCAGGCGTCATGTCGTGGTCGGGGAGCATGTTGATCTCGATGCTCGCGCTCCTGATCATGCCGTTCACCCTGGACAAGAATGCTGTGGAGAACCTGCAAAACCTACGCAGCAGCCAGGGGGCGATCGCCCTGCCGTCGGTCGAACCGCTGCGCTTTGCGCAGGGTGCCATGCCGCCGCCGCCGGGCTTTGACACCAACGCCGCGCAGCAGAAGCGGCTGCAGGAGGCGGCTATGCAGGTGCTGGGATCCATGGCGATCGTCGTCGGCCTCTCGCTGATCGGGTCGCTGTGGAGCCTCATCCAACTCGGTTTCGCCATCGGGGCCATCCACGATATCGGCGTGGGGAAGGGGATCGGGGCGGCCATCGTCTCGTACATTCTGCCGACGGTGCTGTGCTGTGTCGTCGGCTTCCTCTTCCAGGCGGCCATCATGGCCATGGTGGCCGGCGCGAGACCTCCGGGGAACTGATCCGTTCAGTATTCGCGGGTGTCGCTGACTGGGGCCGCTGACCGCCGCCGCCAGGGGCGGCGGCCACGGGGGTCATGCCCGGGGGAATGGGATGCTGGAACAGGCACTGGCTGCGTTGCGAGGTGGGGATCCGGCTCGGGCCGAAAACCTCCTGCGTGAGATCACGCTGCGGGAGCCGACACTGGCTGCCGGACATGCATGGCATGGCGTCGCGTGCAGCCAGTTGGGTCTGCACTCCGCCGCGCTGATATCGCTCCACCGTGCGATCGCTCTGGAGCCGGCGCGGGCCGACCACCGTTACAACCTCAGCGTGGCGCTGGACCGTGCCGGCGATGGCGTCGGCGCGGTTCACGCGCTTTTCGACGCCATGGAGCTGCAGCCCAATCACCCCGAGGCTCAGGCCCGCGCCGAGCTATTGGACCCCATCCAGCGAAGCCTCCGGGCGGAGCCTCGACCCCCTTCGGCCGGCCCCCGAATCGCCCCGGCGTCGGTCGAGCCGATTCCAGCGGCAGCGGCGCCGGTCCAGGCGACCGACCTCGGCAGCGACATCGGCAGCACCGCGGGTTGGGGCCAATCCCGCCCGGCTCCCGTCTTTCCCGGCACCCCCACCGTGGCTCCGCCAGCGGGTCAGTGGGGCCGGGAGGCGGCGCCGCCACCGATGCCGGTCGCCCAACCTGCCGCAGCTCCATACCCGGGTTTCTACTCCGCTGCCTACGCGTCACCCGGCCCGCTTGGCCTCTACGGCGACCCTGCCGCGCCGAACATGTCCACCGGCGACGCCTTCGCCCGGCGGCTCGTAGCCAGGATCATCGACAGCCTCCTGGTGGCCGTCGGCAGCCTTGTGGTGCCCATCGGCATCGCACTGATGAGCGGCGTGGTGTGGGCGGCACCACTGCTGGCGATCGTGAGCTGGTTCGTCGTCGCGTTTCTCTACTTTCCGCTGTTCACCGGCTGGCGGGGGCAGACTCCGGGAAAGATGCTGATGGGCATCCGGGTTGTCGGTCCGGATGGGCTACCGTGCGGGATGAGCAAAGCGTTTCTCCGCGAGATCTCAGCGCGAATCCTCGGGAATGCCACGTGCGGTCCGATCGACGAGCTCTGGATGTTGTGGGACTCGCGCCAGCAGGCGTTGCATGACAAGGTTGCGGGCACCACGGTGGTCCGCGCCGATCCCTAGCCGAGAGGTTTAGATCCTTGGTCGCTCGAAGCCTCACAAGACGACAACTGCTCGGCGGCGCGGCCCTCGCCTCACTTCCGCTGGGCGCTGCTCGACCACAGGAGACCCGGGCCGTGCGCATTGCCGCCATCGTTACCGAGTATCGCGAGAACTCCCACGCGGACGTCATCGTGACCAAGTTCCTGGAGGGGTGCAAAGTCCTTGACGTGGACTTCCAGCCGAAAGTCAAGGTCGCTTCGCTCTACCTGGACCAGATCCCCACCACCGACATCGGTCGGGAGATGGCCCGGAAGCATGGCGTGCCGATCTACCCGGACATCGAGCGCGCGCTGACCCTGGGCACCGGCAAGCTGGCCGTGGATGGAGTGCTGCTGATCGGAGAGCACGGAAACTATCCGTACAACGAGATCGGCCAGCACATGTATCCGCGCCGCCGCTTTTTCGACGCCGCCGCTGCGGTGGTGCGGCGCGATGGCAGGCCCGTGCCCTTCTTCAACGACAAGCACATCGGCTACGCGTGGGAAGACGCGCTGGCCATGGTCGAAACGGCCCGGGAGTTGAAGATTCCATTCATGGCCGGCTCGTCCATCCCGGTCTCCTGGCGCAAGCCTCACCTGGAGTTGCCTGCAGGGACGCCGTTGACCGAAGGGCTGATGGTCGGCTACAGCGGCGTGGAGTCCTACGGGTTCCACACGCTGGAAGGGCTGCAGTGCATGATGGAGCGCCGCAAGGGGGGAGAGACGGGCGTGAAAAGCGTCCAGTGCGTGAGTGGGGACGATGTCTGGGCAGCCGGTGACGCGGGCCGTTGGAGTTGGAACCTGCTCCGGTCCGCCCTGGCCCGATCCGAGGTCGCGACCATTCGGGATGCGACGCCGACGCAGATCCGCGAGCGGACGACGAAGCCCGACGCCTTCCTGATCGAGTATGCCGACGGGGTGCGGGCTGCCGCCCTGATGCTCCACGGGTTGACGACCGAATTCATGTTTGCCGGCCGCGTCGAAGGTGCCGCAACTCCGCCAAGCACGCTGTTCTGGCTTCAGGATGGCAAGCCGTTTGCCCACTTTGCCCGCCTCTCGGAGGGGATCGAGCGGATGTTCCTTACGGGCAAGCCGGGATACCCGGTGGAGCGGACTTTGCTGACCACGGGCATCCTGGATGAGGTGATGAAGTCTCGCCACGCCGGCGGCAAGCGCCGGGAGACTCCTCACCTCCGCGTACGATACTGACGCCCACAGCCGGCCTCAACCAAACGGCTGAAAACCCGACGCTGCCGGAAGCGTCAGTGGATAGGTAGTGGGAGAGGAATCGCATCGTGAGCGCAACTGTCGATCGTCGAAGGCTTCTGTTGGGGCTACTTGCCGGCGCGGCCGTCCCCGCTGATGCGCAGCAGCCCGCGCTTCCGGTATCCTGGCCGCTGTATCGCGGCGGCTCGCGCCAACTCGGCCTCGCGGAGGGCCGGCTCGCTCGGAAGTTCCGTCCGCTCTGGCGCTACAAGGTCGGCGGCTCGCTCGTGTCCTCACCCGTGGTTTCCGGCGACCGCGTCTACATCGGCTCCGGCACGGGGAGTCTGCTCTGCATCCAACTGCAGACCGGCAAGCTGGTCTGGAGCTACAAGACTGAACGGCCCATCGAAGCGCCGCCGGCCATCACGAATGGGCTGGTCGTGGTCGGCTCGTCGGATCGGAGCGTGCACGCCGTCGACATCCGCACCGGCAAGCAGCGGTGGAAATTCACCACGGATGATAAGGTCCTCGCCTCCGCGAATGTCGTACCGTCTCCGGATGGGAAGCAGACGTGGGTCCTCGTCGGCAGTTACGACAACAAGCTCTACTGTCTGGAGGCGGAGCGCGGGACAAAGATCTGGGCGTTCGAGACCGAGAACTACATCAACGGCACGCCGGCCGTCAGTTCCGGCCAGGTCATCTTCGGCGGTTGCGACGGGATACTCCGCGTACTGAAGCTCTCGGACGGCAAGGAAGTGCGCTCACTTCAGCTCAAGGATTACGTGCCGGGCTCCACGGCGCTGGACGGCAACCTCGCCTTCGTCGGGCACTACGGCAACGAGGTGGTGTGCATCGACGTGACGACCGCCGCCCTGGTCTGGACCTATCGCGATCGCCAGTTCCCCTATTTCTCCTCGCCCGCCGTGACGCCGACCCGGGTGGTCATCGGCTGCCGGGACAAGCGCGTTCACTGCATCGATCGCCGGACAGGGAAGGCCGTTTGGACAGCCCGGACACGCGGCAAGGTGGACAGCTCCCCGGTTGTGGCGGACGGAAAGGTCGCCGTGGGCTCAGAGGACGGGCGCTTCTACCTGCTGGATCTAGCGACGGGTCGCGAGATATGGACGTATGAGGTTGGGGGGCCAATCATCAGTTCCCCCGCCCTCGTCGGCGGTAAGATCCTCATCGGATCGCAAGACGGGGTGCTGACGGCCTTCGGGCCTGTCGCCTGACGCCCAGGCGGGAACCGGCCCCGGGAATACATTACATGGCACTTACGCTTGAGGTTCTTCCGCCGACGCAGCCCGCCCCGGATGAGGAGACGCGGGCAGGGAACTACTTCGTCTCCAACTACCCTCCGTTCTCCGTCTGGAAACCGGATGCGGTGGAGGAGGCGATGGCTGCGGTCAACCGCCCGCCGCGTCCGGAGACGCCGCTGGGGGTCTACCTCCACATTCCCTTCTGCCGCAAGCGGTGCCACTTCTGCTACTTCCGGGTGTACACGGACAAGAACTCGCAGGAGATCGTCCGCTACCTCGACGCCGCCCTGCTGGAACTCGGTCGCTACGCCGACCGCCCCTTCATTGGCGGGCGACTGCCGGAGTTCGTCTACTTCGGCGGCGGGACGCCGTCATATCTTTCCGTGCGACAGTTGACCCACCTGACGGAGGGCATGAAGCGATTGCTCTCCTGGGAAGCCGCACGCGAGGTCACCTTCGAGGGGGAGCCGGGGACCCTGACCGCGAGCAAGATGGCCGCCATCCGGGGGTTGGGCGTCACCCGTCTCAGCCTCGGGGTGGAGCACTTCGACGACGCTATCCTGAAGCTCAACGGCCGCGCGCACGACGCCTCGGCGATCGATCGGGCTTACGGCTTCGCCCGAGAAGTCGGCTTCCCGCAGATCAACATCGACCTGATCGCCGGGATGATGGGAGACACCGACGAGAAGTGGACCGAGGCTGTGGGAAAAGCCGTGGCGCTCTCGCCGGACAGCATCACCATCTACCAGATGGAGATCCCCTACAACACCACGATCTACCGCGACATGCAAGCCGCGGGCCACGCCGTGGCCCCCGTCGCCCGCTGGGAGACGAAGCGGCGCTGGGTTGCCGAGGCGTTCGCGAGCCTGGAGGCCGCCGGTTACACCGTCACCAGCGCCTACACCGCCGTCCGCGATCCCGAACGGACCCGGTTTGTCTATCGCGACAGTCTCTGGTCCGGCGCGGACCTGATCGGCCTGGGGGTCGCCTCGTTCAGCCATATCGGGGGGGTGCACTATCAGAACCAGCACAACTTCGAGCCCTACATCGAAGCACTCGAGGCAGGACGACTGCCGATCTACCGCGCGATGACGCCCACGGAGGAGGAGCGGCTAATCCGGGAGTTGGTGCTCCACTTCAAGCTCGGCTGGGTGGACGCCGCCCAGTACCGCCGCCGCTTCGGTGTGGAGATCACCGAACGGTTCGCCGAGCAGCTCGGTCGCCTCCGGGAGTGGGGTTACCTCACGATCGAGGGAGATCGCCTACGGCTCAATCGGGAGGGGCTGTTGCAGGTAGACCGACTAATCCACGAGTTCTTCTTGCCGCAGCATCGCGATGCACGCTACGCCTGACGTCCGCGTGCGACAGGCGCCCGGCGACTCGGCGCACGACCAGCCGCTCGGGCCGTTGCAGGCACTGTACGACCACATCGGCGCGGCACTCCCGGAGATCTGCTTCATCCCCGGCGCGGAGGTGCCGGAGCCGTACGCTGCCCTGCTGGTGCACCAGCGGGACATGACGCCCACCCTGGAGGCCTGGCACGGAGAGACCATTCGGATCGAGCCTCTGGATCGGTTCGTGACCGGCGGGAGCCTCTGCAGGATGGTGGTGCTCATCCTTACCGGCAGCGGCTCACCGGTGGAGTTCGGTGCCATCCGCATCCAGCTCGAGGCCTATCCGACGGCCGCGCGTGAGGAAATCCTGGGCTGCAGCATCCCCCTCGGCACGATCCTCAGGCGGCATGCCATCCCGCACACCAGCCATCCCTCCGCGTTCTTTCGGCTGCACGCCGACTCCACCATCGCCGCGGCGCTCGGAGTGAGAGCAGGCACGCTGCTCTTTGGCCGGTGCAACGCGCTCACGAACCCGGACGCCGGCTTGCTGGCGGACGTGGTCGAGATACTGCCTCCGAGCCCAGCCAGGGTCTAGCTCTTCGGATCAGCTTCGATGAGCCGCTCAATCACCTTCTCGGCCCCGTTCGGGTTCAGCCCGATGGCGCGGACGATTCCCTTCCGGTCCACAACGGCGTACGTCGGGTAGAAGCCGACCCGCCAGCGCTTCGCCGCGGCCTCGCCCGGATCTGTGGTGCAGGCGTAGGCGATACCCCTCTCCTTGACCACCTCGGCAAACTTCTCCTGGCCACGGGAGGTGCAGACGCCCAGCACGAGCACATCTTGCTTGGCGTACTTCGCCGCCACCTCATTGTTGTGGGGAATGGAAGCGATGCATGGTCCGCACCAGGTCGCCCAGAAATCGACCAGCAGGATCTTCCCCCTGGCCTTTTTCTCATCGAAGCCCTGATTCTTCCACTCCTTGAGGTCAAGCGGAGGCATCGGTTGCCCGACCAGCACCCGCTGGTTATCCAGCCGCTGGTCGTTATTGTAGTAGAACCACTCGTTCGGGAACTCCGGTGCCGCGAGAGCGACACCCCCGAACAACACCGTGGCCAGCACGGCGAGTGCGGCCAGCGAACCGGATCGTCGTCCAAGCTTCGACACGCCACCAACGCGGAGCATCTCGACCCTCCTGAAAGTGCACGGAACAGTAGTCGGAGAAGTTCGTCACCCGCGCAGCAGTGCCCTTCTCAGCCTGCTCTCCCCCATCGGGGAATCCCCTGGGCGGGGCCCCTTCGTGCACGGGCGTCCGGCCCGCATGGCGTGGGGAACCTGGCCCCGACCCATGGGCCCACCCGGGTACGTGGTCAAAGACTCCCGAGTGCCTCGTGACTCCGTCACAAGACGGAGGCGGGTCCGTTGTCCGGTCTCCTGGGCACGAACCCGACCTCGCCCACCGGTCTTCGGAACCAATGGATGACGAACCCGGCCCCGACCCATAGGCCCATCGGGGGTACGTAGTCGAAGAATCCCGAGTGCCTCGTGACTCCGTCACAAGACGATGTGCGAATCCGTCCTCGCGGGAGAGGCGTGACGAACTGGCCCACATTACCCTGACGCTCCGCTGAGCTCCAGCTCGTCATGGCCGAAGCCCTGGGACCGCTGAGCTCCAGCTCGGCATGCGCGAAGCGCCCAATGCTTCCGCCCGGCAACCCGTGCTGCCAGGTCAGAGACCCGTCTGGGGTACGTGGTCGAAGACTCCCGAGTGCCTCGTGACTCCGTCACAGGACGATGCGCGAGTCCATCCTCGCGGGAGAAGCATGACGAACTGGCCCACATTACCCTGACGCTCCGCTGAGCTCCAGCTCGAGATGGCGGAAGCCCTGGGACCGCTGAGCTCCAGCTCGGCATGCGCGCAGCGACTGATGGGAGCTGCCTACCAAGGATTGAACCGGGTTTGTGTCGAATAGGAGAGCAATTGTCATGCTACGCATGTTGAAGCATTCAGCCTGGATTCGGCGCGCCGCGGTGGCCGTGGCGGCGGTGATGGTGTGGCAGTCGGGACCGAGTGCGGCGACGGCCGGCTTGGTGGCGGCGGCACGGCGCGAAGCGGAGCGCACCCGGCTGTGCGTGCGCCTGCTGGACGCCCCCAACAGCAGCACCAACAGCTTCGTCAACAACGAGCTCCCAGAGGGCACCCGTCATCGGATCGAGAAAGTCGACTCCGGCGGCACCGCCGACAGCCTGTTCGACGGCTCGCGGGTCCTGACGGACTCCCGTGCCGACTACACCCACGGCGGCATCACCGGGTTGATTTCGGAACGGGAAGGCTCCACCACCCGGACCCCCGTAAAGTCATAGGAAGAGCCCATGTGAGACGAAGTCACTCTGTCGAAGTTGTAACCAGCTGTTTGTCCGTTCTGATTTTGGTCATCCCCAAAGTTGGATCTGGGGCATCATCCGGCGCGCGAATGCCGGCCGATCCGCCTGCGGTCGTGTTACCCGCGCCGCCGGAGACAGGCCTCTTGAGGCTGTCTGACCCCGAGTCTCCTCCGTCGCTCAAGCCAGTGGACGCCCTCGCCGCACGATCTGGCTTTGGTCCCAAAGATCTTCGATTAGTCCGGCACCATCCCGGCGGACGGCTGAGTTCGCTGGCACATCAGTACGCTATTGTTCAGTACACTCGGGCAGACACGAAAGTGTATGGGGAACTCTCCGACCGGGGCATTGAGGTCTGGGTTGACATGGGCACCGGGGCTGCGACCGTCGTCCCGAGCCAGGCGGTGCGCGCGGCCTACCGACAGGCGATCGGGGATGGAATCGACCTGACGCTCTACGACCGGTTGGTTTCCCGGCACGGATCGCTTTATCTCGTGTCTCTCGTAGAGCGCCCGGCTCCCGGCAAGGCAGTGCTTGACGGCTCGTATCTGATCAAGGTGGATGTGAGCAGTCTAAAGGTGAAGGGGCTGATCAAGCTGGGAGGACCGGTCTACTGATCACGCATGAGGATTTGCCGCCGTCATTACCAACCTATGCGCCCGCCTCCAGGAGTAACCTCGGGGGCGGGATTCTCCCGATCACGAACCTGGCCCCGGCCCAGAGACCCATCCGGGGTACGTGCTCGAAGAATCCCGAGTGCCTCGTGACTCCGTCACAAGACGGAGAGCGGATCCGTTGTTCC
>CAZSRZ010000028.1:39029-48697 GCA_964609085.1 uncultured bacterium | reverse complement strand
TGCGCCCGTAGCTCAGCGGATTAGAGCGACAGGTTGCGGACCTGTAGGCCGGGGGTTCGAGTCCCTCCGGGCGCGTCCTTTTTCCCCGGGGCTCGGTGACGGATCCCCGCGGAGCGATCCCGACGGATGCCTCCCCCCCCGGATATCCCCCGGGGATATCCGCCACTCCCCACCCGATTCCGTGCCTGGCTGCGGCAATCGCTGCGGTGGGGAGGTCCGATCGAGAATCGAGCCGTAGAAATTTCTCAAAAAAAAGTGCCAGCAAGTGTCAGCAAGGGGCAGGAATCTCCAGGTTGTGGGGCGAAGTCCATCCCCATCCCCTCTCCGGTTGCCTCACCGCAACTCCCTCACGTGCACCTGGACCCCCTCCAATGTCACGACGCATTTCCGCTGAGCATCAGGCAGCACTTCACCATCTGTGGCGCGAGTATCGCCGTCGCCGATCCACCTCCCACCGCGATGAGCTGATGTCCGAGTACCGACACCTCATCTCCAAGACCCGCCAACGCATCATCCCCACCGTGCCCTGCCGCATCGCCCCGGAGGATTTGGACCAGGAGGGAAACATCGCCCTTCTGCGCGCAGTAGAGCAGTTCGACCCATCCCGCAAGGTGAAGTTTGAGTCCTACGCCATATCCATGATTCGGGGAGCGATGCTGGAGTACCTCCGCCGGGAAGACTGGGTGCCACGAAGCGTGCGAACGAAACAGAAGCTGATCGCACGCGCCGAGGAAGAGCTGACTCTGCGTGTGGGCCCCGAGAATGTCTCGGCAAGCGCACTCGCCGACATGCTGAAGATGAACATCGATGCCTTCTTCCAACTCTACTACGAGGCGAATGTCCTCCAGGTGGTTTCGCTGGAGGACATGGTCGGCGACTCGGATCGTGAGGACCTGGATCCCCTGGTCGTCCACGAGTCGGTTCGCAGCAAGGACCCAGCCCTTGACATGCTGGCCATCATCGACAGCCAGAAATCGTTGATGCTCCGCTGCATCCAGTGGCTCCCACTGCCGGAACGCACAGTGGTGCTGCTGTACTACTACGAGGGTTGGACGCTGAAGCAGATCGCTCAACACCTGAAGCGCAGCGAAAGCCGCGCTCACCAGTTGCACAGTCAGGCCATCGACCGACTGGCGGGCTTCATCTCGCGGCAGCGCGGGCTCTTCAGCGGCCAACAGCCGGAGGATGCGGAAGGCACTCGAGCCATGTCCCTGTCCGCCGCTGCCTCCGCCTAGGCAAACGGCCGCCCGCAGCAGGAAGGGGAGCTATCCACATGTGGGCTCCCCTTCCCGGCTAGCTCTCTCCCCGCTCGGCGCTACCGCGCCAGCAGAACGGCGCAGCTCGCCCTCTTCAGGACCCGGTCAGCCACGCTGCCAAGCAGCAGCCCCTCGATCAGCGAGACGCCCCGTGCTCCCAGGATGAGGAGGTCCGCGCTGACTTCGCCAGCCACCTTCAGGATCTCGAGGGCAGGGTCGCCGATCTGCACGTGCCCGGACGCGGACCGCCCCGCGGACCGGATTCCCTCAACCGCCTCGTTGATGAGGCTGTGCGCGGCCTCTTCTTCCTGGGTCTGAGCCTGGTCGAGCGCCTCGTAGAGCTGGAACGTGTCCACGCCCATCATCGCCGGCACAGGGTGCATGGGCCGAACGACGTGCACCACGTGAACCTCTGCCCCCAGCGGAAGCGGAAACTCGCGCGCAAACCGAAGGGCCGCTTCTCCGTGTGGCGAGCCGTCAACCGCCACGAGCACTCGCCGGATCTGCACGTCGCTCGGATGAGTGATGAGCACGGATACCGGTGCGTGCCGCGCAACATTGCGAGCCACACTCCCCAATACGAACTCGGCCAGCCCGGTCAACCCGCGAGAGCCAAGGACGAGGAGATCCGCCTCGAACTCCCGGGCAGCGCGCAACAGCTCGTGCGCCGCTTCGCCGGAACGGACACGCGATGTGATGTCCGAAAAGGTGCCCTGGAGTGCGACGGACTCCGCGGTGAGCAACGTGGCCGGGTGCTCGCGCTCTTCCGGGCGCACCTGTTCCAGGAGTGCCTCGATGGTTGGGTCGAGCACGGTCGTTATGTGCAGGCAACTCCCGGCAGGGAACGGCAACTGCTTCAAGAGGTCCCTTGCCGCGGCTGCCGTATCTGAGCCGTCGGTCCCGAGCACAACCTTCCAGGGTTTCATCGTCATCGACTCCTCTCCGCGTCTGCTGAATGCCTCACCGGACGCCGAACTGCCGGCGCAGGGCGAGCAGCGCGGTGCGCTCCAAGCGACTGACCTGCATCTGTGAGAGCCCCAGGCGGCGGGCCACCTCTCGCTGGCTCAGCTCGTTATAGTACCGCAGCCTCAGGACCTGCGCCTGCATTCCCCGCAGGCAGCCGAGAGCCTGGCTGAGGCTGACCCGGTGTTCGGATAGCCGGAGTTCGGCGTCCTCACCACCCAGTATCTCCTCCAGCGGCGATGATCGCTCCTGCGAGGTGGGGTCCCGCTCGCCGTCCAGCGACAGCGGTCGGCACTGATCCAACAACTGTAAGGCCTCGGAGACCTCGGCTTCCGAGCTTTGCAGACTCGCCGCGAGTTGGGCGACGGTGGGGTTGGCGCCGTCGTCTGCCCATTCTCTGCGGGCCCGGTCCACGCGCTGCGCCAGTTCCTGCAATCCCCTCGGGACGTGCAGGGCCCAGGCGTGGTCCCGGAAGTACCGCTTCAGCTCACCCAGAATCGTCGGCGTGGCGAACGTACTGAAACGGTAATTCGTGCGAGGGTCGAACCGGTCCACGGCCTTCACCAGCCCCATCAGTGCGACCTGGACCAGATCCTCATTCTCCCCGCCTCGTCTGGCAAAACGGTTGGCGAGCGAATAGGCCAGGCGTGAGAACTGCTGCACGATGGCGTCCCGCGTCCTGGGGTCGTGCGTGCGGGCGTAATCTTCCCACAGCCGGTCGGCGATGCGACTGTCGGACGGGCTGCTGGTCTGGATGAGGGCCGACATGGAAATCCTCCAACTTGTGAAGCCTGGGAAACAAAAAGCCCCAATCCGGGACAGGTCCCGGATTGGGGCTAAACTTGGCCCCGATGGCCAACGCTCAGACGGGGAGCATCAGCCGATCGATAAGGTGTTCATGAGAGAGGACGCTCAGGGTATCCCGATTTGCTGCACCGAATTCTAGCGAGATTGTTGGAAGTAGAATCCGATCACGAAGGCCCCCAGAGCGATCCGGTAGATAGAGAAGATCCAGAGGGGGCGCTGGCGGAGCCAGCGGAGCAACCCCCAGATGGCGATGAAACCCGTGACGGCGGCCACCGCCGTGGCGAGCAGCATCCCATTGAACTCATCGGGATACATCGGCGTCGCGCCACGCACCACCTTTAGGAACTTGTAGCCCGTGGCGGCCAGCATCACCGGGGTCATCAGCAGGAAGCTGAAGCGGGCGGCCGCATCACGGCTAAGTCCCACAATCAGCCCTGCCGTGATGGTGGACCCGGACCGGCTGACGCCGGGGATCACGGCCAGCGCCTGGGCAAAGCCGATGATGAGGGCGTCCACCCAACGCACATGCTCCAGCTCCCGGTTACGTCGGCTGAGGCTCTCTGCGACCCACATCACGATCCCGACGACGATCAGGGCGCCGCCGATCACCAGGTAGGCTTCCTGATGCGCCTCGGGCTGAGCGAGCTCCTCCAGTCTCTTTTCCAGGGTCAGCCCGATCAGTCCCGCCGGCACCGTCCCGATGGCCAGGTATCCCAACATCCGCTGCTCGGGTGTGGCTTCCCCGCGTCGTCGGCCAAGCAGTTTGAAGAAGCCGCCAAGCATCTTCAACCAGTCGCGCCAGAAGTAGACCAGCACCGAGAGCAACGTGCCCGACTGGATGACAACGTCGTAGGTAAGCCGGATGTCCGCCCGCGGCTCCAGAGCCGTGGAGAAGAGCTTCGGCATCAGGATGAGGTGAGCGGTGCTGCTGACCGGCAGAAACTCAGTGAGCCCCTGAATGATGCCCAAGACCAGCGACTGCTGGACGTTCAAGATCGCGTCCCTCCTGCCCGACTGCCGGGGGGGAAGACACCTGGGCAGGACCGGACCTTCCCCCAGGGATACCGCCGCCCCGCGGGCGAACCACATAGTATTGCAACATGACCCGCGCAACAGCCGCGAAGGGCGCCGCCAGGAACATTCCCCACATCCCGAAGAACTGCGCACCGACCAGCAGCACGATGATCACCAATGCCGGATGCAGGTCGATCCGGTGACCGATCAGTCGGGGCATCAGGAGCTTGCTCTCTGCGAGGTGCATCACGGAGATGAATAGCAGCACCACGCCGGCCCGCTGCAGCCCATCGTCCCCGATCGCGCTCACGAGTACGATCGGCACGCCGCCGATGAGCGGCCCGACAACCGGAATCACCCGGGTGACGGCCGCGAGAATCCCCAGCGCGAGCGCATACGGGACACCGAGTAACCGCATCAGGACGTAGACAAGCACGCCGGCGATCAACGCCAGGATGAGCTGCCCCAGGGCGTAGCTCTGGAGGATACCCCCCGTGCGACGCAGGAGATAGAGGGCGTCGCGTCGACGTGCCTGGGGAAGCAGGCTGACGAACTCCCGCTTGAGCGGCCGCCCCTCGGCGAGGAATGAGAACGCCAGCACTGGGATGAGAATCATCTCCACCAGCACCATCCCGCCCTCCAGCGTCCGCCGGATCAGGTGCTGCACCTCGCTGCTGACTCGCTCTCCGAGATCCGCCAGGCCCGGACCTTCCAGCCACGTCCGGAGTTCCGGAGGTAGCTGGCTATAGCTGTTTTGCCACTGGTCAAGTTGATGGAGCAGGCTCACGCGATGGCTGCCCCAGTTGGTAGCGAAGGACCTCACCTGGGTCGCCAATGGCCCGATGGTGAGGATGCCGACGAGGACGAGCCCGACGACCAGTACCGCAAACGCGAGGGAGACGGCGGTCGTCCGGCGTGCGTGGGGTGGCAGCCACTGGAGCGGCCGGGATCGACGGATCCAGTCGGCGATGGGCGCCATCGCCAGCGCGAGCATGACGCTGATCATCACGACGACAAACACAAACCCGATTCGGTAGAGCACGTAGGCGGCACCGAGCAGGAGCAGGAGGCGCGTGATCAGGCCCAGGAGTTGGGATGACCAGCTCGGCTCGTGCCGGGAAAGGTCGCCGTCATCGTGTCTCGGCACTCTGCGTGCTGCGCTCATGGGACTCCCCGCGTCAAGATTTCGCCCTGCTGACGCCGTAGCCGGCGAACAGAATCTCACGGATTCGCGTGGCCGCGCTGCCGTCACCGTAGGGATTCACCGCACGCGCCATGCAATCATAGGCGGCAGAATCGGTGAGAAGTTCCACCGCGTGACGAGCGATCTCAGCGGTGGCTGTCCCGATCAGTCTGGCGGTGCCCGCACTGACACCCTCCGGCCGCTCAGTCGTCTCGCGCAACACCAACACAGGCTTGCCGAGTGCCGGTGCTTCTTCCTGAATGCCGCCACTGTCCGTCAGGATCAGGGTTGCCCGGCGCATCAGGTTCACCCAGGGAACATACTCCTGCGGCTCGATGAGCGACACCCGCGGCACCTCTGCCAACTCCCGGCGGACCGCGTCCCTCACCTGGGGATTCTTGTGGAGTTGAAAGATGCAGATAACGTCCGGGACGGCCCGCAGCACCTCACGTATCCCGGCGCAGATCCTGCGCAGCGGCTCGCCTAAATTCTCGCGCCGATGGGCGGTGACCAACAGCACCCGCTCAGGTCCGCTCGTCAATCGTTCGAGCTCGGGGTCGGAGAACTCAAAGGGGCGGCTGGCGACTTCGATCAGCGCATCGATCACGGTGTTGCCGACGAGGTGGATGCGCTCGGCCGGAACTCCCTCCCTCAGCAGATTACCGACCGCCTGCTGCGTCGGAGCGAAGTGCACCTCGGCCAGGCAGCCGGTGAGGCGGCGGTTCATCTCCTCCGGAAAGGGATCGTAGCGGTTCTCGGTCCGCAGCCCGGCCTCGATGTGGGCCACGGGGAGCTGCCGATAGAAGGCGGCCAGCGCCGCGGCGAAAGTCGTCGTAGTGTCGCCTTGCACCAGGACCACGTCCGGGGCCACGCCCGTGAGCACGGGCCCAAGCCGCTCCAACACTCGGCAGGTGATCTGCGTGAGCGATTGCCCCGGGAGCATGATCTCCAGATCGTGGTCGGGCTTCAGTGCGAACACGTCCAGCACCTGCTCCAGCATCTCGCGATGCTGCCCGGTCGAGACGAGCACCTGGCGCACCTGTGCCGGCCACTTTGCCAATTCGAGGATGACAGGCGCCATCTTGAGTGCGTCCGGGCGCGTACCCAGGATCGAGACGACGGTGAGAGGAGGCTTCGGCATAGGTGATCCAGGCGGCTTACCGCCCGCTCGTCTACCGTGCACTCATGGCGACAAAGACGCCAAAGGCCAACAGCGAGAGGCTCAGGCTCGCCGCATAGAGGATCAACACGGTCTGCTTCTGGGTGAAGCCGAGTTCGAGCAGCCGGTGGTGAAGGTGGCTCTTGTCCGCCTGGTAGATCGGGCGGCCAGCGCGCCAGCGGCCCAGGATGACGGCGGCGGTATCGAACAGCGGGAGGGCGAGAACCAGCACCGGCAGGGCCACGGCGATCGCCATGGGGATCTTGAATGCCCCCACGGTGGAGATGCTGGCGAGGGTAAACCCAACGAAGGCTGCGCCTCCTCCCATGAAGATTTTCGCGGGACTGAAGTTGTAGCGGAGGAAGCCCATGAGACTGCCGAACAGCGCGGCGGCGAGGATCGTGAGTGCGGGTTGCTTGCTCCAGGCTGCCAGCAATCCCAGCGTCAGCGCGGCTATCGCGGTGACGCCGGCCGCCAGCCCGTCGATCCCGTCGATCCAGTTGACGGCGTTGGCCACACCCACGAGCCAGAGCACGGTGACCGGATAGGACCACCAACCCAGATCCAGCATCCCCGCGCCGAATGGGTTGGACACACCCTGGATGCGCAGATCGAACGGAGGGAGCATCACCAGGATTGCGCAGAAGAGCTGAAGGGCCAACTGCTTCGCGGCGGATAGCTCCCACCGGTCATCAACAGCGCCCGCAACGGTCAAAAGCGTCCCGGCAAGCACCAGGCCGACCCCCTGGCGGAGGGTAGATTCCGCGATGGCTCGGTGAAACCCAAACTGAACCACCGCCACCCCGACCACAAGGACGAGGACAAACGCGAGGTAGATCGCCAGCCCACCCCAGCGAGGCACGGGCTCACGATGGACGTCGCGAGCTCGGGGAGCGTGGGCCGCGCCGTGACGGAGCGCCAGCGTACGTACGACCGGCGTCGCCAGCCAGGCGATCCACGCCGCCAGCCCTGCGGCGCCCGCTCCTATGCACAGGTAGAACGTTGGATCGCGCATCGGGCGGGGTGCACCAGCTTCCAGAGGTCCCTCGTCGGCCTATCCTAGCGGATTGTCGGTCACTTCCGACGGTAATCCTCGCAGATCGTCGCTCGCGGTCGAACGCGGTGCCGACAATCGCGGATGTTGTTGTATCGGCACGACGTGCATAGGTAGGTATTGAATCCGAGGGAGCGAAGAAGGCTTCGCCATCGATCTTTCCAGCGGAGGCGCAGGTTCACCTCAGCAGCCCTCCGGGCGTGGTCTCAGACGGAGAACCGGATGTTTAGAATGTCCCCGTCCCGCACTTCATACCCTTTCGGCTCCAGCCGGTACAGTCCCTTCGCCCGTGCCGCCTTCTCATCTCCCGCCTCGATGAGGGCGGCGAAGGGAATGACTTCCGCCCGGATGAAGCCGCGCGCAAGGTCGGAGTGTATCTTCCCCGCTGACACGAGGGCGGTATCGCCGCGCCGGATCGTCCACGCCCTCACCTCGTCCTCCCCGGAGGTGAGGAAGCTCTGCAGCCCCAGCAATTCGTAGACCGTTCGGAGCAACCGGCTGCGGCCGCTTTCGTCGATCCCGAAGTCGGCCAGGAAGGCGGCCTCCTCGTCCGGCGGGAGCTGGCTCACCTCCAGTTCGACGGCGGCGGCCATCGGCAGGACCGGCGTCCCAGACCGCTCCGCCCAGACGCGGAGGTCGTCCAGCTTCGCGGCACCGTCCGGGAGGTCGCCCTCGCCGATGTTGGCCACGATGACTCGCGGCTTGGCGGACACAAACTCGAGATGTTGGACCGACTCCTGCTCCTGTGAGGAGAGGCTCAGCGAGGTGAGGGGGAGTTCCTGCTCCAGGTGCTCACGGATGCGCAGGATGGTCTCTTTTTCCACGCTACCCTGGGCCGACTTCGGCTTGCTCCGGTCCTGCTTTTCCATGCGCTCCAGCCGCTTCTCGACCAGATCGAGGTCCGCCAGGATCAGCTCGGCCTCCAGGTTGCGGTAGTCGCGCTGGGGATCGAGCCCGCCGTCCGGCAGCGGCGCAGAGGGGCTCTCAAAGACGCGGAGGACAACGATGAGGGCATCCGACTGCCGGATTTGCGCCAGGAAGTCGGACCCGAAACGGGTCCCCCCGGCAGCCGAGCCGGTCCCTCCTCCATCCACAACTTCAACCGTGGCGTAGGTGATTTTGCGGGGTCGGTAGAGTTCCGCCAGCGCATCGATTCGGGTATCCGGCACTTCCACCACCGCGATCCGGCTCTCATCGCCGAAGCCGCCAAAGCCGACTTTCACAGGCTGCCGCGTCAGCGCGCCGAAGAGCGTCGTCTTTCCCACCTGTTCCAGTCCGATCAGTGCGACCTTCATACCCGTCCTGCTGCTCTACGAATGGGTGCCGTCTCAGCCGGCGAGAGTTCAAGCGCCATAACTGAGACAGAGGCCCCGGCGGTTGAGCCGGGGCCTCTCCAGACTATCACAGTGCGCGACAGTCCTACTTCAGTCCGGCCAGCCCGGAACGCTGGGCAGATAGTTCCGCCACACCTCGTTCCGTCGCCCGGAGACGTACTTCGCGAGGCTGATATAGGGCACGAACCTGGGCCTGCGGGGTTCTCGCCGCAGGCGCATCGATGTCTGATGCAGCGGCTTGTCCCCCTTGCGAGAGTTGCACCGCCGGCAGCACGTCACCAGGTTCTCCCAACTGGCAGGCCCGCCCGACCGCTTTGGCACGACGTGGTCAATCGTCATTTCTCGTCCGGTCACGCCGCAGTACTGGCACTGGTAGTCGTCCCGCGCGAAGACGCTTCGCCGAGACAGCTTGAGTTGGGGCAGCGGGCGACGAACCTGATGGCGCAGCTTCAACACCGACGGCAAGACGGCGTGACCGCGGTAGTGACGCACTGTCCATTCCGCCTCGTGGAGCACCTCCGCCTTACCCAGATGGACAAGCGCGATGGCCCGCCGCATGTTGCAGACGTTGAGAGGCTCGTAGTCGCAGTTCAGCACGAGGACTTCGCCAATCATCTTCGTCGCTCTCTCTCCTGACGCAGAACCGGGCGGGGCTCATATGCGAAAAACCCGCC
Source organism: uncultured bacterium (assembly GCA_964609085.1). Lineage (GTDB taxonomy): Bacteria > Armatimonadota > SYMT01 > SYMT01 > SYMT01 > JANPLG01. The sequence continues at coordinate 39,253 of CAZSRZ010000028.1, read as the reverse complement.
TGGCGCAAGCAGCACCACGCGGGTCTCCCAATCATCTGGAAAGGTGCAAGTGGTGTGGTAATCCGAAGGGTTCTCCCAGGAGGTAGAGCCGGCTATCGCCGGCACCTGCGAGGAAGCGGCCGCGTGTGTCGACGCACTGCCAGCCCTTGCTCCACCGATCCAGATTGGGGACGACCCGAATGAGCATTACTCTCCCGTTGGCTGCTGGCCTGAGGGCACAACCA
>CAZSRZ010000028.1:13423-38929 GCA_964609085.1 uncultured bacterium | reverse complement strand
AGATCCGCGTCCGACGGGTCCGCCCCCAGCCGTCGACGCGCCTCCAGCCGCTCGCGCAGCACGGGCTCCATCGCGACACACTCAACGATGCGGAATCGGGCTCCGCATCTGATCGCCAGCTCGCGAGCCGCCAGCCTCTGCCCCCGTCGTGCGAACGTGGCGTCCAGAATGACGTGCTCCCGCCGCCCCAACCAGTCGGCAGCCGTCGCGAGCATCCGCTCGTAAATGGAATGGCGGGCGGCCTCGCCGTACGCTTCGTTGGGCAACCGATCGTGCAGCCGCAGGCCGGCCAGTTCCTTTCGGACCACATCCGAGCGGATCAACACCGCCGGCATCCGTCCCGCCAACCCGGAGGCGATCATGGATTTGCCGCTACCCGAGAGTCCGGACATCACGACCAGCGTGGGCGGACTAGAGTCGCAGTAGGATCGGGATAGGTCGAAAGCCGCGGCGGCGAGGTCCGCATGGCGGCGGCGCTCCGCTCCGGGGATTTCGCTCTCCTCGGCGGCCATGGCGGCGATCTTGCCGCGAACCCAGGACCGGTGGAGCCGATAGAGGTCGATCAACTCGTTCAGCTCAGGGTCATGCCCGCGGGCGGCGCAGGCCGTCACGAGGCTCCGCCGCAGCTCGGGTCGGCCGGCCAGGTCCAGGTCCATGGCGAGGTAGGCCAGGTCCGCAGCGGTATCGGCATACCGGAACCGGTCGTTGAATTCGATGCAGTCGAAGATCTGGACGCCACCCTGGATGCCCGGCGCCAGGCAGACGTTATCCGCCCGTAGGTCGCCATGCCCGTCGCGAATCCAGCCCCCGGTGGCGCGGCGACTCAGCAGGTTCCGCCGGCGAGAGAGCGCCTGACGGAACCATCCCTCCGCCACGCGCTGGGTCACGGGCGGCAGTAGGTGAGGGTCCAACCCGCGGGTTTCCTTGAGGTTTGCGGAGACGAGTGCGAGGACGCGGTGAGGCCGCCCGTAGGACGTGATCTGGGGGGAGGTTGCCGCGCGCGAGTGGAATCCCGACAGGACCTCGGCGATGGCGTGGATCTCCGCCTCCCCCACGCTCCTGGCGGCGAGTCTGCCTGGCAGCATCTCCTCGGTCGGCAGCCGCCGCATCTTCACACACCACTCCAGCGCCTCCGAAGTCGCCCGAGCGGCCGTCCCTCCCCCGTCGCCCACACGCAGCCGGCCGCCGCTGCGGACAATGGGGACGACGCCCAGATAGACCTCCGGGCAAAGACGCCGATTTAGCTCCACCTCTCGACGGCAATAGGCCAGGCGATTCGCCACCGATTCGTAGTTCAGGAACTCCAGCCGAACCGGCTTCTTGATCTTGTAGGCGAACTCACCTGCCAGGAAGACACATGAGATGTGCGTCTGGTGCACTTGGACGGCCGTCGCGGGGTGAGGGTACGCGGCGGGGAGGGAGAGGTCCCGGATCAACTCTTCCATCGACACTTGGGGCATGTTCCCAGCTTACCCAACACGGATCGCCGTCTGGGCAGGTGCGGGCGGCCAGGATGACCGAAGCTCCTCATGGAGCCTCCCAATGAGCCTTCAGGCGACCTGTCAGGGGGCCCAGTTGGGGAGCTCGCGGGGGATCATCACGATGCGGATTGCGACCATCATCGGGCCGTCCCACGGCGAAGTGCTCGACCGCCCGAACCCGATCGCTGCCGGAGCGTTCGCGGTGGTGCGCGTGGACGTGGCGCCGATGTGTACGGAGTACAAGGCGTACACGGCGGGCCGTCCGACGGAAGTGCTGGGCCACGAGGCCGCTGGAACGATCGAGGCTGTCGGTCGGCCTGGGCCTCTGCGGGCGGGCACGCGAGTCGTCGTCACTCCGCTCTTCGGCTGCGGCCGGTGCGCACTCTGCAGGCGGGGCGAGGTCATCTACTGCCGACAGCAAGACGATCCGCTCGCGGAGACGGGCAGCGTAACCGGCCGCGGAACCTACGCACAGTACCTCTTGAAGCAGGACTGGCTCTTGCTCCCCATCCCGGAGGACCTGAGTACAGAACACGCCGCGATGGCCTGTTGCGGATTGGGGCCGACTTTCGGCGCAATGCAGCGCCTGGCGGTGTCGGCTTTCGACACGCTGCTCATCACCGGGCTGGGTCCGGTCGGACTGGGCGGGGTGATCAACGGAGTAGCACGTGGGGTCCGCGTGGTGGGAGTGGAAGGGCACCCCTATCGACGGGATCTGGCGCTTGCGCTCGGAGCGGAGGCGGTTCTCGACCCTGCTGATCCGGGGACTCCCGCGCGGATCATCGCGATGACCGGCGGGGAAGGTGCCGATGCAGCCATCGACTGTTCCGGCGCCCCCGGGGCGATGCGAATGCTGGTTGACGGGCTGCGTCGACGCGGCCGCCTGGCGTTCGTTGGGGAGGGGGGCGAACTCACGCTCGATGTCAGCAGGGACATGCTCCGGAAGGGACTCACGCTCCACGGCTCATGGCATTACAGCATCGCGGACGCTCCCGAGCTGTTCGAGGTGATACGGAGATCCGCCGGGAAGATCGACCGCCTCATCACCCACCGGTTCCCTCTTGAACGCGTCCGGGATGCGTGGGAGTTGCAGACCACCGGTGCCTGCGGCAAGGTTCTTCTCGATCCCTGGGCACCGCAGCCGGCAGCCGCGGACTGAAATTCTCACCTCGCTCTCACGTACTCAATCCCGAGTTCGGGGCTTCTAGCTCTCTGAGGGGACGGCAGCCGGTCGGGTGCAAGCGGCCCGTTGACTTTTCCGCCCCCGGGAGATGGGAGTTGCGGATGAAACGATACAAGGGCGTGCTGGCTCGGCCGGAGGGGATGGCCGTGCTCGCCGCTGTCCTGGGTTGGGTGATCATCGCGGGGTTTGCTGCGCCGAGCCGCGCCACGCGGCTGGAGGATCGAGGAGAGGGTTCACCGACCGCCGCCCGGAATCAGCGACCGAGTGCGACGGTCGTGCAGGCGGCAGGCGCAAAGTACACTGTGTTGGCGTGGAACGACCTTGGGATGCATTGCATCAATCCACGCTACGAGCACATCGGTATTCTGCCTCCATTCAACAACGTGTGGGTACAGGTTATTCGCAAGGGGGAGGAGCCCAAGATCCTACGCTCCGGCATCCGAGTCTTCTACTCTTTCGCGAAGAACAAGACGGTCGCCGGAAAGTCAGACTTCTGGACCCACCAGGGCGCCCTGTTCGGGACTAATCTGCCCGAGGGAATCGGCCTGACTGGGAACGGCCTCGCGGGAGAGATGAAACTGGTCAACACACCCTACCCGCACTACGAGGTGACGGGAGTCCCCATCCTGCCATTCCAGGATGACGGCGTATGGAACCCCTACCAGCAGGCAACCGTCGTGGTGAAGGACTCGCGCTCGGGCAAAGTGCTGGCCACCGCCAAGGTGGTCGTGCCCGTCTCCGATGAGCTGAACTGTCAGAAGTGCCACTACGACGGGGCGATGGGCCTCAGCGCTGGCTCCATCGAGGAGAACATTCTCGCGCTCCACGATCGGAATGAGGGGACGGACTTGCTGGCCGCCCAACCGGTGTTGTGCGCCAAATGCCACGCGGACGCCGCGCTAGGCGCTGCCGGAACCCCGGGGGTGAAGTCGCTTTCCGAAGCGATGCACCATAAGCACAGCACGCTGGACGCGCGGATTACTCCCGGCTGCCAGGACTGCCACCCCGGTGAGCATTCGCAATGCAACCGCAGCGCCATCCCGGCGATGGGACCAAAGAGCGCATCCGACCCGAACTGCGAGTACTGTCACGGCTCCCTGGCAAACGTGGCGCAGTCGGTCAGCCTTGGCCGGCGACCGTGGTTGGACGAACCCGGGTGTGGGGACTGCCATCGAGGCAAGAACATGGACACAGGCGCCGTGCTGTTCCGGCACGCGACCGGACACGGAGGTGTCGCCTGCGAGGCCTGCCACAACAGCCCTCACGCGTGGTACCCGTCGCGGCTCAACCTGGACAACTGGCAGCCACTCACCTACCAGAACGATCCGGGGCCGGTCGGCAAGAAGTGCACCGCATGCCACACGAGAAGCATGGAGAAGTCTCACGGCCCGCATGCCCGTGAGGATGTGACGGGAGGCGATGACTGAGGGAGAGCACCGCCTCGACCGCCAACTCCTGATCCGAACGCAATCGGGGGGCCTCGACGACGAGGCCCCCCGATCACAATTGAGCCTACGGCGGAGGTCAGCTACTTCTTGCCACGCTTGCCGATGAGAACGACGTCCGCCAGCAGCTTCCCGCCCTCTTCCTTGCCGCGGACGGCAACAGTCTCACCGTTCTTCAAGTCGGTGAGGGAACCGGCGGCAGGCTTTTCGCCTTTCGCGGCCGGCGCCTTGCGGAAGGTAGTCTTGTCCGTGTAGGCGATGACGAGATCGCCCCGCTTCTTCGTGGCGAGCGTGAACGTCTTGGCGCTGGTGTCCAGCTTGTTGACGACGCCTGCAGCCCCCGGGCCTCTTTTGGCCTTGGGCTTCACCTGCGCACCGACGGATGTTGCTGCGGCGAAGCACATCCCCGCCGCCAAGACGGCGATGACGAACCTGCGAGTCATGTGAACACTCCTGTGGAGAACGAGAGGGCCTCGCAACTTGGCCCCGGGCTGACTTCCGCAGACCAGCTTCTGTCGTCCCAGCCCTCAGACGTGGAGCCGACGGCCGTGTTCAGATTGGTTTGGTGTCGGCCGGCATGGACGCGGCGCGGTAGGCGGTGCGCTCAATGGCGGAAGTGACGCGCGTCAGTGAACACCATCGCCACGCCGTACTGGTTGCACACCTGAATGGCGTCCTCGTCGCGTTTCGATCCCCCGGGCTGGATGATGGCCTTCACTCCGGCTCGGGCCAGAGCTTCCGGTCCATCCGGCATCGGAAAAAAGGCATCGCTGGCACAGATGGCCCCTTCGGACCGATGGCCCGCCATGGCGACGGCCAGCTCGCTGGACTGCGCCCGATTGGTCTGACCGGCACCCAGGCCGATGAGTTGACCGCCCCGGACGAGGATCACGGCGTTGGACTTGACGTGGCCGACCACCTGCCAGGCGAAGAGTAGATCGTCCAACTCCTCCGCCGAGGGCGTTCGCTCCGTGACGACGCGGAGCGCCCCCGGCTCCTGGAAGCGCCGGTCACGCCGCTGCACGAGCAAGCCACCCACCACCCGCTTGAAATCCCAGGCGGCTTCGCCCTTGCCCTCCAGTGACAGGTCCTGAAAAGACGGCAACGGATCAATCTCCATCAGCCGAACGTTCTCGCCCCAGATCTGTCGGGATCGGAACATGTCGACCGCCTCCGTACTGAAGCCGGGGGCGATGATGCACTCATAGTAGCTCTTCGGCGCAATGATCTCGGCGGCTGTTTCGGCATCGATCGGCCGGTTGCAGGCGATCACCCCCCCGAAGCGAGACCCGGGCGGATTGAACGGCGGCAACTCCCCGTCCCGGGCCAGGCGATAGGCATCCACAAGGGTCGAGGCCACGGCACAGCCGCACGGGTTGGTGTGCTTAATGATTGAGCACGCCGGCCGATCGAACTCCTTCACCAGTTCGAGGGCGGCGTCCATGTCCAGAATGTTGATGAACGACAACTCCTTGCCATGCAGTTGCCGGGCGTTGGCTACCGATGGCTCCAACTGTCTCGCGGCCGCATAGAAGGCAGCCGGCTGGTGAGGATTCTCGCCGTACCGCAGTCCCTGCCGCCGTGTGTACCGAAGCCTCAACACCTCCGGCAGTTCATCCACGGTGTGATCCTGCTGGGCGAGGTAGTCGGCGATGGCGGTGTCGTAGTCGCTCGTGTGCTCAAATGCCCGGCGGGCGAGCCGGCGGAGCGTTGCCTCCCCGAGGCTGCCCCCGTGTTCCCGCAGTTCTCGAAGGACGGCCTCGTAGTCATCGGGCGACGTCACCACCGCCACCGAATCGTGGTTTTTCGCCGCCGAGCGAATCATCGCCGGGCCGCCGATGTCGATGTTCTCGATCGCCTCTTCACGAGTGCAGTCAGCCCGAGCGACGGTCGCCTGGAACGGGTAGAGATTCACCACCAGCAGATCTATCGGCGAGTAGCCGGCGGCGGCAAGCTGCGACATGTGGTCCGGCCGAGCGCGAACGGCGAGGAGGGCGCCGTGAACCGCAGGATGGAGGGTCTTTACCCTGCCGTCCATCATCTCGCCGAAACCGGTAACTTGGTCAACGGGCGTCACCGACAACCCGGCCGCCCGGAGCGCTGCCGCCGTGCCCCCGGTCGACAGGATCTCCACCCCCAGCTCGGCCAACCCCGAGGCAAACGGGATCAAGCCCTGTTTGTCGGAGACACTGATCAATGCCCGCCGTATCGCCACCCGTCGCCTCCGCCGTGCGTCCGCACAGACGGTTTCTATCCGATCAACGTAGGCGGGAGCTAGTCGCGTCGGTCTGAGCCGGCATCCGAATGACCTCGAAATCCGCGCCGCGGATACGACGGAGCGCCCGAACCTCGACGTCGTTCCACCGGGTGTCCGCCGAACCTGACAGGAACCAATTGCCCCCGTTGTCGGCCAGGATCATGCCGTATTGCTGGAGCGCCCTGGCCACGATCCGGGCTGTTCGGGGCAGCCCGGAAATGTCGAAGCTCGCCCGCAATCGGACCCGCATCCCCATGGGAGGGAGAAACGGGTCTGTGTGCCGACTGGCCCAGTGCGAGGCCGGAGCAACGTAGGCGGCCCGGCTCCGGGAGACGGTGAAGCGCAGGGCATGGTTGATGGCCCCCTGCGACACTTCGTCGTAGCGGACCAGCCCGGGCAGGATCGGTAGGCCGGCCGCATCGGCCGAAGTCCACCCCGCCGGCCGAGTCTTGTTGGAGTTGAGATCCCACTCCGCCCCAGAGTCCGCGCGGAACCAGAAGCCTTCCCGCTCCGCGTTGAACAGTTCGTAGAGCTTCCAGTTGTCACGGTCCAGCACGATGAGATGTCGATCGGACTGCCGCTGGCCGAACCCTTCGATCGGGGCATCGGGAGGAATGGGGAACGGACCCGGGTCGCTTTCATCCGGGTACTGAATGTAGCGCACCTTGACTCTGGGGGTGGAGCCCGGGACCACGATGTACGGTATGCCAACCGGCTGACCACGATACCGTGCGGCGAAGTCGGGGTGCAGCCGCTGGTCAGCACCGATCTCGCGGATGATCAGGAGCGATCGCGGGTCGACGGGCTGATCGTCCACGCGCTGATTCCAGGCGTTGTCCGGTGGAAAGAGGCGGCGTCCGCCGAGGCTGGCATTGATGCGCCCGTTGTCCGACGAAACATGGGACTGCCCTGGGCCGGGCGTATAGAGCATCTCGCGGCCTCGGGGCTTGAGCACCTCGTTCCAGTAATTGTTGACGGAGGGGATCAGGAGGATCAGCCGCCCGGCCATCAGGATAGTAATGAAGACCGCCACGACGAGGTACATGTGGTGGATCATCAGGCGCAGGCGGCCCATCCGCAGCACCACGCTTGACTCCTCCGGTGTGGCGGCGACGCGCCGCTGCAGTTCCTGATCCGCCTGGTGCCGGGTCATCTGCAGCAGGATGCCGCACTTCCCGCACCGGGCAATCGCCATTCGACGCCAGACGACCCGGTTCGTCCGCCCGCAGGCGGGGCACTTGACGGTTACGGCATCCGAGTCGCGACGCATCGTTCCGTCAGATCCGCCGGTGGTAGACCCACCACTCCACCGCCAGGATGAGGACGGCAGCCAGCAGCAGCCAGCGCCAGATCTCCCTGGACGTGTTGACAGCCCCGCTGCCGGCGAGAACGGGCCGATTTCCGAACTTGAGGGTGTCCCGTGGACGGGTATCCGATTCTTCCCTGCTCAACAGGTTGACCGCAAAGGCTTGCCGGCGACCACCTGCCTCCGCGATGTACACGCCGCGCTGCTCCGTATCGGAGAAGTACGCGACCCGCCCATCCGTGGCCGTCTTCTGCTTCCGTCCCGAGGGTGACGTTACCGTCAGAGTCGTCTGCCCCGGGGGGATCTCGAGGGTGGCTGTCTGCCCCGTCCGGAGTTGGATGCCTTCAGCGCGGCCGGGACTGGTCGCAAGCCACTGGACAAGATTGTTGAAGAAAATGGGGAAGGCCACCCGCCGGGGGAAGTCGCTCTCCAGGAGCGACCAGCCGACATAGGCGCTCCGGGCGCCCTGATGTTCGCCCACGGCCACGGCCACCCCGCCTTCGTGTTCCGCGAGGCGAACGCCCCAGGGTTTCTTGACCGCCGTAAGGGCGGTCTGCATCTGGACCCCGGTCATCCGGGCATAGCGCATGGCGGGGTGAGTGCGATCCGCGTCGATGATGGTCGCATTCGTTACCTTACCCTTGATCTCGACCGGGGCTGTTGGTCCACCGCATCCGATGTAGAGGTGGGCGCCGGGACCCACCCTTGCGGGCGGCTTCCCCTCAAAAATGGTGACATCGAACCCGATCTGGCCGGCATAGGCGTCGGGCGTCATCCTCGAGATCTGCACGTGAGGGTCCACGTTCAGGGCTTTCTCGAGGTAGAAGTCCCCCTCCGTCACCAGCAGTACCTGCAGGTCCCGACGAACGGAGAGTTGCGCGTAGGCCTCGTTGTCCACCGGCATGTCGTCGGGGAAATCCAGCCGAGCGCGGAGGATTCCATTGACCTCCGGCAGATTGTCGTAGACCTCGGCGCGCTCGGAGAAGCCGGTCGCCGCGTTGGCCGCCGGGAGGCTGATGCTGCGCGCATCAAAGAGGACCTCGTCCCGGTAGAACTCAAGGGTGGCCGTTTGCGGTCGCGGATAGTGGTTGCGCACGGCCAGGAAGAGTTGATATCCGGCTTTGTCGCGCAGGCCGCGCCGCACGTCCATCGCCACAATCCCGATGTTGTTGGCCGATTCGCCGAACCGCACGAACTGTAGCCCGGCGCCCTGGGTGTCGATCCCGGGCAATTCACCGAAGGCACCATCCGACAGGACGTAGATCTGGCTGCCGAGCCGTTTGGTGGTCGCCGCGGCGGCCAGAATGATGGCTTCCGGCAGATTTGTGGTCGTGTCTGCGGGCCGAGCCGAGGAGAGCGCCCGTCGCAACTCATTGCGGTCCGTCGTGAAAGAGGTCAGGCGACGGGGGCGGCTGGTGGCGAGGAGGATCATCATCTGATCCCCGCCGTGCATGTCGCTGACCATCCGCATCGCCGTCGCGCGGGCGGCGTCGAAGCGGGTGCCGCGCCCGTCTCTGCTCTGCATACTCGCCGAGCCGTCGAGGATGACGACTACGTGACTTCCGCCGAGCGCTCGAGCATGGAAGAAGGGGCGAGCCAGGGCGATGATCGCACAGAGCGCGATCAGGAGTTGGAGCAGCAGAAGCAGGTTGCGGCGGAGCTTCTGGAAAGGGGCGTTCGCCTGGACATCCTTAATCAGGTGGTTCCAGAGCAGGACCGAACTGACGGTGACATCCCTCCTCTTCAGCTTCAACAGATAGAAGAAGATGATGACAGGGAAGAGCAGCGCCAGCCAGAGGAGGCTCCAGGGCGAAAAGAAGAACCGCTCGAAGGGATTCACGTTGGGCCAAAAAGACGACTGGAGAGGTGCCGGCCATACCGCTCGGGGAGGCCGCAGACCGCACATGTTCACGACGCCCAACGGGCAAGATTGTTACGCCTCGGAGGGCGGGGCGGCACCGTTCGCTTCGGGAAGGGGCTGCACGTAGGTCGCCTGGAGCCCCTTCGGTCCTTGCGTCATCTCGTATCGCACCGGCTCTCCCTCTCGGAGTGTCCGGTAACCCTCGCGTTGAATGACGGAGTGGTGCACGAACACATCGGCACTGCACTCCGGGGCATCACTCTCATCCAACTCCACGGCCTCGATGAAGCCGTAGCCCTTGGCGTTGTTGAACCACTTAACCTTCCCCAACGGCATTCGGACGGCCCTCCCCGCAGCCCGTACGGGCAGCGGGCATTGTTTGCTTGCTTGCTAGGATGGAGGTTCGTCCCAACGGATCGCTTTTTCCTCCTCGGGAACGGATGGCCCGTCCGGCCGGACGGTAGGCGGCAATCGGATAAACTGGCTTCGGAGAATCCCAGACCCATGCCGACCCCGCTCCCGAACCTCTCTCCCATGGCCCAGGCGGTCCACTCCCTCTCTCTGGAGGGGTTCGTCCGAGAGCCACGCGGCGGCTTCGGGTCTCACCCCTCGTGGGCCGCACTGAGGCGGCTGGGCACCCGTCTCTGGCTCGATACGGGAGATCTTGAGGCCGCTCGCTCCCTGTGGACGGACGACTTCTCGAACCTCACCACGAACAACACCCTGGTCAATCGTGAGGTTCAAAAGGGGCTGTTCGACGATGTCATCCGTCGCTGCGGCCAGGTGCTGCGCGAGGCAAGCCCGGGCATTGACCCGCAGGCGCTTGTCTACGAGACCGGCTTCGTCGTTAACTGCCGCACAGCGCTGCGGCTGGTGGCGGCGTTCGACGCGACGGTGAGCGTGGAACTTCATCCCGGTATGGCGAACGACGTCGAGACCTCGGTGGAGTACGGCCGGCGCTATTTCGCGGTCTGCCCGGATCGGTTCATCATCAAGGTCCCGCTCACGCCTGCTGGGTATGTCATCACTCGCCGCCTCTCCGAGGCCGGCATCCCCGTCAATTTCACGCTCGGCTTCTCTGCCCGGCAGAACGTGCTGGCGGCGGCCTTCAGCCGGCCGGCCTACGTGAATGTCTTCATGGGGCGGCTGAACAGCTTTGTCGTCGATAACGGTCTCGGAGACGGGCGCAACGTCGGGGAACGGGCGACGGTGGCGACCCAGCGGGCGCTGCTCCAGGGAAGGGCTCGCCACGGATGGCAAACCTTGCTGATCGGCGCCAGCATGCGTTCAGCGGATCAGCTTCGCGACCTGGCGGGCCTGGACGTCTACACGATCCCGACCGCCGCCGCGCAGGTGCATCGAGACCGGTGGGACGCCACACCTGGCCGACTGGAGAGCACCCTGGACTGGGATTTCCCCGTCGATTCGGAGCCGAGCGGCGTCCTGGAGACGCTGTGGTCGCAGCCGCCGAATCTCGCGCGCGCGTGCGCTGCGGCTGCCACGGTAGACCCCACCGGGTGGACTGGTGCCGAATTCTCCATCTGGGTGCGCCGGATGGGAATGAAGAACCTATTTCACGACTGGTCGGCCGATGAGGCGGCCACCATCTCGGCCGACGGGAAGATCCCCAAGTGGGCGCACTGGTCCGCAGCGCTTCTGGACGGCGCGGTTGCCCTGGATGACCTGATGACCGCCTCTGCGCTCGCGTCGTTCGTCGCGGACCAGTCCCAGCTCGACGACCGGATCCGTCGACTCCTGGAAGTCCAGGGCGGTATCGGAAGCTGAGGACACCGGCCCGAGACGGACGCCGAGTCGGTCCTCGCGGGGCTTCGATCTCGAGCCCGCGTCAGATAGACGGATTCGTCCGCGGACGGCCTACCCGGGCTCCTGGCCGTTGGGGCGATTGCCTCCCTGGGCCGTATCGATGGACTGATGGGTTCTGGCGAGCTGTCGCAACTCACCGGTCTCGACGTAGTAGACCCGCTCCGCCACGTTCACCGCGTGGTCCGCGATCCGTTCCAGGAACCGACCCACATGGAGCAGCCACGTGGCCTGACGAATCACTCGCGGCTCTCGCTCCATCAGCTCAAGGAGGTCGGTGAACAGTCGGTCGTAGTACTCGTCCACCTCGTCGTCCCGCTCGACAACCTGCCGAACCAGGTCCAGGTCGTGCTCCACGTAGGCATGAATCGACTCCCGGACCATCCACTCCGCGGTCTGCGACATCCGGGTGAGGGAGTGGAGCGGCAGCGTGGCCGGCTCCTGGGCAAGTCGGCGCACGGTCTTGGCGACGTCCACCGCATAGTCGCCGATCCGCTCCAGATCCGTGATGATCTTCAGGGCTGTGCCGATCACTCGCAGATCCCGCGCCATCGGCTGCTGGAGTGCGAGCAGTCGCATGCACCGCTGCTCGATGTCCAGGTCCATCGCGTCGGCCTCGTCGTCCATCAGGATGACCTTGCGCGCCGCCGACTCGTCGAGTTGCATCAGCGCCTCGACGGAGAGCACGTGCATCTGCACGACGAAGCTCCCCATCCGCAGGATGTCATCCTGCAGCTCGGTGAGCTTGTGTTCGAAGCTATGGCGGAGGGTGTGCGGGACCCCGGATGGGTCGGACATGGAGGTTACCTTCGGGGATCATACCCCGGATGGACCGCTTCGGCTAGCCGAAGCGGCCTCGAATGTAATCGTCCGTACGTTTATCCGTTGGCCGCTCGAAAATTTGTGCCGTGGCCCCGTACTCCACCAGTTCGCCCATCAAGAAGAAGCCCGTACGCTGGCTGACCCGGCTGGCTTGATACATGTTGTGCGTGACAAGGATGATGGTGTAGTTGGCTCGCAACTGCTCCATCAGCTCCTCGATCCGAAATGTTGAGATCGGATCGAGTGCGGAGCAGGGCTCGTCCATCAGGACGATCTCAGGCTCGACGGCCAGGGTTCGGGCGATGCACAGCCGCTGCTGCTGGCCTCCGGAGAGATCGAACGCACTCTTCCGCAGTGAGTCCTTCACTTCATCCCACAGGGCTGCGCCGCGCAGGCTCCGCTCGACGATCTCGTCGAGCGCACCTCGATTGGAGACCCCGTGGATCCTGGGACCATAGGCGACGTTGTCGTAGATCGACTTTGGAAACGGGTTCGGCTTCTGGAAGACCATGCCGATCCGCTTGCGCAACTCGACCACATCCACACGGCGATCGTAAATGTTGACCCCGTCCAGCCCCACCGTTCCCGTGAGGTGAGTATCTCCGAGCAACTCGTTCATCCGGTTCAGCGTGCGCAGGAAGGTGGACTTCCCGCACCCGGAGGGGCCGATGAGCGCGGTGATCTCCCGCTCGTGCAGGTCGATGCTGATCGACTTGAGGGCCTGGTGCTTCCCGTAATAGAAGTCCACATTGCGGACGGCCATCTTGACTCGAGCCGCGGACGCCGGCTCGCCCGGAGAGCGGGCAACCGCGGCCGAACTGGGGAGGTCGGTGAGAGGGGTGGTCATTCTTTGCGATGCAGTTGACACGGATATCTCTCTGTGAGCCCTACCAGCGCCGTCGGTTGCGGGCGGTCACGCGGATCCCGGATGCGACCCCGTTCAAGCCGAGGACCAGGATCAACAAGACGAGCGCCGTCCCCCAAGGGATCTTCTCCGGCGCGTTGGTGGCCTGCGTCGCCATGATGTAGAGGTGGTACGGCAGGGCCATGAACTGGTCGTGGGCCGAGCTGGGGAGCTGCGGGAGAAAGAAGGCGGCACCGGTGAGCAGGATCGGGGCTGTCTCTCCGGCGGCGCGGCTCAACCCGAGCACCATCCCTGTGATGATCCCGGGCAGGGCGTTCGGGAGCACGACGTTTTTCACCGTCTGCCAGCGCGTGCACCCGAGCGCGAGGCTGGCCTGCCGGAACGAGTCCGGAACCGAGAGCAGGGCTTCCTCAGCGGCGGTGATGACCACGGGCAGGATGAGCAGCGCCAGGGTGAGCGCCGCCCAGATCAGGGCGCCCGTGCCGTAGGTCGGCTTCGGCAGCTTGTCCGGGAAGAAGATCCTGTCGATCCCGCCACCGATCGTCAGCACGAAGAAGCCGAGCCCGAACAGCCCGTAGACCACGGAAGGTACGCCGGCGAGATTCACGATGGCCAGCCGTAACACGCGGGTGAACTTTGATCCCCGGCCATACTCGGTCAGGTAGATGGCGCCGAAGAGACCCAGCGGAAGCGCGAAGACGAACGTCCCGGCGAGCAGGAGAAGGGTCCCCACGATCGGAGGCATGATTCCGCCCGCCGACATCGCCTTCTCGGGCGGGCGGAGGATGAAATCCAGGCTCATCGCTGGCAGGCCGCGCTGGATCACTAGCCACGCCGCGAAGAGGATCGGCATCGCCACCACGAACATCGACAGCGCCAGCAGTGCGTGCAGGGCTCCCTCGCCGACACGGCGGTAGGAGACGCCACCCTCTCCGTGGATCAGGCTGGAGCGGCGAATCATCCCGCCGCGGGGCACGTTCGGCGCGGAGACACTCATCCCGATCGGCCCTTGCTGAGGGCGAAATCCGCGATGCTATTGATGCAGAAGGTAATGACGAACAGGACCAGCCCCAGCGCGAAGAGAGCGCTGTAGTGAAGCGACCCAACGGCTGTCTCACCCATCTCGGCGGCGATCGTAGCGGTAAGCGTCCGGACCGAGAGGAAAAGGCTGTTGTCCTGGATCGGGGCAAGGAGCTTGTTCGGGATGTTCGCAGCGTTTCCCGTGGCCATCAACACCGTCATGGTCTCGCCGATTGCCCGCCCGACGCCCAGCATCAGGGCTGCCAGGATGCCTCGTCGGGCCGCGGGGACGGTCGACTTCCAGATGGTCTGCATCGGCGTCGAACCGAGCGCGAGCGAGGCCTGTCGATAATCGCGGGGCACGGCGTGGATGGCGTCCTCGGAGATGCTGATGATCGTCGGGAGCGCCATGAACGCAAGCAGAATCCCTCCCGTCATCGTGTTGAGGCCGGTCAACAGCCCGAACCGCTGCTGCATCCAGGGCCCTATCACCTGCATCCCGATCAAGCCGATCACCACGGAGGGGATGCCTGCGAGGATCTCCACCGTCGACTTCAGCCACACCTTGAGACGGCTCGGGGCCAGCTCACTCATGTAGACGGCGCAGGTGACGCCTATCGGGAGGGCGAGCACGATCGCAATGGCCGTTGTCAGCAGCGTCCCCATGATCAACGGCAGGGCGCCGAAGGTGTCCGACGGCTCCAGGGGGTACCACTTGGCTCCCAGCAGCAGGCTGGGGATGGTGCGCTGTCTGAAGAACGGAAGCGCCTCTCGGATCAGGAAGAGGAAGATCAAGACGACGGAAACGACCACCACGGCGGCGTTGGCGTGGATCGTCGCCGCCATCACCCGGTCGCTCAGAGACCGGAGAAACTTGCGAAGAGTTGAGGCTTGCACCTGAGTCTCTGCTGCCATGATCGCTCGCTGGTTACAACCGCCGCCGAGGGCTGGCGCTACTTCTTCGCGGGTAGGGGCACGAAGTCCATCTGCTCCACGATCTTTTGGCCATCCTCGCTCAGGCAGTAGTCCAGGAACTCCCTGGCGATCCCCGACGGCACCTTGGCCGTGTAGAGATAGAGCGACCGGGAAATCGGATACCTGCCGGACAGCACGTTCTCCTCCGTGCCTTCGACAAACGGCTTCCCGTCGCCGCTCGACACCTTCAGGGCCTTCGCCGCGGCCGGGTTGTGGTATCCCATTCCGTAGTAGCCGATGGCGGCCCGGTTGCTGGCCACCTCCTTCGCCAGCGCCTGCGAGGCCGGCATCATCAGCACTCCCGGCGCGAACTCCTCGGGGCCCTTCGCATTTCCGCCTCGTACCACATGCTCCAGGAAGAACACGTGGGTACCGCTCGACTTCTCCCGCGAGAGCACCGCGATCCGGCCCGGCTTGCCGCCGACAGCCCCCCAGTCGTTCACCTGTCCCGTGTAGATCTGAGAGAGCTGTGCGAAGCTGAGCTCGTTAACCGGGTTCTCTGGATGCACGGCTACCGTGAGAGCATCCAGTGCAACGGGCAACTCGGTGAGCTTGCCGCCCGACTTCTCAATGCTCGCTCGCTCGTCGTCTTTGATTTCCCGGCTGGACATGGCAATGTCCGCGGTCTGATTCTCCAGCGCTGCGATGCCGGTGCCGGAACCACCCCCGGTGACAGCGATCTGCTGCCCGGGGTGCGACTTCATGTATTCCTCGGCCCACGCCTGCACGAGGTTGACCATGGTGTCCGACCCCTTGATGTTGAGGCTCTGGCCAGCATTCCCGGAGGGCGCGGGCGAACCTCCCCCGGATCCTGAGTCCGCGGGGGGCGACGGCTGGCACCCCGTCATCCCCATCACCGCGCAGAGCACGGCGGTCATCCATAGGCGGCGTTGCATCCTGGGTTCTCCTCGAGCCGGTAGCGTCATCGGGTAGGCGCGGCCGGGGACCGGCATACGAGCGTATCACCGGCCCCCAGGCATGTGCGCGGCTTCGTTCGCCGTCTACTTCAGGGGAGTGTAACCGATCTCGGCCACCAGCTTCTGTCCTTCCGGCCCCAGACAGTATCTGATGAACTGCGAAGCCAGACCCTTGGGAGAACCTGGGGTGTACATGTAGAGTTCCCGCGCGATCGGATACTTCTTCGCCCGGACGGATTCATCAGTCGGCATGACGGCCGTGCCGCCCTCCTTCGCGGAAACGGGGATGATCCTCACATTCCGCACCCCCCGGAAGTAGGCTTCACCTCCGTACCCGATGGCGCCGGTGTTCCGGGCCAACTCATTGGCAATCGCCTTCGTGCTCGGCATCAGCAGGGCGTCGGATCGATAGTTCTTGCCCCCCAGAACGTTGTCGCGGAAGTAGACGTAGGTGCCGGAGCTGCTCTCGCGTGAGAGCACGAGAATCCGTCCCGACCCTCCGCCGACCTGGCTCCAGTCATTTACCCCTCCCCCGTAGATCTTGGCGAGAGTCGGAATGCTGATCTGTTTGAGCGCATTGCCCGCATTGACGGCCACGGCGAGCCCATCCAGTGCGCACGCCGTGCGAACGGGCAGCACCCCCCGACTCTTGGCCCGATCGATTTCCGAGGTGGTCATGGGGCGGGACGCGTTACAGATGTCCGCGGTGCCGTTGAGGAAGGCGGCGATGCCGGTGCCGGTGCCGCCTCCGGTCACGGAGATCTGCGTGCCCGGGTTGGCCTTCATAAATCCCTCAGCCCAGGCCTGGCTCAGGTTCACCAGGGTGTCTGACCCCTTGATGACGAGGGTGCCCTTCTGGGCGAGTGCGGGTTGATTCGCGCCGACCAGCGACAGTGCGCTCGCGAGGGCGCAGGGGATGCCGACCCGCAGCAGTAGTGGTCGGTTCGAGTGACGAGTTGACATGGTTGGGTTGGTCTCGAGGTGGAATGGGGGAGGCGCCTTGCGGACGCCTCCCCGTGGATGCCTAGAAGGTCGTGATTACCTCGACCCGGAGCACATTGCCGAGCCAGGGGAACGGCGCCAGGGTGCCGCCGCTCTGGAGAACCAGATCCCGTCCGCGGTTGTTGATCTCGTAGAAGACCTTCACGCGGGTGGACGGGTCCAGGTAGTGGATCACGCCGACATGCCAGGTGCTCAAGGTGCCGGAGTAGGTCTGAGTTCCGTAGGCTCCAGGCACATTGCCCGCCGGGCCCACAGGCACGGATCGCACACCGTCGATGCCGAACCAGTCGTACTTCACAACGAGTTGGTTCTTCTTATCGACGTTGTAGATGCCCGTGAGGATGTACCCGGAAGCGTTTGTGCCCAGCGCCCTTCCGAACATCACTTCGCCGCGGAAGATGAGCGAGTCCGTAACGAACGCCTGGAGGTCCGCGCCGAACACGCGCTTCTGGTTCTCCACGGGAAACTGGCCGTTGATCACCTGCCCCGGTGCGAGGGTTTCGTCCCGGAAGGCGGCGGTGCGGTTCGTCGCGCCGAAGTCGAATGAGAGCCCGGCGTCGACCCGCCCGTTGAGGAAGGTGCCGCGGATGCGACCGACGATGTCCTTCTCGTTGTTGTCGTCTTCCCCGCTGGTGACGGTGCGATCACCGAACAGGATGCCGTTGAAGACGCCGACTTCCCAGAAGTAGCTGCCGCCGTTGGCCGAAGCCAGCTTCGCGCCGCGGTCGCGCTCGTCCGGGAAGAAGAAGCGGCTCACGCGGGCACGCTCCGGGGTCTCCCGAACACTGGACGACTGAACCACCTCGAAGCCAAACGGAGCTTTCAACTGACCGATGGTCGCTGTCAGCCCGGTCGCGGGGTTCCCGGTCAGATAGTAGTCGACCCACGCGTCCTTCAGTTCAACCGTGTTGCGGTTGGACCCGCTGCCGGCGTCGAGCTGAAGCCGGACCCCGACGTGATCCGTCGGGCGAGCGGCCAGGACCAGCCGCGCCCGTCGCACCGCAAACGTATCCACCACCGGCGGGCGCGCGGCGTTCGGCGCGACGGCAGGGATGTCGGCCTCAGATGTCTTCTCGAACGACTGGTACCGGGCCTGGACGTAACCGGAGATTCGAATCTTGTCGATCCGCGACACGTTGCTGATCACCGTCTGCAGCGGACCTTCGGGGTCTTGCAGCCGCGCTTCGATGTCCTCGACCTTGCCCTCGAGTTTCTCCACGCGGTCGGCAACGTCGTCCAGGTCCACACCCATCACGGCAAGCTCGACGGCGTAGCTGTCGGTGAGGCGCCTCACCGAAGTGACGTCGGCGTTCGTGAACGCCGCGGTCCTTACGCCGAGGGTGGCCAGCGGCTGCCCGGTCGGGATCTGCTCCAGACCGAGGCCGCGAGATGCGGCCGTGCCCGGCATCTGGGATCTCACGGCCGGACGTCGACCGGGGGCCGGCAGCGCGCCGAGACTGTCAATCACGCGCTTCACCAGCGCCGCCATCTCGTAGCGGGAGAGACTCCGCCCGCCCAGGAACTTGGCGTCCCGGTAACCGGATACGAGCCCCCTGTTCGCCATCTCCTCGATCGCCTGGTAACTCCAGTCCTTCGGAGTTACGTCACCGGGCGGCGGTGACTGGGCGAAGGCGCCGGTGGACGGCAGCATGAGCGCCCCGGCGAGCACATACTGTGCCAGTTTCAACTTCGGTATCTCCTCACAGGTCCGCAGGACCTCTTCGTTCGGGCGTTCGCCCCCTCGGTTGGACTGCCGCCGGGCGCTGACGCTACCCGACTGAAGATGGTAGAGCCCCGAACCTTAACGCCCCCTTAATCACCCATCAAATTGCCCGCGCAGCCGTTATTCTTCCCCGGGCCGCTCCGTTTGCGTGAGCCGTGCCACCCATCCCACCGATCCGGGAGAGACCATGCACCGCCGCAGCTTCTCACTCCTCTGCCTCTTCCTGACCGCAGCAGCGGCGACGGCCGCTACGGCCCGACCTCGAGCCCAGGCGGTCGTCGACCGCATGCGGATGACGTGGCTTCACACGGAGACGTTTTCGCCGGCGTCCCTACGAATCACCCCGCGGTTGGACCCCAGCGCAGCCATCGGGGAAGTCCGCGAATTCGTGCTGGCCCACCCGAACGACCTGGAGGCGCGGGGCCGGCTGGCTCGGCTGCTGGACGCCGCCGACGAGCGGGAGGCGGGCGCACTCTGGCGGGCGATCCTGCAGCGCCTCGCGCCGGCAGGGACACTTCCCGTCGACAGGGAGTTGCTCCGCATCGAGGCCATGCTCGGCGTCGGTGCCGCCTCGGCCGCCGCGGCCGGGGCCGAGGCGCTCATCGCCAGGCAGCCAACCACATGGCGAGCCCATCTGCTATCTGGTGATGCCCACCTACGCAGCGCCGATCAGCCGATGCGAGCGCTGTTGCGGTTGGGAACATCCGCGACCGGCAGGGGCGCCGATCATCTCCTCGCGCTGAACAACCATCTGGCAGCCGCGGAGCGGGCTTACGCAGAAGCGGTTCGGCTGGCACCCAACGACGTAGAACCCCGCGCAGGCAGAATGGCTCTGCTGGCTGCCCGTGCGCTGCTCGTTGGCGTCCTCCCCGCGGGCCTGGCACTGACGCCGTTACAGCATGCGGCGCCGACGCCCGTTGAGGAACTGGTCGAAATGCGGCGGCGAGCAGCGGGCGCCGTCGCACCCACCTGGCAACTGGCTCGATACCTGGCCGCCACCGGGGTCCGCGCCCCTGCCGGGGTCCTCGAGGATCTGCGAAAACAGCCACCCAACGGGCCCGACCCCGTCGGAGAGGCCGCGACGCTGGCGGCAGAATCGGCGGCATTCCTCGCCACGGCCGCCCGGGACTGGCCGCGGGCCAGGGACCTCTGGCTAAGGGCTGCAGCAATGGCACCGCCCTCGGTCCGTGCACGAAACTGGCTGGCACTCTGCGAATTCCGAGCAGCGGCAGGCCGGCCGGAGGCCGCTCTCACTGCCGTCGAAGCCCGTTTGGCCAGCGCACCGAGCGCCGAGGGCGAATTGATTCGGGGAGTTCTGCTGGCCGAGTTGGAGCGGCCGGGAGCCCTCCAGGCCCTGCGCCGGGCCCTCGACATCGACCGTGCCAACGTGAACGCCCGGTACAATCTCTCCGTGCTCCTGCTGCGCGGCGACCCGGGATCATCCGAGGCCCGCCTTCACCTGGCGAAGGTGGCCGAGGCAGACCTCGACGACCCCGAGGCAACGTTCACGCTTGTCGGCGTTCGCGTGATCGACGGGGAGACCGACCAAACGCGCCGGGCGCTCGCTGAGCTGGCTTCGCTCACCGATGTACCGGACCTCGCCGCCAGAGCCCGCGTGACCCTCCACGAGATCAGCCCTCCCGAAGCGCACTGAGCGCAAAACTGAGATCTTCCCATCAGCCCGGACATCCGGTAGCATTGGTCGCCGAGGGGCGTTAGTGAAGCGGTTATCACGTCACCCTTTCAAGGTGAAGGCCACGGGTTCGAATCCCGTACGCCCTATGCGCGGCCGCCGGACTTGCAGTCCGGCGGCCGCTTCTGTATGCCGCGATCGTCCCGATGTGTGACAGGTCGGCTATAATTCTGCGGTTTGGATCGACGCGATCACAAAGTGGACGTGTTGCCCAGCCAGCAAATCGACCTTACAAGGGCCTACAGCGGCCCGATCGGAGTCAGGAATGCCTCGCGGCAGAGCAGTGAATTACGGTGGACTTCCCCCGGCCGAAGTCCACGCATTGGAGAGCGAACTCGCGGATCTCCGACAGAAGCAGGCCGATGTTCGTGCGCGCCTTCGAAAGGCCCGTGGACGGCAGGGCGGCGTGCGCAAGCTGGAAGTCAAGTTGGAGAGACAACTCGCCACAGCCAAGTGGACGGTGCAGCAGATTCGCGAGATCGATCGCAACTGGGACGAGTTGGGCTTCTACAAGACAGTCATCGCCCGCAAGCCACTCCCGCGTGGCCGCGCGAAGAAGGTCGTGGACGCACCCAGCGGCTGATTCCGATTTGCAGATCGCGATGAGGAAGAACGCCGGCCTGCGCCGGCGTTCTTCTTGCTTCTGGCCCTTCGTCTACCTGCACCCTTTCCACCAGGCCCACGATGGCGATCCTCACCTTCACCCAGGTCGGCAAAGCCTACGGTCATCAAGAGGTTCTCACCGACGTATCGTTCCTCGTCAATGAAGGGGACCGGGTCGGCATTGTCGGGCCGAACGGAGCCGGCAAATCTACGCTGCTGCGTTTGGTAACGGCAGACGAGCAACCGGATGGCGGGCGTATCTCGTTGGCGCCGAACATCCGACTGGGAGTACTCCGCCAGGATCCGCTGACAGGGGACGCACGCACGGTCCGGGAGGCGGCTGAGCGCCCGGAGCCACGGTTGGAGCAACTCTGGCAGTCGCTGCTGGCCCTTGAGGGCGGGTCCCTACAGGGGGACGCAGGCGATGAGTATCATCGCATCCACGCGCTCTTCGAGGATCTGGGAGGCTACCAATGCCGGCACCGCGCTCCCGGCGTCCTGGTCGGGTTGGGCTTTCAGCCCGAGCTCTGGGACCGCCCGGTTGCCGTTCTCAGCGGAGGCGAGCGCACGCGACTGGCTCTGGTCCAACTGCTCGTGCTCCAGCCGGATCTGCTGTTGCTGGACGAGCCGACAAATCACGTCGACTGGGAGGCCAGCGATTGGTTGCAAGCCTACCTGGCCACTTACCCCGGCACCGTTATGATCGTATCGCACGACCGGTTTTTTCTTGATCGGACCGTTCATCGGATTCTGGAGTTGAATAACACAGCTTGTACGGCATTTCTCGGCAACTACACGCAGTATCGGCGAAAGAAGGCCGCCCAGCTCGAACTTGAATCAGAGCAGTACCGCCGACATGTGCAAGAGATTGAACGTCAAGAGGCAATTGTCCAGAAGTACCGCAGTCACCGCAATTTTAGTGGCATGCACAGTCGTGAAAAGCTTGTTGAAGATTTGCGAGGGTCACTAAGCCCACCTCCCCGCGCGGCTCGCTCACTCCGCATCCACCAGCGAGAGGTGGCGGCATCCGGGGAGGAGGTGCTGCGGACAACGGGTCTGGGTCACGGGTTCGACCGACGCAGCCTGTTTCGGGGGTTGGGTCTGATCTTGCGTCGAGGGGAACGCCTCGGGATCATCGGGCCGAATGGTGCGGGCAAGAGCACCCTGCTCCATTGCCTCGCGGGCCGGCTCGTCCCGCGTGAGGGCCGGGTGGAGTATGGGCATCGCGTTCAGCCGGCGCTGTTCACCCAGGACCTTTCCGCCCTGGATCCGACACAAACGGTCTGGGAGACGATCTGGTCCACCGGGGCTCTGAATCTGACAGAGTCGATGCAGGCGCTCCACCAGTTCCTATTCGTGAGTGATGCCCTCGATCGGGTGGTGGGAGACCTCAGCGGCGGCGAGCAGACGCGGCTCGCGCTCTGCCGGCTCTTGATCACCTCGCCGAATCTCTTGCTGCTGGACGAGCCAACCAACCACCTCGATATCCCCTCGCGCGAGGCGGTGGAACAGGCCCTGCGCCACTACAAGGGAACACTCGTTGTGGTGAGCCACGATCGCTACTTGCTGCAGGCGGTCACCACTCGCACGCTGCGCCTCGCTGAGGGTAGGCACCGGCTGATTGACAGAGGCTTCGGCGAGCTATCCGAGGCGGACCTCAACCCGCCGAAGCCGGCTGCCGTCACCCCAAGGGCCGCTCCGGCGCCGCCGGCATCGGCCGTCAAGCCGCTGTCGCCGAGCAAGCGCCTGCCCCGTCTGGAGCGCGACATCGCCGATCACGAGGCCGAGCAGGAGCGATTGCGCGACTTGCTCCAGGACCCCACGGTGTGGGCGGACCCCGTGGAGTCCAGGCGTCTGGCGGAAGGCATGGAGCAGCACGCTGCCGCCCTCGAGGCCCTCTATGCCGAGTGGGCAGCCGTGGCGGCGGCGGTCGAGGGTCGGGGCGCCTGACCGCCGTCCGCCACTTCCGAGACGGCGATACCCGCTGTGGGTGCGCGGAAGGGGCGGGGCTGTTCCGGGCCGAACCATCTCGCATCGTCACTCCGGGGAACCCATGTCGCTCACACGCCGCTCCATCCTTTCGTCCGGCATCACCGGCCTCGGTGCCGCTGCGCTCGCCGAGCCCGCGTTCTTCTCGTTGGCCGGAGCACAAGAATCCCGGGCTATCCCTGAGCCCGCCCCACGCATCGCCAGGTTCGAGCGGATGGGCTTCGGCATGTTCTTGCACTGGGGGCTCTACTCACAGATCGGGCGTGGAGAGTGGGCGAAGAACAACCAGAAGATCGCCACCGACGAGTACATGAAGCTCATGAAGACCTTCACGGCGAAGGAGTTCAGCGGCCGTGAACTTGCCCGACGCGCCCGCCGAGCGGGGATGAAGTACATCACGCTGACCAGCCGCCACCACGACGGCTTCAGCCTCTATGACACTCGCGGTTTGTCGGGCTACGATGTGACGCACACGCCGGCCAGGCGCGACCTGATCCGCGACTTCGTGGAGGGCTGCCGCGCGGAAGGCATCCTCCCGATGCTCTACTGCACGACGCTCGACTGGAGCGATCCTCGCTTCGACACGGACTTCCCCTCCTATCTCCAATACCTTCGGGACAGTATTGAGCTGCTCTGCACGCGCTACGGGCGGATCGGGGGGTTCTGGTTCGACGGAAACTGGAGTAAGCCCCGGGCCGACTGGCAAGAAGACCGCCTCTACGGCGTCATTCGCAAACACCAGCCCGAGGCGATGATCATCAACAACACCGGTATCGGCGCCGGGGGTAAGCTCGGCAACGCGGAGATCGACAGCGTCACCTTCGAACGCGGTCGGCCCGAGGCGCTCGATCGTCGAGGTCACCCCAAGTACGTCGCGGCCGAGATGTGCCACACGATGAACTTCCACTGGGGCATCGCCACGCCGGACTTCAACTTCCTCTCCCCCGCCCACGTGATCGAGGAGCTCTGCTTCTCTCGGCGCGCAGGAGCGAATCTGTTGATGAACGTCGGGCCCACCGCCACCGGAGCGCTACCAGAGTACGAGACGGCCGCGCTGGCTCGCGTGGGGGACTGGATCCGGCTCCACGGCGGCGACAGCGGGCCGATCTACCAGGGGATCCCCGGCCCCATCAAGGGCGAGGGGAATGATTTCGCACTGGAACTCGGAGGCAGCCTCTATCTCTTCATCACCGATCTCACCGCCACGAGCAACACGATGGCTCACTCCACCGGCCATCGCGGACCCGGCGCCCGGGGCTTTACGGGCGTGCGCCAGGCGTACGCCACGGCGAGGTGGATGGATAACGGCGAGGTGTTGAAGACCCTGTATGACCCCGCCAGCCGCAAACTCACCCTCCAGGCCACCGGGTACCCCTACGGAACGAACACGGTAATACGAGTCGCGAAGCTGGATCTCTAGCCCGCGGACGGATGCACGCCATCCCGTCTCCGGGTATCTGTCGGAGTGGGCCTTCCGGCCCTCCGCGATGCAGAGCACGAAGGCCCCGTCCATCCCCACCATCGGCTTCTACGACCCATCGGACGGGCCGAGCGGGACGACGCGTTATCTTGAGGAAGTGCTGGGGGCCATCCCTCGCGGGGCCATCACGCCCGTGATCTTCACCGAGTCGGCTCGCACGTGGCATGAGACCATGCAAGCCCTCGGTGCCGAGATCGTCACCCTGGATGAACCCGGGGCGAGTCCGGCAGCCCCGGCGGTCGACCCAACAACCGCCCCGAGGCGACGGCGACTACCGGTCACCCTCGGCTGGACACTCGGTGTGTGCCGCGAGATCGCCCGGCTTCGACACCTGTTTCGCCTCCGCCGGGTCGATCTGCTTCACCTCAACTGTACGGGTGCCGAAGCGGCGCCGATCGCGGGGGCTCTCTCCGGGATCGGACGCACAGTGGGCGTCTGGCATGTTGACCCGAGCTATGACCTTGAGGGTGCTCGAAACTCGCTTCGCTATCACCTCCTGGAGAGACTCAGCAACGGTCTGCTCACCTCCGTCATCTCGGTCAGCGAGGACACGGCACGGCGTTGGAGCGAGCGCTCCGGCTGGAGCAGCCGCCGCAGCCGCGATCGCGTCACGGTGATCCACAACGGGATCGATGTCGACCGTTTTACTCCGCGCACGGACAGGGCTGCTGCCCGCCAGGCCGCGGGATACGCGCCCGAGCTGCCCCTGATCGGCTGCACCGGGCGACTCGATAACGCGAAGGGTCAGGAGTTCTTGATCCGGGCAATGCCGGAGATCCGGGCGCTCGTTCCTGGAGCTCAGCTCCTCCTCGCCGGCCGCGGACCGCGCGAGGCGCACCTCCGCGCGGTAACCCGCGAGCTGGGATTGTCGGACGCCGTGCGATTCCTCGGGTTCACGCCGGATCCGCGGGATATCCTCGAACTCGTGGACCTCTACGTGCAGCCCTCGCTCTGCGAGTCGCTCGGCCTGGCGACACTTGAAGCGATGGCGGCCGGACTGCCGGTGGTTGCTTCTCGGATCGGCGGGCTACCGGAAGTGGTGACAGAAGGCGAGACGGGGCTC
>CAZSRZ010000028.1:0-13413 GCA_964609085.1 uncultured bacterium | reverse complement strand
GGGCTCCTCGTTCCCCCACGCGCCCCGAATGAGTTGGCCGCAGCAGCAGCGACGATCCTGCTGGATCCCGCCCGCGGCACCCGGATGGGACTGGCCGGCCGACAACGCGTCCGGGACCACTTCACATCCCGGCAAATGGCGGACAAGACCCTCACCCTCTACCGCCGGATGCTGAGCCACCGCCACAACTCGCTGCGCGAAGGTGGCGACGTCGCCGGCAACTCCGCCCCCGAGACAGGGCACCGATGACGGCGGAGACGTCCACCCGCGAAGTGGGCCGCACCAGCGTGGACCAGATGACGCCGACCGGTGCCCGGATTGCCGTTGCTTCCAGCGGTCTCGGACATATCCACCGCGGCATCGAGACCTGGGCGGCGGACCTGGGGCATGCCCTCCATCGCTCCGGCGAGCAGGTTACCCTGTTCCAGGGCGCCGGCGAGCCCGCGGAGCCGTGGCGAATCAATCTCAACTGCCTGCGGCGTACGGACCCTCGCGCCCTCGCCCTCGTCCAGCGATGGGGGCCGCTCTACGGCTACCACTGGGGCTTCAGCTCGGGCTACCAGCTCGAGCAACAGTCGATGGCGTTTCGCCTCTGGCCAATGATCCGTCGAGACTTCGACCTGCTCCACGTCCAGGATCCATGGCTCGCGCTGCTGCTCGATCGGCTCCATCGCGCCGGCCTCTCGCGACCGCGGGTCATTCTGGCCCACGGCACGGAGGAGCCGCCGGCGTTCCTCCGACGCCTGGGCGTGCTCCAACACCTCGCCCCGGCCTATCTGGATGATTGGAAGTCGCAGCAGCCGGCACGCCAACAGGTCTTCGCCATCCCAAACTTCGTCGACACGGAGTGCTTCAGACCCGGCGATCGGCCGGCTGCACGTGAACGGTGGGGCCTCCCGCAGCACGGGCTCATCGTGCTGTGCGTCGCGGCCATCAAACGCGGGCACAAACGCGTGGATTATCTGGTGTCCGAGTTCGCCGATTGGCTATCGAGACGCCCAGAGCGTGCTGCTCCGGCTTTGCTGGTGATTGCCGGCGGGCGAGAAGACGAGACGGACGAGGTCATTGAGCATGGTACGCGGATGCTTGGCGACCGAGTGCGGTTCATTGAGGGGGTCAGCCGCGAAGCCATGCCGTCGCTCTACCAGGCCGCCGACTTCTTCGCGCTGGCATCGCTCACCGAGATGATGCCGATAGCCGTGCTCGAGGCGCTGGCCTCGGGATTGCCTGTTGCCTGCAGCGCCACTCCGACCCTGAATTGGATGGTCGGTCCTGCAGGGACGCCGCGAGCATTGTCGGAACGCGGAGGGCTGACCATCCAATTCGAGGAGTTGGCCGACGAGGCAGAGCGGGCCCGACGGGGTGAAGCGGCGCGGCGACACGCCCTCGAATGCTTCTCCGAGACCGCAGTGCTCGGCCAGATCCGGTCGATGTACCGCCGGGTACTTCGGGAGCGGGTCGCGAAATGAGCCCCGCTGTCCCCGGCTCGCCCCGGTTCAGCGCGATCATCCCAGCCTACAACGCGAGCGCGACCATCGCTCGTTCCATAGAGAGCGTGATGGCGCAAACGTACCCTGTGGATGAAATCCTAGTGATCGACGATGGATCCGACGACGCCACGGCTCAGGTAGCCGAATCGCTCGGGCCGGCCGTGCGGGTGGTGCGAAAGGCGAACGGCGGCCCCGGCTCCGCCCGCAATCTCGGTGCGCGATTGGCGACGGGAGACTGGCTTGCGTTGCTCGACGCCGACGACGCATGGACGCCGGACAAGCTGTCCAGGCAGGCGCCGTTCACGGAAGGCGATCGGGTTGCGGTGGTCCACTCGCAGCCGACCCAGGCACGCGTACCGTCTCCGGCGAGCTGGGAGGCCATCTGGGCGCGTAACCGTGTCGTGAACTCCACCGCACTGGTTCGCAAGACGGTCTTCGACTCCGTCGGGGGCTTCAGCGAGGATCGGGCGTTGATCTCCGTCGAGGACTACAACCTCTGGATCCGGATCGCGGCCGCAGGTTGGGACATCGTGTGGTGCCCTGGCGAGCTGGTCGACTACGCCCCCACGGCGACGAGCCTCTCCCGACAGGTAGAGCGATTTGCCCGCGCCGAGCTGGCGAACGTTGACGCACTGATCGGAACCATCCCGGTCACCCGAGCCCAGTGCCGTTCCAAACGGTTGAAGATCCTCGAGGACTACGGCCGCGAGCTGCTCGCCAACCGGGATCGCCCGGCCGCCAGGCGGCTGCTGTCTGAGGCGGCACGCCAATCGCCCTCGCCGGGAAGGTTGTTCTGGTGGCTTGCCACGTGGCTTCCTCCCCGCGTCCTGGACGCCAGAAAGGCTCGACGGGCCTGATTCCCCCCGTGTGCCTGCGCCGCTATCGCAATCGGACTCCAGAGTCGCCCCGAAACACGCCGATAGACTCTATGCGAGCCCAATGCGCCGGAATCGAACGCGAATCCGGGTGTGCGCCGGGGTCGCAGGGGCGATGATGGCACTTTGCGTCAACAGGATTGTCTGCAGCGTCTGCCGAGATCGGGTCGCTGATGCCCACGTGGAGTGTTGTGGCCGATGCCAGCGGCATGTCTGCCGGGCATGCTCGCGGCTGAGGGGGCTCTCGGGCGAGGCGGCGTTGTGCGTGCGTTGTGCCGGCGACCCCGCGCCCGCGGGCATCCGTCGCACGCTCGTCTACCGGGAACTAAAGCGGTTGATGGCCGGCTGAGTCACAACGGAGCAGCCCAGGATGGGCTGCTCCGTCGACGTTCGCCCGTCCATCCGGACGGATGCCCATGCTGACTACGGACCGTTGTCGTAGAGGCAGTTCACATCCGACCGACGGGGATTCACCAACTGATCGGTTCGGTGCCACTTCACGTGGCCGTCGCAGTACGCGACATTGGTGCCGCCTTGATGGATCGGCGCGGGCCGCCAGGGATCACCGTTGTAGCAGCAGTTGATGTAGTTCGCGTTCGGCGGATCCTGCGGGAAGCGAACGTAACCGCTATTGTTCCAGCTACCGATCTGCAGGCTCCACTTCGTCGGGTCCTCTCCGTGGGTCGGCATGGCCGCCGGATTCAATACCCGAACGTTGTCGGTGATGTAGATCGTGCTGGCCGGCGACTTCAGGTTCGCCAGGCTGATGGTGTTGAACCAGAGCGACGGCGCGTCGTCCAGCGTCGTGGGGCTGAACTGTGAGAGCCGGTAGTTCATCCCGTAGGTGAGTGCGTGGTCCGGCTGCGCCGGCCGGCTTACCTGCCAGCTCGGGCAGACGAGAATCCCCTCATTCTTCACGTACGGCTGGATGAGGAAGTCCCACACCCCCTGCCGCCAAGCCGGGTATGGCGCGTTGACCTGCCCCGCCCAAACTCGGTCTGGGCAAAGCAGTTCGTCATAGTCCTGGGTGTACATCGATAGGCCGGTAGCGATCTGCTTGAGATTGCTCTGACAGCTCGCCGTTCGGGCCTTCTCGCGTGCCTGGGCAAATACCGGGAAGAGGATGGCGGCCAGGATAGCGATGATGGCGATGACCACGAGCAACTCAATGAGAGTGAATGCCCGCTTTTTCATAAGTGTCCTCCAGGCGCGATGCGCCACTGGGCCGCACGGGTCTCCCTGGGTGGCGGTGCAGCCTGCAACGCCCTGGAAGCTCTGCCGCGAACCCGTCATCAGGTCGCAGAGATTCCGCAATGGCCCTTACCATTATCCTACCTCTGTACGTGTCGACAGGTTTCTTCACGAGGCAGGCTTTCATCGGGGTCGGGCCCCCTTGCGGATCTGGACGAACCACTCACGTCGGGCCGAATGTACCCGATGGGATGGATGGCATTCACGCGAGAATGGAATCGCCGAGCAGGAGCTCACTTTGACGAGGTCTCGGTGCCGACTAGGACCGAAGCGGCCCGGCAACTCATGCGCGGAGTTCCGTATGAGCCCGCTGATGGTGACGCACTGCGTCCCGATCCAACTCGACCCCCAGCCCGGGCCCATCCGGCAACGGCAGATGCCCGGCCCGGTACGGCCACGACCACTCGACCAGCGTGTGCTGGCGGATGACGCCGCTCTGGAAATCAGACGGCATCACACAAGCGCGGGAGGCGGCCGCGACATGCAGTCCCGCAATCTGACCTATGCCGAGTTCGAGCGAGGAGCCGCGCCAGCAGGAGTAGCCGGCGATTTCTACCGCACGTGCCGCGGTGGGGAAGTCGGCGAATCCACCGCAGACATTGTAGCCGTCAGCCACACGCTCTTGCAGCGCGCGCCGGAGCGAGGCGTGGCTGCGGGCGTGCCAGATCATGGGCACGGCGCACACCTCGCGGGCTCGTCTCCAGAACTCCGGCTGGTCCTCCGGAAAAGGGTCCTCGACCCGTATGCCCGGGCCGAACATTTCGAGCGATTTGAGCGTGCCAAGCGCCTCGTTCGGCCCCAGCCACTGGTACATGGGATCGATGGTCACTCCGAATTCCGGCCCGCCGGCGTCGCGGATCGCTCTGACTTGCTCGACGACAGGGTCACCAAGTCGCGACTTGATCTTGATGCCGGTAAAGCCGCGTTCGGCTGCCTGGCTCACTGTCGAGTGCAGGTCAGCAGGCGTCTTCCGGCCGGCCCAGTAGTCCACCGGGACGTCCTCCCGGTACGCGCCCCCCACCAGTTCCACTGCGCGGCAACCGAGCCTGCGGCCGGTCCAGTCTACCAGCGCCATCTCCAGCGCTGGGAAGAGCGGCGAGGCGGAATCCCATAACGGATGTGGATGCGCCTCTGTCAGTGCCCCGCCGTAGCGCGAGACTCCGCGCCAGGCTGCGGGCAACCCGTTTGGGCTCCAGCCCCGGGGTCGCCAGCCGACGAGACTTTCCAGCCAGGGCCGCAGCTCAGCCAGGGTCACCCCGCGCCCGACCTCCCCCAGCCCCTTTCCTCCATCGGAGAAGGTGATCTCGATCAGGCAGATCGGCCAATGGTCCCACTCCAGCCCGTGTCGCTGTCCGAGAAAGCTCCCGTATTCCGCGCTGTTGATCGCCCCGGCATGGGCCGGCACAACAACCTCCCAGGCTTCCAGCCGTTCGATGCGTGTGTCTGACATATCAGGCAGGCGTCACTTCCTCGAGAGGCGGCCGGTTGTGGTACACGGGCTGCGGCCCATTGCCGGGCGCAGCCCAGCGCACGCCGTTCGCAATCACGCGCAGCACGTTCTCATCGTAGTAGGTGGGGTAGGTTTCGTGACCCGGGCGGAAGTAGAACACCTTGCCGCGGCCCCTGTGGTAACAGGCCCCGGACCGGAACACTTCCCCGCCCTCGAACCACGAGATCATCACGAGAGTGTCCGGAGCGGGGATGTCGAACGTCTCACCGTACATCTCTTCGTGGGGCAGGACGAAGTGCTCGGGCAGCCCGTCGGCAATGGGATGGCCGCGTTCAACAATCCAGATCCGCTCGCGCTCGCCGATCTCCCGCCACTTCAAGCTGCAGCTCGTCCCCATCAGCCGCTTGAAGATCTTCGAGTAGTGGGCCGAGTGGAGACAGATGATTCCCATCCCATCCAGCACACGGGCATGAACGCGGTCGACGATCGCGTCCGCCACTTCACCGTGCGCGGCATGTCCCCACCAGGTGAGCACGTCCGTTTCCGCCAGAACCGACTCCGACAACCCGTGTTCCGGCTCATCGAGCGTCGCCGTACGAACATCCATCCCCGCTGCACCGAGCGCTGACGCGATCGGCGCATGGATGCCTTGAGGGTAGAGTTCGCTCGCGCGGTGGTTCGGATTTCTTTCGTGTCGAAACTCGTTCCAGATCGTAACCCGCAGTGCCATCGGCTTGACCTCCTCGTCGCTACCCCCCGCGGGCAGTTCGGCCGCGGTGTGAACTTGCGCCTGTTCGACAGTATCCCCAACAGCGCCTGCACGCAGTCGACCCGGGGACGATCCGGTGAGGAGAAGCCGGCGCTCCGTTCGAATGGTTGGGTGCGGCGATAGGCCCATCGTGATGGAGACTCGGAAGATGAGCGGGGGATCGGACCGGGTTCGGATTGCGTTCTTGGGTTGCGGATCGATGGCCAATGCCGTCCACTACCCCTCGCTTGCCTCGTTCGCCGATGTGGAGGTCGTGGCTGCGTGCGACCTGGATACCGCCAGGCTGGAGGCGACGGCGGATCGATGGTCCATTGCCGGACGGTACACGGACTACCGCCAGATGATCGAGGAGACGTCGGCGGACGCCGTCTACGCCATCGGACAGCCGCACCAACTCTACGATGCCTGGATGTGGATTCTGAGCAGGGGGCTGCCCTTGTGCGTGGAAAAGCCGCTCGGGCTGACACTCCACCAGGCCCGGAGCCTCGTCCACGTCGCGGAGCAGCACCACTGCATCACGCAGGTGAGCCTGCAACGTCGGGCCGTGCCGCTCCTGCATCGTCTCCGGAACGCCTGCCTGTCCCGCGGGGCCATCCGACACGCCGTCTGTGAGTTCTACAAGTGCCAGCCGGAGCCGTTCCTGGGACCTCGAGACCACATGATGGACGACGGCGTCCATGCCATTGACACCCTGCGCTGGCTCTGTGGAGGGAACGTCCACCGAGTGCAGAGCGTCAGTCGCCGCATCGGGACGCCGGACATCAATTTCATCTCCGCCCTGCTCGAGTTCGAATCCGGCGCCACCGGAGTGATGGTGTTGAGTTGGACCAGCGGCAGGCGTGTCTTTCGAGTGCAGATGCACGGGCCGGGTATCTGCGCGGACGCCGATCCGGAGAGCATGGGGGTCTTGTTCGCGGACGGCGACACCGTCGGCGAGCGAGTCCCTTCTCACGTCGCGGCCGGCGGCGACGAGCTGTACATCTACGGAGGGTTTCAGGCAAAGAACCGACAGTTCATCGACGCCGTGAAGGGGCGCCGCCAGCCGGAGTCGTCCTTCGCCGACGCCCTCTGCACGATGGAGATCGCGGAGCGGATCCTCGCTCAGGCTCTGGATTGATCGCCGGGCGTCGCAAAGAGGATCGTCTCCTCCAGGTGCGACGTGAAGTGGTCCAGATAGAAACGATACCCCAGGTCGAGCGACCGAAGGTACGCGGGGATGGTCACAAACTCATCCAGGGAATGGTAGAGGGCTACGGCCAGGCGTGGGTGGAACCGAGCGAGAGTGCGCTCGGCTCCTCGCAACGTCGGCAATTCCGCGCCCTCGATATCCAGCTTGATGAAGTCCAGTCGCGGAAGCTGAAGCTCGTCAACCAGGTCATCAATCGTACGGGTTTCCACCCGCGACGTTCCCGAGGTAGCTGCACCGACTTTCGTCGCGGGCCCTGCGTTCTCAAATTCGAGCACGACGCCGGACCTGTCCCAAAGGGCTCCTCGCACCAGCTTGACGCGGCTGGCCAACGCCGGGTTCCTTGCGAGGTTCGCCTCCAGGATGGGGAGATTCTCGGAGTCGAATTCGCAGGTGAGCACGCGACCGGTCTCTCCCACACGGCGGGCGAAGTAGAGTGCCGTATCCCCCAGGCAGCCGCCCCCGTCGAGGACGGTGTCGCCCTCGCGAACCGCCACCTCCGCGGTGTCGCCGCAGTAGCGGTACTGGTGGGCCAGAAACGTGTGCACGACGTGTATCGGATGGGCAACGAGATCAATCCGCTGCCCCTCATCGTCAAGATCGAAGGCGGCCGGGTTTCCCGGTACGGGACCGGAACCAACGCCGTTCACTGCCCGGCCCGCGCGTGCGAAGTCGACGGCCTGCTGCCGGTACGCCGCCTCACCCCGCGGCAGCAGGACTCGCTGATTGCCCAGAGCGCGAAAGGCTAGAATCTTGATCAGGGCGCTGCGAGAATGCTCGTCCGCGAGCGAGTCATAGAGAGCCGCCAGCCCTTCGCTCCGCGACAGGACCTCCGTCAGAAACTCCGCCTGCGATTCCCGCTCACCGGGCCGGACACGGACAAATCCGTGGCGGTGGGCCAGCGCGAGAAGGCCCTCCTTCAGGTTCCGCGCGATGCGGCCGAGGGCGGACTGAGGATCTCTGGGGAATCGTACGGGATCGTAGTTGTCCACATGGCGATCGTATGCGCCGGTCATCAATGCTGCCGCAAGTGCGGCGTAGTACTCGCTATCGGGCATCCAACGTCCTTCCAACGCAGCCTCTAATGCGACTGCCGTTGGAGAAGTGCCACACGGACCGCAATTGTGCCTGCTTGGTGCTGAGTGCTCAGGCAGGCGAGAGGAGAACCTCATCGATGCTAAGGTCGTTGGCGGCCCCAACGTCAGCCCCCAGTAGCGCTGTGAGGTCGGCAAGGCTGAGGTTCTTCAGCTCCCCCGCGTCAAGCCGGCCGTTTTCGTCCTTGCTGTCGTCGGCGATTCCGAACTGCGTGAACGGGAGCCGCAGCTCCTTCCAGCCGTCTCCGGCCTTCAACTCCTGCAGCACCTGGTAACGCGAGTCGTCTTTCTCTTCCAGGGCAATCATAAAGGTGCCGTCACGGGCGGTCTTCGCCCAGAGGCGCAATTCGGTTGCCGACGCAGTGGGCAGGCCGCCGAGATCTCGGAGCAGGGCGCCCAGCTTCCCCACCGTCCGGGTGTAACTCCAGCGGAGCGAGTACTTGCCCCCGGACGCAGGCGCGGAGCCGTCGATGTTGAGCGCTGAGTCCAGGAAGAGCGGCTTCCCGGTGGATAGGTCGAGCGAAAGGGGCAGCCACCGGACCAGCGATGCTTCGAAGCCGTCGATACGCAGGCACGGTCCATCCGGGGCCTGGAAGACGCCCTGCGCAACCGGTGCCGCCTCGGACGAAACGGAGATGTCATCCAGGACCAGCGTGCGCTCGCCCTTCAGGTCTGGCTGCTCTGCGGCGAGCAGCCCCACCGCATCGTAAACGAAGAAGCCCTCGACGGCGGCCGGATCCAGGCCCGGGACTGTGTCCTGATAACCCTCGCCCAGAAGCAGATCGCTGACGTTGACCCACACGTCCGTCCAGGTGCCCGGGCTGGCGACGAACGAGGTCTGGTAGGCTGCCCCACCCTTCTCGTTCACTCCCACGATGAGGACGGCGGTGCGCGATACGTGGACCGCGCACCTCAGGCTCTTCATCCCCTGCAGCGGCACCGGGCGAGGACAGGAGACTACCTGGAGCAACCCGTCCCCGGCCGCATACTTCACCCGGAGTGCGCCCTTGCCGGTCCGAACTTCAGCAGCTTCCGTCGTGCGCACCGGCACGGCTGCGCCAGGCGTGAACCCCTTGGTGGGGTCCAGGGTCGCTGCTGTCCAGTCCTTCAGCTCGCCCTCGAAATCGTCGATGGTCCGCAGAACTGTCGCCTCGGCTGCCGGCACGCCCGGAGTTGCGAAGCCGTACACGCACAGGGCCAGCAGGCCGACGCCGAACAGCGTGAAGGGTCGCATCGATAGCCTCCGTGACGTGGCGGCACCCGAGTGCCTAACCGATGACCTCGGGGATGACGCGCCCGGCCACGTCCGTCAGCCGCATGTTCCGCCCCGAATGGAAGTAGGTCAGGCGAGTATGATCCATCCCCATGAGGTGCAGGATGGTCGCATGCAGGTCATGCACGTGGACTTTGTTCTCCACGGCGGCGAACCCAAAGGGATCGGTGGCTCCGATCGCCTGTCCACCCCGCACCCCGCCTCCGGCGAGCCAGGTGCTGAAACCGCGCGGATTGTGGTCTCGCCCGAGCCCGCCCTGGTTGGTGGGTGTACGACCAAACTCCCCGCCCCACACGATCAGCGTCGAGTCCAGTAACCCTCGCTGCTTGAGGTCGGTTAACAAAGCAGCGATTGGTTTATCGGTCTCGCCGCAGTGGAGCGCATGGTTCTTGTCCACGTTGCCGTGGGCGTCCCAGTTCTCGTCGTTATGGCCGCCGCCGCTGTAGACCTGAACGAACCGAACCCCGCGCTCGACCAGGCGCCTCGCCATCAGGCACCGGCGCCCGAACTTCTCGGTCATCGGGTCACCCAGGCCGTACATCTGCCGTGTCGCCTCGGACTCACGCGTCAGGTCCACCGCCTCTGGTGCCGCCGACTGCATCTTGAAGGCCAGTTCGTAGCTGTGGATCCGGGACATCAGCTCGGCGTTTTCGGGCCCAGCCGATTCGCGCAGGGTGTGCAGCTTCCGGAGGAAGTCGATCTGCGCTCGACGCTGCGCCGCCGTGACCCCCCCGGGGGGTGTCAGGTTAAGGATCGCATCCCCTGCAGTGCGGAACTGCGTTCCCTGATAGCTCGCCGGCATGAACCCGGAGCCCCAGTTGGGCGGACCCGAGATTGGCCCTCCGCGGTGGTCCAGCAGCACGACAAAACCGGGGAGATCCTGGTTCACGCTGCCGAGGCCGTAGGTCACCCAGGAGCCGAGGCACGGATACCCCTGCCGGACGAATCCGGTGTTCATCTGCAGCAGGCCGGAACCGTGCGCGAAGCTCTCCGCGTAGGTGCTCCGAATGACGGCGATGTCGTCAATGCACCGCGCGACGTTTGGATACAGATCCGACACGTCGACGCCTGACTTGCCACTGCGGGTGAACTTCCGCGGTGAGCCGAGCAGCGTCCCCGGGTTGCGCGACTTGAAAAGCGGATCGCTCTCAAGATTTGGCATGGGCTGCCCGTGCAGCCGGTTCAGCTCAGGCTTCGGGTCCCACGTATCCATGTGGCTCGGGCCGCCGTACATGAACAGGAAGATGCACGCCTTGGCCTTGCCGGGATGGTGCGTGGGGCGCGCGGCGAGAGGTCCCGCGGCAGCGGCGGCCGGCGGATCGAAGAACCCATCCGCAGACAGCAACCCCGTCAGGGCGGTGGCAACGAATCCCCCACCCATCTCCCAGAGCAACTCGCGGCGATTTCGCCCGCAGGGGGTGGTCTTGACTGCAGCAGCCGGATGTTCCATCAATGACTTGAGAGCCGGACTCGACGAGGGAGTTTCGTCACCATGGGCCGACTCCATGTTGACCGCGTGACCACGCACCCTCGGCGCGCAGCTCCGAGCGGAGGTGTCTCTGTGAAATCCCGAACGAAGTCCCGTCTCCTGTGCTCGGGGATGGCACTCTGCTTCGCGCTCTCGATGCTCGTCGCCACCTGCGCGCGAGTGACGGCGGCGGATGCCTACCCTCGCCGCTTCAACAAGACCTACGCCCAGATCCTCGCCATGGGTCGGACGGCGTGGATGGAGTACCAGGGCGGGAAAGCCGGTCACTCCACCGCGGACATGAGCGAAGGTCTCGCGGCCTACCGGGCAGCCTTGAAGTGGCGAAACGACCGCCTGTCCGCCTCCAGCCCGGGCAGCGTTCGCCGGGCCGTGGCGGCGCTGCGTCCTCTCATGACCGGCTATGCCGATGCCATGATGGAGATCGGTGCCTATCTCTCAGGCGGAGGCACGATCTGGTCCAACATCCACGCCGGGGTGCTCGCCGACGCGGAGCTTGCCCTCTTTGGCGTTCTCGAACCCAACTCCGCAAGGGCGACTCCCCACACCACGGGGGAGGTGGATCGGGCCCTCAGCGCTCTGGCCGCCAGAATCTCCGCGCGACGCCGTGAGCCCGGCATGGGCAAGTCGGGGTACGCCGATGCCGCGGTGCAACTCGCCGCAGCCCGTCGGAGCTGGGCGCGGATTCGACCCCAGGCCGCCAGTCTCGACCGGCGGGGGTCTGACCACGTGTTGCACTACTGCATCCGGACATCCGCGAGTGCGGCCGAGGGGATGAGCGAGTGACCGCGGAGGAAGTCTGCATTCGAGGCAGCGGACCTGCGCCCTGCCCCAACGATGACGCTGGCCATGAGCGCTGAGACTCCGCCGGATCTGGTCGATACGCACTGCCACCTCAATCACCCCCGGTTCGAAGCGGATGCCGCAGCCGTAGTCGAGCGGGCGCACGCCGCAGGCGTTCGCCGAATGCTGCTCGTGGGGTATGACCTGCCCTCCAGTCGGCAGGCCGTGGCGATGGCCGATCCGGATCAGGGACTCTACGCCGCGGTCGGCATTCACCCCCACGCGGCTTCGGAATGGTGTGGTGCGGCCGAGGCGGAGCTTCGCGGAATGCTTGCTGCCCCCGCGGTCCTGGCCGTCGGCGAGATCGGGCTCGACTTCTTCCGGAACCTGTCGCCCGTCGCCCACCAGGAGGAGGCCTTCCGGGCGCAACTCCTGCTGGCCGCCGAACTCGGACTCCCGTTCGTCACCCACACCCGCGAGTCAGTGCCGGAGGCGCTCGACCTGCTGGAGGCCACCCTCGGCTCGTCGATCCGTGGCGTGATGCACTGCTGGAGCGGGACGCCGGAACAGGCCGAACGGGCGATCGGCCTCGGCCTGCACCTGGGGTTCGGCGGCTCGGTCACCTACCCCGGCAATGACCAGGTGCGGCGGGCACTGAGGGAGAGCCCAGTCGGCCGGGTCTTGCTGGAGACGGATTCGCCCTACCTCGCCCCGCTGCCATTGCGTGGGCGGCGGAACGAGCCCGCGTTCCTGACGCACGTGCTGGCCCGAGTTGCGCTCGAACGGGGGGAGTCGGCCGCTGCCGTCGCGGCCGCGACCTCTGCGGCCGCCGGCCGACTGTTTGGTTGGCCCGAGCCGGCCCCCGCGCTCTGATTGCAGCGGCAGAGGACGATTTGCCTGCCTGCCTGCTGCTTGCCGAGTCGAATGGATGGGTAAGATTGAAGTACGGGTGGGCGGCAGTGGCCGTCGCAGCCGGGAAAGGACACCAGATTGAAACGAGTAGTGACGTTGGGTCTCGGAGCGGGAGCCCTGCTGCTCAGCCTCTCCCTGGCCGTGGCGCAGGGCGGTATCTTCGGGAATCCCACCCCACTGCAGGGACCGCTGCAGGAGGAGGGTGCCCGTGTGCAGATCTACGGGCGCGTGCGCACCGTCGCCACTGACAGGTTTGTTGTCGCGGTGAAGGCAGTGCAGTACGAAGTGCTCGCTGCTCGGGACGAGATCCAGGGCGGCCGCGTCCGCGTCGGCTGGGTTGTCCGAGTTTACGGGGACCTTTTAGATCGGAACCAGGTCAACGCCACCTCCGTGCAGGTCATCTCGCGTGAGGGAGGCGGTCCTTCCGTCGTTGGGGTCGGACGGGGCGTGTCCGGTCGGATCCGGGAGATCGACCGCAATGCCAACACGATGACCATCTCGACCTCGAACGGGAACGTGGTGGTCGCTTGGAATCGAGACACGGAGTTCATCCGCAACGGCGCCACGGTCCAGCCTCGCGAATTCCGCGTCGGCGATGAAGTGCGGGTGAGTGGTCGCCGTCCGGAGGGCGGTAAGATGACCGCCTTCCGAGTGAGCCTGGGCGACCGGGCCGGATACACCGACGGTGCCCGGGGCGAGGTCGTGGCGATTGATCGCCGCACGAAGGAGATCGAGGTCGACTTCGACGGCGAAGTCTGGACCGTGCAGACGAGCCGGGCATCGATCACCAGCCGGGGCCGGGCCGCGGAGTTCAACGACATCCGCATCGACTCGACGGTGATGG
>CAZSRZ010000027.1:36343-49744 GCA_964609085.1 uncultured bacterium | reverse complement strand
TGCCGAGCGGCGGCACGCGCGGCCAATCCGATTCCTTCCAGTCCGGGTCGACGAACGACGGCACGAAGGTCACGGCGACCACCCCGCCCGCCTCTCCCAGGGCGCGGAGCTGGGCGTCGGTCAGGTTGCGCGAATGGGGACAGAGCGCCGCGCAGCAACTGTGGGAGGCGATCACCGGGCGCGACGAGTGGTGGAGCGTGTCCCAGAAGCCGCGCTCGGCGATGTGGGAGACGTCCACCAGCATCCCCAGGCGGTTCATCTCGCGCACCAGTTGGACCCCGAACCGGGTCAACCCACCCCCGGAGTCAGTCTCATGGTTCCCCGCAGCGGCCCAGGTGCTCCAGTTGTGGGTGAGGACCAGGGAGCGCACGCCCAGGTGGTGCAGCGCCTGGAGTACGTGAAGGCTGCCCTCGAGGGCGTCGCTGTTCTCGATGACCAGCAGCGCGGCGATCTGCCCGTCACGCTTCGCGGCTTCCACCTCGGCCGCGGAGTGGGCGACGGTGACGGCGCCGTCCAGGCTGCGCAGGTCTGTCAGCAGGTAGCCGAGGGCGTCCATGGCGTAGCCGAGGTGGTTCTTCGGCGCCCGGGTGACGTCCACGGCGAAGAAGGCGCAGTCGATGCCGCCCTCGCGCAGCCGGGGGAGGTCCGTCTGCCCGCTCCACGCGCGGGCGGGCCCCTCCAGCGGGCCCCGGAGCAACTGGATCACGCCGCCATGACCGTGGGGGTGCGGAACGTCCGGCCCCGCCAGGCTGAGATTGCCGCGGCGGATCAGCGAAACGATCGCGTCGTTGTGCGTGTCGATGACCAGCGCGTCCTGGTGGAGCTCGGCGGCGTTCATTGGGTTTGGGGTGCTCCGGGAGACAGCCGCGGCTGACCGGCCGTCAAACCACGGGACGAATGCCTTCCGGTTACGCGTACGATATGCGTGGACCTGCGGGCCTGGTCGCGGCCCTCCGGCCCCGCCGATGAGGGGAGAACCTGAAATGACTGAGACCGGCGCAACCGAGGAAATCCGGGTCGGCGCACTGGCCATCCGCTTCAGGCTGGAGGGGGAGGCCTCGGGCGGATCCGTGGCGGTCTTCGAGTTTGATGTTCCGGCGGGTGCCCGGGTGCCGGTCGCCCACAGCCACGACGCCTATGAGGAGACGGTCTACGGCCTGGACGGCACGCTCACCTGGACGGTGGACGGCAGGTCGATCGAGGTCGGCCCCGGTGAGCTGCTCTGCATCCCGCGCGGAGCCGTCCACCGCTTCGACAATCCCCACGCCGCAGACGCGCGGATGCTGGCGGTCGTCACCCCGGGCGTGCTCGGCCCGGCCTACTTCCGCGAGGTAGCCGCCGTCATCCAGGCAGCGGACGGCCCACCGGACCCCGCCGCCATCGGGGCGGTCATGCGGCGCCACGGTCTCACTCCGGCGCCCTGAACGCGGATCTCGGGACCCCCCTCGGGCCGGGGCCACTCCCGGAAGGCGTGCGGCAGTGCCGTCCGTGCCGGGCCTCGCGGGGAGGCCCGGCCTGGGTCGACGGTGGTCCAGCCGAGAATACGCACCGGGACGCCTAGGGCGCGAGGGTGACGTGGTAGCCGGAAATGAAGGCGCTGAACGTGCTGCTTCCGGCCGAGCTGCTCCTGCGGAAGCTCACGGTCGGGGTGGTCCCTGGGTCCGCATAAATCCGGATGCTCTGCGAGGCGGTCAACAGATCCGATCCCGGGAAAGCCGAGTCGGCGAAGCCCTTCGTCGCGGGCACGATGTGCTGGGCGGCGCCCCCGCCCGCGGTCGTCTGGATGAAGAAGAACCCCGACTGACCCGCTGGCACGATGGCCGTGGCCGAGAACTGCTCGATCACGAGCCGCTTGCCGGCGGGCACCATGGTGAGGGCTTCAGACGTGGTGAAGCCGCTGGCGATCGCGAAACCGAAGCCGTCCTGGTGCGGGCTCATTGCCGGCTGATCGATATCGCGCACGGTGCCCGCGATCGGCACCGGCTGCGACGCCGTGTTCGTGACCGTGACGCCGTCGCAAGCGGGGTCGATCCCCACCTTGGATCCGGACGCGATCTTGACCGTCGGCGAGTTGATGACGTTCACATCCCCGGTGATCTGACCGGTTCCCTGAAGGCTGACCGGCACCGGCTCGGAGGGCTTGTTGATCACGCGCACGTCCGGCCCGGGCGGCTGACCCTTGCCCGAGCCCTGCGAGTAACCCGCCAACGGCGTAGTGACGATGAAGGTGCCCACCAGCGCCACACAAGCGGCGGAGGCGACCAGCGTGTACCGGGACTTTAACATGGGATATTCCCTCTCTCTGAACGACGGCGGAACGAGCCAGCGCTCGAGTGCGGCGGGTGTCCCCGTGTTAGGTAGGGTGAGCATATCCAAGAACAGTGAGGTCTCGAAATTTCGGCCGGCGTTCACACTGCCGGCGGGGCTGTTTCACCGGCGTCCGCCATCGCCGGAGACCCTTGCCGGTAAGACCGACCCCGCGGCCCGATCGGTGCCGCGCATACGGCGGTCGCGCCCTCCGGACCGTTCCGGACCGAAGCGGATGGACTGACCTTTCTTGATCGGCGGGACCTGATGAACCGGCCGGCAAGCCCGATGGAGGTGGCAGAGGCGGTGGACTTGGTCCTCCCGGACCGCGCCTCCTAGCCCAGCGGCACCGAGATCACTGTGGACGGCGGGTCCGTACCCACGCTTTGAGAGGATGCTATGACGAACAAACTCCATCCCACCTTCGCGGCCTATGTTGAGGCGAGCAACGCTCGGGATGTGGTTCAGCTCACGCGGAGACGCGGAGAGAAAGAGAGAAGGATAGGGTCATCTCCGGCCGCCCTTCTCACGGCCATCTCGCCTAGCTCATGCGGAGACGCGGAGAGAAAGAGAGAAGGATAGGGTCATCTCCGGCCGCCTTTCCTCCCCGTCCCCAGGCGCGACATCCCGGGTTTCTCCGCTTCTCCATGTGCGACCAACTCGGGGTTTCTCCGCGTTCTCCGCGTCTCCGCGTGCGACCAGGTCGGGGTTTCTCCGCGTTCTCCGCGTCTCCGCGTGCGACCAATCGGGCGGTGCCTGCATCGGAATGTGCCCGTCGCCTCGGTCGCAGCCGGCCTGCGCGCTGGTTGACGGACGTCAGGGGGTGGGAGCCGGGTCGGGCGGGTGCGGCAGGGCCACGAGGAATGTGCTCCCACGACCGACCTCGCTCTCTACCCAGATCCGCCCTCCGTGGGCCTCGGCGACCATCTTGCAGAATGTTAACCCCAGCCCGGTGGACATGGTTCGGCCCGCCCGGCGGCTCTCGACCTGTCCAAACTTCTCAAAAATCCGCCCAAATTCTTCCGGCGGGATCCCCTCCCCCGTGTCGGTCACGGAGATAAGGACGCCCTGCGCTGCCTGGTCCGGGCTGATCCGAAGGGTGACCTCGCCGCCGCAGGGAGTGAACTTTACGGCATTGCCGAGAAGGTTGACGAGCATCCGGCGCAACTTATCGGGATCGCCGTACACCTCAGGGGTCGCGGGGTCCTCCTCGAACCGCAAGTTCAGGTGCTTCTCCTGTGCAAGTTGCGTCACCTGTTGCATCGCTCGCTCCGCCAGGACTCTGGCGGAGTTGGACTCGCTTTCCAGGCGCAGTGATCCGTCCTCGATCTTGCTCACGTCCAGCAGGTCGTTGATCATGTGGAGCAGGGTGTCCCCGCTCTGTGTGGAGATCTCCAGGAACTCCCGCTGACCGGGGTTCAGTTCGCCCAGGTCGCCCAGCGTTGCCAGCCCGCCGATCAGCCCGGTGAGTGGCGTCCGCAAGTCGTGGACGATCATGTCGACCAGGGTTTCACGGAGTCGCTCCGATTCGATCAACTGGCGGTATCGGTCTTCCAGTTGCTGTCGTAGGGAGACCTCGCTGTCCAGCAGGCGCTTCTTGATCAGGCTGTTCTCAATCCGGGCGCGCAGCAGGGATGGGTCAAACGGCTTGTGCAGGTAGTCTTCCGCGCCCAACTCCAGGCAGGTGACGACCCCGGCAAGCTCGTCGAATCCCGAGACCATGATCACGGGCGTATGGCGCACGACGCCGTCCGCCAGGAGCGCTTCCAGCACCTGATAGCCGTCCATCTCCGGCATCATCAGGTCGAGAAGGATGGCATCGTAGTCGTTGGCTCGAATGAGCTCCAGCGCTTCTCGTCCGTTCTCCGCGGTCTCGACAGTGTGCCCGGCCTGGGTGAGACTCCGGGCGA
The DNA here is from genome assembly GCA_964609085.1 of uncultured bacterium. Taxonomy (GTDB): domain Bacteria; phylum Armatimonadota; class SYMT01; order SYMT01; family SYMT01; genus JANPLG01. The sequence continues at coordinate 45,527 of CAZSRZ010000027.1, read as the reverse complement.
GCAGCATACGGGCCATGCGGTCATCGTCGGCCACCAACAGGCGTCCTGGAGGAGTTTTCACGATGTTGTTCCTTCGAGAAACGGTGCGAGCGACTCTTTGACACGCGCGCGCTCCATGCCAACCTCTTCCGCGAGCTCGTCGGCCCCCGCCAGCGTTCCGGCGGCGCCCATCTCCTCCAGAGTGCGACACAACTCCGACAGGACCGTAGCCCCGAGGCTGCCCGCCTGGGATTTCATCGTGTGGGCCGCACGCCGCATCAGCGCGGCATCCGCTTCGGCCACCGCTCGGCGGAGATCCTCGGCAAGCTGCTCTGAGTCGGCCAGAAAAGTCTCGATCAGTTCCGGAAGGAAGTCCGCTCCCATCGTGTCCGCGAGGCGTTTCAGGGTCACCCCGTCAAGTGCGGGTGGTTTCTCATCGACGAGTTGGGGCGAAGGCGAAGGTGAGGGGTGGGGGCTGGGCGGGGTTGCATTGGTGGGGGTCGCATTAGTGGGGGTCGGAGAAGTGTGGGTCGCAGCAGTGTGGGTCGCGGACGCCTCGCCGGCCGTAACGAGCGGCGCTGGGAGTGCGCCGGCCGGGGCCGAGCGGGGACGGCACCGCCGCAGCGCGGCGACCAGCGCCTCCACCCGAATCGGCTTGCTGACGTAATCATCCATTCCCGCGTGCAGGCAGAGTTCGCGATCCCCGTGCATCGCGTTCGCAGTCATGGCGACGATTCGCGGGCGCTCGCCGTGCTCCCACTGCTGGCAGATGCGGCGCGATGCCTCGAGCCCGTCCATCTCCGGCATCTGAACGTCCATGAGCACGACATCGTATTGCTGCCGCGCGACTGATTGGAGCACCTCCAGTCCGTTGCCCGCGACGTCTGCCGTGTATCCCATCTGTGCCAGCAGGCGGAGGGCGAGCTTCTGGTTGTAGGCGTTGTCATCCGCCAGCAGGATGCGCAGCGGATGTCCCTTCGCCATCGCCTCGTCGTAAGACAGGTCATCCGGCGGTGCGGCCTCTTCGTCCTCGTCGCGGCCGAAGATGGCGGCCAGTGCTTCAAACATATGGGACTGCTTGACCGGCTTGGTGAGGAAGGCGGCCCAATCGATCCCGTCTTGCGCTGACGCTCGCTCGCGCTGACCCAGTGACGTGCACATCACCAGGGGGAGAGTCCGGGCGTCTCGCTCGCGCCGGATTTCGGTTGCGAGCATGATCCCGTCCATCACCGGCATCTGCATGTCCAGGACCGCGACGTCGAACGGGTCGCCGGCGCGGATCCATTTGAGGGCCTCGACGGGGAACTCTGTGTCCCGGCAGACCATTCCCCACACCTGGGCCTGAAGCGTCAGGATACGGCGGTTCGTGGGGTTGTCGTCCACGATGAGCAGCCGCCTTCCATCCAACCGCGACTGCGTTCCGATGAGCGGCCCACGCCGTGATGTGTACGGCGCGGACTGCGTCTGGATGGTGAACTGGAAGGTCGACCCGCGGCCGGGAATGCCCTCGCTTTCCACCCACATTCTGCCGCCCATCAACTCACAGAGGCGGCGGCTGATCGCCAGGCCGAGGCCCGTGCCGCCGTACTTGCGAGTCGTGGAGGCGTCCACTTGACTGAAGGACTGGAAGAGCCGGCCAATCGCCTCCTGCGGGATACCGATCCCGGTGTCCCGCACCTTGAAGTGCAGCTCGAGCTCCTCGCCTTGAGCGGCGGTACGGCTGGGGGTCACTTCCAGCACGATCTCGCCTTGCTCCGTGAACTTCACGGCATTGTTCATGAGGTTGATCAGGATCTGGCGAAGCCTGGTTTCGTCCCCGACGATCGCCAGCGGGGCATTTGGATCGAGGATGAGGGCCAGTTCCAGACCCTTCTCACTGGCGCGCGTGGACACCAGATCGAAAGCCGATTCGAGGCAGTAGCGGAGTTCGAAGGCGCGAGTTTCCAGCTCCATCCGGCCGGCTTCGATCTTGGAGAAGTCGAGGATGTCGTTGATGATCGTCAACAGCGCATCCCCGCTGTTCTGGATGATCTCGGCGAACTCCGTCTGCTCCGAGTCCAGCCGCGTTCGCATCAGCAGACCGGACATGCCGATGATCGCATTCATCGGGGTGCGAATTTCGTGGCTCATGCTGGCCAGGAAGGCGGACTTCGCCTCTGTCGCGGCTTCGGCGGCGTCGCGAGCTTCACGCAGGTCCCGCTCCGCCCGCATCCGCTCGAACACCCGGCTGAGCTGCGTGCCCACGTGGGTCATCACGTCGAGCGTCGTGGCAGCGGGTTCGGCGGCCGAGCAGGAGAAGAACTCGACGACAGCGACGGTCTCCGTACCGACGAGGACCGGGAAGGCGAAGCCGGCCTCGAGGCCCACTGCCGCCGCAGCCGGCCCGCGCGAGAAACTAGGGTCGTTCGCGACCTCGGTCATCCAGACAGGTCGGCCGGTCGAGAGGACGCGTCCCGGTAGACCGTCGCCCGGCGACAGTGCCGTCGCCTCGGTGAGATCGCGGAAAGCTGCAAACCGCTGCGGATCTGTGAGGTGCCAGATCTGTGCGGACGAAAGGTGCGGCTCCGGCCCCGGGGGCACCAGCCACGCGTGGCCCACCTCCCAGCGGCAATGCGCTGCCACCCGCTCCAGGCAGTCCCGGATCGCATCTTCCAGGGTAAGCGCCTCGTTGGCGGAAGTGGCGATGGCCTGAAGCAGGCCCACGCGCTCGGTCTGCTCGCGCAGCTCGCGGGTGCGAATCCGAACCGTTTCCTCCACCCGCTCGTAGCTTTGCTGGAGTTCGAGCGCCATTCGGTTGAAGGCGCGGCTGAGGTGGCCCACCTCATCGTCACTCAACACCGGCACCTGCTGCTGCCACTCACCCGCTCCGAGGTTGATGACCGCTCGGTTCAGTGCGACGATGGGCCGAGAGATTGAGCGCGCGGCCAGGAGAGCGGACCCGATGACCAGAACCAGCATCACGCTCGCCAGGATCAGCACGGCGTTTCGCTGCCGCGTCGCAAGTTCAAAGGCTTCGGCTGAGTCCTGCTTCACCACCATTCCCCACCGGAACGTCGGGAGGTAGCGCCAGGCGGCGATCGTTTCCATTCCGCGGTAGTCATCCGCGATCCCGAAGCCGGCGATGCCCTGCGCGGCCTGCCGCAGCTCGCCGGATCCTGGGGCCGCAGTGCTGAATCGGCGGCGGAAGGCCGCCGCCTGATCGTGCCGCAGCGGAGCGACAGCGGTCAACTCGCCGCCTGTCGGCGACCCGACCAGGGTCTCGCCCGTCCGCCCCAACCCGGTGTAGTCGTTCACCGCGCGGTAGACCTCGTGGTTGCTCATCTGCACCACCAGCACGCCAGCGGCGCGACCGGCGTGGAGGATCGGCGCGGCAATGAAGGCGGCAGGATCGCGGCTGCCCGGGTAGATCTGGAAGTCGGACATCTCCGTGGAGAGGAGCGTTCTTGCGCGGTCGATCACGCCTGCCAGCTCGGATCCTCGGTAGCGGGGGGAGTCCAGTCGCACACCCACGAGCTTCGGAGACCGGTGTGAGAATAGGATGGTGCCCCCTGGGGACACGAGATAGAGGTCGTCGAAGCCGGAACCCTCACCGCTCCGGGTAAGGTACGGTCGGGCTCTCCGGGATGCGGCCGCGTACGCGGCTCCGCGGGGCCCTCCGGATAGAGCTGCCGCCAGCCCGTCGGTGACGCTGGCCAATCCCGGGCTGCGGGCAAGCTCGGTGGCGCTGCGCTGTCGCTCGCGAGCATAGCCCTCGATCCGGCTCGCCCGCGCGTCGGCAATCGCCACCAGGTTCCGCTGCACGCTGCTGCGCAGCGCTTCCGCAGACATGGAGTTGACCATGAACATCGCCACCCCCAGCGGGAGAAGCGCCACGGCCAGGAACCAGGCAAGCAGGCGGCTGGAAATCGTCATCCGGCGGAGTCTAGCCCCCATGGTCCACCCGGGCCCACTCACCGCCCCAGCCCGCCTGGAGGCGGCCGAGGAACGACTCCCAGTCTGACTGGTAGCGGGAGACCGGAAACGGCTCTGGCCGAACCGGTTTCCGCGAGTCCCAGACGATCTGAAACTGGCCATCAGCGCGGATCTGCCCGATGCGGACCGTCTTCCAGGTGTGCTGAGTCTCGGGATCGACGGACACGATGCCCTCGGGGGCATTCAGGCTCTGGTTCCGCAGGGCGTTGCGGATTTCTCGCACGTCGTCCGCTCCCGCTTGCTTCACGGCCTGCGCCCAGAGTCGGACGCCCACGTAGGCCGCCTCCATCGGGTCGCTGGTCACTCGTCCCGCGCCAAATCGACGCTTGAAAGCCTTCACGAAAGTCCGATTCGCCTCCGTCTCCGTGCTCTGGAAGTAGTTCCAGGCCGCGTAGTCCCCCGCCAGGTCGCGCGCCGACATGGTCTGCAGCGCTTCCTCGGCGATGCTGAAGGAGACCGTGGGGATGCGGTCCGGCCTGATCCCGGCGGCACGGAGGGCGCGGAAGAAGGCGATGTTCGTGCTTCCGTTGATCGTGTTCAGGATGACGTCCGGGTTTGTCGCCTTGATCTTTCGGACGACTTCGTCGACGTCGCTCGCGCCGAGCAGCAGGTACTCTTCGCCAACGATCCTGCCGTTCAAGGCAGCAATCTGGTCGCGGATGATCTCGTTCGCCGTGCGCGGAAACACGTAGTCCGATCCCACCAGGAAGAAGCGGTGTCCGAGGTGGTCGAAGCTCCATTTGACGGCCGGGATGATTTGCTGGTTGGGCGTGGCGCCGGTGTAGACGATGTTGGGGGACTGCTCGAGCCCCTCGTATTGGACAGGATAGACGAGCAGGTGATCGTACTGCTCGAAAACCGGACGCACTGTCTTGCGGCTGGCTGAGGTCCAACAGCCGAAGACCGTGCTGACCCGCTCCTTCCGGATGAGCCTCTCCGCCTCACGCGCAAAAACACGGCTGTCGGAGCGGCCGTCGGCGACGATCGCCTGGATCTTCCGGCCGAGTACCCCGCCAGATCGGTTGAGTTCCTCGATGGCCAGCATGGAGGCGTCAACTACCGGCTTCTCGCTGATCGCCATGGTCCCAGTGAGGGAGTGGAGAATACCCACGCGGATAGGTGCCGGGGTCCCGGAGCCCCGCACCGAGAGCCCGTACCCGGACGCGGCCAGCGCCAGCAAGGCGGCGGCGAGCCAGAGGGGACGGATCCTCCGGTGATCCAGCGTCGAAAACACGGTTCTTTCCTAATCCTGTGCGCCGAGGGTCGGTCAGCGCCCGGCCGCCGGCGGCAACGGCACCCCGGCGTGCGACAAACGTTCAGTCGTGGGTCGGCCCCATACAGTCCGGAGAGATTCCTCCACCCGTCTTGTGCAACTGGACGTAACCTGCGGGGACACGGTCGTGAGAGCGCTCACGCGTTAAATCGGGGGAGTGAGGGGAGTGTGTGCGGTCTGGTTCCGCGAGCGACGATCGCTGCCTGGACACCCCGGCACGAGTCGACACAGTCATGGGAGCCATGCATGCTTTGGGCCGGGGAAACCGTCGGGCTCAAGAAGCCCAGCGGACTGTTTTCGGGCTGCCCGCCATCTCCATCGGGTAACGGCACTCCTGAAGCCTGTGGATCCGCGTTGATTCAGGTTCGACACGGTGCGGCCCCTTCACCTGCTAAAGCTGGCTAAAAGGATACCCTGATCCCCTGGCTCAGTCCAGTGGGGCGGCGATGGCGAGGGGGTCGCGTAGGCGTCAGTAGGATCTCGCAGATGGTGTGAGCCGGACGGCTCCACGGCCGGGGAAGGACAGCCTGGCCGTGGCGGACCGCGGGCGTCCCCGTCTCATCAGGACAGGGGTCGCCGCAACTCGACGGGAGTGAAAACAGGCTCGGCATCGCCGCTTGGGGCCGCTCCCCACCTGTCTCCAGGCAGACGACTTCGCCTGCATAGCTGCGACAGTAGATCCGGCCGTTAGCCAGCGACGGTGGCGTGAACGTGTGGGCGTCGCCGGTAAAGATCTTCACCCGGCGCAGTTCCTCGTAGCCGGTCGGTAGGGCCTGGGCGATCGCCAGCTCGCCTTGCCGCGAGGACTGCAGGATCAACCGCCCCTCCGCCGAGATCAGTGAGCCGTGGCTGTCGAACCCGGCCTGTGACCATTTCTCCACGCCTGTGTTCCAATCGAGGCACTTCAGTCGTCCCTGCCGATTGATGCCGTACAGGTGGTCCCCGATCAGAACGGAGCAGCCCGTGTAGCTACAGAGGTTCGTGTTGGACCAGTCCTGCCACAGGCCGTTGGGGCCGATGGAGAAGCGTGCGCACCGCGAAAGCTGTTCCGCCGTGGTGATGAAGATCTTGCCGCCTGCAACCAGCGGATCCACACACGCCGCGCCCCACTTCTCCGGCCAGGGAGCCGAGCGCCAGAGCTCGCGTCCCGTCGTCGGTTCGACGCCGACTAGGGCCACATTTTCGCGGGGCGCGTCCGTGGAGAGCATCACCACGCCGCGCACTCCCTGATGCTCGAAGGGCACCGCCGAGGCGCATGCGCCGGGTCGCCCGTCGTTCCCCCAGGCGAAAGCCCCGTCTCGCTTCCGGATCGCCAGGCCCCTGTTTCCCGTGCCCAGGATCAGGTGCTCGCCCTGCACCAGGGGCGACCAAGCAAAGCCGTAGTCCACATCGGGACTGTACGCCGCAGCGAGCTGGACCGACCACGCGGGCACCCCGGTCCGTGCATTCCACGCCCGTAGTTGCCCGTGTTGCCCCAGGGTGTAAACCTGTCCGCCATCCACCGTGGGTGTCGCCCGCGGGCCCGGCCACTGCACGATGGTTGCGCAAGGATATGACTGCTTCCACTGGAGCCGGCCGGTGCGAGCGTCGAAGCAGAAGACCGTGTCCCGCGCCCCGTCCCAGCCCATCGTGTAGGCGAGCCCGTTGGCAATCGATACTGAGGAGTGCCCCTTGCCCACTTCCGCTCTCCACGCGACTTTGGGCGCCGCCCCCACCGGCCAGAGACCCAGGACACCCGTCTCCGCCGTCTGCCCATTGCGGTTCGGTCCGCGCCACTGCGGCCAGTCCTCGGCCGCCGCCGCCGTCGCCAGTGCCGCCACGGCGGCACCCGTCATCAAGCAACGCGAGAATGTCGTTCGACGACGTCCGTTCAGACGCATGGCCGGACCGCCCTCAGATGGGGGCGTGGAGCGGGAGCACCTATTGGCGGCCGAGGTCGGTGTCGGTGTGAGGTCAAGGATTTCACAACGAGGTGTAACACACCGGATCCCCCGCGGCGTCGCAGCGTCTGAGGTGCGGCTCGGACGACGGTGCGAGGCGGGGGTGCTTTGAGGTCGGCTGAATTCCCCAGGGTCGTGGCGCCCTCGATGATGGACCCGGGGTACGCGCTGGTGGATAGCACCTGGGCACCTGCTACTCGATCTCTGCTTCGATCGCCGTGGGAGGCCATCAGACATGAACCGTGACAGGCGGCCCCTCTACCGGAGAGAATACCCTTCCGCGCTGCAGCATCGGTACTGGGTCTGAAGAGGGATGACGTGGTGGAAGCGTGCCTGAAACTGCTGGGGCTCGGCTATTATGAGCTGAAGATTGCCTTCGAAGGCCTATCGGACGAGAACGTTTGGAAGCGGCCAGCACCCGGCCTCCTCGCAGTCGGTGAGCTGGCGGGCCACATGGCTTTCTGGGAGGCGGTGCGGCTGGCCGGCGACGGTCCGGATCCGGCGAAGTGCCGGGTCACCAGCCCGCTAATCGATGCGCGGTTCAGCTACTACCCGGTGACGATCGGTACCGCGCCTTCGGAGCATCACCTGGCTATGACGGCCGAGCAGGTTTGCACTGAGCTGGTGCGGGTACACGCGGAAGCGCTTGCGTGCTTCAGGTCGCTCAATCCCGATCCCCAAACCCGCATCCCCGGGTGCCCCACCGGTTTCACCTACGGCGAGTACCTGGAGTACGCGGTGTTTCACACGGCTTACCACACGGGGCAGATCTATTCGGTGCGCCATCTCCTGGGAGAGGAGACGACCGACAATTGAACTCTACGGCGGCGAATTCGCCGAGGGCGGGATCGCCGTCCGTTTGCCTGAGGGCGTCGGCGGGTGCGAGCCGCTGGGTCCTGGAGGTTTGAGATGCAACTCCGACGATCGTGGATCCTGGCGGCGGCGGCTATCACGATGTTGGCACCGCCGACCGACTCGGGCGCCGCCCGTCGCCGCCCCGATTTCGTCTATCTCCACCAGGCGCGTGAAGGACAACTGCACGGGTTTGGATTCAATGACGGCGCGCTCGTGCCGCTGGCGGGGTTTCCCCTTGCCCTCACCGCAGGCCAGATTGACGACCGCCATCCCTACCAATCGCTGGCAGTCTCGAAGCAGCACGCCACGCTGGTCCTCGCCGAGCACGGGCAGCTTCGGACTTTTCGGATGGAGCGCAACGGCTCGCTGACGCCCCTGCGTACCGCCGCGACTCAGCCGGAGCCGACATGCCTGGCGCTGGTCGAGACGCGGCGGGGTTCTGTCGTGCTGTGCCACGCTCGCTTCACCGGCCTCCTCGCCTTCTCACTCTCGGATGGCCGGCTGTCGCTGATCCCGAACACGACTGCCCTCGGGGACTTCGAGGCCACGCGGATGGTGGTGCGCGGTCAGGATGTGGCGATCTGTGGACCGCAGAGCGTGAAGGTTGTGAGGGTCACCGACACCGCGCCGGCGGGCATCGTCGAGGCGCCGGGATCGCCGTTTCCCATAGGAAATGGAGGCACTGTGGCACTCGGCATGGATGTGAGCAAGGACGGCAAGTGGCTGTACGGAGTGTCGGAGGACGGGAGCTGGTGGAGTTTCAAGTTTTCCCGCAGCGGGTCCCTGACCCGCGCGACCGGGAGCCCATTCACACCGATCGACTCAGTCAACGGCGCAGGCGGAGTGGTGGCGGGGCCGGGTAACCTCCAGATCCTGGTGGGCACGACGCCGAACGCCGGGCTGGACGGGTTTCAGGCGCTCATCCGACAGCCCAACGGCGCCGTCCTGACCCTGGGAGCCCCGCAGAACTCACCCCAAGGCAGTGGCTCAGCGTTCGCCATCTCCGATGCGAAGGGCCGCTTTCTGCTGGGTGCCTCCGTCAGCGGCGACTTCCTGGCCAGCTACCTGATCAACCGGTACACCGGAGCGCTGACTCAGATCGACGTCGATCCCGTGCCCGGCCTCGAAGACCCCACGGGCCTGATGCTGGTGGAGAACTGACGGC
>CAZSRZ010000027.1:0-36243 GCA_964609085.1 uncultured bacterium | reverse complement strand
GCGCCGGGGGTAACCCTGGGCTGGGTGTGGGCATCCAATCCCACGAATGCCGGCGTCATCCCGCCCCGGCCCGGTCAACAGGAACCACCCGCATGTCCCCATCCCCCCTTCGCCGCCTCGCGTTACCGCTCGTCGCAGCACTGCTGGTCGGTGGCTTCCCGAAACGGTGTTCTGCCCTCTACAGTGTCGAGGATGTCTCCAGGCAGCGAGCCGGGGAACTCGGGATTACCGTCCGCTTCCAGCCCCGGGAGCACGATGTGTGGGTCCACGTAGAGTTCAAGACTGCCGGCCCCCTCAAGGAGTTCAAGTGGGCGGATCTGACCGTGAACCAGGGGGATAAGCGAGTGGTCAGCGCGGCGCTGCTGCCGCGTAAGCCGACACCGGATAGCGTGGAGTTGGCGTTCTACGTGGATCCTACGGCCTTGCCGAACTCACAAGTCACGCTATTCGCTCACCCCGGCCTGAGAGGCGGGATCGGCTATCGGCTCAAGATGAAAGAGTTCGCGGCATCGCCCACCCGAGAGTAGCCGGAGGGATGCGGCTGCCGCATCCCGATTGCCGTAGGCGCATCCGGCTTTATCTTTCGGTGGCGGGGAGGATCTTCGGCACCAGGCTGGGATCATAGGTGGCGCCGGCGGAAACCTGGATCATCGTGATGCGGACCCGTGTTGGGAAAAACTTCTCAGGCTGTGGGTGTTTGTGGGCGTGGACACCCTTCCCGTCCTTCATCACAAGATCCATTTGCTTGATTCCGTCAGTCCAGATGATCGAGTCATTCTCCCAGAACTTGGTCATCGAGACGTCCTTCTCGTACACGCCCTTCGCCGTGTAGACGGGGGTGCCGGTGCAGCCGTAGCCGTTCTTCTGGCCCTTGTTGGGGATGTAGCAAAGACTCCACTGCGTCGATTCGGCCCCTTCGGGCACGTCCAGCACCTCGATCCGGATGTGCACGGTCCCGTTCCGGTAGTCCACGGGCGCAGTCCAGTCGCGCGGCCGTTTCGGATTGAGGGAGTCGCCTTTCACATAGAAGTGCGACTTGCTGGGAGTCGAGTTGTCCGCGTCCGCCTTCGTGAAAGCGAAGGTCACGTCGAACAGGACGAACTGATCCGCCTGGGCTGCCCGGGCTGTGAGCAGTGCGGTCGCGACGGTGGCAGCAGTCCACAGACCCGCGACTGCCGCCTTCGAGAACCGAAATCCGCGCATGGTGCCTCCTCGCTGTTCGTCAGATACTTGGCCTCGAGCAGGGACTCGACCTCTGCGCTGCGTTGGAATCTCGGAGATTTCGCACTGGGAGACGCGGAGAACGCATTGCAGGAACGGGTCGCGTGAGGTGACGGCATTGGGGGTGATGGCAGCCATCCGGCTCATCGTGCGGCCTCTCCGCACAGCCGACCCCGTTCGGCTGGGGCGTCCGCGTTCGAGGAGATGCTGGCTCTTCTGCGAGCTGAAGCCACGGTTGGACTGCTGCTCGCTCAGGCTCTTCCGCGGGGTCGGTCGGAGTGTTGCCGAAGGTGACACTCGCGGCCATGGAGAATGTCCAGGTAGTCCGGGGCGTAGGCCCGCCCGGCAGCGGCGAAGGCCTCTGCCTTGTTCGGGATCCTGACAAGCAGTGTCACCAGTGCCAGGGTTCTCGGACAAATCGGCCGGAGATGGATGAGCGGCACAGTGAACCGACGCAATCTGCTGCAGGACGCTGCCCTCCTTGCCGGGGTGGTGCTGGGCGATTCTACGTCTGCTGCAGCCGGCTCTCCTCCAACTCCGCTGCCCGTCTTCTTCGACGGAAATCTCACCGGCGACGACTTCCCCGGGTGGCAGATCACGCTGGTGGCCACGGGCCGACGGGTGAAGGGCACGATCCTGGACCCGAGCACGATCGACCGGAACGACGACAGCGGGGCTTACGTTAAGCTGGCCGGTTTTCGCCTGAAGGGAACTGTGAACAACGGTGCCCTTAAGCTGCGCATCTATCGGCTGAGGGACGTTGGTTTTCGTAGAGGCATCGGCGCACTGGCGGGCCGTGTCCAGGCTGGGGTGCTTCGTGGGGCGATGCGGCTGAAGGACCGGCGGGAGGCACGCATCCGGGCGACTCGGGTGATCCTCTCGGAGGAGAGCCTGGCATTCGTTGGTCAGTATGATGGCTCGATTCGTGGGCCGGGGGGAGAGACCCTCTACACGGGGCTTCTGACTCTGAGCCAGGACCTCTCCTGGGAACTGCGGGACATCGTCCCCGCAGCAGGTTTTCCCGAGTTCCCTGGTAGACCGCGTCGCCGCCTCACAGGCCTTTGGGGTGTGACCGCCGCAGGCGCGGTGTTCATGAGCGTCACTCAGGTGCCGGAGGCCACCCGTCTTCAGGTCGGCGATCCGCAGGGTCCAACGGACGCGGATGAGCTGGGGGAGCGTGAAGATGCCAGGACGACGCGCAGGACGACGCGTGGTCCCCTGGGGGGCGGTCCGGATCTGACCTTTGACGACGCCGAGTTCCCTGACGCAATCTGGACTGCCGTCAAATTCTGGGACGGCTCCCCGAATCAAGACGGGACCATCCGAGCGGAGCGGGTGACGATCGGAGGGAACCCCGACGCGTTCCGCCTCGTGAGCCACGACGCACCTGGGGTATCATCCTTCTCCGCGGCGCACCTTCACATTGGGTCCAGATTCTTTCGCTTGGCACCTTCGAGCCCGGCCATCGTGCGGATCCGGTGGCATCTGGACCACAGCTCCATGAGGGACGATGGGTTTCCTTGCCCCAGCGTTGGTTCGTTGTGTGTCCATACGCCGATTGGCGGCCGGCCGAGTTACTACTCTGCCGGGTCGGTGGAGCCTGAAGCGAACGCGTGGAACCGGTTGGAGGTGGATGCCAGCCCCGGCGACTTCTTCAAGATCGGCGGACCCGCAGGCGGCGATGGCCCGGATTCTCTCGATCCATCTCTGCCAGGCACTTTCGAGCTCGGGTTCCTAACAGAAGGACGGACCGGTGGGGCCGGCGTCGACAACTACCGCGTAGAGGTCGACCTGGAGGGTCCGCCCGCCGTATCGCCAGTCCTGGAGATTGACGGCCCTTCGATCGTCTTCCTCTCCGTGGCAATTCCGAACACGATCCGGTATACAGTCACCCTTCGGGATGAGATCACGGGCCTGCCCATGGCCGGGATGCCTGTTGGCTGCATCCTGCAACGGGTGGAGAGCGGCGGATCCCCGGACACGCGGTATCCCGTAGATACCGATGATGCGGGACAGGCTGCCTTCCAGTTCACCCTGGATGAGGACGACATCGGCGATCTCCGAGTCCTGGCTCACCTGGATGCCGATAGCTCCGGGACGTTTAGCCTTGGTGATCCCACAGAGATCCGGGGACTACGAGGAGAGAAAGCCGAAGCGGTGTGCAATCTCCTGTGCTTCATCGTGGGCGAGACGGCCCTGGCGGGGAGCGGCGGGTCGGCGCATCCGTTCCCGCTCGCCTCCGAAGGTTTCTGCGTGCCGCACCCCACGCTGCCCTACCACACCCTCTGCGCAGAGCCACGCCCACCGGGATAGCCCATCGATCCCCGCACTGCCCGGCGAAGCCGGCTTGGGCGGAGAAGCCCGATTGGTCGCACGCGGAGGTGCGGAGAACGCGGAGAAATCCCGGACTAGTTGCACGCGGAGACGCAGGGAAGGCGCAGAAACCCGGGAGATCGCACGGAAGAAGGGTGGCCGGAATTGATCCGATCCTTCTCTCTTTCCCTCTGTCGCTCCGCGTCTCCGCGTGAGCCGGACCACATCCCGGGCGGTTGCGGGGCTGGCTGCCCTCGGTCATGGGGATAGGATGAAGGCGGGGAACCGGCATGGGCGTGCAGGATCAGGATCGACCATATACGCAGCGAGAGGTGATGAACATGCTCCTCAGGCGGTTACCGGCCGGGAAGCACTCCTGGCTACGCGATCCGGAGGGCAACCCGGCAGTGCAGGCGTATGGAACGCGGTCGCTGCCGTCGCAGCCCCTCTACGTCCACTACCGCCCCAGCGTCCACCGGATGCAGGTGCGCTTCACTCCACGGCGGATCTCGTCGACGCGTGAGGCGGAGTTGTGGCTGTCCGCGACTGCGGCTGGGGCGCCCCTGCGTGCTGCGGGCGTCACCGCGCGCCGACAATTGGGCAACACGCAGGAGACGGAGCGCGACGAGCAGTGGGTCGTCACGCTTCCCGAGCGCCTCACCGATCTCGGCTACTCCACCCTGAGAGACTTCGTTGATCTGGCGGCTTCCTGCATGGGGTTGGAGGCGATGGAGGACGACTAGCCGTGGCGTCCATTCGTGGTTGCGCCGGCAAGCGCGAGGGGGCTTCGGGGTCCTTCACACCTCTCCGGCCCGCTCTGCCAGGCTCAGGAAGGCGATGTGCGACGGGTTGCCCACCGGGACGTAGTGACCGGTGAACTTCAACCCACCAGTGCGGCGATTGACCTTGAACACGGCGACGTGATCCGCTCGCTGGTTGCAGCAGTAGAGGAAGCTCCCGTCGGGACTGAAGGTGAAACTTCGCGGGTAGTTGCCGCGGGTCCACTCGTCTGCAACGTGCTTCAATTGACCGTCACGGCCCACGGCGAAGATGCCGATGCTGTCGTGCAGGCGGTTCCCGGCGTAGACGAACCGACCATCCCCCGAGACGAGGATTTCCGAGCAAAAGTTGCTGCCGGCGTAACCCGGCGGCAGGCTGGAAAGGGTCTGTCGCTCCGTGAGGCTGCCTGTGTCGCCGTTGTAATGGAATAGGACGATAGTGGAGCCCTCCTCCTGGATGGAGTAAAGCCACCTACCGTTGGGATGGAAGTGGATGTGCCGAGGTCCGTCGCCGGCCGGCAGCGCGACGGAGTGGGACGCGGCGGGAGACAGCTTGCCGTTCCGGGCGTCAAACTCCCAGACGAAGATCCGGTCCAGCCCCAGGTCCACGTGGAGCACGAACCGCCCCGAAGGATCCGCGTGGATTTGATGGGCGTGAGTGCGATCGTGGCCGCTGAAGGCGAAGCTGCCGGGGGGAGCGTGGGTCGCCCGGGTCGGACCGAGCCTGCCGACGTCTCGCTTCACGTCCGTCGGCTCACCCAGGCGGCCGTCCCCCGTGATGGGGAGCACGGCGACGGAGCCACCGAAGTAATTGGCTACCAGGACGTGTCGGCCCATGGGGTGGATGCTGACGTAGGTGGGGCCGGTCCCACCGGAGCGCACGGTGTTGAGCGTCGTCAGCTTCCCATCCGCGCGACTGATGGAGAAGGCGGACACCGAGCCCTCCCTCTCGGCGCCGACCTGACCAGCACCGAAGTGGTCGGTCTCGTTGGCGGAGTAGAGCCGGGTTCCCGCGGCGTTCACGGCCAGGCAGCTCGGGCTCGTGCCCATCTGGTGGATCCCAATCGGACGCATTGCCCCGGTGGCACGGTCCACCGCGAAGAGGTGGATGCCCCTCCCGTTGCCGGGCGGCAGATCGACCTGCGTTGGCGGAACATCCCCCAGTGGCGAACTGAACGTGCCGACGTAGGCGATGAGTGCCCCCTCCGCAGCTTCTCCCCCGGCTGCGGACACGGGTTGGGCAAGACCATCCGCCAGCGAGGCGGCCCCCGCGACGCCAGCGGCGGTCATCAAGAAGGAACGACGGGAATCTCGTACTGGGTTCATCACGCTGGCCTCGCCTTGTTCGGCCGCGGGGCCGTCCTGGGAAGTCTACCGTAGCATGTCCCGGACGGAAACCGGAGGCCCCGCGAGGGCGGTCTTGGACGCCGGTGATACACGCCCCGTGCGCGGGCTCGCTATCATTCACCGGGTCGCCGGTCCCGGGAGAGTCGGCGGGGGGATGTCGAGATGAAGCTGCGCTCGCCGAACGCATGTCGATGCGTCATCGCGTGGGCTGCCCTGGCCACGTGCACGGCCTGGGCGGCGACGACTGGAAAGTACGAGATTGTCCAGTTGCCCCACGACGCTCTCGGCTCACACACCGATGCTGTTTTCTCGGTGGGGAAGCAGCAGCACGTCGTTGTCGGTGAGAATCGGTCGCAGCCGGGAGGCAAATACCGGCCGACCACGTGGGTGAGCTTCTCGGCGCCGGCCGAGTGGTTCGCGGAGGCTTACAGTGCCCTGGTGCCGTCCGGCGGGGGCACGATTCGGGGCGCCGCCTTCTCCAGCAGCGTCGCAGACGGCATCCTCGTTGGCGACGCGGAGGACGGTGCGGGCAGTCGGCGTGCTGTGGCCTGGAGGGGCGGGTTGACCGAGGTGCCGCCCACCGAGCTGCTGCCGGAGTTCCAGGCGAGCACCGCGACCGATGCCATCTTGCTCCCTCCCGGAGGCAACGGTGCCCGGTTCGGCGTGGTCGGCAGGTTGACCCTCCAGGGCGGCGCAACGCGTGGCTTCTACTGCCTGCCGGAAGTCGGAGACGAGGTCATCGTCAGCTTCGTTGGATTGCTGCCCACGCTCGGCGGCCGAAGCTGCGAGGCCACGGCGATAGCCAAGACCCCAGGTGGCGTCCGCATCGTGGGACGAGCACAGAACTCGAGGGGGCGTTGGATTCCCTGCAAGTGGGAAGGCCCTGATTTCGATCAGAGTCCGCCCGCGCGTGGCCGCGGCATCCGGGCCAATGCGGTCGAATACGGCCTCATCACGGCGCTGAAGGCGCCTGGAGGAGGCATCGCATATGACATCGACACCTCCGCCACGTTCATCTCGGGTGCAGTCGGGCTTCTCGGCGGCGTCACGGCGCCACAAGTGTGGCGGCGGAATGCACAGGGCAAATTCAACGCCATGAAGACGAAGCTCCCGCCGGGTCTGATTGAAGGCCATGCGCTCGGAGTGACGTCGGGGGGCACGGCTGTGGGTACCCTCCGGATCCGCAAGGACAACAGGGTTCGCAGGATGGCGTTCCTTTATCGACCGAGCACCGGTCCGCAGCTACTGGATCTGGCCGGCAAAGTTGTGTCTGGCGAAGGCATCTTCGAGGACATCTTTTCCGACAAGTCACCGACCGGGATTGCGGCTGACGGCGTCATCTGTGGAGAAGGGCCGGCCAGAGGCCAGGATCCGACATTGCCTCGGCCCTTCCTGCTTCTTCCGCCTGGATAGGTCGGGTTCACACGGAGACGGCCCCGCCGGGCCGGTGGTATCATTCAGCCGACCGAGGCGCACCGCCGGCCCGGCATCGTGCGAAGGTATCTGCATGCGAACGACCCGCCTCCGCTCCTCTCTCGCCGCGATCGCGGCGCTGGCTCTCGTCACGGTGGCCGGTTCGCACACGCCGTTGCGAGCGGCTCAGGATCAGGCCCCAGCCGAAGCGACGAAACCCACAATGGAGAATGTCGCCTATGGCGACCACGAACGCCAGGTGCTCGACTTCTACCAGGCGAAGTCCAACCGACCCACACCGCTACTGTTTTTCATCCACGGCGGCGGGTGGGTCTCCGGTGATAAGCGCAGCGTCGGAAACACGGCGCCCTACTTGAGCGCCGGCATCTCCGTCGTATCCATCAACTACCGCTACTCTTGGCAGGCGCAGTTGGCCGGTGCCAAGCCACCAGTGGAGTGGCCACTGCGAGACGCCGCCCGTGCCCTGCAGTTCGTCCGCAGCAAGGCGAAGGAATGGAACATCGACAAGCGGAGAATCGGGGCGAGCGGAGGTTCCGCCGGTGCCTGCAGCTCTCTGTGGCTCGCATTTCACGCCGAAATGGCCGACCGGACGAGCGCCGATCCAATCGCCCGAGAGTCGACCCGGCTCTGGTGCGCGGCCGTCACTGGGGCCCAGACTTCGCTGGATCCGCAGCAGCTCAAGGAGTGGACACCGAACAGCCGCTACGGGGGCCACGCGTTCGGCTTCATGGATCCAAACGATCTCAAGACACGGGACACCCGCTTTGCCGAGTTCCTTGCCCATCGAGAGGAGCTGTTACCCTGGATTCGTGAGTATTCGCCCATTGAGCACGTCAGCTCGGATGATCCACCCACCTTTCTTTCCTACGGGGCTGCCCCGGCGCTGGGCCAAGAACAGAAGGACCCCACCCACACGGCCAACTACGGCGTGAAGCTGCAAGAGAAGTGTCGTCAGCTCAAGGTGCCGTGTGAGCTGGCGTATCCGGATGCCCCGGAAGTCACGCACAACACCGCGACCGCCTACCTGATTGAAACGCTGAAGGGCTGGCCGCTGCCGCCGATACCGCCAACGCACGCGGATGTGCGCTACGGCCCGCATCGGCGCAACGTGCTCGACTTCTACAAGGCGAGCGCGGACGGACCTACCCCGTTGCTCTTCTTCATCCACGGCGGCGGCTGGACCGCAGGCGACAAGCACAGCATCGCCGACCCCACGCCCTACCTGCGGGCGGGCATCTCCGTCGTCGCCATCAACTACCGCTACACAACCCAGGCGGGTGGGGTGACCCCACCGGTGAAAGCGCCCCTGACCGACGCCGCTCGCGCCCTGCAATTCGTGCGGAGCAAGGCGAAGGAGTGGAACATCGCCCCCGAGAAGATCTGCGCCTCGGGCGGCTCCGCGGGCGCCTGCACCTCGCTCTGGCTCGCCTTTCACCCTGACATGGCCGATCCAACCAGCGCCGACCCCATCGCTCGCGAGTCGACTCGCCTGTTGGCGGCCGCCGTCACCGGAGCGCAGACGACTCTGGACCCGCTGCAGATGAAGGAGTGGACGCCCAACAGCCGATACGGGGGGCATGCCTTCGGATTCAAGCCGGACCCGGAAAAGAAACTCTCGCAGTTCGACGCGTTCCTCGCCGGCCGCGAGATGATTCTGCCCTGGATCGCCGAGTATTCCCCGTTCGCCCTTGTGAGTAAAGACGATCCGCCAGTCTATCTCTACTACGCCGCGCCGCCCGCGCTGGGGCAGAACGAGATGGACCCGACCCATACAGCCAACTTCGGTGTGAAGCTGCAGGAGCGGTGTCGCGAAGCGGGGGTCGCCTGCAAGCTGGTTTACCCCGGGGCAACGGACGCCAGGCATCCGACGGTGCAGGCCTTCATCCTGGACGTGCTGCGGCACGCCCCATGAGTGTTTGGGGCTGCGAGGTCGGTCCTGCTGCCCCGACCGACTGGCCACCGCGATGCTGCCCGTCCTGTGGGGCTAAATCAATTCCCGGATCACCTCACCGCCGTCGGCGATGACCCACGGGCGATCCTGGGCGTCGTGGAGCACAGTGTCGGGCGCGATGCCCATCTTCCGGTAGATGGTCGCGATGAGGTCGATCGGCTTCAGCGGGCGGTCGTCTGGGTACGCCCCGTCGGGGGTGGTGCTGCCGATGACCTGGCCGCCGGGTGTCCCGCCGCCGGCCACCACCACGTTCATAGCGTTTCCCCAGTGGTCGCGGCCCAGATCATCGCCCTGTCCTTCGACCTTCGGGCTACGGCCGAAGTCTCCCATCCACAGCACGAGCGTCTCCTTCAACAGGCCACGATCGTCCAGGTCGGTCAGCAGCGCGCTGAAGCAACGGTCCATATTGGGGCACAGGTGGTCGCGCATCCGGGCAAGCGCCGGCACTTCGATGCCTTGCAGGTTGCCGTGGGTGTCCCAGTTGCCGGTGGAGACAGACACCACGGACACCCCGCGCTCGACCAGCCGCCGGGCGAGCAGGAACGACCGTCCCCAGCCGTCGTTGCCGTAGCGTTCCTTCAGCCGCTCGGGCTCACTGCTCAGGTCAAACGCTTCGCGCGTTTCCGCGGCGGTGATCAGCCGGTATGCCCGTTGCTGATAGGTGTCCAGCTCGTTCGCCCCTAGCACGGTGTCCGCCAGCCGGGTGGTGCGGTCCACGAGCTGCGCGAGTCGTCCCCGACGGTCCAGGCGGTTCTGATCCACGCCCGGCGGAAGAGGCAGGTCGTTCAACACGTAGCCGGTCTTCTCGTCCCCCGACATGCGGAGCGGCGTGTGCGCGGGACCCAGGCGCTCAGGCCTATCGTAAAAGACGTAGTTGAACCCCCCGATGCCGTAACGCCCGTAGGACTTGACGCTGATACTCGGGGGCATGGCCCCGGCGGCACCGCGGAGGTGGTTGATAACGGCACCGAAGTAGGGGGCTCGCTGGTCCTTCTCGTCGGCACGGTTGGGCGCATATCCCGTCTGCATCCAGTGGTCGCCCAGCGTGTGGCCCGGTTCGCCGTGGGAAATGGAGCGCACGATGGCGTAGCGATCCGCGAGGCGAGCCATGCGCGGCCACCACTCGTGGATGCGCATGCCGACCACATTGGTGGGAATGGCTCGGGAGACGCCGCGATAACCGTCAGGCGCATCGGGCTTGGGGTCGAAGGTCTCGAAGTGGCTGGGTCCTCCTCCCATCCAGAGCAGGATCACGGCCTTTGCCTGGGCAGCAAGCGCAGCGTCCGAGCGCGACTGGAGCAGCATCGGCAAGGAAACCCCACCCAATCCCATCGCGCCGACTTTCAGCACCTCGCGGCGGTGGAGGCCGTCACAGTACCGGTGGCGGCCGCCACGGACCTCGATCATCGCTGCCCCCGAGGACCGGAATTGAGCCGCGGATGTAGACGCACCACCTGCGCGCTGCGCTTCCCGATGCTGGGTCGGGGAACCTGCCTCACCCCAGGGCCTCTCGACAGAACTTGATCGTCCGGGCCAATTCCGTCATCCGGTCGGAACCGGCGGGGACTTTGTATTCGAACTCGATGGTGGCCTGGATGGGCCACCGATTGTCGCGGATGAGCCGCAGCACTTCAATGATGGGAGTATCGCCCTCACCCAACGGAGTGTTGGGGCCGTTGCCCCGCTTCCGGTCCTTGATGTGCACGTGGGTCACGCGGGCGTGGTGTTTCGTGATGAACGGGACCGGCGAGCCATGGTCGCCCGCGACAAAGTGGCCGATGTCCACATTGGCACCGTTGTGCTCGGCGAATGAGAATGCGCGCTCCCACTCCTCCGGCCCGGTGGCGGCATGGCCATGATAGGCGACGAACAGCTTGTGCTTGTCGGCGAACTTCCCCACGCGCTTGAGTTCCTCATCGTCTTTGGAAATCTCGGTCGAGATGGCCCGCGCTCCGAGGGTGCTGGCGAGCTTAAAGGCGTAATCAAGCTCGCCGTCACTCATCTTGAAGAGTCCGTCCACCTTGATGATGTCGACGAGCACACCAGATTCACGCCAGATCCGGCGGAAGTCGCGAGCACGGTCCAGGTTGGCTGACTCCCGCCATGCCCGGATGGTCGCCGGGTCGGGCTTGCCCATCGCGACCGGACCGCCCATGAACGCTTCGACGGGTTGCGTGCGCAGTTCGACGGCGCTCAGGCCGAGTTGAACGCATGACTTCAGGATCTCATCGGCCGTCATCGCCATATTGCCGAAACTGTAGGGCACGTTCAGCCCGATGTGTACGCCAGCGACCCTCGAGTCCGGCCTCTCTGCGGCGGCGAGGATGGGGCGTGCGTCGGCGAGCAGGGCAGCACCCGGCAGTATGGACAGGGCGAGGTGATGGAACTCACGACGGGTGCAGGACGGCATGCTCGGCTCTCCGTGATCGACGGCGGCGGTTGGCCCCAACTTCACTGGGCGCCCGGGATGCTCCTGCTCCCTGACCATGCCGGGCGGCAGGCTGCCCCAGGCGACGGTGATCAGCCGCCCAGATTCCAGCTCTCGATGCGTCCGGCGACAATGCTCTTCTCCATGCCGACCAGCAGAACCCGCGCCCCGTCGGCGCTGAAGGCGAGGTCGCGGACGACCATGGCGGAGGGAAAGAGGAGTGGGGGGGCGGGTTTGCCGTCTGCGCCGACGGCGGCGAAGTCCCAGAGGCAGAGAGTGCCGCTACCTCCCGCACCCGCGCCCCCGCCGCCGCCGGCTGCCGCAAGCCAGCGACCCTCGGGGTGGACCGCCATTCCGTAGAGCACCCCTTTGCTCTTCTCGAGGAGAACCCCGTTCACCGGCTTGCCGGTCTCCAGCGAGAAGCTCTCGATCTTCATCAGACCGTCAAGCCCGGCGGAATTCTGGTCGGCGGGACCCATGCCGCCTGCAAACAGGGTCTTGCTGTCAGGGCTGATCGTCAGGGAGCGCACGCCCCCCCACTCGTACTCGGACGAAATGTTCGGGCCCAACGGGTTGTTGAAGTACGCCTGGCTGTAAAGGGCGTTGGCGTCCAGCTTGTGGAGCAGCTTACCAGTGGCGACTTCCCGTACGCAGACGCCGCCGACCCGATCCCCGCTGGCGATCCAGCGTCCATCCGGGCTGAAGGCGACACAGTAGAGGGTGGAGTTTCTCCCCAGGCGGGTCCTCGGGGCGTGCTCTCCCTGCAGCTTCCGGACCAGCCGACCCGTGCCCGCGTCCCAGAGGCGCACCGTGAGATCATCCTGCGCCGTGGCGATCAGTACGCCGTCGGGCGATACGGCAAGCCGGTTCACCAGAGCTTCCGCCGAGGCGGTCCAGATCGGGACGTTTGCACCACCACGCCACCCCATGACCTGGCGATCGTACCCACCGGACACCATCACCTTCTGCGACTTCGAGTAGCCGAGGGCAGTGACATAGCTCCGGTGCCCGCGGAGCAGCCCCGCTGGTTGGTCGGGGAGCGTTGTCGCGTCGTAGGCGCAGAGAGAGAAATCAGTGCCGCCGCAGTAGAGCCGCTGGAGGTCGGGATCGAGTGCAACGGCCCAGAATCCGGCCGAACCGGTCACCCGCTTTTCCAGCCTGGTTTTCGAGGGATCGATCATCCAACCGCCCATTCCATGCGGACGCCGTCACTCAAGTGAAGAGTTCATGGATCGGCTCCGCCGTCTCATCCGCCAGATAGACCGGCCGCGACCCGACGCGGTAGGTCTTGCGCGGGTCGATGCCGAGGGCCTTGTAGTAGGTGTGGTGCAGGTGGGCCGGTGTCACCATGCGCTCGGTGACGGCGGTTCCATCCTCGTTGGTTGCGCCGATAACCGCTCCGCCGGAGATGCCGCAGCCCGCCAGGGTGACGGACCAGGCGTTGGGCCAGTGGTCGCGGCCGAGCTCGCTGCTGATGTTTGGCGTCCGCCCAAACTCGCTCGTGGTGAGAACGAGGGTGTCCTTCAGCATGCCCCGGTCATGCAGGTCGGCGAGCAGCAGGCTCAGGGCATGGTCCAGTTCCTGGGTAAGAACCCGGTGTCCCTCGAAGTTGTCCGCGTGGGTGTCCCACCAGGTATCGCGGACCTTCACCACGGGCACCCCAGCCTCGAGCATGCGGCGCGCCAGCAGACAGTGGCGAGCCAGGTTTCCCGTGCCGTAACGCTCCAGGTCTCTGGGAGGGCTCTTGTCCACGTCGAAGAGTTCGTCACAACTCATCAGTCCGCGGAGGCGCTGGAAGGTCTGGTCGTAGCCTTTGCTCACGGGTATCTGCCGATCCCGCACGAAGCGCCGACCGACGAGCGATCGCAGCGCTTCGCGGTCTGCGTGGTCCATTCCGGAGATTTCCGTCAGGCGATCAAGGTTGGCCGGCCGCTTGCCCCCAGTCAGCGTCACCGGCTGGACCTCCGTTCCGAGGAAGCTGGGCGGGTTCTTCGATTCGTAGCGGAACACATCCGTCATTTGCAGCTCGACGTGGTCCGGGATCTTGGTGTCCGGGCGCGCCAGCTCTTTCGCCGCGATCTCGGCGAAGCTCGGGTAGTTGACGAATGGATCTCGCTTTCGCCCGATGGCCATGCCGGTGCCGTCGTGATCCGCGCCCATGGCGGCGTTGTTCACGCTCCGTACGATGGCCATGTGGTGCATCTGCTTTGCGAGCCTGGGAAGCAGCTCGCTGATGCGGACGCCTGGGGCGGAGGTCTCGATGGCGGCGAAGGGCCCGCCGGTCGGCCGGCCGGGCTTGGGGTCCCAGGTCTCCATTTGACTGGCGCCGCCCCCGAGGTAGAGGATGAGGACGCGCTTTCCCGTGCGCCGGACATCGGCCGCGTGAGCCTCAGTCATCAGCAGGTTGTCTGATCCCAGGGCGGCACCCCAGAAGAGACTGCCCGCCAACCCGCCCAGGAGCCTCCGCCGCGAGCAGGCGTGTTCCGGGGAGTGACAGAAAGCGTGGCGAGTAGGATCGATGCTCATACGGTGTTACCCCCACGGGGCTCAGTGAATGAAGCGGAACTCCGAGGAAGTGACCAGCGCCCACACGATCTGCGAGACGGCCTCGGCGCGCCGCTGCCGCCGTACGGACAGGTGCCGCCGGAATGCTGTGGCTTCCTCCGCTTCAGGGGGTCGCGACAGCACGGACAGGTATGCCTGGCGGATGACCTCGCCGTCATCCGTAAGGTTCGCCAGCCGGGCGGAAAGTCCCCCTTTGTCCAGCAACTGCTGGAAAGCGCGGTTGTTGGCCAGATAGAGTGCCTGTGCCACGTTCGGCTGGAACAGCTCTGTGCCGCTGTCCAGATTCTTCCTGAGTTCCGCGAACTGGGCGACCAACAGCGCCTCGAACCGGGCCCGAACCTGGCCTGCATCGGTTGCCCCCGGCGCGTCCACCGCACCCCCCAGGTACCCGGCCGCTGTCAGCATGCTGCCGGCCAACTGCTGGACCGACTGCGGTCGGACTGCCGCCACCGCATACAACTCCGGCCCGGGTCTTTCGGACAACCCCGCCGTCCGTCGCCACTCGCTGCTGCGCCCGTAGGCCTGACTGCTCACCACCGTGCGGATCAACTTCCGAAGGCTGAACCCCTCCCGCGCGAAGCCATCCGCCAGGGCGGTCAACAGCTCCGGGTGGCTCGCCGGGTTGCCGGCATGCATCTGGTCCACCGGCTCCACGAGCCCCCGCCCCATCAGTGTGGACCATACCCAGTTGACGACGGCTCGCTTGAAGAAGGGATCCCGCTCGGTGACGGCGATCTCCACCAGACGCCCACGCCGGCTGTATTTGGGCAGGGGAACGCGCGTCTTTTCCTTCGACTCCTCCGGCGGAATCAGGAATAGATCGGGGTTTTCCGGGGGTGCAGGCATCCCCGCCGCGGGGGCGGGCACCAGCGGCATGGGCGGTTCCCCCGCCGCCTCGCCGGTCAGAAAGACCGGAAGCGCGGGGCGCAAGTTCTTGTCCGGACCGAAGTACTGGACTTCGCCGCCTGCCCTCTCGGCGACGAAGTTGGCTCCCTTGACCTGGATGCGATAGCTCCGTCCGAAGAAGGCAGCGATGCCCCAGTACGCCTGCTGCTGCCACGTCGCGACATCCGGATGGGTGTGACAGCGGGCACACTGGATATCCACGCCGAAGAAGACGCGGCTCACGTCCCTTGTGACGGCGTCGAGCCCCGTCTCGCCCTGTGCAAAGCGCCGGTCGAGAAACTGCAGGGCACCATTCTCCTCCGGCGTGCCGGGTCGGGCTAACAGCATCTCGCGGACCATCCGGTCCCAGCCCCGGTTTTCCCGCAGACCCGCTTCCAGCCACGCAGCCCAGCCGGGCTCCAGTGGGAAGGCGGATCGGCCCATGAGTAGGGTGTTCAGGTTGTCTCGCCAGTGCTTCGAAAACTCGGGGCCGGCCAGGAGGGCGTCGATCAGGGCTTGTCGTTTTCCCGGATCGGTGGAGCCGCAGTAGCGCTCAACCTCGGGAGGGGTAGGGATCCTGCCGGTCAGATCCAGGTAAAGGCGGCGCACCAGTTCTGCATCCGGGGCCGCGGGAGCGGGTGGCAGGCGCAGTCGGCGGAGCCGAGTGAGGACCTCCCGATCGACCACCTGCGACCACTGGATGGACGGGAACTCCCGGAGCGGCGGCAGCGCCGTGGCGGTGAAACGGACGGTGGCGGCTTGCCCCCCGAAGCGCACCAGAACGGACGACTCCCCGAGACCGACGAATGAGACGCGGCTGCCCTCAGCCGACACCGCGGCCTCATTCTTGGATTCGACCAGCGCCTGCTCGGTGACATCCTCGCGCGTGCCGTCATTCATGTGGGCGGTCACCAACAGTTGTCGCGACTCTCCCGGGCGCGAGAGGCGCGGCGTCGCGACGTGCACCTCTAACCGCTCGACGCGCGTCGGGTCGCCGTCCCGGGGCGTCCCCGCGGCGATCCAGCCCACGAGCGTTCGGTATGGCGGTGATCCCACCTTAAACCGGAGCCCTCCGCCGTGGGCCAGGCCCATCGTCGGCTTCCGAAGGAGCAGGCTGGCGGCGGGATGCAGGCGGTTGATGCGTCGCCCACCCGCGCCCCGGATCAGGGCATCCATGTCTTGTTCCGGATCCTGTCCGAATAGCGATAGCTTGAACCCCCCTCGCCCGGACGAGGCGCCATGGCAGCTTGCCCCTGCGCAGTTGGCGCGCGCCAACAGCGGTGCAATCTGCCGGGTGTAATCCCAGCGATAGGGACCGGTGTTCCGCGTGACCACAACTACGGATGTGGTCAGGCCGAAGTGGGGGAGCGAGACCTGGATCCGCGTCCGGCCATTTCGCCTCGAAAGGACACTTCCGCCGCTGGAGACAGCCGCCACCACCGGCTGCATGGAATGAAAGCGCGCTTGTGCGGTGAGCTCAGCCTGCGCGCCGTCCGCTCGCCGTCCGACAACCAGGAGTTGCTGCGTGGCCCCGGGGCGGTCGATGACGACCTCAGCCGGCAGAACCTCGATGGAGACGAACGGGGGCGCAACCGGGTGCCGGGCCTCGGCCCGCCCGGCTGCAGGAGCAAGGGCCAGTAGGGCCGTCGACAGAAGTGCACCACGCCTCATCATCCTGCGATGGGACACGGGGTTTCCAGCCGGGTTTCGTCGAGGGTGAGGCACAGGCCGCGTGGCCATGGAGGTAGGGACGCGGAAGGGGGGCAGGTTGTCACGGTGCAGCGGCAGTGTCTTCCTCGCGGGCAACGCCGTGCTCGAGTTTCGCGAGCAGCTCGGCCGCGACGCGCTTCCCGCCGGGGGAGATGCGTTTGCCGGCCAGGTAGCGCCGCAGGGGCTCGATCGCCTGGTGATCGGCCACCTTCTTGAGGCCCAGCAGGGCGGAGAAGCGGACCAGGTCCGAGCGATCCCGGAGGGCATCGAGCAGCGGCTGCTGCACCGATTTTCTCCGCGTGCGTGCCAGACCCGCGACGGCGGCCCACCGCACCTCGGCCTCCTTGTGCTTCGCATGGGTCACCAGGAGTTGAGTGACGTCCGCTCGGCGGGAGCCGCCGAGAATCCAGATGATGATCTCGGCCTGCTCCGGTCGCCGTTCGAGGGCGCGGATCAGGGGATCGGGGCTCTGCTTCGCGATGGCATCCAGGCCGCCCGCCAGGTCGTCGTACACGTCCCGTGGGTGCCGGCCGGGGGGGGCCGGACCGAACTTGCCCTCCAGGGCGTCGAGCAGGGATTCCACGCCGTCGTCCGCGGCCGACCGCAGCCGATCGTACGCCGATCGCACGTCATTCCCGGAGAGCAAGTCCCTCACCAGGGCGGCGGTGTCCGTGTCGGTGTTCATCCCTGTCTCATTCAAGATCCTGGCCGGGATCCGCCGCCCTGGGCTCCGCGACTCCCGGCGGAGGAGGACGGCCGTTCCCAGAGTTGCGGAGAACCCCAACTCGGGAGATAGATGCCGGCTTGCCTCACGGGGTGACTCGGGGATCCTCGGATTCGAATCCGATTTCCCGGTAGCGGTGGGGAACCGGCAGATGGATGCTGCCATCGTAGCGAAGGATGATGGCCTGGTACAGGGATTCATGATGCATGCAGAGTACGACAGGCGACCCTAGTGTGGGCCGACGATGAACCCCGTCTCGACCCATCTGCAGCATCGTGTATGTATAGGAGTAGCTGCATGGGCGCGGATCATAGCCAAGGTAGTGGGCACGAGGATCGGGGTCCAACGGGCAGACATAGAGCGCGTCGTTCTTGACGTAGGCCGAGAGCTGGTCCCTCCATTTGGGGAAGTACCCGAGGGCCGGCTCGACCGGCAAGAACCCGTGATCGTCCTCATACATCCGCAGGGCCATGTGTAGCTGACGCAGATTCGAGATGCAGGTCGTGGTCTCGGCGGCGCGCCTGGCCTGGGACAAGGTAGGGAGCAGAATCCCCAGCAGAACTCCGATCACAGCCAGAACGACGAGCAGTTCGACAAGGGTCAGCCCCCGCCCACCCGGGCCGGTGATCGCCCGGCCGGGACGGCGTGGATGCTGCGGGTGCGGGCGAGTTGGGCAGCGCTGGATAGTCGATCTCATGGGCTCATACCCGGTCTTGCGCATACCTTCGATAAGGCGTCCTGCGCGGTGTCTCAGGACATGCTTTTTCTCGGCACCTCACTTCCGGACCTGCGAGTCGCCGGGCGGCCTCGCAGCTCACAAGGGTATCCAGGCCTCCGGCTCGAACCGTGCGACATCGATCGAAGTCCGGCAAGGAGGCCCCGGTGCGCGCAGGTTTTCTACTCATGGGGTTGGCGGCAGTGGCGTTCCCCTCGCACGGTTCGCAGGCAGGGCGGCCGGAGGCGGGGCCGGTTCCGGCGGGCTTCACGGCCCTCTTCAATGGCCGTGATCTGGCTGGGTGGGACGGCAGCGCGAAGTATTGGGGCGTGGAGGAGGGCAGCCTCACCGGCACGGCCGACGGCAAGTTGGACCACAACCGATTCATCGTCTGGCGGGGCGGGACGGTAAGCAACTTCGAGCTCCGGGTTAAGGTCCGCGTCACCCCTGGCGGCAACAGCGGCCTTCAGTACCGCAGCGTGGAGCGCCCGGACCTGGGTGAGGCGGTGGTGACGGGCTATCAGTGCGACGTGGTCTCCAACCGGCCGGACTATGACGGCATGCTGTATGAGGAGCGCGGGCGCCGGATCCTGGCACACACCAGCGAGCGTGTGGTGATCGACCCGCAGGGTCAGCCCTGGGTCACCGGTGCGTTTCCATTGCGGGAGTTTCAGGCAGGTCAGTGGCACGACTACCGCGTCCTGGCGGTGGCGAACCACCTGCAACACTGGATCGACGGTCACCCGACGGTCGACGTGGTCGACCTGGACGAGCAGGGGCGCCGGATGGATGGCGTGTTGGGTTTCCAGGTCCACGTCGGACCAGCGATGAAGATCCAGTACCGGGACATCCTCTTGAAGCGGCTGCCTGCTGACCTGCCGCTGGTCACAGCAGCGCAAGCTCCGATCCCGCCCACGGCGCCGAAGGTCGCGGCGCAGGGACAGGACCCGCCCAAGCCCCCCAACCCCGCCTTTGCCTCGGCGGGTCTGCCGCCGCTGGATCTGGGCGCGATCCGTGAAGAGCACATGATGATCCCGATGCAGGACGGAGCGCGTCTTTCCGCCTATCTCTACTTCCCGCCGGGGAGGGGGCCGTGGCCGGTGTTGTATCAACAGCGCTATGCCAGCCTGGCAGGCTCCAGACAGGCCCACGCGCGCCTCGCTGCGGCTGGGTACGTGGTGTGCGCCGAGAACTTTCGCGGGACATATCGCTCAGAGGGCACGTGGGTGGGTTACCGCGCTCTGGGCTGGGGCGAACTCCGCGACGGCTACGACACCTGTGAATGGCTGGCAGCTCAGCCCTGGTCCAACGGCAAGGTAGGCACCTGGGGCGGCTCGCAGGCCGGGTATGCGCAGAACTTCCTCGCTGTCACCCAGCCGCCGCACCTCGTCGCCCAGTACATGACCGACACCGGCCTTTCTCTCTTTCAGGAAGGTTACCGGATCGGGGGTGCTACTCGCCCGGTGCGCTTCAAGGAGATGGACGACGTCTGCCGCGTCCCCAGCCAGAACCGGGACCTGATGGCGGAGTGGTTCGCCCATCCCACCTACGACCGGTACTGGCAGGCAGAGGACTGCAGCCGTCACTTCAGCAAGATGAACGTCCCGTGCTTCACCCTCGGCGGCTGGTTTGACTTCATGAACCAGGGCTCCGTGGAGAGCTACATCGGTCGCGAGCACCGGGGCGGGCCCGGCTCCAGAGGCAGCCAGCAATTGCTGATTGGCCCCTGGCTGCACGGCGGCGCCCGGACGGAGGTGGTGAACGAGCTCACCTTCCCGACCAACGTCCGCTGGGACCAGGAAGCCCACATGCTTCGGTGGTTCGACCACTACCTGAAGGGAATCGACAACGGTGTTGAGCGGGAACCGAAGGTGCGCTACTACGTGATGGGGGCTGTGGGGGAACCGGGCGCCCCCGGCAACGAGTGGCGAACGGCGCCGGATTGGCCGGTGCCCTCCCGCGCCGCGTCCTATTTTCTCCACGCAGGAGGCGGTCTGACTCGGGAAAAGCCCACCGAGACCGCAGGGGAGACCGCTTTCCGCGCTGATCCGGAGAACCCCGCAGAGATCCCTGGCCGAGCCTTCCCGGGAGCCAGGGACGCGCGTCCATTCGAGCGTCAGCCGGAAGTCCGCACCTTCACCTCCGGGGTCTTGTCCGAGCCGGTCGAATGGACGGGCAGGGTAACGGCGGAGTTGTTCGTCACCTCCACGGCCCGGGACGCCGACTTCATCGTCCGGATCAGTGATGTCTATCCCGATGGTCGCTCGATTCTGTTGATCGACTACCTTCGCCGGGCGCGATACCGCAGCGGGTTCGACCGCGAGGTCCTGATGGAGTCAGGCAAGGTCTACCGGGTTGCGTTCCAGGTAGGTTGGCTCAGTCAGGTGTTCAACCGTGGCCATCGCATTCGGGTCACGGTAGCGGGCACCGGAGCTCCGTTTTATGAGCCCAACCCCAACACCGGCGAGCCGCTCACGGTGGAGTGGCCGGCCAGGACCGTCGTCGCCGAGAATACGGTCCAACACAACCGGCGCTACGCGTCGAAGATTCTCGCCCCCATCCCTTCCGGAATGCGGGCGACGGGAAGGGGAGGTCCGACGTCGCCATGAACGAACTCCGCGGTGAGGGGGCGACGCCTCTCGCCTCGTCCATCCCCAACGCATTGAATCGTCGGCACGTCCTGCGGTTCGCCGCCGCGAGCTGTCTGGGGCTGAGCCGTCCGGTCATCGCGAAGGATGGGCCGAAACGCCCCTCCTCGCCGCGTCTCTACTTCACGTCGCAGGGGAAGACGGGGGCGATCGACGCGACTCCCGGAGCCCGCCCGCGCTGGCTGGCATTCAACATCCCGGCACAGGAGACGTGGCAGCCCGGTCCCTTCCTCCCGGGCGGCGGACGGGCCGTCTTCTTGTCGATGGAAGCACGGCGAGACGGCCCGGGGAAGCCGTTCAATGAGTACTACAGCCAAACGCCGACCCACCTCTGGCTGTACGACCTCAAGTCGGGGGCGCTGGAGGAGATTTGCAAGGATCGCCAACGGCTGGCAGCTTTCGTGACGCCGGCCCTTGCGCTTTCGGACAGCCGCATCCTGATCCAGGTGGTGCGGGGCACGGTCGGCCAGCTCTACAGCGTCAACCTCGACGGCTCCGATCTGCGCGAGTTCACGCGGGCGGGGGAGGGGATGCCGTACGGCCTGAGTCTGAGCCCGGATGGCAGACGTGTAGCTTTTCACCTCGCCACCGCCGAGGGCTACCAGGTCTGGACGAGCGATCTGGACGGGGCGGCACGAAAGAAGGTCGCGGCGCACCCGGATCACCTCTACTTCGGCACCTCCTGGTCCCCGGATGGTGAATGGCTGGTGTACGTTGATTGTCACTACAGAGAGATCCCCAGCCATGACTGGTGCGACGTCTGCATCGGCCGGCCGGACGGCACCGAGCATCGAGTGCTGACCGCAGGCCAGTCCATGTGGTTCGGTGCCACCTACGGCAGCCCGCGAAACAAGGGCGGCGGCTCGAACCTGCCTGCCTGGACCCGCGATGGGCGGATCCTCTTCCCTCGGCGGCTGCCGGGCTCGAAAGTGCCCTGGGAGCATCAACCGAACCGACCCGACGTTGATCACTTCAACCGCGACTACAAGCCGGAATTGGCCCGCGGCGGCACCGAGATCTGCAGGCTCGATCCGCATCGGGGTACCGTCGACCGACTGACTCAGCCCGGAGTCGGCCAATGGGACTTCCGCGCCGTGCAGTCGCCGGACGGCAAGCAGATCGCCTTCTGCCGCGCCGGGACGGGGGAGGCTCCGGGCCTGTGGGTGATGGAGTCCGCCGCGGGCGGCCGCGCCCGCCTCCTCACCCGAGGCTTTGAGGACAAGGGCGCGGACCATCCGCGCTGGCTGCCTCCGGAGTGACGAACTCGCCCCCTGGATCGCCGAGCTCCAGCTCGGCATGGTCACCGACAACCAACCCGACCTCCGCGACTTGACGGAGTCCCGGAGAATCCGGGACTCACCCTCTCGGAGCAGGACCGGGCACGGCCTGTCGGCGATGGGGAGGTGCGCTCCGCGGGCTTACGCCCTGCGGTTCTGTTGGCTTGCTCGGCACCGGGGCCATGGGTGGACCTGGGATCGCCGAGCTCCAGCTCGGCATGCGCGGAGCGCCCTAAGAGCCTCTGCCCGGTAGACCGTGCTGCCGTTCAGTCGTCAGCCGACCCGGATACCCTCCCGATCGGGACCTCAGCGCTCCTACCTCCGAGTCCGTCGTGCAGGTCTCTCCCCGCGCGGACGGGAGCAAGCCCCAGCCGCGGCAAGGCGCTCCATGTCGTCCGGGTCGTCCATCGGAATAGACGGCGTGGCGGCGGCCTTTCGATAGTGAGGGTCGTTCCGGTCCTTCGCTCGTTGAGGGTCGAAGATCCGTGGGTCCACGGGTTCGCACCGGTAAGGTGTGAAGTCGGGGACGGTGGTGAAGCAGTCGGCGAAGCTGTTCGCCAGGGCGTCGAACTGGTTGAGCGAGGGCAGCCCGAGGATCTCGTAGAGTGTCCGGTGCAGGCTCAGGATCGTGGTGTGCCGGTGGGAGACGTAGCGACGCTTGACCCAGGGGCTGATGGCCAGCAGCACACTGCGCTGGGCGTCTATATGGTCCGGCTCTCCGCCGCTGTCGTCCTGGGTCACCAGGATCAGCATGTTCTTCCAGTAAGGGGTCTTCGAGAGGAACTCGACGATGCGCCCGAGCGCCAGATCATTGTCGGCCATCCATGAGGCGCTGTAGGGGTAGCCGCGATCCGGCCTGGTTCCCGAGCCGTGGTCATTGCAGATGGCGACGTTGACAAAGCCAGGCATCCTCGCCGGTCCGTCCAGGTACCGCCGGGTGAAGTCCTTGATGAACCAGTCCGCCCGGTACTGGTCGGGGATGTTCATGTTGAAGATGGGAAACTCCCGGCAGGTGTTCTCGTAGAGCACCCGGGACATCGGGATGTTGACCACTTCACGGGCACCCGTCAGGCCGTTGCCTTCGCCTTCATCCACCCCGGCGAATTCAAAACCTTCGCCGTAATTACGGAAGCCGATGCCGTGCCGAGCCAGGTGCTCCCACATGGACCCCGCCTCGGGATAGTCCTCGGGTGCAATGGAGCCGTTGGAGCCGAACGATGCCCGTCGGCCGGGCGCTGTGGTCTGGGCCTTGAAGTTCCAGCCGAGCGTGTAGGTCATCTGGCAGAAGTTGTTCGGCTGCACACCGACCAGCCAGCGGTGGCCCACGCCCGAAGCTTCCGGCTCCATGTAGAAGTTGTCGCTGACCGTGAATTGCCGCGCGATCGCGTTGTGGTTGGTCATCACTGCCACGTCTTCCAACGTGGGCTGGCCCTGCTGGGTCATCCGCTGGTGCAATCCCCATCGCAGCAGGGACGGGTCGTGTCTGGCCCCGGGGACACGGTCGAAGATGGTGTCGTAGGTGTGGTTTTCCTTCGTGATGAAGACCACGTGGCGGATCTCACGCGACGCGGTCCCGACGCGTGCGGGGATCAGCGGCGAGGATAGCGCAGCGCGGTCGCCACGGGCGACGAAGCCATTGCAGGCAAGGACGACGCCGGTGTGTCGTGCCAACTCCGCGGCGGTCGGCACGGGCATGGTTGAAAAGACGCCCTTCATCCCCAGGAAGGCACTGTTGGGGATGGCACTGCCGGCGTTGGGACCATTGCCGAACCCCTTGAAGCAGATGGCCAGCAGGGAGCGCCCGTCCGGGGAAGCGGCGACGCGATAGGGATACCACGCCGTGGGGATGTGCCCCAGCACCCGTAACGTCCGGGCATCCAGCACCCCGATGGCGTTGATGCCGGACTCCGCCACATAGAGGTGACGGCCGTCCGGGGAAAGGGACAGCCCAGATGGCCCGACGCCGCGGAGATTCGCGGTGAGGGGAGACGGCTGGATGCGGACAGACGCGGCGATGCGGCCGGATTTCAGGTCGATCCGCTCGACGATATCGTTATTGCCGTTGGAGAGGTAGAGCTGTCCGGCGTGGACCGCCAGAAAGTTCGGTGCACTTCCGCCGACCGTCTTGCCCCGGTCGCTTGGCGCGCCGACCAGGGCGCCCGTCTTGACCCGGGTCGTTACCCGTGGAGCATGGGGGTCGGAGACGTCGACGCCCCACACGGAAAAGGAGTTGATCGCATTGGGATCGCCGAGTCCGGGGACGTCTCGGCCCTCTACCCGAACGCCGCGCTCCGCGGCGGGGCTGGGGTAGCCGAACGGCGGGAAGGTGAGTCCTCTCGGATCGAAGCCCGGCTCCGTGGGGGGCGGGATGGCGCTGTATTCAAACTGGCCGATGTTGGCGACGTAGACTTGCGTGCCCGACACGGCGAGGGCGTAGGGATAGCGGCCAACACCGATCGAGGAGACGACCCTCCGCGCGCGAGTGTCGATCATTGCCAACCGGAAATTCGTCACGTCCGCGCAGTAGAGCGTGCGGCCGTCCTCGCTCAGCTTCAGGTCCATGACGAAGCTGTCCTCGAGCTTGCGGCCGCCGGTCTCCACGTTCAGCGAGACCTCGGCAACCAGTTTTCGCGCTGGCAAATCGAAGATGAAGACTCCGCCGTTCTCTCCGCCGCTCCAATAGAGGGTCTTTCCGTCCGCGGAGAGGGCCATCGCTCCGCCGTTTTGTCGACGCCGTCCGGTCCCCGGTGCCGGGAGGTCCGACACGGTCGGTTTGGGTGTCCCGAGCCCGGTGATCACCTGCGCGACGCCATCCGAAGCGCTGATTGCGAAACTGCCGTCCGGGCTCAGAATCAGGCCGTGGGGCCACCGGGCAAGCGGCAGATGCTCCCCCGCGGGTTGCAGGAACCGCCCGTTGGGGAGGATCGTCGTCCCTGCCGGGTCGTGGCGAGCGTACTCGTCGAGGGCCGGTGCACGCAGGAACGGGCGGTCTTGCGCGGCTTCGATGCTGCCGCTGAGCGCCGCGAGTGCCGCGGCAAGAGGCAATCCGATCAGCCAGAGACGCACGGCGGGAGGCTCCTTCATGTCGGGTGGTCCAGGTCGGTCCGGTTATCGCCGCACAGCCTTAACGGGCGCTGAGAGGTGGGGACCTGCGGTGCGAAATCGTCGGGATCTGTGAAGCGCTTTCCCGAAAGGATGGGCCCGGGGGACGGCTACGCGATCAGGGGCAGATAGGCCGCGCCCTCATTCAGGGTGGGTCGCTCCGGTCTGCCCTTGTAGTTGTAGATGAGCCCCATATTGTCCAGCCCCAGGAGGTGGAGCATCGTCGCGTGGAGATCATGGACGTGCAGTCGTTCCTTCACCGCCCGCAGTCCCAGATCATCGGTCTCCCCGATAGCCTGCCCGCCGCGGATGCCGCCACCGGCCATCCACATGGTGAAGCCGGTGGGGTTGTGGTCCCGCCCGTCCCCCTTTTCGGACATGGGGGTCCGCCCGAACTCTCCGCCCCACACCACCAGCGTCTCATCGAGCAATCCGCGCTGTTTCAGATCGCGGAGCAGCCCGGCGACCGGGCGATCCATGCCGCGGCAGAGTTCCGCGTGGTTCTTTTCGATGCCGGAGTGGGCGTCCCACTTGCTGCCCGCGCCGTGGTAGAGCTGGACGAAGCGCACGCCCCGCTCCACCAACCTGCGTGAGAGGAGGCAGAGCCGGCCGAAGGTAGCCGTCTCCTTCTGATCCAGGCCATAGAGCGATCGGATTGCTTCCGACTCCTGAGCGAGGTCGACCGCCCCGGGGGCCTGTGCCTGCATGCGGAACGCCAACTCATAGCTGGCGATGCGGGCCTCCAGCTCTGTTTGTTCCGCGTGCTGCCCTGCGAAGCGCTGGTTCAACTCGCGGACGAGGTCCAGCTTGGCGCGCTGACGCCTCTCGGAGACCCCCTCGGGGGTGTTCAGGTTTGGGATCGGCTCAGTGCTCCCCTGAATGCGAGTGCCCTGGAATGCCGCAGGCATGAATCCGGCGCTCCAGTTCCGCGGCCCGTTGACGACGGATGCGGTGTTGTCCTGCATCACGACAAAGGACGGCAGGTTCTCGTTTATGCTCCCCAGACCGTAGCTGACCCACGCGCCGAGCGAGGGGCGGCCGCCGAGGATCGCTCCGGTGTTCATCTGGCAAACGCCGGAGGAGTGATTGATGCCGTCGGCCCAGCACGAGCGGATCACCGCCAGGTCGTCGGCGCAGCCGGCGATGTGGGGCAGCAGTTCGGAGACCCACAGTCCGCTCTCCCCGTGCTGCTTCCAGGTGCGGGGCGCGGCAAGCAGTGGGGAACGGGCCTCGCCCATCGCCGTGATTACTTCGCCGTAGCTGTCCGGCAGCGGCTGGCCGGCCAATCGATTGAGGAGTGGCTTCGGGTCAAAGGTATCGATGTGCGACGGGCCGCCTTCCATGAACAGGAAGATGATGCTCCTGGCCCGAGCCCGTAGCTGGGCTGGACGCGGAGCGACGGGGTTCAGTCCGGGCCTCGCGCCGCTTCCCGCGCGAGCGCCGGAGCCTTGTGCCTCGCTCTGCAAGAGCTGGGCAAGCGCCAGGGCACCGAAGCCGCCGCCGGCGCGCTGAAGGAAGTCGCGGCGAGTGGCGGTGAGCTCGATGTGGGGAGCGGGGCGCTTGGGTTTCATTCAGTAGGTGTAAAGGAACTCATTTGAGTTGAGCAGGGCGTGGCAAAAGTCTGCGAGGGCCGCCAGGCGAGGGTCCACGCGTGGCTGCGCGGTCGCTCCCGGCCGGATATCCAGACCGTTCCCAGTGGAGTCCCGAAAGACATCGGGCTTCGCCTCAAACTGCCAGTAGCCGACCGTATCCCGGGTGGCGCCTTCCACCGTGTAGAGCAACTGCTGGGCCGAGACCGCCCCGCGCGATAGCCGAACGTCGTCGATGAGACCGTCGAACGAGCCGTCGCGGTCTGTGGGCCGGGCGCCCAACGTCAGCGGCAGGGTGTTCTCCAATCCGCCCACGATGGTGTGCTCGACCGTGGCGGTCAGCAGCGGCTCATCATCGTTGGAGAGGTCCTTGAGGTAGAAGCTCACACTCCCTGGTCGGGTTTCTGTCGCCAGCCGGATCGCCGCCGCGACGTAGTAAGGCTTATTCATGACCAGTGACTGGTCCGAGAAGAGGGCGGCTTCGCCGATGGTGCCGTCGGTCCGCCGTCCGATGAGCTGCAGCACCAGCGTTTGTGGCTTGCGACGGGACTGCTTCCCGGTGATCCCAAACCCCCATCCGGGCGCGCGCGTGTCCCCATTCCACTTCGCGGCGATGGTGCGGACGGCCGCCGTCTCGTAGACCGAGCGCGGCAGCACGAAGGCCTCGATGGTGAAATCCCCCCTGGGTAGCGTGGGTCCGTCCGGGATATCGAAGCGGCTTTGGGGCCCGCCGGGAGACAGGCGAGCGGCCTGGCCGTCCCGGTAGGGGATGCGATCACGCAGGAAGGTCGCGCCGGCTGTCCCGGCCTCATCGGGGTCGATGCGCGCCTGTTGATCAGCTAGAAATCGAACCGCCGATGCGGACTCGGCCGGGGTCGGTACGCGCCCGTAGAGGAGCCGATACGCCCAGTTCACCTGGCGGTCCGGCTCGGGTCCCGCCTCCCGCAAGGTGCGTTCGGCCAGGGCACGCGCTCGGAGGAGCATCATCTGGCTGTTGATCAGCATCAGCGATTGGACGGGGGTGGTGGTGGTGTCACGTGATGCGGCGCTGGAGAAGAACAGCGGGAGATCGAAGACATCCAGCAGTGGGTCCCGGTTGTTCCGCATCACGCGGGTGTAGATGGTGCGGCGAGGCACGTCGGAGGTGACGCCGGGGCCGCCTGGCCGCGGGTCAAGTTCGCCGCTGACCGCCAGGATCGAGTCCCGGATCTGTTCCGCGTCCAGCCGCCGCACACCGAAGCGCCAGTACAGCCGGTTCTCGGGATCACGCAGCAGGTACTGGGACGCGCGGGGGTGTGTGGCTGACTGTCGGTAGGCTGCGGAGGTGAGGATCAACCGGTGGAGACGTTTCAGGCTCCACGGGGCTCCCGGACCAGGCGCGTCGCCTTGAGTGAACCAGCCGGCAAGGTAGTCAAGCAGCTCCGGGTGAGAAGGCGGCTCACCAAGCGTACCGAAATCGCTGGCGTTGGCGGCCAGCCCATGGCCGAAGTGGTACTGCCACACCCGGTTGACGATCACCCGGGCGGTGAGGGGATTCTCTGGACGGGTGATCCAGCGAGCCAGCGCCGCGCGTCGGCCCGTGGTGCCCGGCCGCACGGGGGGGATCGCCGCGGGTCGGGGATCCATCAGGGTGAGGTACCCGGGGTCAACCGGATGGACGCCCTTCCCGGGGATGGTCACGGGCGGCGCGTCCGAACCAACGTCGCTCACGGCGACGGCAACGGGCAGCGGTTCCGGCTTCTCTGCCTCGAATTGGGAGAGTTGCTTGCGGAGGGCGAGCCACTGCTCCTTAGCCTCCCCCTTCATGTGCGTCTCCAGCCGGCCGTACTCGTAGTCGACTTGCCGGTACGCGAGCTCCGCGAGCTGGTGTTCCAGCGGGGCGCGAGCGGCGGCCGGCTTGTTGATCATCGCCTGGATGTCAGGAGGAAACTTGAGCACAGCGTCGCGGGCGGCCTTCTCGCGGGCCGGCGCCTCCAACGTCGCGATGCGGGACCGCAGGTCCGCCGTCCTGGCCTCCCAGATTGCGAGGCGATCTGCGTAAGCCCGTCGCTGTTCCATCGTGGCGGCGGGGATGTCCTCACGGGGCAGGATGGGGGCGAAGAAGGCCTGCAGCCGGAAGTAGTCTCGTTGGAGGATTGGGTCAAACTTGTGGTCGTGACAGCGGGCGCACTGAATGCCGAGGCCCAGAAAGACATCTCCCGTGGTATCGGTAATGTCGTTGAGGATCGTGGTCCACTGCCCGCGGACGTCGCGGTTGTTGTACTCGTAGATCCAGTGCCGGAGGTACCCGGTAGCCACGAGCGCCCGGGGATCCCCAGGGAAGAGCTCGTCGCCGGCAAGCTGCTCCTGGACGAACCGGTCATACGGCAAGTCTTCGTTCAACGCCTGGATCACGTAGTCGCGGTACCGCCAGGCGTGGGGGCGGTAGTCGTCGATGCGGTAGCCGTCGGAGTCGGCGTACCGGACAAGGTCCAGCCAGTGGCGTGCCCAGCGTTCGCCGTAACGCGGGCTGGCCAGGAGGCGGTCGACCAGCTTCTCATACGCGTCCGGGGAGGCGTCAGCGACGAAACCCTCCACCTCATCGGGCGTGGGCGGGAGTCCGTGCAAGTCAAGGGTGACCCTGCGGATCAGCGAGCGGCGATCAGCCTCCGGCGCGGGCGTCAGGCCTTCCGAGTTTAGCCGACGCCAGAGGAAGCGATCGATCGGGGTGCGCGACCATCCGTCGCCCCGCAGCACGGGTGGCTGAACGCGCCGGACGGGCTGGAAGGCCCAGTGGTCGGCCCCTGCCTTCCTTCGGGCAGTGGCTGTGCGGGTCCCGGTGTGGGCGCTGGCCGCAGGCTCCGGCCACGGGGCACCCATCTTCACCCACTCTGTCAGCGCCGCAATCTCGGCATCCTTCAGCCTGGCGCCGGGGGGCATCCGCGGCCCCTCGTGCCGGATCGCGCGGATCAGCAGGCTCTTCGACGGATCGGTGGGGTGAATCGCGGATCCGGTGTCGCCGCCCCGAAGCAACGCCGCGCGCGAATCAAGACGCAGGTTCCCGGATCGGCGGGCCGCACTGTGGCAGCCGAAGCACCGTTCGACCAGGAGCGGTCGGATCCGCAGCTCAAAGAAGCGCGCCTGGCTCGAAGTAGCTGGGGGGACGGGGGGTGCCGGAGGGGCAGCCGAGGAGGACGAGATCAGCGCTCCAGCGACCGAGGCCGCCATGGATAGGAGAATGACCTGCCGCCGAGCATCCATCCCTTGGAAGCCTCCGTCCCTGGGTCGAAATCTGCCCACGTCGAGCCACTGGCGCGGGTGCATCATTAATCCAGTATGACCGGCTTGTCGCTCCCGGTCAGGAGCGCGGGAGGCGAGCAGGTCTGCCGCCAAGGAGCACACGTCAGATGAAGCCGTTTTTCGCTGCCGGGCTGATCGCCACGCTCGTTGGCGCGGCGACCGGGACACCTCCCGGTGATCCACGTCCCTCGATCCTCTCGATCGAGGGCAGAAGTGCCGGGGTGCAGGTGGATCTGGCCGGCGGAGTGATCAGGGATTTCCATCTGACCGGGGATGGCGTCAACCCCCTCCGCGGCATGGGGCACTTCCTGTGTCTCGATCGATGGGGCCCGCCCAGCGCGGCGGAGGCCCGCAACGGCATGCCGTTCCACGGTGAGGCCTCCAGGGTTGTCTGGCAACTCTCCCAGCCGCTCCGCCGCGTCGGACCGGCGGTCGAGGTCGAGATGACGGCCACGCTGCCGCTGGCGGGGTTGGACCTCCGTCGGCGCGTCCGACTCGCCGAGGACGCGGCGGAACTCACCGTCCGGGAGACCGTGACCAACCGCAACAAGCTTGGACGAATCTTCAACATGGTGCAGCACCCGACTATTGGCCCACCGTTTCTGGACGCGCAGACCGTCGTCGACGCCGGCGCCGGACGCGGGTTGATGCAGAGCAGCCCGCTGCCCGACCCCGAGCGCGACGAGGTCCGATGGCCGTACGCAAAACACAACGGTCGGCGGGTCGACGTCCGCCGCCTCGGCGCTGACCACCATCCAAACGTCGTCTCCTACGAAGTCCGCGGGGTATGGGGTTGGACGTCGGCCCTCGCTCCGGTGCAGCAGCGATTGATCGTCTACGTCTGGCGCCGACCGGACTACCCGTGGTTCAGTGCCTGGCGGCATGCGGAGAACGGGAAGCCCGCCTTGCGCGGGTTGGAATTCGGCACCACCGGTCTCCACCAGCCGTTCCCGGTGCTGGTCGCCAAGGGGCGCATCTTCGATCTGCCTCTCTACTCCTACCTGGACGCTGGGGAGAGCGCAGTGCGAGAGTACTCCGCGCTGTTGGTGCGGACACCGGCGGGATTTGAAGGCGTCAAGGGGGTGGATGTCTCGCCGTCCGGTTACGTCGTCTGGGGTCGCGATGGGTCAACCCGGCTGCAACTGCCACGGTTGTCCGAGGAGCAATAGCGCCGTAGATCCGTGCACCTCACTGTCGGGAACTCGGCCCTCCATGCCCCACGACGCCCTCGGGAACGAGGAGCAGCGGCAGCCTCGGACCAACATGACAGGAGCCCGTGCCCGGCGTAGTTCGATGAGGGACAGTGGCCACCCGGACTCGGGCCCGCTTCCCCCGGGGAGAAACCGTATGCGATCCATCTTTCTATGCCTGCTTGCCCTGCTCTCCGTGCCTGCCGGTGCCTTTGCTCCGGGCGATTGGCCTGCCTGGCGGGGGGCGGGCGCCAACGGCAGCGCTCCCACCGGCGATTACCCCACACGCTGGGCGGTGGGGGGTGCGGCGTGGAAGGTGGCGCTCCCAGGCAAGGGCTCATCGACGCCCATCGCCTGGAAGGACCGTATCTACCTGACGACGCCCGCGGATGGTCAGGATGCCGTGATGGCGATTGACCGCGCGGGGAAGCAGGTCTGGCTGACGAAGCTGGGTCCCGAGAGCCCGGCGCGGCACCGCACCCTGGGGTCGAGCTGCAATGCCTCGCCCGTGACCGACGGCAAGGGCATTTTCGCCCGGTATCGCAGTGGCCGGCTGGTGGCGCTGGAGCCGACCGGTGCCGTGCGCTGGCAGATCAACCTGGAGCAGCGGTTCGGCCCGGAGCAGCTCTTCTGGGATGCCGGAAGCTCCCCGGCGCTTTCAGACAACTGCGTCATCGTGGCGAGGATGCACCATGGTGAGTCCTGGGTGGCCGGCTTCGACAAGCAAACCGGCCAGCAACGATGGCTGGTCAAGCGGAACTACACCACCCCGCCTGAGAACGACAATGGCTACACGACGCCCGTTTTCTTTCGGCATAAGGGCCGTTCCGCCTTCCTTCTGTGGGGTGCCGACCACCTGACGGCCCACTCCAGCGCGGATGGCTCCCTGCTCTGGTCGTGCGGTGGCTTCAACCCGACCGGGACGGGGCTTTGGCCGGCTATCGCGACGCCCGTGATCCAGGGGGGCATCGCCGTTGTTCCCGTGGGCCGGGACGACCGTCAGGGCCAGGCGCGGCTCCACGGGATCCGCCTGGACGGCAGCGGCGACGTCACCGAGACGCACCGGGTGTGGCAGCGGGACGACGTGGGGGTGTTCGTTTGTACGCCGGTCGAATACCGGGGCAGCATCTACCTGCTGCGGCACCGGGGCGGGGTGGTGTGCATCGACCCGGCGACCGGCAAGACCGTTTGGGAGGATGCGTTCCCCCGCTCCAGCTCCAGCTACTATGCTTCGCCCGTGATCGCGAACGGCATTCTCTACGCCGCCCGCGAGGATGGCGTTGTCTACACGGCGCGGGTGGGGGAACGGTTCGAGATGCTGGGCGAGAACGCGATGGGGGAGCGCATTGTCGCCTCACCGATCCCCGCCGGCAACTGCCTCTTCGTTCGCGGCGAGACCCAGTTGTTCTGTATCGCGGGCAAGCAGTGATCTTCCGGACGGACCATGGCGCCCACGACCCCGACAGGGCCCGTCCGCGCACGCACATGCTCGCCTGTCTGCTGCCGGCGGTGGGCCTGTTGACTGCAGCCGCGGCGCAGGGAGGGTCGCAAGACCCGGGGACGGTTGCCGTCACGGTGCGGGTCGACCGGCCCGGTGCCCGCATCCCTTCGACTCTCTTCGGGCTCTTCTTCGAGGACATCAACTTCGGTGCCGATGGAGGGCTGAACCCGGAGCGGGTCAAGAACGGTTCCTTCGCATTCCCCGAGCCGCTGATGGGGTGGAAGTGCACCGGCGGAGCGGAAGTGCTCGTGGAGCGGGCCGGTGGCACGAACCAGTCTCCCCACGTCCGAGCGCCGGCAGGTGCCGCGATCGTCAACCAGGGGTTCCGCGGGGTCGGTGTCGAGAAAGGGGCCGTCTTCGATCTGACCTTCCGCGGCCGCCGC
Organism: uncultured bacterium; assembly: GCA_964609085.1. Taxonomy (GTDB): domain Bacteria; phylum Armatimonadota; class SYMT01; order SYMT01; family SYMT01; genus JANPLG01. The sequence goes on along the minus strand of CAZSRZ010000027.1, from coordinate 3,202 downwards.
GCCGGTCCCGGGCGTGCCACCGTCCGGGGCACCCTGCGTGATGCAAGTGGTAAGGGGGTGGGCGAATGCCGTGTATCCGGGTTCGCCGATGACTGGAAAGACATGGCGGTCTCCCTCCGGGCCGTCGCCACCGAGGCGAAGGGCAGCCTGGAGCTGGAAGTCACCGGAGGTGCCGTCGAGCTGGACGATATCTCGCTCTACCCGCGGGAGAACTGGGGCAAGCGCAAGCGCGGGCTTCGGCCAGACCTGGTCAAGCTGCTCAAGGAACTGCAGCCCGGGTTCTTGCGCTTCCCCGGCGGCTGCATCGTCGAGGGCCGAACTCTGGAGCAGCGCTACCAGTGGAAGACCACCATCGGCCCCGTCCGCGATCGCCGGCTACTGGTCAACCGTTGGAACACAGAGTTTCGACACAAGCCCACGCCCGATTACTACCAATCGTTCGGCATCGGATTCTTCGAGTACTTCCAGCTTTGCGAAGACATCGGGGCCGAGCCGCTGCCCGTGCTGAACTGCGGGATGGCTTGCCAGTTCAACTCCGGTGAACTTGCGCCTCTGGACAGCCTCTCGGGATACGTGCAAGACGCCCTGGACCTGGTGGAGTTTGCGAACGGTCCGGTAACCAGCGAGTGGGGTAGACGCCGCGCGGAGATGGGGCATCCCGCCCCATTCGGCCTGAAATACATCGGCGTCGGCAACGAGCAGTGGGGGCCGGACTACATCCCGCGTTACGAAGCATTTGCCCGGGGGATCAAGCGCCGGCATCCCGAGATTCAGCTCGTTGCCAGTGCGGGACCCAGCCCCGACGGACCGCGCTTCGACTTCCTCTGGAGCAAGATGCGGGAGCTGAAAGCGGACATCGTCGACGAGCACTACTACATGGGGCCGAAGTGGTTTCGGGATAACGCCGGCCGGTATGACTCCTACCCACGCACGGGCCCACGCGTCTTCGCGGGCGAGTATGCGGCGCAGAGCGTCGGCGTGGTTCGGCCGGAGAACCGGAACAACTGGGAGTGCGCCCTCTCCGAGGCGGCATTCATCACCGGTTTGGAGCGGAACGCCGACGTCGTCCACATGACCTCCTACGCGCCCCTGTTCGCGCACGTGGATGCCTGGCAGTGGTCCCCAAACCTCATCTGGTTCGACAACCTGCGCAGCTACGGAACCCCGAACTACTACGTCCAGAAGTTGTTCAGCACCAACCCCGGCTCCACCAGTCTGCCGGTAAACGTGGATGGCTCTGCCCGGAACGGTCAGGCCGAGATCTACAGCAGTGCTGCCCTGGACGAGTCCGACGGTGTGGTGATCTTGAAACTGATCAACACGCGGGCGGCGGCCCGCGAAGTGCGGGTGGAGCTGGCGGGAGCGACGTACGTGGGCCCCGAGGCGCGGCTGCAGGTGCTGGCGGCCGCCGATCCGACGACCGAGAACAGCCTGGACCAACCCCTAAGACTTTCGCCGGTCGCCGGGAAGATCAGAGCGGGAGGGAGCAGCTTCGGCATGACTCTCCCGCCCAGTTCCATGACCGTGCTGCGTGTTGTGGCTCGCTCCCGGTGACTTCCCACGCAGCCAGGGTTACAATTTCGGGTGCACGCCGCGCGGCAAGGCAGCCGCCGACATCGACCAAGCCGAGGAGCGATCACTGATGAGCGACGAAAAGAAGACCACCACCTCGCGAAGGCAGTTCATCAGGACGACCGGTCAAGTCGCCGCCGTTTCGGCGTTGGGTGGTGCGGCCGTCCCTGCGGTGCATGCCGCGGGGAGCGACCTGGTGCAGGTGGCGCTGGTCGGTTGTGGCGGTCGCGGCGGGGGGGCGGCGATCAATGCCCTGGGCACCACCGGTGGCCCCATCAAACTCGTGGCCATGGCCGATGCGTTCGCCGACCGCCTGAAGAGCAGCCACGCCAACCTCACCCAGTCGGTCGGCAAGCAGATGGACGTCCCCGAGGAGCGGCGCTTCCTGGGCTGGGACGCCTATCGCAGCGCCATGGACAGCCTGAAGCCGGGGGATGTGGTCATCCTCACCACGCCGCCCGCCTTCCGCTGGGTCCACTTCCAGTACGCGATCTCCAAGCGGCTCAACGTCTTCATGGAAAAACCGGTCACGGTTGATGGTCCCAGCAGCCGGCGCATGTTGAAGCTCGGTGAAGAGGCGGCAGCCAAGAACCTGAAGGTCGGCGTCGGCCTGATGTCGCGCCACGCGAAGCCCCTCCAGGAGTTGCACCAGCGCGTCCAGAACGGCGAGCTCGGTGAGATCATCCTGATGCGCGGCTACCGGATGCACGGGCCTGCGGGGTACTTCGAATCGCTCCCCAAGCCGGCGGACATGACCGACCTGGACTACCAGGTGCGGCGGTTCCACAGCTTCCTCTGGGCGAGCGGCGGCTGCTTCAGTGACTTCTACATCCACATCATCGACCATCTCTGCTGGATGAAGGATGCGTGGCCGGTAAAGGCCCAGGGCGTGGGCGGGCGGCATTACCGTACCAACGCGCAGGGCGTGGCCTTCGTCGATCAGAACTTTGACAGTTACTCCGTGGAGTACACCTTCGCGGACGGCACCAAGTTCTTCTTCGACGGCCGCTGCATGAACGGCGCACAGGGGATCTACTCGAGCTACCTGCACGGGACTAAGGGCCTGGCCATCGCTTCTCGGGCCAACGACTGCGGGGGCCCGTCGGCCATCTACAAGGGTCAGAACCCCGTGCCGGCCAACCTCACCTGGCAGTCCAAGGACACCAGCAATCCCTATCAAAACGAGTGGGACGCCCTCATCTCGGCGATCCGCAACGATCGACCGCACAACGAGGTTCGACGTGGTGTGGAAGGCAGCCTGGTCACCAGCATGGGCCGGATGGCGGTCCACACCGGCCAGGAAGTCAGCTTCCAGGACATGTTGAACTGCGAGCACGAGTTCTCCCCCGGCCTCGACCGGCTGACCAAAGACTCGCCCGCACCGCTGCTGCCCGACGCCAACGGCCGCTACCCGGTCCCGATGCCCGGCACCAAGCCCAACCGCGAATACTGATCGGATCCGGGCATGCCGAGGTGGCGCCCGGCAGGCCGACCGACAACGAACCCAGCCTCCAAAACCTGACGGAGTCCCCGAGAGTCGGGGACTCCGTCTACTGTTGCCGAGCCCGTTCTTGTCTGTCGGCGATGGGGAGGTGCGCTCCGCGGGCTTACGCCCTGCGGTTCTGTTGGC
>CAZSRZ010000026.1:0-50477 GCA_964609085.1 uncultured bacterium | reverse complement strand
GTCCACGGTCGAAGAATAGTATTGACGGTCGAGCCGGAGCAGCGCTCGCACCTGGTCCAGTTCCAGGGGCGGCTTCGGGTTCCCGAGCCCGCGGAGGATCTTATCGACCTGCTTGTCGATGTCCGCCGCCGTCTTCTCATCGAGATGCTTCTTTCTCACGGTTGATCAGGTACCTCACGAACGTCTGAAGCGCCTGCCGGTCCTCTCCGGTGAAGGTCTCGCCGGGTGTCGAGCGAGCTGCGAACCGGTAGGCTACCTCGACGAATTCCTCGTCGCTGGCGCTCATGTGTCCCGCGAGCACGTTCAGCTCATCCACGGGAAGACCCAGGAGGTGAGCGATCTGGTGCACGGCACGCGGCGAAGGCGTGTAGCCCGCCTCCTCCTCGATCCTCACCAGTTCGGTGAGGGCGATGTCCGCCTGGGAAGCGAACTCCCGCCGCGAGAGCTCTCGCTCCTTCCGGGCCAGCAGCACGAGCTGGCTGAACGCCAGCCCGGGCGTCAGGCCCGCCCCGGCAGGACAGCGTGCCTCTTCCAGAGCATGCACCCAGCCACCCGCGGAGACGTAGCTCCCATCTTCCAGTTCAGCCATCCGCTTGAGCCAAGCGGGGTTGCTGTTCATTTTCATACTGTTCCTCCTGTCAAGAACTGCTGGGCCTGCTCGGGAGTGAACTCGTACCAGAGCATGTTGCCCTTCAGGGCGTCCCGCTCGACGGGAGTCATCCCGCACGTCCGGAGATAGAACCCCTCGGACAGCGGCAGCGAGTGGAGCCCCACCCGTCCTTTGAACCCCTCGTCGAGACTCAGGCGCACGGCGGCTTCCATGAGCCGCGTGCCGACGGCGGCGTACCGGGCCTCGCGGCCCAGCGCCTGCATCAGCGGCTTAATGTTCCACGGCGCAGTCTCCAGGTAGTCGATGTAGACCAGCGGCTTCCCGCGCTGTGCCGGGATCCGGCTCTGCTGCGAGGCGGTGAGGAGCTTGATCAGGCCCTGCAGCTTGCTCTCCTGCTCCAGACCGTAGAAGGTCACCGCGAGCAGCCGCAGGTCCTGCTCTTTTCGCTGCCAGTCCCAGTGGAAGTGCTGCGGGATCTGTTCCCGCGGCACCCCGGCCTGAAGCATCGCCCGCGCGGCGTCCAGCACCACCGGGCGCCACTCGGCCTGTGCCTCGATGAAGTGAGCCACGGTCACCTCGTCAAAGAGCTGCGCCTCCACGGGTTCCCTGGTGCGGTTATCCATGATTGAGACCGGAGTCCTCATAGTACCATCAACTCCGCCTTCTCTTTTTTCTGCTCGTCCTCGAAGTAGAGCTTCCCCCCCGACGAGAGCCGAGCATCCACCAGTTGGTAGAGACGCAGCGCCTGCCGAAGCACCGCCGTCTTGGTGAGATCCTTCTGCCGCGAGAGCTCCTCCAGCACGCGCATCTCCGCGTCCGTGAGGTTAAGCGTCATCGTGCGTTTCTCTCCGGCCATGGGTCTCCTCCTACCCGGAGTATACCACGCCTGGCTAGAATTTCAACGGTTGGCATTGATTTTTTAGCCAAATACCGTGCATGCCATGGCTAAGGCCGTCCCGTGGGGGGGAGTGTCGGCCCGCGACGAAGAGAGCAGCGCCGGGAGGACTTCTCGCCCGAACGGCCGCCAGTCCGCCTCGCCGAATTGCCTCTCCCGCCGTCCCGAGGTAGAGCATCCGGCCCCGAACTCCGACCATCCGTGATGGTCCGCCGGAAACACCACCTGATCGAATTCCTCCGATGTGGCCAGCGCCGCGCGCACCAGCCCGCCCGCCCGGGATAATACTCGAGAAACAAGAGTGGCACGGGCATCCCCGTGCCGATCCCGTGCCGTATGGATGCCCGCCGCGGGGCACTCCCCTACAAGGCCCCTCTGGCTACAGCTCCACCGGAACCGCCATCCAGACCTGCCGGGTCCCACCAGCGCTGATCGGTGTCGAGGGCCGCGGCAGGTGCGCACCCAGAGTCCGTGCCGTTGGGCTCGTTTCTCAATGCGTGACCAGCCGACAGTCCTCTTGAACCCCCTGCGCTCGACCGATAAGATACGCCGTTCCGAGGCGGGGAGAGGACGATGAGCGAGCAATCCAATACGGTTTTCATCACCGGGGGGGCCGGGTTTCTCGGCATCAACTTGTGTCGCTACCTGCTGGAGCGCGGCTGGCAGGCCGTCAGCTATGACATCGCCGAGTTCGACTACCCGGAGCGCGATCGGGTGCGGATCCACACCGGCGACGTCCGCGATGCCGAGTCCGTGCGCCGGGCGATGGTCGGGGCGGATATGGTGGTCCACACTGCCGCTGCCCTCCCGCTCTACAGCCCGGAGGACATCCGCTCCACCGACATCGACGGCACCCGGATCGTCCTAGAGGCTGCGGAAGCGCTGGGCATCAGCCGGGTGGTCCACATCTCCTCCACTGCCGTGTACGGCATCCCCGACCACCACCCTCTGCTGGAGGATGACCGGCTTGACGGCGTCGGCGCGTACGGTGAGGCCAAGATCGCCGCGGAGGATGAGTGCCTGAAAGCCAGGCAGCGGGGGCTGTGCGTCCCGATCATTCGACCCAAGTCATTTGTTGGACCGGAACGGCTCGGCGTCTTCGCCCTGTTCTACGACTGGGCCAAGGACGGGCACGGCTTCCCCATGATCGGCAGCGGCAACAACCGATACCAGTTGCTCGATGTGGAAGATCTCTGTCAGGCGATCTGGCTCTGCCTGACGCTGCCCGGCGCAACCGTGAACGATGTCTTTAACATCGGCGCGCGGGAGTTCGCCACGATGCGCGAGGACTATCAGGCCGTGCTGGATCGCGCGGGGTTCGGCAAAAAGATCCGCGGCCTTCCCGCCGGTCCGGTCATCTGGACCCTGCGCATCCTGGAGGCTCTACGGCTTTCCCCCCTCTACAAATGGGTCTACGAGACGGCATCCAAAGACTCGTTCGTCTCCATCGAAAAGGCAGAACGCGTGCTTGGCTACTGCCCCGTGCACTCCAATCAGGATGCCCTGGTGCGCAACTACGAGTGGTACCTCGCCAACCTCTCCCGATTCTCGCAAACGAGCGGCGTGTCCCACCGGGCCCCGTGGAAGCAGGGCATCCTCGGGCTGGCAAAGCGGTTCTTCTAGTCGCGCGACGGCGCCGGGGCGGAATGAACGAGCCCGCTACCGCAGGGCAGTTCGACCCCCTGGCGGGAGACGGGCGCTCCGGAGGAAGTCCCTGAACCTGGCCGGATTGTTGTCGAAGGAAGACTCGGCCACCTTCACTTCATCCGGGCTCAGGATGACATACAGGGGAAGCGTCGACTGCCCGAATCTCTCGACCTGCAGCCGCGCGTACCGGCGCGATTGCTCCGTGTTGCGGTCGGTGTAGAGGCGCACGAGCACCATCTTGCTCAGCTCGGCCATCACCTCTTTCTTCGGGAACACGTCGGACTCCATCAGGCGACAATTGGAGCACTGATCGCCGGTGAAGTCGACGAAGAGGAGCTTGTTCTCCTGGCGGGCCCGCCGAAGGGCTGCGTCGTAGTCCTCGGTCCACTCCAACCCCTCAACGAAACTGACGTTGCCGTAGTCGCCCCGCGGGAGGAAGGCGCTGACCCCTGGGAGATCCCCGCCCTTCACTCCCGTGAGCATCCAGACCGAAGCCGCCAGCGACAGTACACCGACGGCGGCACGCACCGGACCCACCTTCGTCCCCGGGTCGTGCGGCAGGCGGAGAAGGCCCAGCATGTAGAGCCCGGCGATCGCGCAGACGGCGAACCAGCAGGCGAGGAACACCGGCCTCGTGAGGAACTCCCACTGGTAGTAGAGGTCCACGTTCGAGAGGAACTTCAGGGCGGCGAGCAACTCGAGGAATCCCATGTAGGCTTTGACCGTCACCAGCCAACCGCCGGACTTCGGCATCTTCGCCAGGTACTGCGGGAACACCGCCAGGAGAAAAAAGGGTGCGGCAAAGGCCGTGCTAAAGGCGAGCATTCCCAGGATGGGGTAGAGCACGTCACGCGATGTGGCCGCCGTGGCCAACAGGGTCCCAACAAATGCCACCGTGCAGGTGAATGAGGTCAGTGTGAAGGTGAGCCCCATCAGCAGCGGGCCGACGAGGCCGCCGCGCGAGCTGCCCGACTGTGCCTTCTCCACGAGCCAGGACGGCAGGATGATCTCGAACCCGCCGAAGAGGTTGACCGCCATGACGATGAACAGCACGCCCAGCGCCAGGTTGACGAAGGGATGCGTTGCGAACCGCTGCAGCGACTGTGGACCGAGCAAGACGGACATCAGCACACCCAGGGCCGTGAAGGTTCCGATGATGCCCAGACAATACGCAACCGCTGATCGAATACCTGATCCCGGCGCATTTTCCTGCTGCTTAGTGAAGAAGCTGACGGTGATCGGGATCATTGGGAAGACGCACGGCGTCAAGAGCGCAGTCAGCCCAGAGACGAAGGCGAACAACACAAAGGCCAGCGGGCCACGCCGGCGGGCGGCGTCGATCTGCTCGCTGGCGATGCTCGAGGCGGAAGACGTCAGCGCGTTTGTCGGAGGGACGGCGACCGGGGGCTCATAGCCGGCCGGTTGCTTGGGAGCGGCGGTGAGCGGCTTCATGCGCTCGGGGCGGGCTTTCCCGGCGGACACAGCAAACGACAGCGGTACGTCGTCGGAAAGGGGTCGGGTGCATGTCCCTTCCCGGCAGGCCATGAACCTGACGATGGCCTTGAGAGAGATCTTCCCCTTGGCCGTCTTCGCGACACGAACCGGGATGCCAAAAGCAACAGCTTTCGGAAAAAAGGTGACGTCGATCTTGAAGCCAGGGTCTAGCTCGGTGTGCCCCACCGGCTCCACGGGCTTCCCGGTCACTGTCACCAGCTTGGAGGGCGCCAGCTCCAGGCTGGTCGGCAATGGACCCGGCCCATCGCGTTTCTGCATCGAGTAGATGTGCCAGGGCTCTTCGATAGTCGCCTCGACGACGACCATGGCCGTTTCACCCGCGCGGACGTCCGCAGGCTCCAGCCGCGCCTTCCACTTCGCGGGCCCGGCAGCGTGCGCGGGGGTGGACGCAAGCGCTGCCAGAACCAACACCAGAAAGCCGACGACGCGTCGAGCCGCACGCATGACAGAATCTCCCGAACGATGAGCAGGCCGGGTGCCACACTGAAAGAACCCCAAGCGGGCCCCTTCCGTTCCTCTCAGCGGTCGCTACAGTTCTACGCGAACTGCGCAGGGAATGTCATCGGGGACGGGGGGACGGCTCCCACCGCCCCGACGACGCCGGACCCGCGAAGGCCAGGCCCCGTTCATGGTATTCTCCCCCACGGCCGACCACCTGGGGCGGCAGGCTGGGAGGCTGGTGTGCCGCAAGGCTTGATGGGCGGCGTCCCCGGGGACGCGGGCGGGGACGCCAGGGCAGACGCGAGGATGCGGGCTGGAAGCCCGCGCACCCGGGGGGGCGTCCCGCCAGCAGAGGCGCGAGTGCTCGATCTGGACCCGCTCGAGGGCTACTTCGAGCGACTCAGCGCCCCGAGACCGGCGCTGGCCACGAGCAAGGCTGCGTGGATCGCGCGGAGGGCACAGGTCCGCGCCCGACTGCTCGCCTCCCTCGGGCTCGACCCGATGCCGGAGCGACTGCCCCTCGACGTGCGGTACGGCGGCTCGCTCGAACTCGCCAGCCACTCTGTGCGACGGCTCTACTGGCAGACCTGGCCGCGGGTGTGGGCCTCGGGCTGGCTTTATCTCCCCGCAGGTGGCGAGCCCGGAACGACGTCACCCTTCATCGGCGTGCTGGCCCCGCACGGGCACTGGGAAGGCGGGAACGAGCACGAGGTGACCCGCGCGTTCCTCACAGGGCTGACGCAGCAGGGATACGCGGTTCTCGCGCCGGACAGCGTCCACATCGAGGATCCAGCCGTCGGCCTCACGCCGATGTCGGCGATGACCTTCACCAACCTCCGCGCCCTCGACGTGCTTCAGCAACTGCCGGGCGTGGACCGTGACCGGATCGGCATCGCCGGCGCATCCGGCGGCGCTGCGCAAGCGATGTATGCGCTCGCGCTCGACGAGAAGAACCGCCTGCGGGCTGCCAGCCTGTCCGTCTCCATCAGCTACTTCCGCCGCATCCTCGCGCCGAATGCCGAACGATGCCACTGCAATTACGTGCCCGGTCTGTTGCGCTTCACCGATCAGCCGGAATTGTGCGCGCTCGCGGCACCACGGGCGCTGCAGTTCCTCACCCGCTCGGAGGACTGGACGGCGTCCTTCCCGGACGCGGAACTCGGCGAACTCCGCTCGCTCTACCGGTTGTGGGGGCAGGAGGACCGGCTGGAGCACCGTCAGTTCGCTGGGGCTCACGCCTTCGACCGCGCGATGCGGCAGTCGGTCTACGACTGGTTTGCGCGCGAACTCCGCGGCGGTGGCGGTGTGGAACCCGCTCCCGAAGCGGAGATTACCCTGCCCACCGTCGAGTCACTTCGGGCCCTGAACGCGGCGCCGGCAGAGGATCGCGGGCCGGAGGGGATCATCGACTGGTTCCGTCGCCGGCGGGTGGCGCAGCCGCCAGCCGTCGAGAGCCGGGATGGCCGCAGGGCTCACCAGGAAAGGCTCCGTGCGGACCTGCGGGACCTGCTGGGTTCCGGACTCGATGCGGTCCCGGCGGAAGTACGCGCAGCGGGACCGGGCGGACTGCTGACGCTTGCCACCGAGGGTGATGTTCGGATTCGTGCCCGGTGGAGTCCGGCCGGACCGGCGGATGCGCCGACCGTCCTTGTGGCCCACCCTGACGGCGTTGATGCCGTGGGAAGCTCGGATCGAGTTTCCGGCCTGGCCGCGCTCGGGTGGAACGTGCTGGCCCCGGAGGTCCGCCTCACAGGCGCCCTGCGGCGAGAGTGGCGACTCCAGTCCCGATTGTGGGGCCGACCGGAGTCCGGGATGGCCGAAACGGACCTGCGAGCCTGTTTCCAGTGGCTGCACGGCCATCCGGAGATCGAGCCTCGCCGCCTGCTGCTCCTGGGTGTCGGGGAGCTGGGGGTGGCCGCTCTGCTTGCGGCGGGACTGGATGAACGCATCCCGGCAGTGATGGCGGACTGCGGGGACACCACGTACCGGGACGGCGGTGCGGGGCTGCCGGAAATCGCGGACATCCTGCGACTGGGAGACATCCCGCAAATTGCCGGGCTCGTCGCCCCGCGGTCGCTGTGGCTGTACAACGTCCCAGGGGATCGAGTCGGCTTCGCCAGCCGCCGGTACTTTGATTGGACCCGCCGCATGTACCAGGGCCTCGGTGCCGATGAGGCGCTCAAGATGAGCACCGGTCCCGGGCCCGACCCGGCAGCCCTGGATGAATGGTTGAGGCGTCGTTTCCGCCGGGGCAAGTAATCCCGAAGGAGGGAGTCGGCGTTGAATTGCGGGGCATTCGCTGCAGATCGTTCCAGGAAGGTGCCACTCGTCAGACCGGACCTCTCACTTCGGACACGCCCGGGAGGCAGAGGCGAGTAGACACCCGTTCAGAAGGGGTTGACGATCTCACACCCCTCGAACCGGCGGCCCGGCTGCAGGTCCTCGGAATAGAGGCGGCCGCACCCGGATGAGACTGCGGCCCGGACGATCAGGGCGTCCCAGAGCGAGAGTCCGTGCAGGCGGTGAAGGTCAATCGCTGCCACGATGTCGTCGACGCCCGGCACCACGACGTGCAGCTTTCCGAAGAGGATCAGCTTACTCCGAGCGACCTCCGGCGAAACCCCGAGTTTTCGAGTGACGCTCACGAAGTACTCCTGCAGCACCTGTGTCGAGAGGACACCGCTTCCCGCCCGCCTGCAGCGGGCGATGAGATCCAGGGCAGCGTCCCGTTTTTCCGGCGACGTCTGATCGTCCGTATACACAAGGACATTGGTATCCAGGAAGCTACGAACGCTCATGCACGTCCTCGCGGCTGAACTCCCAACCGCGGGGGTCTCCTCCTGAGGCCCGCGACAGTGCGTACATCTCGGCGATATCTTCCTCCGCGCCGGCCGAACCGGCGAGTTCCGACAGGAAGCGGCGAACGGCCCCATTCAGGCTCATTCCCATGCTCTCCGCCGCTTTACGTGCCTCGCGCACGGTCTTCTCGTCCACGGACAGGGTGAGGTTCATGTGCACATAATACGTGCGCACGGCACCTGTGTCAACGAGCCAGCAGGAGGGGGCCTGCGGGTCGGTACCGGGGCCTCCCTGCTGGACCCAAATTCGAGGGGGCCCGCACCAGCGTCGGGAGCTTCTCGAGCCAGCACCCATCCGGGATGCGTCAGAACGCCCCTGGGAGAGCGTCGGCTAAGGATCCCGAAGCACGTCGAAGGCCAGGGAGCCGCCGCCGACCTCCAGCGATTCGATCCGACCCCGCAGCTTCTTGTTGTAGTCCTTCAGCGCATCCTGGAAGCGCTGATTCAATTGCTGGAGCAGCGGCTTCGGTGCCGGGATGCTCCCCAGGCGCGCCCCGGTGAGATCTCCCGCCAGCTTCCCGTTCTCCGTCCGCAGTTTCCCCTTCGCGCTGACGCGGACCCACGCACCGTTCGGGCCGCGCACGCGAGCGGCGATTTCGATCTCCTCCGACTGGAGGTTCACGACCAGTTGCTGGACCTCGGCCTTGTCCAACTCCCGCCTGGTGCGCGGATGGGCGCGGATGACCTGGTTGGCCTCCTGTTCGGTCAGGCTCACATGGACCCTGCGCTTCGGGCTCTCGGCGGTCTTGCGTAGGCGCGCCTCCACCGCTTCAGCGCCTTCCCTGTCCTCTTTCGGGGTCAGGGGCTTTCCGCTGGGGCCGATCGGCGGGCCGGCGTTCGGAATCGGGCGCGAGAGGTCGTATGCCACGAAGGCCACCCCGAGCAGCAACGCCAGTGAGGCGCATCCGCAGCCGGTCAGCAGTCGTTTCCACCACATCCAGCCCACCTTCGGAGTGACTCGGCCCGGGAACTGCAACCAGCGCACGGCCTCCGTGTCTCATCGGTCAGATTCTGTACGGATTCTGAGGTCGCCGCTCCATGCTCCATGTCGGTCGCGTACGCTCGGCCAACTGCGCGGGTGTCACCCGGCGCGAGTTGATCCAGGTCGGAGGTGCCGGTGTGGCCGGCCTCACCCTCGCCGACGCCCTCCGCGCGGATGCGGCGACCCCCGCTCACCGGGAGAAGAGCTGCATCTTTCTCTGGCTGGACGGTGGGCCCAGCCAGTTCGAGACCTTCGACCCGAAGCCCGACGCCCCTAATGGACAGCGGGGCCCCTACTCCCCAATTCCCACCAGCATCCCCGGCGTGCAGTTCAGCGAGCTGCTCCCCATGCTGGCTGAGCGGGCAAACCGGTGCACCATCATCCGTTCGCTCACTCACTCGGTCGATGCCCACAGCCCCATCCCAATGATGACCACGGACCCACGCGACGCGACCTCACACGGAGCCGTCGTGACCTGGGTGAAAGGCCATCAGGGACTGATGCCGCCTTATGTCCATCTCGGCAAGCCGCTGCCCGTGGGCGGCGGCCGGCTAGGTCCCGCCTACAATCCGATTACGGTGCAGGATCCCACGGGATCGACGGTCCGCCTTCCAGACTTCAACTTCCCCGCCGACGTCAACCCCGTGCGGTTCGACCGGCGTCGCCGCCTCCTGCAGGCCGTAGACGACTACCGACGGGAAGTCGACCACAGCCCGAGCGTGGCCGCGCAGGACGCGTTCTACCGTAAGGCCATCGGCATCGTGACCTCGGAGCAGGTGGTGCAGGCGTTCGATCTGGGTCGGGAGCCCGAACCGACCCGCGAGCGCTATGGGGGCAATTTCTTCGGGCAGAGTTGCCTCCTCGCGCGGCGCCTGGTGGAAGCTGGCACGCGGTTTGTGCAGATCAAATGGTACGATGGACCAGCCTGGAACGCCTGGGACACCCACGGTGCGGACACCGGCGGCCTCGTCCGCTGCGAGCAGGCCCTCTGCCCCCGATTCGACTTTGCCCTCTCCGCCTTGCTGGACGACCTGAAGGAGAGAGGGCTGCTGGAGACGACGCTGGTGGTGGCCGTCGGAGAATTCGGGCGCACCGGGGTGAACAAACTCGGCGGGCGGGATCACTGGCCGTTTTGTTTCAGCGCGTTGATGGCCGGTGGCGGAGTGCCGGCCGGACTCGTCTATGGCGCGAGCGATGCGATGGCGCAGTATCCGGCTGAGCGGCCCGCACGCCCCGGGGACTTCGCGGCGACCATGTATCGCGTGCTCGGGATCAACCCCAACATCGAAGATCGCGTCCGGCCATTCCTCAGCGGCGGCGCGCCGATCGACGAGATCGCCGGCACGGCGTGAGGGGACGTGCTGCTGTTCCCCGCGGTCCCGGCGTGGTCGGAAGGGTCGGCAGGGCAGGCATGCTCACGGCCGTCTTAGCCCTCGCAGCCGGGCTGGGTCACGCCGCCGACGGGCCGCCCCGCCGCCTCTTGATCGCCTTCGCATCCTTTCGAGATCGCCCGCTGCACCCCCGCACCTACTTCTACGAGCACGACGGCCTCGCATCCGGAAAGCTTGCGGGGGGTCTACCACCGGCCGATCTCCGCGTAGACACCCACCCATCCCTCTCCGCCGATGGCCGGCTGTGCGTCTGTGCCTCCGAGTTGGAGAACAACCTCAGCCAGAACCGGGTCTTCGATCGCGTCGCCGGCCAGGACGTCTCGCCACTCCCAGAGCTCAATCACCCGGACGGGGTGCAGCTTGGGACGACCGTCAGCGCAGACGGCCGATGGGTCGCCTTCGCCGGGTGGCGGCGCCCAGGACCCGCCGGGTGGAACCTGTTCCTCTACGATCTCCCCGCCCGCAAGCTGGCGCCATTACCGGTCAACACCGATGAGGACGAGCAGGCGCCGACACTGAGCGGGGACGGCCGTTTGATCGCCTTCGTCGTGAATCAGCGCCCCGGCGGTGCCGGCAGGAGCGATATCGCCGTTTTCGACCGGCAGACCGAGCGCTACCTGGCGCTGGCCCTCGTCAATTCGGCTTACCGAGAGTTGGATCCCGCCCTATCGGCGGACGGCCGATGGCTGGCGTTCACCTCCGATCGCCCCGGCGGCGTGGGTGCACGCGATGTCTACGTCTATGATCTGCGCAGTGGGGCACTCGCACCCCTTCCCGGCCTGAACGGCCTCGGTCATGACCAGACCCCGGCTCTCTCCGGCGACGGTCGCTTCCTCACCTTCGTCGCCGAGCGAGTCCGTGGCGCAGGCGAGCGCGACGTCTACCTGTACGACCGCGTCGCCGGGCGCCTGCTCCCTACCCCCGAGCTCAACAGCAAGGCCGAAGAGTTCGATCCCTGCATCACGGAGATCAGCCCGGCGAAAGACTGAGCGGATGGCCGAGCGACCGGCACGGCACTGGGGCACCGTGGTCGACCCCCGTGCCCGCGTTGGCCCGGCGGGCGAAGGACAACAGCCCGGGCTGGTGAAACGGGACTGCGATGGCGTGGCACCTACCACACCGAAGGAGTCTGTCGTGTCGGCGCTTCGACTGCTGGTTCTGGGAGTGCTGCTGTTACTGGGCGTTGCTGGTTGCGGCGGCGTGCTCGCCGACGTGCCGGGCGGCACCGTCCTCCACTCGACACCCTGCTCCATCTCTGCGCGGATCAACGGGATCGACGACCCCGGGGAGTGGGACGCGGCCACACGTCGCGAGGTGGAACTCGCGATGGTGGCACCGAAGGGCGGCCCACGTCCCGCACGCCGGTCCGAAGTGCGGTTGATGAACTCGGCCGCCCATCTCTATGTTGCCTTGCGAGTACCGGACGCCGGTCGTGATTTCAGCACGGATCCGGTGGTATCGGATTTCGCGCTGCTCGCTTTCTGTCGCGGCGACTCGCTGGCGGAGGGCGACGACCGGCGCATCCTCCTGCCCGGCCTGTTTGCGGACAAGCACGTCACGACACCCGGGCAAGACGCGGACGACGCGCGGAGGGATGGCCAGGGTGCCATGCGCTGGCGCAAGACCGCGACAGGAGGGGAGTACTTCTGCGAGTGGCAGGTCCCCCTCAACGCCACGGATCCCCATGACATCGCCGTCCGGCCTGGCGGGCGGGTCCGTTTCAACCTGATTTACATGGACCGCTTCAGCTTCACGCTGGAGCACACAGAAGCGGGCGGCCTCTTCGGCGCGGACGCAAATGATGCCGCTCGGTGGGGCGAGGTACACCTCGCGGCGAATGTCGGGGCCGAGGCACCGGCCTCTATACCGGCCTGGCTGGCCTCGCGGTTTCCGCACACCGGCGAGCCCGACCGATCAACGCACCGGCTGCGACGTCTGGCTGCTGAGGAGATCGACGTCAACGGCAGCGTGGCCGGCGTGGTAACCGTGGAACTGAGCTTCCCCGGCGTGGATGGCAAGCCACAGGCTGGGAAGGCACGGGTGTTTCTCCCGCCCGTCCTCCGCGAGGCCCCAAGCGGGCGGGTGCCCCTGATCCACAACGCGGGCTATGAACTGGACGAAAACGGGGCTCGAGGGCTTCTGGCCAGGGGATACGCAGTCAGCACCCCGCACGCCCACCCTCTCAATCCGCTCGGGCGGGGGGTCAACCTGGACCGAGCCATCATGCATGCCGTCCGCGCCCTCCCCTGCATTGATCCGCTGCGAGTCTCCATCCAGGGCGGGAGTGCGGGCGGGTGGATGACGCTGATGTTGACGGCAGATGCTTTTCCGCTCGTCTGGTCCGCGCCCGCCGTCCCGCCCATCCATTGGGGTTACAACGCCGCCTACATTTCCGACCAGCGGGGGCTCGCCGAGCCGCCCGCTGGCTCACAAGTCTCGCCGCTCCCAGTGCTCCGTCAGGTGGTGGGCATCGCGGATCAGGCACGCAACACGTTCGGAATGACCTGGGACAGCCCCACTTTCCTGGCCAACTCGCCGCTGGCCCACCTGGATACCATCACCGCGCCCGTGCAGGTGACCTTTTCCACCGCGGACATGCTGGTGCCCATCGACCAGGTCGGGAGGCAACTCGTGTGGCCGCGCGAGGCGGGATCGTTTCCGCCCGCTTTCTCGACCCAGGTGGCGAATCGCTTCCCGGCAGTGCACGGCAATCGGACGCTTCTCCCGGCTTTGCCCCGAGGGAGCTACAAAGTCTTCGTCATCCCAGCCCCGCCCGGCCTCGCGCTGGCGAAGCCCGGGGCACCGGCGCCGGCAGCACCCGCGAAGCCGGTCGCTGTCCCCTTCTCAAGCGAGCACGTCTGGAGCATCGCCATCCTGGACGAGGGTCCGTGTGAGCCGTGGGTCGGCCATTTCAAGTACAACTGGCCGCTGGATCAGGAGCCGTTCAAGAAGCAGGCTGAAGCGCGCGGCGTCCGACCCGAGCAACTCACACCGTTGAAGCTACAGCGGCTGATGATGCGGCTCCTCGGCGAAGAGTGGCGACCGTTCAAGATCCGCCCCGGCAACCAGGGCCCCGAGCTCCCCGGAGTCACCCTGGACTACCCCGAGGCCGAACGCCGGGACGTACTGCTGGGCCTGACCGCCTTCGCAGCGGAGGATGCCCGGGCGCTCCGGCTCGCGCGGCTCTACGAATCTCTGCCCCCCAGGCTCCGCACCCTCGGAAAAAGCCTGGGCGACGGCACGGCAGCGGACGTACGGCGCAGGTTGGCCCGATCGAGTTCGCGCTGATCTGCGCCGCGGCGACCGGGGTACGCGCCGCCGGCAGGCGGCTATGGATCCAACTCAGGCCGGGCGGTCGTGCCAGGCTTCCTTCACGCGGAGGACGTATTCGCGCAGGGCGGCGGTAGGATCCGCTTCAAGGATGAGGGGGACACCGATGACCACGATATCGGCTCCCCTCCGGACGGCATCCACGCCGTCCGCGACGGAGAAGGTACCCACGCCGATGGGGATGGGGAGCTTCCCGGCGATGTCGTCCAGGAACAGGGCGGGGTCTCGCGAGGGGTCTTCCGCCCGCTGGTCGGCTCCGTAGTGGATGTAGGCGGAGTCGACACCGAGGTCCGCCACTTCGCGCGCCCGGCGTGGGCCGTCCAGCGCAGCGTACAGGTCGCTCAGCACGACGACGCCAGACTCGGCTCCCGCCTGTACGGCGGTCCGGATGCTGGCGTCGGAAGCCACGGAACAGATGGTGGCTATCCGCCCTCCTTGCTCGGCGGTGGCAAGCACGTACTTGCGCACGCCATCCATCATCTTGAAGTCCGCCAGAACCGGCGTCTCGGGGAACGCGCGCGCCAATGCGCCGATTGCGGGAACTCCGCAGAACGTCAACAGCGGCGTGCCTACCTCCACCCAATCCACACCGGCATTCACGGCGGCCTCGGCCACGCGGAGGGCACGATCGACCTCCAGCACGTCAATGGCTACCTGCACGACTGGCGGGGTGATCTTCAGTCTCGGCACGGTCGGCACGTTCAACTTCCGCACTCCTTTCTCGACGCCCACCGGGTGGATCCGGCATGAGCCAGCAGGTTGTCACCATCGTCGCGAGCAGCCTCAAGCAAGGTCAGTAGGAGCCGCGCCGACCGACACTCCGGGGCAAGCTGCAGCGTGCGCTTGAGCGACGGTACTCCCTTGTCCCGGTCGCGGCGCTGCGCGTAATACTGTCCCAAGGCGTAGTGCGAAGCCCACCAGTCCGGCTTGCGCATGTTGACGAGCCCGAGCAGCCGGATGGCCTCATCGGAAAACCCACCCGCCGCGTAGATCCGTGCCAGCGCGTAGTTGGCCGGCCAACATGCGGGCTCAGTCTTCTGGACCTGCTGCAGGATCGCTCGCCAGCCTCGCGCCGCTACGGAGAACCGGCCGCGAACCTCCAGCTCGCCCTCCTCCGGCATCTGTCGCCAGATCATCGCGGCCCAGCGCTCGTCGCTCCGCGCATAGGCGAGTGCCTTCGGATCTTCACCCACCCATGTCAGGAAGGCGACCACCTCGGCCTCCTGGCCGGTGCGGGACTCCCCCTTCAGAGCCAGCGCAGTACGAAGCCCCGCCGTCGCCCGATCCCGCTTCCCTGCAGCCAGCCAGCAGACCGCCGCATGGTAGCGGGCCACGAGGATGTCGTCTCGGGCTGCGGCGTGCAAGGTTCCCCGAGCCGCCAGTTCGCGCTCGGCCGCCCGATCGAGAGAGGCCGCGGCTTCGTCCCACTTGCCGGTGAGCACCTGCAGGGAACCGAGGGTAGTCAGGGTGGCGGAATTGGCGGCCGGGACTGCCGCCGCCTCTTCGAAGAAGGCCGCGGCCTCGGCAAACTGGTTGCCCCGGACCTGGAGTTGGGCTAGCTGAGCGCGAGCCCGCATCCGGACGCTGGCCTTCCCCTTCATTTCCGCGCGCGCGATGATCTGCTTCAGCGTCGATTCGGCGAGTGGCCGCCCGCCGGCTTTCTCCTGGGTCCGGGCGAGCTGGTAGTAGAGTTCCTCTTCGTCGGGGTACTTCTGAATGGCCGCCTGGTACTCACCAATAGCCTCGGGGTACTTCTGGATGACGGCGAAGCGCTGCGCCCGGAGGCGGAAGGCATCCGCCGTATCCGGCGCCAGGTCGAGGTACTTGATCGCCGCTGCGTCCTCCTGGCGGCCGCGGTTCAACGCCTGGTTCAGGTCCACCAGCAGCAGCCACGCTTCCGCCCGTTTGGGCTCGGCTTCGATGAGGGTTTCCAGCGGTCCGATGCCGCGAGAGCTGTTGCCCAGCACCCGGGCATAGATATACCCGAGCGCGTACAGCCAGTCCGGCTCCCCCTGTTTCGCCGCGAGCCCCTTGTTGATGACGGCCAGGGCTGCGGGCAGCCGATCTTCATCCAGCAGCGCGCCCAGATCCGTCCGGACGGCCGCGGCATCCTTGAGGGCGAAGTGGCTCACCAGGAGTCCGCCCGTGGGAGCTGCCCCTTGGGGCGAATTCTTCCTCGATGCCTCGAACGCCTTCAGGCCCTTTGCGGCATCCTCGTTGTCCAGATGAGCCCACCCGCACCGTTCCCATAGCAGCCAGTCTTCGGGCGTCAGGTCCGCCGCGCTTTGGAAGGCCTCCGCCGCCTCCTTCCACTTCTCCGCAAGCTGGTAGTTCTCGGCTCGAGCCACCCATAGCGACGCCTGCGTTGCCTTGGGCAGTTTCGGGTTGATCGGCGGATCTGCGGCCCGCACAAGCGCCACCGGCGCGACCAGTGACAGATAGACGGCCATCAGCAGGCCGGGCAGGGTTTGACGGTGGGTGGGCATCAGGCGACCTCTACGGGGTAAGACGCGGAACAGGCGCGTTGTGATGCCGTCTGGCGATCACGCATCCCCCTCCGAGAACAAGGACGAGGCGAACGCGCTCGGATCGAAGGGCTGCAGGTCATCCGCCTTCTCGCCGGTGCCGATGAACCGGATGGGGATCCCCAACTCGGCGATGATGCTGAGCACGGCCCCGCCCTTCGCGGTCCCATCCAGCTTCGTGAGGATGCAGCCTGTGAGTGGGACGACCTCGGAGAAGACCCGAGCCTGCTGGATTGCGTTCTGTCCGATCGTGGCGTCAAGCACGATGAACACCTCGTCCGCCGGCCTCCCCAGAGCTTTCTCCGCAATACGGCCGACCTTCCCCAGTTCGTCCATCAACGTCGACCGGGTGTGCAGCCGGCCCGCGGTGTCCACGAGCACCATGTCGAAACCCCGGGCCCGGGCCGCCTGGATGGCGTCGTAGACCACAGCCGCCGCGTCCGTACCCTCCTGATGCCGGATCAGGTCCACCCCCACTCGCTCCGCCCAGACGACCAACTGGTCGATCGCCGCGGCCCGAAAGGTATCCGCGGCGGCCAGGAGCACCCGGCGGCCCTGACGCTTGTAGTGCCCGGCGAGTTTCGCGGCGGATGTCGTCTTGCCCGTTCCGTTCACCCCCACGATCAGGATGACGGTCGGCGGAGGTGCGGACCAAACCGGATCGCCGGCTGAGGTTCCGAGGAGTTCGGTGATGAGCGATTGGAGCCGATCCCTCACCTCCTCGATCGTCGCCAGCCGCTCCCGCCGCACCGCGACTCGGAGGTCCGCCACCAGGCGGGCGGAGGTGGGGGCCCCGACGTCCGAGAGGATGAGCGATTCTTCAAGCTCCTCGAACAGCTCCTCATCGATACGCGTACGTCCGCGGAAAAGCTGGGTCACCCGGTTTAGAAGTCCACGAAACATACGCCCCCTGCGCGACACGCTTCCGGGCCACCACCGCCTCAAGCAGGCCCGCCTCGCCTGTCGATTATGTCGCCCCTTCTGCCGGACGGCACCGGGCCGCGGGGCTTCGAGGGTAGGATAGGATTGAGCGTGCCCGAACCCGAAGACCCCGTCGCTGCCCGGCGAGCCAACGATCTGGATGGCGCCGAGTGGACCCGCACCTCGATCAGCGTCTGGAGCGACCTTCGGAAGCTCCCGGAGGAGGCGCGCCTGAAGCACCCGGCGCTCTTCCCACAGTCCCTCGTCACACGGCTCATCCGTTGCCTCACTCGCGATGGCGACGGACCGGTGCTCGACCCTTTTTGCGGATCCGGCAGCACTCTCGTCGCCGCGCTCAGCCTGGGCCGGGAGGCGCTCGGCTTCGAGATCAGCCCGGACTACCGGGCATTGATCCGCGCCCGCATCGACGAGTTGGGACCTTCCCTCCCGGAGTGGCGGCTGCTGGACGCGTCGGCGGAGGAACTGGAACGCCATCTCGCCCCGAGGAGTGTGGCACTCTGTATCACCTCTCCGCCCTACTGGGATGTGCTCGCACGCCCACGGTCCGCCGATCGCCTCGCCGGGCGGGACTACACAGGCGCCGAGGGCGGCCTGGGCGAAACGGAAGGCTACGAAGATTTCGTTCAACGCCTGGCGGCGGTTTTCGCCCAGGTTGGCCGCTGCCTGCGTCCGGGCGGGTACTGTGTGGTCAACGTCATGGATCTGCGAAAGAAGTCGCAGTTCTTCCCGCTGCACGCGGATCTCATGCGGGCGATCCCGACGGGAAGCAGCGGCACCCTCTACCTGGACGACCTGATCATCTGGGATCGCCGGCAGGAGTACAACCGCTTCCGTCCCCTCGGCTACCCGGCTGTCTTCCGGATCAATAAAGCCCACGAGTACTTACTGATTTTCCGCCGCCCAGTGCAGGAAGCGGATCCGAGTCCCCGCAAGAAGAGTCGGGCGCCATAGCCGATGTCACCCTGCGAGACGCAAGACTGGACGGACGCTGTCGCGCAGATCGCCGCGGCGGACGGCACCGTGCTGATCCTGGGTGCCACGGATACGGGCAAGACCACGCTCGCCCTGCAGGCCGCGAACACGGCGGTTCAGGCCGGGCGCCGGGTGGCGTTGCTCGACGCCGACATCGGCCAGGGTGAGCTGGCCCCACCGGGAACAGTCGGGGTCGCACGCCTTGAGGCCCCGATCCCGTCACTGTCGACCGCACGTCTCCGGGCGATGGCGTTCGTCGGCGACACATCGCCCCATGGCCACGTGCTCCCCGTGCTCCAGGGCACACGGCGGTTGCTCGAGCACTGCCGCCAGCGCGGGGATGATCTCGTGATCGTAGACGCGAGTGGGTTCGTTTCCGGCCGCCTGGCCGAGAAGCTGCAACTGGCCCAGATCGACCTCATCCAGCCGACGCTGGTGGTGTTGCTCGCACATGGGCCGGAGCTTCAGCGGCTGGCTTCCCTTGCGACGGCCCTCCACTCGTCACCGGTGAGGCAGGTCACCACCCCGGACGGCGTCAGGAAGAAACCCGAAGAGTACCGGCGCACACAGCGGATCAACCGGATGGGGCGGTACCTTCGGGATGCCCGTCAGGTAGACCTCAGCGCGGGGCAGGTGATGACACTGGACACCTGGCTCTACTCCGGCACGCCGATCTCTCCCTGGAAGCTCCGCGCGTCGCAGTCGATCCTGGAAGCCGTGGTGCTGCACGGAGAAGAATCCAGCGACGGTGTCTTCCTCTGCACGGAGACGCGCCCGACACGTGCGCGGTTGGACCTGTTGCAGGAAGAGTTCCCCGGCCAGCGGATCCAGGCCACCCCGGCCGCACTCTTGCGTGGTCTCCTCGTAGGCTTGATCGGCGACGGCGGTCGCCTCGCGGACATCGGGCTGCTGGAGGGGATCAACTTCGCCCGAGGGATTCTCTCAGTCATCACCCCAGCGCGCGTCGTCGATGACGTCCGGGCGCTCCACTTCGGGCGGATCCGCGTTCGTCGGGACGGCACCGAGATCGGCAGGCTGACGCCGGGCGACCTGTAACTCCGCCAATAATCCGCTGGAGCATTGGGTGATAATTCCCGGTGCCTGCCCACCGGCGCTGTCGCAGAGAACCCGGATGGTCGGAAGGAGTTCGGATGGTCGAGGAGTTGTTGTTCATCCGCCACGGCGAGACGGACTGGAACCGTGACCGCCGGGTGCAGGGGCAGATCGATGTGCCGTTGAATGACGTCGGACTCGCCCAGGCAGCGCGGCTGGCCGACCACGTCCGGGAGTTGGGGGTGGAGGCCGTCGTGACCAGCGATCTGCTCCGAGCGCGGCAAACGGCGGAATTGATCGCTGGGGCAGACGTGCCGCTCCTCCTGGAGGCGCGGCTCCGAGAGGCGGGGTTCGGCGCCTTTGAGGGACTCTCTGTCGAGGAGATGCTTGATCGCTACCCGGAGGAGTACGCCGCCTGGAGGTCGGACCCTCTTGCGAGCCGCCCACCCGGGGGGGAGACCATCGAAGAACTCAGGCACCGCGCCATGGTTGGACTCGCAGATGCCATCGCCGGGCTCACGGAGGATCGGCGGGTGGCGGTGGTCACGCACGGAGGCACCGTGCGCGCGCTGGTCTGCGGCATGCTGGGGCTCCCCCTCTTCGGCTACTCGCGACTGCGGGTCGACAATTGCTCGATCTCGAGAATCCTGCTGTCGGATCGCGGACCGATGCTCACCGGCTTCAATGACACCTGGCATCTCCGCCGCAAGGAAACCGGCGTCGCTGGCGCCGGCGGCTGGGAAGAACGTTGAGCGGCACTCGCGGGAAAGTCTACTCAGCGGATGTCATCGTATTGCGCCGGCACAATCTGGGCGAGACCGACCGAATCGTGACGTTTTTCTCACGCGAGTTCGGCAAGATCCGGGCGGTAGTGAAGGGGGCACGCGGGCCCCGAAGCAAGCTTGGGGGCGCCACCGAGCCCATGACCAACTCCCGCGTGCAACTCGCCGTGGGGCAGTCGCTCGACGTGCTGACGCAAGCTTCCGTGGCGCATTCCTTCGCGGGGCTGAGGAATGACCTGGAGCGCCTCACGCTCGCCAGCCACTGCCTGGAAATCGCCGACGCGGGGGTTGCCGACCGTCAGGCGATGCCGCAGCTCTGGGACCTGTTGCTGCTCAGTCTCGCCGCGCTGGAGGTGGCACACTGCCCGGATCTCGTCGCGAGAGCGTTCGAACTGCGCGGCCTCGCGGCGATGGGGTTCCATCCGGACCTGGACGCCTGCATGGACGATCAGGCCAGTCTGGATACGGGGGTTGCTCACTTCCATCCCCGCCGCGGGGGGTTGTTGTGCGAGGAGTGCGCCCAGCTCTCGCCCGGCGCTATCCGCCTCACCACGGCCGAAGTAGAGCAACTTCGCTGGATTGCCACTGCATCGTTTGAGGCGATCGCGGGCGCGGCGTGGGATGCTCGGGCGCGCGCCACCCTGGCGAGATGCCTGATCGCTTTCGCCCGAGCCCACCTGGATTCCCCCCTTCGTTCGCTTGGGGTTCTCGAGGAGATGCAGTCATGACGAACCACGCCGTCGCTCGCGTTTTTCAGGCGATCGGGGACCTGATGGAGATCCGGGGGGACAACCCGTTCAAGGTGCGGGCCTACCGGCAGGCCGCCCGCACGCTGGAAGACATGGTGGAGCCCGTCGAGATCCTCGCCGAGCGCGGCGAGTTGAGTGGGATCCCCGGGTTCGGTGAGGCCATCCTCGCCAAGACCGCCGACATCCTGCGCACCGGCACCTGTGACCTCTATGAGTCGCTGAAGGAGGAGATGCCGGGGACTTTGCCAACCCTCCTGGCGCTCCCCGGGATCGGGGCAAAGAAGGTGCTGGCGATCTGGAGGGAGACCGGCGTCAGCACCATCGACGAGTTGGAAGTCGCGGCAAAGGCCGGCCGTCTGGCGGGGTTGCCCGGCATGGGCAGCCGCACCGAGGCCGCGCTCCTGGAGGCGATCCCGGCGCTGCGTCGCCGCACCGCTCGTATCCCGATCGGCACGGCGCTCCCCTACGCCGAGGCGCTGCGCCGGGACCTGCTCGCCGGCGGCGTGCTGCAACGGGTCGAGTTCACGGGCAGCCTCCGTCGTCGCCGGGACACGGTCGGCGACATCGACCTGCTGGCTGAGTGCGCGGACGTCGAGGCCGGGCTGGATGTGCTGGCGCACTCCCAGGAGACCACGAAAGTCCTCGCCCGCGAAGGGAATCGGATCGAGGTGATGACGGCGGCCGGCATCCGGGCGGAGTTGCGGGTGGTCCCGGCCGCGGCATTCGGCACGGCGTGGGTGGTCGGCTCCGGAACCGCCGAACATGTGAAGAAGCTGTCGGCACTCGGGCCACTTCCGGAAGTGGCGACGGAAGAAGCGGTCTACGCCGCTGTCGGGCTCCCCGCCATCCCGGTGGAGTTGCGGGTGGGAGCGGACGAACTTGAGGCGGCTCGGACCGGGGCGTTGCCCGTCCTGATCGAACCCGGCGACCTGCGCGGGATCCTCCACGCGCATACCAATTGGAGCGATGGGTTCGGGACCATCAGCCAGATGGCCGACGCGGCTCGAAGGCTTGGGTTCGCGTACCACGCCGTCACCGACCACTCGCGCGCTCTGGCCGTCGCCCGCGGGCTGGACGAGGCCAGATTACGGGAGCAGATGCTGGCAATCGATCAGCTCAATCAGTCCGCACCCGACGGCTTCCGCATCTTGAAAGGGATCGAGTGTGACATTCTGCCCGACGGATCCCTGGATCTACCGCTCGATCTGCTCAACGAGCTTGACGTCGTGGTTGCCAGTGTCCACCTCCAGCAGCGGATGGATGAGGAAACCATGACCGACCGGATCCTCCGGGCGATCGAGTCCGGCGTCGTCGACATCCTCGGACATCCCACCGGCCGATTGCTCGGAATGCGGGACCCCTACGCCGTGGACATGGAGCGAGTGATGCAGGCTGCAGTCCGACAGCAGGTTTGCATGGAGATCAACGCCGCGCACGAGCGGCTGGA
Organism: uncultured bacterium; assembly: GCA_964609085.1. GTDB lineage: Bacteria > Armatimonadota > SYMT01 > SYMT01 > SYMT01 > JANPLG01. The sequence goes on along the minus strand of CAZSRZ010000026.1, from coordinate 28,338 downwards.
CCTGAGCTCGGTGCACGCTGCGCTGGCCCGTCGCCACGGCCTACTGTTGGCGATCAACACCGATGCCCACCACCCCGACCACCTCGGCGCGGTGGCGCTGGGGGTGTCGCAGGCGCGGAACGCCGGCCTCCGGGCGGAAGACGTGCTGAACACGTGGCCGCTGGATCGGCTGCTGGGCTGGCTCCACGGGCGCAAGTAAACGCAGGCGGCCCCGGCGCTTGGGCACCGGGGCCGCCGACATCCAGACCGATGGGTCCGGTTCAGGACTTGAGTTGGGCGGATCGGACTTCGGCCTCCGTCGCCGCCCGCTCAATCATGTGCCATTCCACGCACCGGCCGTCCTCGAAGTGGACGCGCCAGATGGCGTGCTTCTGATCTGCGGTCGTGATGCTGCAGGTCAGCGATTTCACTCGCCGAACCTTGCCGCTGAGGTCGGACCCCAACTCCCGCCCATCGAACGTCTTGATCTTCACCCACATACCCGGACGGTACGGGGGGATCCGCGTGACCTGCTGCGGCTTGTCGTGAGTCACGCGGCGGCGAGTACTGTGCTCCATCATGGGCTGCATTACCTGTGGAATTGGCCGGCTGGCGGGAGAACTGCCGGGGCCCGATCACCCGGCATCAGGCACAGATTAGCGCCCCAGGGGCACCCGGTGCCAATAATGTGACACTGATTGACACCTCGCCCGATTCCCGGGCACACCGAAGTCGATTCGGGGGAATCTCGGGGGAGGCCGACGGGGGGCTGGTCAACGACCCTGGATTTCGGCGTGCTTCACATCGCGCCGACGTTGACCCTTCTCAAGCACCCGTTTGCGGATCCGGATGTTCAGGGGCGTCACCTCCACGAGTTCGTCGGAGCCGATGTACTCCAGGGAGCGGTCCAGCGACATCAGGACCGGGGGCGTTAACCGGATAGCCTCGTCCGCGTTACTGCTGCGCATGTTCGTGAGGTGCTTCCGCTTGCAGACGTTGACGTCCAGGTCCCCCTCCCGGCTGTGGCTCCCCACGACCATCCCCTCGTAGACTTCGACCTGCGGACCCATGAAGAGACGTCCCCGAGGCTCCGCATTGCTCAGCCCGAAGGGAGTGGTCATCCCGGTCTCAGTGGCAACCAGAGAGCCGCCCCGCGCCCGCTCGATAGGTCCGGCGACGGGACGGTAACCACTGAACTCGCTGTTCAGGATCCCGGTGCCCCGCGTCTCGGTGAGCAGGTCCGTGCGGAAGCCGATCAGCCCGCGCGTCGGCAGCTCGTACTCGACATGGACCTCCCCGTTTTCACGGTACTCCATGTTCTTCAGCTCACCTCGACGGCGGCCCAGCATTTCCACCACGCCGCCCAGATGCTCTTCCAGCACCTCGATGCTGACGTGCTCGTACGGTTCGCACCGCTGACCTTCAATCTCGCGGTAGATCACCTCCGGCTGCGACACCTGGAGTTCATACCCCTCGCGGCGCATGGTCTCGATCAGGATCGCGAGATGGAGCTCGCCCCTACCGGATACGGACCAGGTGTCCGGGCTCTCCATCGCCTCCACCCGTAGGGCGACGTTGGTCTCCAGCTCTCGCATCAGGCGAGTCCGCAGATGCGGCGATGTGCAGTACTGTCCATCCTTGCCCGCGAAGGGGCTGGTACTGACCCCAAACGTCATCCGCAAGGTGGGCTCTTCAACTCGGGTGACCGGCAATGGCCGCGCGTCGACCGGATCGGCCAGGGTCTCCCCCACGTTGGCATCGGCGATACCGCTGACCGCGACGATGTCTCCCGCCGAGCCGAGCTCCGTCTCAACGCGCCGCAGGCCGCGATAGGCGAAGACGGTCACCACCCTGGCCGGATGCGGGCGCCCGTCCCGGTCGAAGTGGATGATCGGGCTGTTGGGTCGGATCACGCCGCCGAAGACGCGGCCGACCGCCACCCGGCCGCGGTGGGGGTCGTAGTCCACGCTCGTCACGAGCATCTGCAGCGGCGCGGCAGTGTCTGCATCGGGCGCAGGTATGTGACTTAGGATCGCGTCGAACAGGGGTCGTAGATCAACGCCGGGGACTGCGTGGTCCGTCGTGGCAGTGCCTGCGATCGCATTGGTGAAGAGTGCCGGGAAATCGAGCTGCGCGTCAGAGGCGTGAAGCGTCACGAACAGGTCGAAGGTCTGGTCCAGCACCCAGTCGGGACGGGCGCTGGGTCGATCGACCTTGTTGACGACGACGATGGCGCGATGCCCCAACTCCAGGGCTTTCCGCAGCACAAACTTCGTCTGGGGCATGGGGCCGTCGACCGCGTCCACCAGGAGCAGCACCCCGTCGACCATGCCGAGGACGCGCTCGACTTCGCCCCCGAAATCCGCGTGGCCGGGCGTGTCGACGATATTGATCTTCACCCCGGCATAGTTGATCGAGGTGTTCTTGGCCATGATCGTGATGCCTCGCTCACGCTCGAGGTCCATCCGATCCATCGCCCGCTCTTGAACGAGCTCGTTCTCTCGAAACACGTTGCCCTGCTGGAGCATGGCGTCGACGAGGGTTGTCTTGCCGTGGTCGACGTGGGCGATGATAGCGATGTTTCGGAGGTGTTCGGCTCTGGGCATGGCCGCATTCTAACACCTCACCCCTAACAACGGGAGACCGTCAGGGTAAGAGCGGGAAGCGCTCCCCTGCTATTGGGGCGCCGACCTCCTGCCCGAGCCCGTCTGTGACGCAGTGGGTTTTGCCCGAGTACCGGGTGCCGTCCGGCATGTAGATCACCACCAGGGCTCGCCTGGGTGCGGTCCCACGATTTGCCGGCGCGGAATGAAAGGTGAGCCCGTGGTGGAAGGTGCAGGAACCCGCTCGGAGGGGTCTCGCCACCGGTGTGAAGTCCCTCGTCTCCGGCTCCGGCACCAGATCGAAGATGCTCTGGGGGTTTGCCAGATTGATCGGGGGCAGCCTGCCCCAGGTATGCGAGCGAGGGACGAAACTCATACAGCCGTTTAGCTCATCGACGTCGTCGAGCGCAAGCCAGCAAGAGAGGGCGCCCTCGTCCAGCATCGGCCAGTAGGGCAAGTCCTGGTGCCACGGCGAAGGCTTGCTGTCGACGTGGGGTTTGATCAGTGCATGGTCATGCCAGAGCCGCACCCGCGGCACGCCGGCCAGCCGAGCGGCAATCCCCGCGAGACGGGGGTGGCAGGTGATGGCCCGGATCCCCGCGTGGGCTTCCCACAGGTTTACCTTCTGCAGAAAGATCCGGTCGTACTCCGGATTGCCGGTGCGGTCGATGCCCGCCGGCCGCGCCATGGCCTCGGCCAGGTCTGTTCGCGCCTGCTCCAATTCGCCCCGCGTCAGCACATCGTCGAGGCGGATGAACCCGAGCTCATGGAACTCGCGGACCTGATCATCCCGGAGCGGGTACTCGCCACTCATCGTACGGCCTTCTCCGCACGAGGAGCGGGCGGGAGCACCACCAACGTGATCGGAGCCGCGGCAACTTCCGTTGGCACACTGCTGTCGGTCTCGGTCCGCACGGTGCAGTAGATGACCCGTTGAGTCGGCTTCACCCAGGGATCGCAGATGATGGTGAAGGTGCGTACCGACTCGGTTTCGTTGATTAGGACGCCGTTCAAGCCGACGTCCAGAACCCGGACTCCAAACGGCAGGTTGCGCAGTTCGACCGGAATCCGCCCCTTAAACCCATTCCGGCGCTCGATCCGGATCTCGACGTACTGCTCCGTGCCGGGCCGGATGGAGACCAGGCGTCCGGGGGCGGTCGGCACGAGGTCAGCGGGTGGAAGCACAACGAGTCGGCTACCGGAGCCCACGGGGAAGGACCGTGTCACCTGCGTTCCGTCGAGCGTCGCCGTCCCCAGAAGCGTCAGTTGTGCGGTCCCCGTGGGCGCGACCGCCTGTTCAGCGTGAGAGAGGAGCACCGTGGCGGACGCCTCACCGGCCTCGATTTGCGTCTCCGTCACCGTGAAACCCGACGGCACACCGGTCAGCCGGACGTCGATGGGCCCGTCAAACCCATCCAGGCGCTCCGCGGTCACTTCGATCGGAATGCTGCTGCCGACAGGCACCCCCGGGTTCTCCACGGCAAGGCTCAAGCGGAAATCCGGACGGGGATGCCTCAAGGTCAACCGGTAGCCGAGGTTCGGCCCCCCAGACCGTCGAGCGTCCCGGACGGCCGCCACGAACTCCCCATCGGCCGGGGCGACGAACGTCACGCGAGCGTCCTTCTGAAAGCTGGGCCCGCCATCGTCATTCTCGTAGTGAAGGCGGAAAACAGGCATCCCGTTCGGAGCGAAACGTGTGCCGGCCGGGTACGCCTGCACCTTGTAGATCGGCGTGTTGAGCGCATGGCCGCTGGGGGTGGTTTCAAACAGGGCAGCTCGCACGCCGCGGTCGGTCAGGAATCGGGCATCGTCGTCCGGTCCCTTCGGCAACGACACCAGCTTTACCACCTCGCCCCGGATGTACATAAGGTCGTTGACGCTGAGATCGTTCCACGCCAGGAGCCGGAGACCGGCCGACGCAGCGTCCCTGTCGTTGAGCGTCAGAACCGTCTCCGAGACGCAACGCAGCGCGCAGCGCTCGACGGGTTTTCCTTTGGTATCGAGCACTGCCAGATGGCTGTCGAGGGGTGAACCCAGCCGTCGGGCCGTGGTCTCCAGCACGATCGTCTCCCCACGCCGGGCGCGGAACCGATAGTAGTCCACCTCTCCCGGTCGACTGATGGTGCCATTCAGGGTCATCGGCACCGACACCAGTTGGGCACCGGGTAGCCCGACGGCCCGCGCCGGCGATTCCGCGACCTCCGGAAGACTCCCAACCGGGATCGTGACCGGCTCCCAGAGGTGGATGCCGTTCGCTTCGCTCAATGTTTGGGAACCGGGCGCCCCCGGCGTGATCGTCACAACCTGACCTTCACCCAACCCGGGACCCAGGAGACGGATGCTGCCGCCGGTCGACGGAACACCGAGCGGCACCCGGCCAGTGACCACGGCCCCCGGCGAAGCCAGAATGCGGTAGTAGACGTCTCCGCCGGCCGCACGCTCAAAATCTTCCACTCGCAGCGTATACGTCCCGTCCGCTGGGATGACCGCGGCCAGGAGGGCGTCGCCGCCGCGATCCGCCCCACGATCCACACCGCGCGCTCGCCCGACGATGGCTCCGTCCGGGCCGCGCAGCGTGACGACCGCGCTCATGCGAGATCGGATCCGGACGGCGAAGACGTCGAAGATCAGCGCCTCCCCTTCCCGACCCTGGAATGCGAAGCTATCCGCATCGCCCGCCGTGGTCAGCGCTCCGCCCAACAGGGTCGGCAGCTTGACCGCCGTCGGCGGCTCAGCCGTGGCTTCAACTTCACTCGTCTCGGGCCACGCGCTGACGAGCAGCGTGACGGACCCCGTGACGCCGTTCGGCGTGCGTGCCGAGATCCGGTGCAGTCCCATTCTCGCCAGCGGAGCGACGGCAATCTCACACCGAATCTGGTTGCGGGAGCCGCCGGGCAAAGGGCGGCCGGTGAGCGCGGGGTCGTCGGTGATCAGCTCAGTGGCACCGAGGAGGTTGACCCCGTCAAGTGTCAGCGTGCGCGCTTCGCCGCGGATGACCACAACCGGCGACACGCTTCGTAGTGTCGCAGGGGCGAGTGTCGGCCCCTGCGCCCAGCAAATCCCGCTCACGGCGAGGCTGGACAACACCGCGAGCCGGGCGGACCTGACTACCGTGTCAGCAAAGGTTCGGCAGATCATCTGGGTTTGGTCTCCCATTTCAGCTTTCCGGTGTCCGCGGCGTAGGTGGCGAGGCTGCCATCGTGCCTGGCCGTCGCGAACCAACGGCCATCGCGGCTGGTGGCGATGGCGGCGGGCCAGTCCGATTGCCGAGGAAGCACCCGCCGCTCCGTCAGCGTTACCGGATCCCAGGCCTTAACCGTCCTGTCTTCGCTCGCTGTCCAGATCGAGCCCGCCGCATCGTACCGCACGCAGAGAACGGGGCCGTCGTGAGCGAAGGCGGCGCGGAGCAGAGCCCCGGAGTTGGGCGTCAGTTGCCACGAGCGCAGCATCCTGTCCACGCCACCGGCAGAGAGTTCCTGACGCTCTGGGTGGAAAGCCACGGAGTAGAGCTCGGCGGTGGCCTCACTGAGGGTGAACAGTCGCTTCCCCTGTGCGGGGGCCCAAACCTTGACCGTCCGGTCCCCGGAGGCACTGGCGAGGCGGTCGCCACTCCGGTCGAAAGCGATGGAGTAGACAGCGTCGGTATGATCCTTGAGCAGCCGCGCGGCGGAGGAATCGAGTTGCCGGAGCGAGACCAGGCGATCGTAGCTCGAGGCGGCGATCGTGCGTCCGTCGGGATGCCAGTCCAGGCTCAGGATGGCGTCTGTGTGCCCGCCACGCAGGACACGGGCCGGGCCGCCCCCGAGCCGCCAGACGTGAAGCTCCGCGCCGCGTCCGGGCTCACCGCCCCCGGCCGCGAATTGGCGGCCCGGCCGATCAAAGCGAAGCGCGGAGATCGCCATGCGGCAGGGCAGGCGCCGACGCACCTCACCGGCGGCCACGTCCACCAGCAGGATCTGCCGGTAGCCTGCCACAGCGAGTAGGGCACCATCGCCCGAGAAATCGAGGGCGGTGAGCGGCGACGCTGTCGCCGCCGCTGCGGGCACGCCCAGACCACCAGCGAGGACGCCGCGGAGAAGCAAGCTTCGTCGGGAGAGACTCATGGTTGTCGGTGACGTCGGACTGCTCAGTGGTTGAAAAGGAACTCGCGAGTGGTGAGCATTGCCGCGAGAATGTCCTCGAACAGCTCGCGCCGTCCAGCACCGGATGGGGGCGCGTCGCGGACCAACGCACCGAGGGCTGCCCGCTCCGGAGGTGAGGGCGAGCGCCCGTAAACACGCCGAAAGAGCGACTCAAGCAACGCCTCCGGGGGGTCCGTGGATGCGGCCAGGACAGCCGCGAAGGAGTTCGGCGCCCGCAGGCGGTCGTTGATCGTCTCGCCGTTCACGAGATGAAGCACCTGGGCAACGCTGCTCTCTTCGGTCCGTTCGCAGGAGCAGGTCTGCACGCGCTGCGGCCGGCCAAAGGCGGTGAGGAAGTACGAGGTCAGGGTGACGTCCGGCAACTGAGTGGCCCGAGTGCCCCGGGGGAAGCCAGCGAACTCAGTCGGAGTCCCGGTGACGTGCGAGATCGCGTCAAGGAGCACCTCTGCGCCGAGACGCCTCGGGATGTACGCGGCGTAGTAGCGCTCGTCACCGACGGCGGGTCCCACTGAGGATCGTTGATAGGTCGCCGAGAGCATAATGGTCCGCATCAGGCCGCGTAGATCGTAGCCGCCGCGGACGAGGTCCGAGCACATCGCCTGAAACAGTGACTCGTTCGACGGCGGGTTGGTGAGGCGGAGATCGTCCTCGGCCTCGATCAGCCCCCGACCCAGGTAGTTGCGGGCGATCCGGTTAACCACTGCCCGGGTGAAGTAGGGGTTGGCCGGAGAGGTCACCCACCGCGCCAACGCCTCGCGCCTGTCGGCCGGGTCGTCCAGGGCAAGCGGCACCCCGTCCAGGGGACGCGGCGGCAGCGGCACACCGGCGCGCGGGTGGTTGACGTCACCATCTTCCACGGCCAACACCACGGTCTCGCCCACGGAGTCGCCGGCCTTCAGGCGCACGCGGGCAAAGAGGTTCGCCATCCCGAAGTAGTCGTTCTGCGTCCACTTTTCCATCGGGTGGTTGTGGCATCGGGCGCAGGTGAGCGACATTCCCAGGAATGCCTGAGTGGTGGTTTCCGTGAGATCGATTGGATCCTTGTGAATCACGAAGTAGTTGGCGGCACCGTTGACCAGCGTACTGCCGCTGGCGGTGATGATCTGCCGGACCATTTCGTCCCAGGGGACGTTGCGGTCCACGGCCGACCGAATCCAGTCATAGAACGACCAGACCCCGCGAGCGGGAAGCCTTCTTGATGAGACGAGCAGAAGATCCGACCAGCGGTAGGCCCAGTAGTCGACGAACTCGGGCCGCCGCAGAAGGCGGTCGACGAGGCGCTGCCGGCGGTCCGCGGGCGGATCCGCCATAAACGTCGCCACCTCATGGTCGGGGGGCAGAATGCCCGCGGCATCCAGGAAGGCCCTGCGGATGAATTCCTCATCAGAACAGAGCCCGGCGGGTCGGATGTGCAGGGCGCGTAACTTCGCCAGGACGTGGTCGTCGATGTAGTTCCGCCGCGCGGCAGCGCTGTACGCACTCTCGGGGACCACGTCCGGATGCGGCACGGTGACCCGCGTGAACCCGACGCGGCTGTTGAACCAGACGCTGATGGCCGTCTCGCCTGGGCCGCGGACAGTCAACCTGCCTTCGTCCTCCACCGAGGCCACGGCATCCTCGGCGCTGGTGAACTTGCACCAACGCGTGACGTCCTCCCGACTCCCGTCAGCGTAGAGCGCCTGCACCAGGATCTGCTGACGGCTGCCGGGCCGCATCTGAGACTGCTTGGGGAAGATCTCGATCTCCCGAAGCCCTGGGCCGGGGTTGCCCACCCCGGGCGCGCCGGCGGCGATCCAACCTCTTAGGACACGATGCTCCAGGGACCCGGGCAGGATGCGCCGACCTCCGCCATGGGGCATGGCCAGCGTCGCCTTCCGCAGCGCGAGGCTGGCGTCGGGGTTGGTGGTGTCCACCCGTCGTGCCCTGATCTGCCGAGTGAGAGAGGCATGGTCGAATGCGGCATCGTAGCCGCGCAAACTGAGCTTCAGCCCGCCCTTACCGGCAGAGGCGCCGTGACAGGCGCCGGAGTTGCAGCCCGCCCGGGTGAGCATGGGGAGGACGTGCCGCGTGAACCCCCAATCCCCACCCAGCGGCCCCCGGACGGTGACCTGGGCCACGCTCGTCCGCGTTGCGTTTCTGGCCGTCACCCGAGCGGAACCGGGGCCGACGGGAGTTACGGTGCCGTCGGCGGCGACCCGAGCGACGGCGTGGTTGCTGCTGGACCACTTCGCGGCGTTGGAAAGATCCCGGCGGGCGACACCACCGTCCATTTCGAGCAGCAAGAGTCGGCGGGGCATGCCTGGCCCCGCACTGAACTCCAGTCGGGAGGGGACGATGGCCACGGCCGCTGGCTGGGCAGCGACCACCGGCCGAACCCATGCAAGTGCGACGCCGAAGCCGAGACAGAGGATGAGACGCATGGCACCGTTCGCGTTGGACGGATCAGAACAACTCAGAGATCGGCTTCACGCCGCTATCGACCAGCGGGATCGGGCGGCCTTGCGGCCCGGCCAGTTCCGTATGGAGATCGATGCCGAGGCCCGCGTAGATGCTGGCAACAGCCTCGCCGGGAGAGACGGGGCGGTCCTGGGGGAAAGCCCCCAGTTCGTCGCTCGCACCGATCACCTGGCCACCCCGCACCTTGCCGCCCGCATAGAGGATCGTCCAGCATTGCGGCCAGTGATCTCGCCCGCCGGCAGGGTTGATCTTGGGTGTGCGCCCAAACTCACCCATACACACCACCATGGTGTTCTTCAGCAGACCTCGGTCGGCAAGTTCCTCCAGGAGCGAGCTGTAGCCATTGTCGAACCAGGGGCCAACCGCGTCGCGGTAAGCCTGGATCGGAGTGAACGGACGGGAGCCGTGGATGTCCCAGGTGATCTCGTTGAAGACCGTTTCGAACATGTTGATCGTCACCAGTCGCACACCGCGCTCGACCATCCGCCGGGCGAGTAGGCAGCTTTGGCCGAACTTGTTCATGCCGTACCGGTTGCGCACGTCCATCGATTCGGCGCGGAGGTCGAAGGCCTCGCGTGCCTCCTTGCCGGACATCAGGGCGTAGGCCTGGTGAAAATTCGTGTCCAGCAGGCGGGCGTTGCCGCTCTTCTCAAACCCCCGCACATCCTTTTCGATCGCATCCCGGATGCTCTGACGCCGTTCCCGGCGGACGGACGAGATGTAATCGGGCGGAACGAGGTCGGGCACCTTGAACCCGGGCTTGCTCGGGTCATCATTGAGCGTGATGGGGTCGAACTGCTTACCCAGGTAGCCGGCAGACTGTCCGTGCGGCAGGTTGCCGCCCGTCGGCCCCATGGGGGTCGGCAGTACGACGTAGGGTGGCGCGGCTCCGCGGGCACCCTTCATGCGCGCCAGCACAGCACCGACGTGCGGATGCTCCAGCCCCCCCTGGAAGAGCCGGCCCGTCTGCATCATCTGATGGCCGGTATCGTGTACGGCCGCTGCGCCGTGGTAGACAGACCGGACAAGGGCATATTTGTCCGCGTGCCTCGCCATCCGGGGAAAGATCTCGGAGATGCGCATTCCCGGGACGTTGGTCTCGATCGGGCGGTAGGGGCCGCGCACCTCGGCAGGGGCGTCGGGCTTGGGGTCCCAGGTGTCGAGCTGGCTGGGTCCGCCCAGCATGAAGATCATGATGCAGTTGGTGTCCTGGTCCGGCTTCACCGCGCCCTGGGCGGCGAGCGCCTGGTACGCTGGCAGCGTGAGCCCGGCCACGCCCAGCGAGCCGGCGTGGAGAAAATCACGGCGTGTGGTGCCGTCGCAGAATCTGGCGCCGCGGCCGGCATCGAGTCGGAACATCAGGTAACCTCCTCACCCACGGTGAGACTACCGAGGAATTCGATGGTGGGCAAGGCGGATCCCTTCGTCTCACCGGAGTGCGGGCGTCAGCCGTCCGCGAAGGGGTCCTCCGGCAGGGTCTGGTCGACCACCGCGTCCTTGAGCAGCGCCGACCCCATCGCCTCCCGGAGGTTGGTGCATGCGTGCACCTGCATCCCGTCAATCACGGCTGCGCCGCCGGACGCCACGGCTCGTGTGAAGCCCATCCGTGCGGCCTCGCGGAGGCGCAGGTCCAGCCTGCCGACCCGGCGGATTTCCCCCGCCAGCCCCACCTCGCCGACGCTCACCAGTGACGGCTGGATCGGATGTCCCCGGTGGCTCGAGGCCAGCGCGAGCGCCACGCCCAAATCCGCGGCCGGTTCGGCGATCCGGAGCCCGCCGACGACATTGACGAAGACATCCCGGTCTCCGAAGCGGAGTCCACACCGTTTCTCGAGCACGGCCAGCAACATCGCCAGGCGGTTGTGATCGAGCCCGGAGGCCGTCCGGCGAGGGGAGGCCAGGTAAGACCGAGTGACCAGCGCCTGAACCTCCACGAGAAGCGGTCTGCTCCCCTCCACCAGGGGGATGACCGCGCTCCCAGGTTCGGCCACCGCCCGCTCCGCCAGAAAAGCTTCACTGGGGTTGCTCACCTCCCGAAGTCCGTCGTCCCCCATCAGGAACAGCCCGATTTCATCCGTGGAGCCGAACCGATTCTTCACCGCCCGGAGGATGCGGTAACTGCCGTGCCGCTCGCCTTCAAAGTAGAGGACGGTGTCGACCATATGCTCCAGCACTCGCGGCCCCGCGATCGTCCCTTCCTTCGTGACGTGGCCGATGAGGAAAACTGCCGGTCCGCCCGACTTGGCGAGTTCCCCCATCCGCAGGGCGGCAGCGCGCACCTGGCTCACCGTGCCCGCGGCGGACTCCAACCGGGAATCGGTGAGGGTCTGCACCGAATCGAGGATCAGGCAGCCCGGCTTGATCTCCCGGACCGCCGCCTCAATGGATTCCAGGTCCGTGGCCGCGAGCAGTAGAATGCGGGCTTCGACGGCATCCAGCCGCTCCGCACGAAGCCGTACCTGCTGGGTGGATTCCTCCCCGGTCACATACAGGACGGTGCAGCCGGCCCGCGCCAGCTCGCGGCTTGCCTGCATGACAAGCGTGGACTTTCCGATGCCCGGGTCGCCGCCAATGAGGACGACCGAGCCGGAGACCATCCCCCCGCCGAGCACGCGGTCGAGCTCTGGAACTCCGGTCCGCGTGCGGGTCACCGCAGTGAGGGCGGAAGCCGTGATGGAGACGGCACCTGACCCGGGCACGCCGCCCGAGGTCCGTGGAGAGGCAGGGCCGGAATCCGAGACAAACTCCTCCTGCAGCGTATTCCACTCACCGCATTCCGGGCAGCGTCCGAGCCACCGAGGCTGGACTCCACCGCACCCCTGGCAGACGAACTGGGTCTTGACTTTTCGCACGATCCCCCCGGGCCCCGGGCAACTTTGGGCTGCTGTAGCGAGATGAAGCAGGAATAATGAATAATAGTTAAGAACTGGATCGCGGATCAGCAGCATGACGCTGCGGATGGCCCCCGGTCGGGTCGTAGCCCACGGCTGTCTCGAGGACACGCAAGGATGCATCAGGTCAAAACACTGCGCGGAGCCGCGCTCTCGCTCGTCGCCATCGCCAGTCTCGCGGTGCTCTCCGGCTGCAAGGAAGGTGGCGGCACCCCCTCCGGGGACACCCGCGCCAAGTACATGGAGCGGATGAAGTCGGGCCAGGGGAATCAGACCGGGCCGGGGCGGGGCAACCAGATGCGCCCGGGCATCCCTGCGGGCGTTCCCGGTGGCGGAATGAATGCCCCCGGCGGTATGGGGTCTAATGGACCCGGGATGGGCCGCTAGCAGCTTTCTGATGTGCGGGGTTCGTCGTCCGGGCGGGCACTCGCAGTTGTGGGCCGATCGGGCCTCGTACCCGGACATCCAACGTATCAGAGGCGGCCGGCGACATGAGCGCCGATCAGGCAATGAAGCCGGCCGAGCACCAAGGAGTCATCCATGGCATTACCTGACCGAGCAAGACGAGGGTTCACCCTCATCGAGCTGCTGGTTGTAATCGCGATCATCGCCATCCTTGCCGCCATCCTGTTCCCTGTTTTTGCCCAGGCAAGAGAGGCCGCCCGAAAGGCCTCCTGCCAGAGCAACCTGAAGCAGTTGGGCACGGCAATCGCGATGTACGCGACCGACTATGACAATCGCCTGGTTACGGGTGGTGGCGACTGTCACGGATCCCCGCCCGGCTGCTCGCGCACCAACCCGCTCCCGGGCCAGCAGTGGCAGTGGGTGATCCAGCCCTACGTGAAGAACTGGAAGCTCTATCGCTGCCCCAGTGATCCTCGTGAAGAGTCGCAGATCCCCGTGAGCTACGGCGTGAACAACTACGGGCTCACCGACTTCAACAGTTGGGTCGGCGTGCACGAATCGCGCATCGAGCAGCCTGCCGACACCGTCGCGCTGATGGAGGGCGGCAATGGTGGTTGGACCGACAACACCACCGGAAACGGCCTCACCGACACGATGCGGATGATCGGCGACTACACGATCTGGACGACCTGGGACCGGGTTGCCCACGACCAGGACGACTGGAACTGGAGCGACAAGCTGCCCCGCCACGGCGACGGCAACAACGTCCTCTTCGCCGATGGTCACGTGAAGTACTACGTGAACAAGAAGGCCAAGCAGAACAACTGCAAGATCGGGAACAACCTGCCCTGGGCCAAGATGATTGGCGCCAACACCGGCGGGAACTGGGCCTGGGAAGGCTCCCCGAGCCCCTGCGGCACTCCGACGCCGTAGTTAGATCGCTCGGCAACGGAAGACGGTGCCCGCCGCGCCCTGGAGGCTCGGCGGGCACTCTTCGTTTGCTGCCCTCCGTATACTCATCAGATGTCTGCCGACGCGATCAATTGGCCATCCATTGTCCGGCCGCTGGCGGGGGGCGCTGCCGCCCTTGGCCTCGTGGCGGTGGCGATGGCGGCGAAGCTGCCTTCTCGGGCACCGTCGACGTCGGCCCTGCATCGGCTGACGGTGGTTGAACCCTCACCTATCGCCTTCCGGGCGTTGATCCGAAGGCACCTGTCCGAAGGACGCGGGGAGGAGGCGCTGGAGGAGGCGCGCCGGTTCGTTCGCGTCCTCCCCCGAAGCGCCCTCGCACAACTGTCACTGGGGATCGTTATCGCGGAGACGGGCGCCGAACCCCCAGCCGCCGCCGAAGCAGCCTTCGAATCGGCCATCCGCCTGGATCCCCGGAACCCCGACGGCTACGTGAACCTCGCCCGCCTGGCAGAGCGACTGGGAGACCGGCAGCGGGCATTCAGCGAGTACGACCGCGCGGCTTCCGCCTGCCCGACCTCCGTGGATGCGCGACTCGGGTTCGCCCGGATAGCGGGGTCCTTCGGATACGCTACTCAGGCCACTGAGGCGTTCAACCTCGCCATCAAGATGGATCCCGCCCGGGCGGAGACATATGCCCTGCTCGGGACCTTCCTGGTCGACATCGGCAGGGCCGTGGAAGCTCGGCCCTCGCTGGATCGCGCCTTTGCTCTCGGAGAGCGCTCATCCCATTTCCTGGCCGCCTACGCCTATGCGCTCGCGGATCAGCCCGAGGATCCGCACGATCTGCCTCGCGCCCTGGCGATGGCGGCGCAGGCCGAAAAGGATGGAGAGGCCAGCTCCCTGCTCTACTATGGCTGGGGGCTTGCGCACCAGAGATCGGAACAGTACGCGGAGGCTGTCAAGAAGTACCAACTCGCCATTAAGCTGAACGCCGGCGCCAACGGTGCCTACATCGGCATCTCGCAATGCCTCCGGGCGTTAGGCCGAACGAAGGAAGCCGACGCCGCCGCCCAGCGGGGCACCCAGATCTTGAGCCACCGTCAGCAGACCGGCAACATCCTGCGCCAGATCCGACTCTACCCTAATCGCACGGGCCTGCGAGAGAAATACGCAGCGATCCTGATGGACAAAGGCGACTATCTGATCGCCGCGGATCAATACCGCTACCTCGCCCAGCATTCGCCCAAGAAATCGCGCTACTGGTCGCTCGCCGCGGATGCCTTCGAGCGGGGTGGAAAACGGGATATTGCCGCCTACCTCAGACGACACCTCGCGGGCGATGCGACGGCATCCGACCGCTAACCAGGTCCGCCCCCGAATGCCCCGTCTGAGTCGCCTCCTGCCATCCATCCTCGCGTGCGGGGTGCTCGCCGGTGGAGGGTGCACCGCCCGGAAACCGGCACCCGAAAGGCCCAGCTACCCCTTTACGGACATCACCTCCGAGACGGGCATCGACTTCCACCACCGGAGCGGCCAGGGCGCAGGCGCGAACATTGTCGAGACCACGGGCTCGGGCTGTGCGATCCTGGATTACGACAACGATGGGCGGATGGACGTTTTCCTCGTGAACGGGAAGAACCCGCCGGGAGACGGCAATCACCTCTATCGCAACCTCGGCGGCGCCAGATTCGAGGATGTGTCTGGTCGGGCGAAGGTGCGGGGGCTGGGATATGGCGTGGGGATGGGGGTGGCGGCCGGCGACTACGATGCGGACGGTTGGATAGACATCTATGTGACCAACCACGGGCACAACCAGCTCTTGCGCAATCTCGGCAACGGGACCTTCGAGGACACCACCGTCCGCTCCGGCACAACAGGGAAGGGATTCAGCACGGCG
Source organism: uncultured bacterium (assembly GCA_964609085.1). Classification (GTDB taxonomy): domain Bacteria; phylum Armatimonadota; class SYMT01; order SYMT01; family SYMT01; genus JANPLG01. The sequence continues at coordinate 13,052 of CAZSRZ010000026.1, read as the reverse complement.
GCGGGCTTCGCGGACCTGGATGGCGATGGAGATCTAGACCTCTATGTCTGTCGTTACTGCTACTTCGACCAGAGTTCGAAGCAGTTGTGCCAGAACCGGGGAGTCCCCACGAGCTGCCCCCCCTACTACTACACACCGGAGCCGGATCTTGTCTTCCGCAACATCGGCGGGGGGAAATTCGTCCCCGCTGCCCGACAAATGGGGTTCAACGACACCACCGGGCGCGGGCTCGGGTTGTCCTTCGTCGACTATGACGAGGATGGGAAGGTCGATGCTTTTGTGGCGAACGACGGCACGCCAAACTTCCTCTACCGCAATCTCGGCGGCGGCCGATTTCGGGACGTCGGAGCAGAGGAAGGGTGTGCGCTGAACGACACCGGCTCGCCGGTGGCGAACATGGGCTGCGACTTTGGGGACTTCATGGGCGACGGGCACCTCGGCCTCACCACGGGCGTGTTCCAGAATGAAGTTCAGCCCATCTGGCGCTATCAGCCAGGCCAGGGGTTTCGTGTGGTGACCCAGCAGTTGGGGCTGCAGCAGCTCACCCTGCCGCTACTCACCTTTGGTCTTGGTTTTGCCGACCTGGACGGCGACGGATGGGTAGACCTGTTTCAGGTGAACGGACACGTGCAGGACCAGATCGCGCGGATCGACAAGAGCTGCACCTACGCCCAACCGCGTGCCTTCTTCCGCAACACTGGCACGGGGAAGTTTGTGGAAGCCGGGTCCACCGCGGGCCCCGCCATCACCCGCCCGACGGTCGGCAGGGGTCTCTCGTTCGGCGACCTGGACAACGACGGAGACCTCGATATGCTGGTGAGCAACAGCAACGGGCCGCCCGTCGTCATTCGCAACGACCATCCCAAACAGAATTGGGTGACCTTCCGTCTGATCGGCAAGCGCCCGAACTGGGAGGCGATCAGTGCCCGCGTCGAGATCGAGGCTGGCGGCCGGAAGCAGGTGAGCTTCATGCGCACCACGCGCTGCTATGCCTCCATCTCGGACCCACGCGTCCATTTCGGTTTGGGGAGCGCGGCATCGATAGCGAGGGTGACGGTGGTGTGGCCTGGCGGGGTGCGCTCCGTCGTAGAGAATCCGCCGATCAACAAACACTGCGTGCTGGTCCAGCCGGGAGCGTCATTGCCGGGCCCGCTATCCGGGCTGGCCGGCGACGTCGTCAGGTAATACCTCGAGCGATCCGACCCATCCGGGAAGGGGGGAACCCCCGTTTCGCCTGCTTTTCTTCCTCCCCGCCGGATGCTACTGCGTGGTCGTTGCCGGAGCGGGACTCGTGGCAGCCTTCTTGGACCGATTGAGAATCTCATCCAATCGCTTCAGTCCGGCGGCGGCGATGGGGTTGCGCGGTTCGTACCGGAGCACAGCATCCAGGGCCAGCCTGGCGTCCCGACTCAGTCCCATAGACATGTAGGTCTTACCGAGTTCGAGGAGAGAGGAGACCGTAGGCGCTCCGCGCTGCAGCGCGTCCAGGACCCTACGACGATGCTCGTCTGCCTGCTCGAGCCGCAAAAGCCTCGGTTCGAACCGCTGGATGTTCCGCGTCTGACCCTGCTTCCGATACGTGCCCACCAGCGCTCGCAGAGCCTCGAGGTGATTGGGCTCGGCATCCATCGCATGCTCCAGCGCCTGCTGGGCATTGCCGACATCGCCGTCCTTCAGCCAGATCCTGGCGACACCGAGATGCGCCCGGGCCTTCTCATTGGAGAATCCTGCCACGCGGTTGTATTCCAGGATCGCCCGCTGTCGCTCGTCGGCATCCGCGGACTGTGCCAGTGCTTCCGCCAGATAGTACCGGGTGTCCAGGTCCGCGGGGTTGGTCACCAGCGCGGCCTCCAGATGCACCCGCGCCTCCTTGGGCTGCCCGGCCCGGACGAGGGCCTTACCCAGGATCGCGCGCATCCCACCGGCATTGGGCTGGATCCGATAGGCCTCACGATAGGCTGCCACTGCGGCGACGGGGTTCTCCAGGTACATCGAGACATTCCCCAGTGACCACCACGCCTGGAACTGGCTCGGGCGGGAACGCAAACCAGCCTTCAGCTCTTCGGCGGCCGCCGCGTGGCGCATGGTGCTGGCCAACACCGCAGCGTACGCGAATCGGGCATCCGCCGACTCGGGCCATTGCCGCACAGCGCGGGCGAGGATCTCTTCCGCGGTGCGCCACTCTCCCACCGCATAGGCCGACCGGCCCCACCCCACCCATGCCGCCGCGCTCCCGGCGTCCTGTTCGGTCGCCTTCCGGAAAGCGTCCCTGGCTTCGGCCGGTTTGCCGTCCGCCTCCAGCCGCCTCGCCCACTCCAGCGACTGGAAGGCGGAGGCGGCGCCAGCGCCGTACAGCCGGGCAAGCTCGGCGTCGGACGCGCGGGCAGCCTGCCATTGCTGCAGTTCGCCGCCGATCATCAGCCGCACTCCACCGGCCAGGGCGAGGATCAACACGCCATAGAGGAGGATTCTCCCGAATCGGGGCCGGCCATCCTGGGACGGACTGGCTTTGATGGCGGGCGCAGATCGAGAGCCGGGCATGGTCAGGATTCTATCTTCCGGCCGGATGAGGACGCAGGTTCACCGTTCGGTCCGCCGCCCCACCCTCGAACCGATCAACCTTCCCAGACGGCCACTTCACGACGATGCCGTCGTAGCGCGTTTTGGCACCCAGCCCGAAGTGGACCACGGGGCTGCTGCTGGAGAGGTAGCTCGACGCGGGCGAGACCTGGCTCACCAGCACCCGACCGCCGACATCGACCTCGACCCGGGCGCCGAAGGCATCACGATTGGGTGGAGCCGCGTTCAGCCGGACCGCCAACCAGTGCCCCACAGCCTCCACTTCGTTCCGCAGCAGCAGCGGCGCTCCTTCGTAGTCGACCACCAAGGCGTCCGTCCGCCCATCCTGATCAAAGTCGGCAGTCGCCGTGCCCCGGCCCAGGATCTTCCGTTGAAAGGCCGGACCCGCCCGATCACTGATCTCGGCGAGCTGCCGCCCGCCCTCGTTCCGAAAGAGCTGCATCCGCTGCAGGTAGGTGCTGTCCTTCTCGATCTCGTGTACCGTGTCATAGACGTGGCCGTTGACGAACAGCAGGTCCGGCCAGCCGTCGTTCTCGACGTCCAGAAACTTGGTGCCGAAGCCGAGCGGCAGGGTGGTGGCTGCGGCGAGGCGGGTGCGGACGCTGATGTTCTCGAAAAAGCTGCCGACGTTGCGGTAGAGGGAGAAGGGCTCGTGGGCGAAGGTGCTCACCGCGAGGTCCAGCCGCCCATCCTGGTCGAAATCGGCCCAATCCGCGCCCATGGCAGCCTGCGCCTGCTCCATCACGCCCAGCGCCACCCCCTGCTCCACACCCACGTTCCGAAAGCGGAGCCGGCCCGGCTTCGAGTCGTTGCGCAGCAGCTCCGCCGGGGTACCGTCGTTGCCGATGTAGAAGTCCTGGCGCGCATCATCGTTGAAATCGGTGAAGGCGACCACCAGCGCCTTTCCGTGGGTGTCGTGCGCCCCTGACGATCGCGTGACATCGCGAAACCGGCCGTTGCCCAGGTTCTCATAAACGGCCGCGAATTGGGGTCGATACGTGTGGGGCGGGCAACCGGAGATCACCCCGGGAGCGAGTTCGCAGAACTCGCGATCGAAGATCACGTAATGGCCGATCACCAGGTCGAGGTCGGCATCCCCATCCAAGTCCATGAATCCCGCGCTGCTCCCCCAGCCCTTCTCGCTGATGCCGTGCCCCACCGCGGGGGTGAAGCTCCCCTCCGCGTCCTGGTAGAGCAATGCCAGGCGATTGTAGCCGGTGAGCAGGATGTCCTGTCGACCATCCTGGTTCACGTCGGCGACGGCGCACCCCTTCCAGGGGCCACGAAGCCGATCCAGGCCGGCGGCAGCGGTCGCATCCCGGAACGCCCTTCCGTGCTGGTTGATGTAGAGGCTGCAGGTCGGCTCGCCGACGAGGAGCAGGTCGGCCCAGCCATCGTCGTTCAAATCGGTGAAGGCGCAGCCGCAGCCAAATGTGTCCAGCGCGGAGAGCGGGGTACGGCCGCTATGCCCCCAGCGATGACGGATGCCCATCTGCGCGGCGACGTCGCGGAACAGCGGTGCTGGTGTGGGCGTCGGTCCACCTGCTCCCGGCCGGCAGCCGAAGCAGGTGAGAGCCCCAATCCCGCAGACGAGGGCAGCGACGAGGACACGCATCTTGAGAAAGGGCCCGAGGGCGATGCCCCCGGGCCCTGCTTCTCTCATCCGACGGTGGCCGCCAGTGCTGGCGGTTCGTCCGGCAGTTCCGGCAGGTCCATCTTGCGGAAGATGATCTTGCCGTCCTCGGCGTCGGCGAGGATCGAGTCGCCGTCGCTGAAGCGGCCGAGGAGCACCTCTTCCGCAAGCGGGTCTTCGACCAGCCTCTGGATGGCGCGCCTGAGGGGGCGGGCCCCGTAGTTTTCATCCCATCCTTCGACGGCCAGCACCTTGCGGGCCGATTGCGACACCTGCAAGGACATCCCCTGTGACTTGAGTTGCCGGTCCACACTGAGGAGCATCAGATCCACGATCTCCTGGATCTGGTCCGGCGATAGCGAGCGGAAGACGATGACGTCGTCCACGCGGTTGAGGAACTCCGGCCGGAAGGCGCGCTTGAGTTCTTCCATCACGCGGTTGCGCATGCTTTCGTACTGCCGCTCGGACTGGCCGCGCTGCTCCCGCTCGCCGAAGCCGATGGTGCTCCGCTGCGTGATCTCCCGGGCGCCGACATTGCTCGTCATGATGACAACGCAGTTCTTGAAGTCGATGACCCGTCCCTGGCTGTCCGTGAGGCGACCGTCGTCGAGCACCTGGAGCAGGATGTTGAAGACCTCGGGATGCGCCTTCTCAATTTCGTCCAGCAGCACGACGCTGTAGGGCTTGCGCCGAACCGCCTCGGAGAGCTGGCCGCCTTCCTCGTACCCGATGTAGCCGGGAGGCGCCCCGACGAGACGGCTCACGTTGAACCGCTCCTGGTACTCCGACATGTCGATGCGGATCAGCGCCTCTTCATTGTCGAAGAGGAACTTCGCCAGGGCGCGGGCCAATTCGGTCTTTCCGACACCGGTCGGGCCCAGGAAGATGAAGCTGCCGGTGGGTCGCTTCGGATCCTTCAGACCAGAGCGCGCTCGGCGCACCGCCCGCGAGACGGCGATGACGGCCTCATCCTGGCCGATGATCCGCTTGTGCAGCTCATCTTCCATGCGCAGCAGCTTCGTGGTCTCCGCCTCGACGAGACGCGTCACGGGGATGCCAGTCCAGCTCTGCACCACCTGGGCGATCTCGTCCTCAGTAACGGGGCCCTTTGCCCGCTCCCGAGCTTCTCGCCACTCGCGGTCACGCCGATCGATATCCAGCTCGAGCGACTTGATCTTTTCCTTGAGCGGGTAGGCCCTGAGGTACTCGGCCTGGTCCGGGAGCGCCCGGAATTCGCGTTGCGACCGCTCGAGTTGCTGCCGCATATCGCGCAAGTCCGCCGGGGGCATGGCATCTCGCAGCCGCACGCGCGAGGCGGCTTCGTCCACGAGGTCGATCGCCTTGTCAGGGAGGAACCGATCGGTGATGTACCGGTCTGCCAGGCGCGCCGCGGCGACCAGGGCATCCTCACGAATCTCCACCTGGTGGTGCGCTTCGTAGCGCTCCCGGAGTCCGCGGAGGATTTCAATCGACTCTTCGACGGATGGCTCCCGCACCTGCACCGGCTGGAACCGACGCGCCAACGCCGCGTCCCGCTCGATGTACTTGCGGAATTCGTCCTGCGTGGTGGCGCCGATGCATTGCAGCTCACCGCGAGCCAGGGAGGGCTTCAGAATGTTGGACGCGTCGATCGCGCCTTCGGCTGCGCCCGCGCCGACGAGGGTGTGCAATTCGTCCACGAAGAGGATGACCTCGCCTGCGGCGCGGCGCACCTCTTCCATCACCCGCTTCATGCGCTCTTCGAACTCGCCGCGGTACTTCGTCCCCGCAACCAGACCCGGAAGATCCAGCGCCACGATGCGCTTGTCCTTCAGCGGCTCGGGGATGTCCTCGGAGATGATCCGCTGGGCTAACCCTTCGGCAATGGCCGTCTTGCCGACGCCCGCTTCGCCCACGAGGCATGGGTTGTTCTTGATCCGGCGTGAGAGGATCTGAATGACGCGCTCGATTTCCTGGTGCCGACCCACAACGGGGTCCAGCTTCTCATTCCGGGCGAGTTCGGTCAGGTCTCGACCAAATTCGTCGAGCGTCGGAGTCCGGCTCCGCTGCCGACTGGCGGGAGCGTTCGATTCACCTTCCTGCATGGCGTAAACCTCGCGCCGGGTCCGCTCTAGATCCGCTCCAAGCTTCACCAGGACCCGAGCGGCGAGTCCGTCGCCCTCCCGGATGAGCCCCAACAGGAGGTGTTCGGTGCCGATGTAGTTGTTGTTGAGTTGTCGAGCCTCTTCGTAGGCCAGGTCGATGACGCGCTTGGCTCTGGGCGTCAGTTGCATATCCTGCCCGAGATTGCCGTGGCCCCGAGTCACCTGTCGCTCGATCTCGGCCCGAATGCGGCCGAGAGCGACCCCCAGGCGATCGAGGATGCGTGCGGCAACGCTGTCGCTTTCACGAACCAGGCCAAGGAGCAGATGCTCTGTGCCCACGTAGTTCTCGCCCAGCCGCGCGGCCTCTTCCTGTGCGAAGAAAACCACGCGCCGAGCCCGCTCTGTGAACCGCTGCCACATACCGATAGTTCCCTTTCGACGAGAGCGGAACCCCGCCGCCTCGCCTCACCCCTGCTGGTTCAGACCCGTGTGCGAGATGCCCCGTTCCGCTACCGCATTCTACGCAGGAGTTTGCCCATAATATGGTAGCGCGGTTCAGACCAGTTCTGCAGCCCCAATCTCCACCCCCTGACTGTTGACCATGCGCCTGAAGGCATCCATGATCTGCCGGGTCACGGGGCCGGGCCTGCCGTCACCAATCTTTCGATCATCCACCTGCACAACTGGTACCACTTCAGCACCAGTCCCTGTCAGGAAGACTTCCTGCGCGCCGTAGACGGTGGTCAGCGTGAAGACCTTCTCCTCGGCTTGGATGCCAAGTTGCTCCGCAAGCTCCAGCACTGCCGCTCGCGTGATCCCCTCCAGGATACCAACGTGCGGGGGCGGGGTCAGGAGCACGCCGCGGTCGAGCACGAAGATGTTGTCCCCGGTGGCCTCGGCCACGTAGCCTTCCAGGTTCAGCATCAGCCCCTCCCCGATCGGCGGCTGCCCCCCGATCCGGGCCGCTCGGTTCACCTCGAGCTTGGCGAGGATGTTGTTCAGGTAGTTCAGTGACTTGATATTGGGGTCGAGGGCCGCCGGCGAGTTGCGGCGGGTGGACGTGGTGATGATGGCCATCCCGTGCTCGTACATCTCCGCCGGGTACATCACCAGCCGATCCGCGATGACCACTACGGTGGCACCCGAGTGACAGTTCTTCGGGTCGATTCCCAGATCGCCGGGGCCGCGTGAGACCACGACGCGGATGTAGCCGTCGCTGATGTTGTTCCGCCGGCATGTCTCACGGACCGCCTGCCGCAGTTCCGCGGGCGACTCGCGGAGCTGGAGCATGATCGCGCCGGCTGAGCGGTAAAGCCGGTCGATGTGCTCATCCAGGCGGAAGATCCGTCCGCTGTAAGCGCGGATGCCCTCGAACACCCCGTCGCCGTAGAGGTAGCCGTGATCGTAGACGGAGACAACCGCCCTCTCCTTCGGAACGAACTCTCCGTTGAGATAGATTGACAGGCTCATTCGGGGCTCCTTGCCCTCGTCGGCAGGAAGGGTGCGGCCGCCCAGTATACCACGAGGCCCTGCCTCGAACAACCGCGGCCGCGGCCATCGCGGCCTTGAGTCAGGGGCGCGCTGAAGCTTTACACCTCGCGTTCGCTTCCGGTATCATCGATCTCCCGGGGCGGTTAGCTCAGAGGTAGAGCGCTTCCTTGACACGGAAGAGGCCATAGGTTCAATTCCTATATCGCCCATCCCCCAACCGACGTGATCGATCCCCTCGACCTCCACCGGCCCATCGTTCGCCACGCCCATGCGCCTACCCCGGGCGAACGAGTCGGCGTGGGCCTCCTTCTGGAGAACCGCTCCGATCTGGTGCTGCGCAATCCAGTGGTGACGGGGTTCGCCCGCAATCTCGTTCTCCGAGGGTGCCGCAATGTCACCGTCCTCGGTGGCGACCTCTCCGGGAGCCTGCAGCCGGTACTCCACTCCACTGAGCAATACGATGAGCGGGACTGGCTCGACATCTTCGACCCCGATGTCTGGCGCTCGTACGGGGCCGGCATCGTGTTGGAAGACTGCCGGGATTGCCGGGTTATCGGCGTGCGGGCGGGCTCCGCCGTCAACGGGGCTATGCTCATCAACTCCCATGGATGCCGGGTCGCCGAGTGCGATTTCTCTGGGAACACGGGCTGGGGTATCTGGCTCTGGGGCAGCCACGGCAACCTGATCACCCGCAATAACTGCGATTGGTGCGTGCGCTGCGAGGACCCGGAGCGGTTCTCCGCCGGGGGTGACTCTGCGGGGATCATGCTGTCGCACGACAATTGTCGTAACACCATCACGCACAACTCGCTTCGGTACGGCGGCGATGGGTTCTTCCTGAATGGGCTGCGAGTGGCGCCCAGTGAGCACAACCTGATCGCCTTCAATGACGCCAGCCACTCCCCGCACAATGCCTTCGAGAGTAGCTTCAGCGGCTGGAATCGCTTCGTCGGTAACATCGCCAGCAATAGTCGCTTCGGCTTCTGGTGCGGCTTCAGTCACCACAACGAGTTCGTCGGGAACCTGATTGAGAACTGCCTCGAGTGGGGAATCGCCATTGAGCATGGGCACGACAACCTGATCTTGGGGAACGAAATCCGACGGGCCCGACGCGGGATCGTGCTGTTCCAGCGCTCCCCCGTCCATCCGTCCGACCCCTCCGGCGCGACGCCTGCCCCGGCATCCGTAAGGTACGTTCTTGAAGGCAACGTGGTCGAAGGCTCGGAAATCGCGGTAACGGTGTCGCAGACCGAGTCGGTTCAGATCGCCGGCTCCGTGCTGCGGGGACCGATCGCGCTGGAGGCGAAGCGGGGATCTCGTAAGGTCGAGTGCGAGTGGACCGACCTTCTCGGCGAGGTATCGGTGGACGACGGTAGCCTGATCTCCTGCCGGGCCTGCCACGGTCCCGCAGAGGTACCCCCGGGATGCACGATAGAAGATGCCTCGCCGAGCCCGCGCGGCGAGCCGCACCTCCCGGTCAGCGCCGCGCTGGCTGATCCGCAGGCACGGTTAGATCACGCTTTCCGCTGGTTCGATCGTCGCCGGCAGACAGGCGTCCTGGTGGGCACCGCCGAGGTGTGACCGCTAGAGTTGCGAACTCAGGTCCGCAAGCGACTCGCTCAGCTCGGGCATCATCTCGGCGCTGGGGATCTTGCGGATCCACTCTCGAACACTCCGAGCCACGCCGGGCCCGTCCAGTCCCAGAAGTTCCAGCAGCTTTTCGCGCTTGCCGTGCTCGATGAATCGATCGGGGATACCAAGCCGGAGCACAGGGGCCGTGCATCCGTGGTCCTGCAGGCTCTCCAGTACGGCGCTGCCGAAGCCGCCCTGACGCACGCCGTCTTCGATTGTCGCCACGCGACCGCAGCGGCGGGCCGCCTCGAGCAGTAGCTCACTGTCCAGCGGCTTTACGAAGCGGGCGTTGATGACGGTCGCCTGAATCCCCTCGCTCGCCAGGATCTCGGCGGCATGGACCGCCGCAATCACGCCGTAACCATAGCCGACGAGGGCAACATCGTTTCCTTCGCGGAGGGTCTCCCCCACCCCGATGGGGATGGCCTCGGGGTCCTCCATCATCGGAGCGCCCGGCCCGCACCCGCGCGGGTAACGGATAGCGCACGGGCCGTCATGGCGGACGGCGGTTGCCATCATGCGCTGCAGCTCGGGCTCGTCTTTGGGCGCCATCACCACGAAGTTGGGGATCGAGCGCAGATAGGCGATGTCGAACACGCCCTGATGGGTCGGCCCGTCATCACCCGCCAGACCGCCCCGATCCAGGCAGATCGTCACCGGGAAATTCATGATCCCGACGTCATGAATGAGCTGGTCGTAGGCGCGCTGGAGGAAGGTGCTGTAGATGGCGGCGATAGGGCGCATCCCGGCAGCGGCCAACCCCGCAGCGAAGGTGATGGCATGCTGCTCTGCCATGGCGACGTCGATCAGCCGATCCGGGTGGCTCTTTTGAAACTCCAGCAGCCCTGTCCCGTCAGGCATCGCGGCGGTGAGAGCAACGATGCGCTCATCTTTCTCAGCCAGCCGGATGAGCGTCCTCGCGAAAACTTTGGAGTAAGTGAGCGCGGAACTCGTTGAGCGTGGTTGGCCGGTCTCCGGGTCGAAGGGCACGGTGGCGTGCCACTTGAAAGGATCATCTTCCGCAGGCGGGTATCCCTTGCCCTTGCGAGTGAGCGCGTGGATGACGACCGGGCCGCCGATGCGCTGCGCCTGCCGAATCGCGTCCTGAAGCGTCTCCAGACAGTGCCCGTCCACGGGACCGAGATAGGTGAAGCCGAGTTCCTCGAAGAGCATCCCCGGGATGACGAGTTGCTTCATGCCGTCTTTCACACGGCTGATCGCGTCCCAGATGCGATCCCCGAGAGGCAGGTGGTGGATCACGCTATCCGCCTGCTTTTTCGCCCACAAGTAGTGCGGCTCCGCCCGCACCTTGCCCAGGCTGGCGGTGATCGCCCCGGTGCACGGCGCGATGGACATTTCGTTGTCATTGAGCAGCACGATGAAGTTGGTCTTCTTCATGCTGCCGGCGTGGTTGAGCGCTTCCTGTGCCAGGCCGGTAGTCAGCGAACCGTCGCCGATCACGGCGACGACGGTCTCATCCGTACCCCGCATGTCCCGAGCAATGGCGAAACCGAAGGCCGCCGAGATGGAGGTGCCTCCGTGGCCGGCCTCGATGTGGTCGTGGTCGCTCTCAGCGCGCTTGCAGTAGCCGCTGATTCCCCCGAGTTGCTTGATAGTGTGGAACCGGTCGCGGCGTCCGGTGATGAGCTTGTGAGGGTAGCTCTGGTGGCCGACATCCCAAATGATCTTGTCGGTTGGGCTGTCGAGGACCGAATGCAGCGCCAGGGTGATCTCCACAGCGCCGAGGTTTGGGGCGAAGTGGCCGCCCACGGCGGCGATCTGGTGGATGATCTCTTCCCGGATTTCGCCTGCAAGCTGCTTCAGCTCCGGGATGGACAGCGCCTTCAGTTGCGTGGGGTCGTCCACTCGATCCAGGATCCTGCTCATATGGTTGCCACCCCTCCTGCCTCATCCCGATCCGCCCGACCGGCACTGTCGGCCAGATCGGCTCGCCGTCGTACATAGCTCCCGAGGATCCCGTTGACAAAGCGGCCGCTGTCCTCGGTGGAGTATCGCTTGGCGATTTCGACGGCGTCGTTGATGATGGTGCTCGTCGCCGAGGCCGGCGATCGGTCCAACTCGTGAATCGCCAGACGGAGCACGTTCTTGTCTACTCGGGCGAGTCGATCCAACTTCCAGCCTTCGGCGAGGCTGCCGATGATCTCATCCAGGCGCGAAAGTTCGGCGATGGTCCCCTCGATCAGGCCGCGCACGATGGCGGCCTCCGCTTCGCTCGGCTCTACGGCCTCCTCCATCAGTTCCAGGGCTTCGCCAGGCGGCAGTTTGCCCACATCGATCTGAAAGAGGACCCGCAACGCGAGGTCCCGCGCCGACTTTTGCTGACTCATGTTCCTCCAACGATCCGCGGCGAACCCAAGCGGGGTCCGTCGACACGCTGATGCGCGTATCCGCGGCGGCTGGCTGTCTCTGTTGTATCCGATGGGCCGTACTGCAACACCCCGGCTGGCACCTCGGCATCGAACTCACGTGGCACGCACGCTCTGTTCGTGGGCGATTTCCCGGATGAAGTGGGTGGTGACGGCCCCGGCGCGGAACGCCGGATGTCGCACCAGCCGCCGGTGGAACGGTAGAGTGGTAGCAATGCCGTCGATCCTGGTTTCGTCGAGGCATCGAGTGATCCGACGCACCGCCTCATCGCGATTGCGGCCCCAGACAATGATCTTTGCGAGCAGCGAGTCGTAAAACGGGGGCACGGAGTAGCCGGAGTAGACGTGGGTGTCGACCCGGACCCCATAGCCGCCGGGCCAGATCACTCGGTCGACGCGACCGACGCATGGGGCGAAGCGGCGATCCGGATCCTCGGCCGTGACGCGAACCTCGATGGAGTGGCCGTTCATGCGGACATCCGCCTGCCGGAACCCGAGGGGCTCTCCCGCCGCGGCGCGGATCTGGCCTTCGACGATGTCGATGCCGGTGACGGCTTCGGTCACTGGATGCTCCACCTGCACGCGCGTGTTCATTTCCATGAAGTAAAAGCTGTCGCCTTCCAGAAGAAACTCAACGGTGCCTGCCCCGCGGTAATCCACGCTCCGGGCGGCGCGCACGGCGGCGTCCCCCATCGCGGAACGCAGAGTCTCCGACAATCCAGGTGCCGGTGCCTCTTCGACCATCTTCTGGTGGGCCAGTGTCTGCACGGAACAATCGCGTTCGCCAAGGTGGACGATTCGGCCGTGGTGATCCGCCAGAATCTGGATCTCGACGTGGCGCGGCCGCTCGATGAAGCGCTCTACGTAGACTCCGGGGTTTCCGAACGCCGCGGCCGCCTCCGATTGGGCCATCTTGATGGAGGGAAGCAGCTCGCTCTCGTCCCGCACCACCCGCATTCCCTTGCCCCCGCCCCCTGCCGTGGCCTTCACCATCAGCGGATAGCCGATCGCATCCGCGGCCCTGAGGGCGTCCTGCTCGGACTGCAGCACGGACTTACTGCCCGGCACGATGGGCACGTTGTTTGCGCCCGCCAGCGACCGGGCTGTCGCCTTGTCCCCCATGCTGCTGATCGCCTCGGGGGTGGGCCCGATGAAAGTAATTCCGCTCGCCTCGCACGCTTCGGCGAAGACTGCGTTCTCGGCCAGGAATCCGTAGCCCGGGTGGATGGCTTCGGAGCCCGTGAT
>CAZSRZ010000025.1:0-50622 GCA_964609085.1 uncultured bacterium | reverse complement strand
CTTGCCGAGTCCTCCTCTCGTTCGCGAGGGGGGTTCGGTTCGGTTCCCACGGGTGGCCGGCGTGGCGCGGGATTCCTGTGAAGGCTGGTTCTTTGCGTCTCGGCGTCTTTGCGCCTTTGCGTTTTATCCGGGGCGGTTCGGGCGGGTCTTAACGCAAAGGCGCGAAGGCGCGAAGACGCAAAGGAAAAGCCTGGCACTTCCCCAGCCCGTCTGTCCCTTGCGAGGGGGGTTCGGTTCAGTTCCCGAGGGTGGCCGGCGTGGCGCAGCAAGGGAGGTCGGTTCACTGCGCGCGGGTGGCTGGGCCGGCAGGCGTTGATCGGCCGGGGTTATCGGATCAGCCCGGACTGCCCGCCCCCGCCAGTCGGAGGATGTACGTTTCCATGGCGAGTTCGGGGTCGGCGATCCCTTCCTGCCATCCCTTCAATCCCGCCTCGAGCAGCACCAGGCGGTCGAGCGCGGCGTGGAGTTGGTCGAAGCTGAGCCGGGAAGCCTGGGACCAGAGTCGCTCTCGCTTCCAGGACTGCCTGGCCTGGTCGTAGAGAGAGGTGCCGACAGGGAGCCGCGATAGGATCTCCGTCGGCACCTGGTCGGGGCCGCACTCCGATCGGATCCGGTTTTGGCCGAGGTACTTTGCCTGGATCAGCAGGCGGACGGTGGAGGTGAGGCTGGGCAGGATCTGAAAGGCGCTGGTCTCGTTGTCGAACATCGCCCGCAGGATGTCGAGGGCCTGGCGCGCCTGTCCATTGAAAGCGGCGTCGAGGAGGTGGAACAAGTTGTCGTCCAGAAGCGGCGGCACCAGCGACTGGACGGACGCAGCGGTGATCTCGCCCTCCTCGCCGGCATAGGCGGAGAGCCGGGCTATCTCATTCCCCAGCCGCAGGGTGTCGCCATCCATTCTCGCTGCCAGCAGATTTGCCGCCGTGGGCTTCAGCAGCTTCCCCGCGGCCTGCGCCAGCTCGATAGCCATCCTCGCCATGCCCGCCACGTCAGGCGCGGCGAAGACCCGCACCTCACCGTGCTTCTTGATCGCCGCCATCAGTGATTCGGGAAAGATGGCGGGCGCCCGACCGCCCCGTTCCTCCTGGGCGTAGGCGACGAAGATGAGGGTGCTGAATTCCGGCAGCCGCGCGATCCCCTCGGCCAGTGCATCCAGGGTCCGCTTGTGTCTTGGCCCCTTCAGCGCTGTGACGTTCAGCACCACCACCACCCTGCGTTCGCTGAACATCGGGCGGTCCCGGGCGGCGTGAAGGATCGCCTCCCCCGTCACGGCGGAATCTCCGGCGTCGACGTTCTGCACGGCGAGGTCTCGATCCTCGGAGGGGACCAACCGATCGAGAATCTCGTCCAATGCTCGCTTCTTCGAGACTTCGTCTGGTCCGTGGAGCAGGATCGCCCGGGGCTCCGGCCTTCCGGCCCGCGACGCCATCAGCGCACACTCCGCAGCAACAGTCGTCGTCGGGCGAATTTCTGCTTCGGCGGGCGTGGGGCTGCGGGGATGGAACCTCGCAGACGCGCATAGGCATCAGCGGCGGCTTGCGCCGTGGAAGCGTCGGCCTGCCCGGCATACCAGGCACGGTCGTAGAGCGCTGTCAGGTCGGCCATGGCCGCGACGGCGTTGGGTGCCGCCGACCAGTCCACCCGCAGCCGATCAAGAAGCTCCAGCGGGGTGAGGCCGGCATCGCTCTGCCACCCGCGCAACTTGTGCAGCCTGAGCGCATCGGCGTACAACAGTGCCGTCGCCGCAACCGGGGAGCTCTGGGCCAGCTCCGCCCTGCGCCGTCGGGCCTTCAGGCGTCGTTGGAGGTGGGCCAAGCCCGCATACCCGACCAGCACGAGGGTGGCGAAGACAACCACGAGCAGCAGCACGGCGTCGAGGCTGCCGCCGCTGAAGGATGACAGAAACCCTCGCATTCGGTACATCATCAGCCGGAACATACTCTCTCGCGTGGACGCGAGGGAGGGCGATGGGTTGAACGGCACCCATCCCAGCCCTGTGAAGTAGGCTTCCACCCACATGTGCGCGTGCTGGTGCCGGATCAGGTAACCGCCGCCCTCGGGTAGTTCCTCCTCGCCGACATAGCCGATGGCGACACGGGCGGGGATACCCACGGCGCGGGCCATCACCGCCGTGGCGGTTGCCGCCAGGCCGCACGCGCCCCGCCGCGTCTCGAACAGATAGTAATCGGCGGCATCCTCGCCTGCGGGAGTCACCTCCTCCAGCAGCGTGTACGTGCAGTGCTTCTGGATCCACCTGCCGATCGCGTCCATCTGCTCATCGGGGGTGGTCAGGCCCTGGGTGATGCGGCGGGCGAGATCCTGCACGCGGCCTGTCCCCGCCGGCAGCGCGAGTGTCTCCGGCTCGGGGAAGGTAGCCGTATCGAGCGGGGGCACCCTGGCGAGCAAGGCCGGCGGATAGTCGGCGATTTCCGAGACGAGCTCCATCGATTGCCCCTGCGACTGATGCGCGCGTCCGTTCAGTTCCTCGCTGGCAAACAGGACCACGTTCTGGCTCGGGTAGAGGAGCTCACGGACCCGGCCGAGAGCCGGAATCCCCTGCGGGGCGTACTCGAGCGTCCTGACCACCTGCTTCACTTCACGGCGCGGCAGGTCCGCCGTGGTGTCCATGTACGGATGGAGCACGAACCGGCTGTAGCTGCGGAGCGTGGAGATGCCGCTGTCGCTCGTGGTTTCGCGATCGAGTTGCTCCACCGGCGATGGGGAGGTGGAGAGGTAGTTGGGATCGCGTTCCCAGCCGCGACCGGTGTACCGGGTCAACACCCCGGTGCGGAACAAACCACCCTCCGGAGTGGTGATGCGGAAGATGGGTATCGGGCTTAGCGCGATGGGTCCGGCACCGACGGGCGCCTGATTGCCGCTGAACTGATTGAACGGCAGGATGTTGCGGAGCCTCGTCACCGACGGGAGCGAGAAGGGAGAGAACGGCCCCAGCACTGGTTGAACGAGGAGAGGAAACAGCAGGCCGCAGACGGATACCGCGATCGTCAGGATCCATGCCGTGAGCAGATGGATCAGGAGCGGAGCAGGCGCCGGGCCGCCCGACGCCGCTCGGCGGAGATGCTGATCATAGCTCGAGGCGAAAATCGCTCCCAAAACCAGTAGCCCGAAGAGCAGTGGGATCTCGCGGTTGAGGTTGGCACTTCCCGCAAGCGCAAGCATGGCGATGGTGGGCACGGTTGAGAAGAGGAGCGACCCGTTGGTGACCAGAGTGAAGGAGCGCGTCACCGCCAGGATGCCGACGAGGGCCGCCGTGGCCTGATCGGGGGGCAGCGAGCCAAGGCCTCCGTCCAATCCGACGAGGGGGCTGCCCATCAGGGACTGCTGCACGCCGATGGTCGTGCCCAGCAGCATGACCGGGTAGAACAGTCCCTCCGGAGGCACCCTGAGCAGGCGGAGTCCGATGCTGACAACGTGTCCGACCACCGCCAGCGTTGCCCACACCGGCAGCCAATTCGTGGCGGTGAGGGTGACCCCGACCGCCGTGATTCCGGCCAGAGTGATAACGAGGCTGGCCGCATAAAGCGGCATCGCCGCCGCGACGGCCTTGCGGGTCCGGCCGTCGGAAGTGCTCATGTTCATCTGGCGGGGGTTCCGGATTCGCCTGCGGGCAGAGCGAGAATGCGTCGCACCAGGTCGCTGTCTGCTCTCAGGATACGCACGCGGGCTCCGACCGCCTCCAGCCCGGCGACCAGCCCGGGCCATGCATCGCCCATGGACGATGTTGAAGTGGAGGCACCGGTCAGTGCAATGACAACCGGATGCAGGCGGGCGGCTCGCAGACTCTGGGCCGCGGGAATCCATCCGGGGTCCGGCCTGGCGATGAGCCAGGTGACCATGGTGCCGGGCCGCAGCACCATGGCCAGCCGCGCGAGTTCGGCGGCCAGGGGCTGCCCCTCGTGGGACTCCATACGGGCGAGCCGCTCCTGGACACTCGGCAGGGCTGCCCCGCCGCGGAGGATCGGGAGCATCTCCACCCTGTCGCCGGGCTGAAAGAGCCGCACGGAATCTCCCGCCGCGAGCACCTCGGCGGCGATGGAAGCAGCAAGCCCGGCTGCAACATCCAGGGCCGTTGCGGCACCGATGGGCACGTTCGCGTCGGTGCCGGTATCCAGGGCCAACACGGCGTCGACGGACTCCTCGGCCTCCCACTCGATCACCGCCAGCCGTCCATGGCGTGCGGCGCTTCGCCAGTGGACGTGCCGGAGTGGGTCACCCGGGCGATACTCGCGGATGCCGTGGAAGCTGGCGCTCTCTCCTCGCCGCGAGCCCTCGCGCTGGGGCGACTGTCCACCGCCCTGCTCCCGCGGAACCAACCCAGCGGGCAACGGCACCACGCGGGGGTAGACGAGGATCTCCGCCTCGGTGGCGTGCTCGGCATCCCAGTGGAAGAGCCCGAGAGGATCGCTGTTGCGGAGGCGCATTCCGCGGACGTGGATGGGTCCGCGACGGCCAAGCCGGACCCGGTAGCTCGCCTCGCCGGCACCGAAGGGTGCCAGGTAGAGGCTGCGCGGGCCGCCCGCGAGCGAGACCAGCCCCGGCGCGGCATCGTCCACCACGGAAAGCTGAAGTCGAGGGATGAAGAGCCGGTTTCGCGCGCGGCAACGCACCTCCACCGCATCGCCGATGGTGCCGCTCGAGGGTAGCTCCCACTCGACGTCGAGACCGCGGTGCTCCAACATCGCGTAGCCCCGGGCGAGGAGCGGCAATAGGAACAAGACCCCCGCCATCCAGTAAAGCTGGACGAGATTGAGGACCCACGCAACCATGACGATCGCCATGGCGGCGGCGAACACCGTGACCAGCTTGGCGAATGTCATCCCGGTCGCCTCACGCGGCCGACGCGACCGGCACCGGGGTCTGCTGCATCAGCAATCGGATCACGTCCTCGGCACTCCGGGACTGGACACGGGCATCAGCATGCAGGATCACGCGATGGGCGAGCACGGAAGGCGCCAACCGCTTTACGTCGTCCGGCTGCACATACTCACGCCCACGGAGCACGGCCATCGCCTGGGAGGAGTGGAGCAGGTCGAGCGAGGCGCGAGGGCTGGCGCCGAGAGCGAGTTGTCGATCCGTTCGAGTCGCGCCCACCAGGTCGACGATGTATTCCTGGATGGCGTCTGCGACGTGAACCTCCTGCACCAGGGCGCGTAGGGCCAGAATGTCGCCGGTACCGACCACCGGGCCGACGCGGTCGATGGGGTGTCCGTGCGCCTGGCGGGTGAGGATCGCGACTTCATCCACGGGAGAGGGGTAGCCCATGCTCAGGCGCATCACGAACCGGTCCAACTGGGACTCGGGGAGCGGGAAGGTGCCGTGGTACTCCACACTGTTCTGTGTCGCGATCACGAAGAACGGGCTGGGCAGTGGGCGAGTGATGCCGTCAGCCGTCACCTGGAACTCTTCCATAGCCTCCAGCAGGCTCGACTGAGTCTTTGGCGTCGCCCGGTTGATCTCGTCCGCCAGCACGATGTTGGCGAAAATCGGGCCGGGTCGGAATTCGAATTCGCTCTCCTTCTGGTTATAGATCGCGGTGCCGGTGATGTCTGACGGGAGCAGATCGGGTGTGAACTGAATTCGTCGGAAGCTACCCTCGATCGCCCGGGAGAGCGCACGCGCCAGCATCGTCTTCCCCGTTCCCGGTACATCCTCAATCAGCAGGTGTCCCCTGGCGAGCGTAGCGATGAGGGCTCCCTCGACCACCTCCCGTTTCCCGATGATGACCTTCTCGATTTCGAGGATCAGGCTCTCGAGCCGGCCCCGTGCGTCCTTCAAATCCATCCAGGCCCCCCAAATGACCGGCGGCCTGTCGCCCCGGCAAGTTCCACCCTGTGTGAGTCGGGCGTCGGTCGGCGATTAGTTGAACTCGCGCGACCCGGAATACTCCCCTGACGTCCTACTACAGAGAATGCGCCGCTGCCCAGCGACGGCCGGTCAGGAGATTCGTAGTTGGACGCCGATTCCTTACCCAACGACGTCAATCGTCGCCGACTTCTTTTCGGCGGTGCCGCCCTGATGACCGCGCTCGTCCGCGTGGACGCACAGGATGACCTGCGCGCCGCGGCGGATCGCGTTCGCACAAAGGTGGTTGTGCTGAAGGCAACGCGGATGGGGAGGGCGGTCTCGGGCGCCGGGTTCCTTGCCGCGCCGGGGCTCGTGCTCACAGCCGGCCACGTGGTTCGAGAGGTGTCCTCCCTGGCGGCGTGGGTAAACGGCGTCGCCTACAGGGCGCGCCTTGCCGCTCACCACCCCGATTGCGATGTGGCGGCGGTGCACCTGGAATCCCCCGCGCTGCTGCTCAAGCCCGCGGAACTTGCGCCGACCTCGGAGGGCCTGCGCCCGGGCGAATCGCTCCTCGTGCTGGCCGGACCGGCGCAGGGAAGCCGGGCGAACGGCGACCCTGCCCAGAGGGCATTGATCCCGACTGCATTTCGCAAGCGCGTTGTGCTGATGGGGAGCGCGGGGAAGCCCGGACCGGTGCTCGCGATGCGGGGCAGCGTCCGGCCGGGAGATAGCGGCAGCCCCGTGCTTCGCGTCTCCGACGGCGTCGTGGTCGGACTGCTCACCAGTCGCGAGCGACCGGACGACAGCGGTGTATCGGAAATCGCGTACGCGATCCCGATCGAGCGACTGCGGGCCTGGTTCGAAATGCTCCCCCGTCCCAGGCCGGATGAGGACGAAGATTTTTACCTGTCGCCCGGGCGTCGCAAGTAGGTCGGATGCTTAATCAAGGCCCGTCATCGTCCGGCCAGGCGGGCCGTTTGCGGGTCGGCCGGAGCTTCTCGCGGGCCATCGCCGCCGCCCGATGCGGGAATTGCGACACGTTCAAGATGATCCCGACTGAGAGCGTTGTGAAGATCAGCGATGTTCCGCCGTAGCTGATGAAGGGCAACGGCACACCGGTCGAGGGGACCAGCGCGGAGACCACGGCGATATTCAGCATCGCCTGCAACCCGATGGCGCAAGTCAGGCCGAAGGCGGTCAGCCCTCCGAACCAGTCGCTCGCACGGTGGGCGATTGAGAGGCCCCGGGCGATCAGGAACGCAAACAGGAGCAGGAGCACAATCGTGCCGACGAACCCGGCTTCCTCCCCCACGGTGGCGAAGATGTAGTCCGTGTGCTCGGCGGGCAGGTAGAGATGTTTGGCCACTCCGCGACCGACGCCGTTGCCTGTGACGCCGCCGGACCCCAGCGCTAAAAGCGCTTGCCAGGGTTGGTAGGCTCGTCCCGCGTGCGGGACGAAGGGGTGGAGCAGCAGATCCAGCCACGCCCAGATCCGGCTCATCCGGTAACCTTCAACGATTACGGCTACAAGGCCGCCCGCGATGACGAGCCCGGCGAGCCCAATCAGGTGTTTTGTCCGTGCTCCCATCACGAGGATCATCACCAGCCCGGTTAGGACGATGGTGATCGCGGTGCCCAGGTCCTCCAGTGCCACCAGGCCGGCGGTCAGCAGGACGGCGGACATCGCCGGTGCCAGCCCCTTCCATAGGTGCGCAATCCGACCGCGCCAGATATCCGAGTACTGGGCGAGGAACAGCACCAGCGCGATCTTCGCCACCTCGGAGGGCTGGAATCTGAAAATCCCATACCCGAGCCATCGCTGTGCACCATTGACTTTGATCCCGATCCCCGGGATGAGCACCAGGATCAGCAAGAACACTGCCAGAGCAAAGCCGGCCATCGGCAGTCGCTTTAGCCAGGGGATGGGGATGAAGGTGCCGCAGAGCAGGGTGACCAGTCCGGCCCCGACCCACATCAGGTGACGTTTGAAGGTGTAGAAGGCGTCCCCGTTGGCCGCCGAGTCCATGTCGCGAGCGAAGCTGGCATCGAGAATCACGATCGTGCCGATGATCAGCAGCACGATCGTCACCAGGGCTAACCGACTGTCCGGTGGCTCGCGTTCGACCACGGGCGCCTGCATTCCGCGCACTGCAACCCCTGCTGCCATGGCTAATCCCCCTTTCCGGTCTGGACGTGCTGCGCCCCGGGCAAGGCCAACACGGCATCGACGAACGCCCGCCCCCGCGCTTCGAATCCCGAGTACCAGTCGAAGCTGGCGCACGCTGGGGCCAGGAGCACCACGTCTCCCGGTTGCGCCAGCGACGCGGCAGCACGGACTGCCGCGCACATGCTCTCCGCCTCCGTGATGCGGCTGAACCCGTGTGATCGTGCAGCGGCCGCGATCAACGGCCCGTCCGCACCTATCGTGACCAGTGCGCGGGCATGCGCGGCGATGGCGGCTCCCAGGGGGCCGAAATCGAGCCCCTTGTCTTTCCCTCCGGCAATCATCACTACCGGCCGATCGTAGGCCTCAAGGCTACTCACCGCAGCCGCGACGTTGGTGCACATGGTGTTGTTGACGAACTCCACGCCGTTGAGCTCGGCCACTGGCTGGAGGCGATCCGGCACGCCGGAAAACTCCGACAGTCCCCTCTCAATGGCGGTGAATGGGCACCCTGCAGCCAGGGCGGCGCAACCCGCCGCCAGCGCGTTAGCCACCGTGTGCCTCCCCGGGATGCGCAGCGCCGCTGCGGCGAGTTCGCCGGCCATCGCGCCATCCCTGCACCAGACGAGCCGGTCCGGTCCCGGTCCGACCCCGGCCGCGCTGCGTGCCGAGTCGGAGCTCGGCGGTGTGAGGCAGGCCCCCCCATCGTCGGGGCTGGGTCCCAGTCCGAAGGTCAACAGCCGGCCTCTGGCTTCCGGCAGCAGCGAGACGCTGGTCGGGTCATCCCGGTTCAGCACGGTCCAGTCGGCCGGAGTCTGCATGCGCAGCAGGTTGGCCTTCTCTCGGGCATAGGTTTCCACGGAGCCGTGCCGATCCAGGTGGTCCGCCGTGATGTTGGTGATCACCGCGACGCGCGGTCGGAACAGTTCGACCCACTCAAGCTGAAAGCTGCTGATCTCGGCGACGATCCAGGCCGTGTCGGGCAGGGCGTCCGCCGCCCCGATGAGGGGAGACTGGAATCCGCCGGCCAGGGTGTTGCCGGCGACGGTGACCTCCCAGCCGGCGGCGGCGAGAATCGCGGCCGTCATCAACACCGTCGTCGTCTTGCCGTTTGTCCCGGTAACGGCGATGATCGGCGCGCGGCTGATCCGGTAGGCGACTTCGATCTCGGAGAGAACCGGCGTTCCCCGCCGAACCGCCTGGACGAGGACGGGGCTGGACTTGCGAACACCCGGGCTGGGGATGATGAGGTCGCACTCAGCGATGCCGGGATAGGCGGCATCTCCGGCGACCAGCTCCGCCGCGCCCTCGAGGATCTCGGCAGCAGTCGTCAGCTCTCGGCGAGGTCGGGCGTCGAAGACCGTCACGCGGGCACCCCGACGGGCGAGCACGGGTCCGGCCGAAATCCCGGTCGCACCCGCGCCGATGATCCCCACGTGCATCCCCGCGAACTGCTCTTGCGCCGATGAACTCACGCTGACAACCTCTCGTCCCGGGATTAGCCCCGACAGAGAATCAACCCCGAAAGAAAATCATGAGGGCCAGCGCGGCGAAGAGCGCGCTGGCGATGCCGAACCGGGCGACGACTCGCGTCTCGGGCCAGTGGCACAGCTCGAAGTGGTGGTGGAGGGGTGCCATCTTGAAGATGCGCCGGCGAGTCAGCTTGAAGCTGATCACCTGCAGAGTCACCGATCCGGCCTCGATGATGGGGACCAGGGCGGCGACGAGGACGATCCACTCCATGCGGAGGCCAATGGCGGCCGCTGCGATGCCACCGCCCACGGCCAGTGAGCCGGTATCGCCCATGAAGACCTGCGCCGGGTGGGCGTTGTAGTAGAGATACCCGAGCGTCGCGCCGGCGAAGGCGCCGCAGAACGTCACCACGCCGTCTTCCGACACCCCTCCACCGAGGGGATGCTGGGCGAGACCCCAGAAGGCGCCCAACAACGCCAGCGCCGACCAGATGGGCAAGGTCACACCTGCCGCCAGCCCGTCGAGGCCGTCCGTCAGGTTCACGGCGTTGGACATCCCCACCATCAGGAGGACGTGGTAGAGCAGCGTCAGGATCGCCGGTAGGGAGACGGGGGACTCATTCAGGCGGGTGTGGGAAGGGTCCGCCAGCCAGTAATAGACGGCGAAGCAGAGGGCCAGTGCGAACTGTCCGGCCAGCTTCTCCCGGGCGCGCAGTCCGAGGTTCTTGCCCCGCCTGATGATCAGGATGTCGTCCAGGAGTCCCAGGCCCCCGA
Organism: uncultured bacterium; assembly: GCA_964609085.1. Classification (GTDB taxonomy): domain Bacteria; phylum Armatimonadota; class SYMT01; order SYMT01; family SYMT01; genus JANPLG01. Next base: position 40,410 of record CAZSRZ010000025.1, on the reverse strand, counting down.
AGGCGAGCGTGCACAGCGTGACGGCCCAGAGGAGGGGTGGGTTGCCGTTTGGGCCGGGGTAGAGCAGCGCCGTGCATGCGCCGCCGACGAGGATGATCAACCCGCCCATTGTCGGCGTCCCGCCTTTGGCCAGGTGCGACTTCGGTGCGTCGGTGCTGATCACCTGTCGCGCACGCAGGCGGCCGAGCACCGGAACGAGGAACCAGCCTGCCAGCAGCGACACCAGCAGCCCGATCACGAATGGACCGAACAGGCTGTGGGTCAATCCAACCCGCCTTTCCGCAGCGCGGCAACCACCGACTCCATCCTCGCACCACGGCTCCCCTTGACGAGCACAACATCTCCTTCTCGTTGGATGGCCTGGTAGGCCCGGACCGCTTCGTCATTGTCGGCGCATTCCAGTATGGCGCTGCGCGAAAAACCCGCGGATTCTGCTCCTGCCGCAATGAGCCCGGCGCCGACGGTGATCAGCAGGTCCACCCCGGGGCGAACCACGGCGCGGCCCACCTCCAGGTGCGCGGCTTCCGTTTGCGGTCCCAACTCCAGCATTCGTCCCAGGATGGCGACCTTGCGGAGCCCCGTCAACTCTCGGAGGACGTCGAGTGCTCCCTGCATGGCCTCGGGGCTGCTCGCATTGTAGGCGTCATCGATCAGCAGCCCGCAGCCGGTCCGATGGATGCTCATCCGCATCCCGGCCACCTCCGCCCCCAACAGGGAGCGGCGAGCAGCAGTGGCGCTGACTCCGAAGGCCTGACCGACAACCAGCGCCGCGAGGGCATTGGCGGCGTTATGGCTTCCAGGCAGAGGCACCTGAAAGGGGATCGGGTGCGGGCTCCCGAGTCCCGTCACCGTCATTCGGCCGAGCGGCGCGCCCGATGGCTGCCCCCCGGCATCGACGATTCCCGCGTACCAGCCTCGCACGTCGGGGGCGGGGCCATCATCCATCATTCCAAAAGAGCGTGAGGCCGCGTCGACGGGGACTCGGCCGCGCAAGAATCGGAAGTAATCGTCGCCGGCCGGCAGCACCCCGAGCCCGCCGGCGGGAAGGAAGTCGAGCACCTCCGCCTTCGCGGCGGCGATGGCGTCGCGCGATCCCAGCAACTCCAGGTGGGAGGAGCCGATCCTCGTGATAACCGCGGCCTCCGCCCGGGCGATCCGGGCAAGGTAGCGAATCTGGCCGGGACCGCGCATGGCCATCTCGACGACCGCCGTGCGGTGCCGCCGGCGCAGCCCCAACAGGGTCAGCGGCAGCCCGATCTCCGCGTTCAGGTTGCCGGGGCTCTTCAGACACGGCCCCAGGCTGGAGAGAACCGCGTGCAGGAAGTCTTTGGTCGTGGTCTTGCCCACGCTGCCGGTCACGGCCACCACTCGTGTGGTGAAACGGTTCCGGTGCCAGGCCGCCAGCTCGCCGAGAGCCCGGAGCGGGTCCTCTACCTGCAGGACGCCGCCGGCGGCCGGGGGCAGCTCCGCGCCATGGCGGACGAGCACGGCTGCGGCCCCCTGCCGAAGCGCTTCGGCGGCAAAGTGGTGCCCATCAAACCGCTCTCCAGCAAGGGCCACGAACAGATCGCCGGGCTGGATCCGACGCGAATCCGTGCAGATGCCCGTGACCGCGGGGCCCTCTCCCCGTAGGCCGGAGAGTTTGGCCTCGAGCACCCGGGCGAGCAGACTCACCGGGTAGTCCAGGGGTTCGCTAGCGGAGATGTCGGGCATCGAGGGCGCGGGCTGCTTCTTCCCGATCGTCAAAGTGGACCGTCTCGGAGGCGAAAATCTGGTACGTCTCGTGACCCTTCCCGGCGATCACCACGAGGTCACCGGGACCGGCCTCCTGGATCGCCGCCTGGATCGCCTCACGTCGGTCCACGACCGTTCGCACCCGTCCCATCCGGGCAGGGGGAATGCCCGCGGCGATCTCCGCCAGGATGGCTGGCGGATCTTCGCTTCGCGGATTGTCGCTGGTGGCAATCACCACATCCGCCAACTCGGCGGCGATGCGCCCCATGATCGGTCGCTTCGTGCGGTCGCGGTCTCCACCGCAGCCGAAGACAGCGATCAGTCGCCGCGGCCCAAGAGCGCGGGCCGCCGTGAGGACATTGCTCAACCCATCCGGCGTGTGCGCATAGTCGACGAGTACGCCGAATTCCTGGCCCCGGTCCACCGACTCGAATCGGCCCGGAACCCCGGGGGCGGCCGCGATGCCGGACAGCAACGCCTCCCAACCGAACCCCAGCGCACGTCCCGCGGCGAGGGCGGCGAGGGAGTTGTAGACGTTGAAAAGTCCCCCCAGCCGGAGGGAGACGTGGTGCGTCGCGCCACCGAGTTCTCCGGTGCAAGCCAGCGTGTAGGCAATCCCGCTGGGTGTCGCCGTCACGTCCGTGGCGCGCAGGTCTGCCGCATGCTCAACGCCGTAAGTGATCACCCGGCCCCGACTCTCCGTAGCCAGGCGTCGACCGTAGGGATCATCAAGGTTGACGACTGCGGCAAACGGTTTGGATGAACTCTCCGGATACTGCGTGAACAGTCGGGCTTTGGCCCGGTAGTAGGCCTCCATCGTGCCGTGGAAGTCGAGGTGGTCCTGCGTCAGGTTGGTGAAGACGGCGACGTCGAACTCGCAGCCACGGGTCCTGCCGAGGTCGAGCGCGTGCGAACTCACCTCCATCGAGACGACGCGCGCGGTGCCGGGGGTGACCATCCGGCGCAATAGTCCCTGAATCTCCGGAGCTTCCGGTGTGGTGCGGTCGGCAGGCAACTCCAGGTCCGAAGCGCCGTCGAGGTCGATGCGAACGCCGATGGTGCCGATCACGCCGGTTAGGTTCTCGGCCGCGCGCGCCAGCGCGGCAATGAGGTAGGTGGTGGTCGTCTTACCGTTGGTCCCGGTCACCCCGACCATCCGCAGTTCGCGGGACGGGTGGTTGTAGACAGCCGCGGCGATCTCGGGCATGACGGCGCGGACATCGGGCACAAGGAGTTGGGGCAGGTGAGCCTGCACGGCATGCTCGCAGACTGCCGCGACGGCACCCCGGGCGACGGCATCCGGGAGAAACCGGTGCCCATCCGCCCGTTCGCCGCGCACGCAGCAGAAGAGGTCGCCCGGGCCTACAGCCCGCGAGTCGTGGGCGCAACCGTTCAGCTCGGGGTCACCCGCGGCACCCCCCTGGACGGCACCAGGGATCAGCGAGGCCAATTCAGAGAGGTGCATGGTGCCGGTTCCGTCAGTCGTTTGCGCGACGGGCGCCGCCGGCGGTGGCGCCGGCATCCCGCGTGTCGCCAGGTGCATCCGGGGGGATGCGGAGCAACGCGACCGACTGGCGGGCGATCTCGCGGAACACGGGCGCGGAAACCACACCGCCGTACTCGTCACGCCGCGGGTGACGGACGGAGACGAGGATGGCGAGACGGGGCCGGTTGACCGGAACGAAGCCCGCGAACGAGGCAACATACCCGGAGACATAGCGGCCGTTGGCGACCATGTTCGCCGTCCCGGTTTTCCCCGCGCTGCGGTAGCCGGCGAACTTCGCGGCGGTGCCGGTGCCCTTGTTGACCACCGACTCCATGTACGCTTGCATCTTGCGGGCGTTCGCCACGGACATCACCCGGTGAGGCTCGACGCGGCGCGAATTTGGAGCCGGGTCCAGCACCAGCCGTGGAGGCACATACAACCCGTCGTTGGCGATGGCCGCGTAAGCACTGATGAGCTGCAGCGGGGTGACGTCGATCCCCTGGCCGTAGCCGATGGTGAACGTGTTCACGCGCTTCCAACTCCTCGGTGCCCGCAGTCGGCCGGTGACTTCCCCGGGAAACTCGATACCAGTCGGCCGCTGAAAGCCCATGCGGTCGAGGAACGTGTAGAAGCGCTCCGGCCCGATGCGTTCCGCCCAGGTGCCGGCCGAGATGTTGCAGCTCTGGGCGATCACGCGCTCGCCATCACAGGCGCCGTGCCGGGCACCGTGAGCGCAGCGAAGCACGTGCTTCCCCACGGGGAGCCGGCCGCCGCAATAGGTGTTCAGGTTGACACCGTACTCCAGGGCGGCGGAGCCGGTGATCACCTTGAAAATGCTCCCCGGCTCGAAGAGATCGGTGACGGCGCGATTCCGTCGCTGATCGGCGGTGACCTGCCGATCGCCCGGGCGATAGTTCGGCCAGTTGACCATCGCCAGCACATCGCCGTTGCGCACGTCCATCACGATGGCTGTCGCACTGTCCGGCTTCTGCAGCGCGATCGCCTTGTCGAGCTCCCGCGCCACCACGTACTGCACCTCCTTGTCCAGGCTCAGACGGATGTCCCGGCCATCCACGGGCTCGCGGACGCGCATCTCCGATTCCGGGATGGGGGTATCTCGGGCGGTGACGCGCACCTGCCGCTCGCCGTTGCGGCCCGCCAGCAGCCGCTCATAGCGGAGCTCGAGGCCATCCAAGCCGCTGCCTTCGCTCCCCACCTCGCCGATGATCTGGATCGCGTCCTCACCCGCCGGGTAGTCGCGCTTCTCCCCGTCCTCGAGCCAGATACCCCGCAACAAGGGATCCGTCTTACTGAGCTCGGCGATCCGCTCCGCGAGATTGCGCTCCACGCCGCGGCGGAGCAGGGCATATGGCGCGCGCTTCCGGGGTTCGCCGGCCGAGGTTGCCCTTCGCAGCCTGGAGGTCAACAGGGATCGGGCATGGTCGTCGAGTCGCAGGAGATTGGCCAGGTGAGCCGCCGTGGCACTGGAGTCCTTCACCAGCCGGGGATTGATGGCGATGCCCTTGGCTTTCACATCCAGCGCCAGTTCCGCGTTGTTCCGATCCAGGATGCGTCCACGACGCGCCGCGATCTCGATGACCCGAACCTGCATCCGGTTGGCGAGCTCCTTGAATCGCTTCGACTTCCCGATTTGCAGATCCCCAAGGCGGACACCCAGCGCCACAAACGCCACGATGAAGAGGACGAAGACGAGCTCCATCCGCTTCCGGGTGAGGGCGTGATCGCTCTGCCTTCGCGAGGCCGGCGGCCGCGAGCTGGAAGACCAGACGATATCGTCACTAACCCTTTCGCCCCCACGCCCCGACCCGCGGGGGACACTCCGCCGCGCCTCGGAATCCGGGGGGCCGCCGCACTCCTCGCAGCGGAGCGATGCTCGGGGCGCGTGAGGACGACCGCGTGGGATCGGGGCTCCGCAGGCCGAGCAGATCTGCGTGTCCGCATACCTAGCGCTCTGATCCCGATTACGCACTGTAACTCCCTCACGGGTGCAAGAAGACGAAGACTGCCCCTCCGTTGCCCTTCGCGGAGCGGCGAATCACGGCCACGGATCCGGCGCCGTTTCCGTCAGGGCGTGGAGTCGGTCGATGCCTGAGCCCGGCTTTCGCCGGCACGTATGAACTGCCGCTCCGCAGGGACCATTCCCAGCGTTGCACGGGCTTTATCGAGAATCGGACCGGGAGATTGAAGCCGGCGACGCACGGCCTCCAGCTCGGCCTGGACTACCCGCTCCTGCTCGATCTGCTTCTCCAGCTTTGCCCGTTCGAATCCACCCCTCGTGGCGAGAACCCAGAAGACGACGTAGATGAGGGCGAAGAGACCACCCACGACGAGCAGCGCCGCGGCGAACGAGAACGTGCCGGGCCGGGCCTCTCGCTGGATGGCGGCGACGGAGCGCCGGACATGCACGTTGTAGCGCCGCCGAAACGTCGATGCGTTCCCTGCGCCCGAAGGATGGAAGGGTTCGGGACCGTCGCCCATGTCGTCGGGATCTTCCATTGCGAAGGCGGCGCTCGTAGCGGGCACGTGATCTCCCTCCAGTGCTGAGATTCTCGGACTCGGCCGAGCGCGCGCGTAGTAAAAAAGCTGCCCAATTTCGCGAGACGAACGGGCCCCGACCCGCACCCGAGAAGGACGCGCGAGAGACCTGCCCCAGCAGAGGTGGGCGGTTTGGGATGGCCGGATTATAGCATCAGGTCCGGCCCCTTTTTCAGAGCTTTTGGGCGACTCGTAGACGTGCGCTGCGAGAACGCGGATTCCGCGAGATCTCCGCCTCACCGGGCTCGAGAGGTTTGGATGTGAGCAGCCTCACCTGGGGGCAAGCGCCGCAGACGCAACCCGGCAGCTCCGGCGCACAACGACAGCGCCCGGAGGCGAAGAGGAAGGTCTGCTTGACGAGCCGATCCTCGAGGCTGTGGTAGCTCAGGACCGCGATACGGCCCCCTGTCTCCAGCCGACGGATCCCCGCCAGCAGGGCCGGCTCGATGGCGGAGAGTTCTTCATTGACGGCGATCCTCAGGGCCTGAAAGCTCCTCGTGGCGGGGTGGATGCGCCCCCGTCGGGCCTCCGGCGGATAGCTGAGTACGCAGATCTCGGCCAGTTCGCGAGTCCGGGCCAGGGGAGCGGCTAGCCGGCGGTCCACGATGCGTCGGGCGATGCGCCGGGAGTGGCGTTCTTCGCCGAATTCCCAGAGGATGCGAGCCAGCTCCGCCTCCGCCAAGGTGTTCAGCAGATGGGCGGCCGGCTCACCCAGGGTGGGGTCCATGCGCATGTCGAGGGGGCCATCTCCCCGGAAGCTGAATCCGCGCTCTGCGGCGTCGAGTTGGAGGGAGGAAACCCCCAGATCGAAGAGGATGGCGTGAGGCCGGGCATCCAGACGGTCGAGGAGATCGTCCAGGGCTCGGAAGTTCGCGTGGACCAGTGTGATCGGCGCCGCCTCCCAACCCCAGCTCCGCGAGCACTCCCGCAGTCGTGCGTCCGCGCGGGCCAGCGCCTCCGGATCGCGGTCCAGTCCGATCAGCGACCCTTCCGGGCCCACCGCCTGCAGCAAGCGGGCGGCGTGTCCACCCAGCCCCAACGTGGCGTCCACAGCGGTGCCGCCTGGCGGAAGGTCTAGAGCCTGGAGCACCTCCTCAGCCATCACGGGCAGGTGCCCCGCGTCACCATCGCCCCACGGCGAGTCGCCGGCCCCTGCGCTCACGATCGCTCGCGCCGGGCGTCCTTCCCAAGCTCCTGCACCGCCTTCTCCAACTGCCGATCCCTCTCTGCAAGGACGTCTTCGTGAGAGTTCTCAACCGTGAAGTCCGGCGGGCACCCGTTGTTCTCCATGTTGATCCCGTTTAGCGTCCAGGCGCCTACCGCGGGCACCCGCAGAGTGGATCCGTCGATCAGATCCGTGGCCCCGGTGCCGATGCACCCCCCATAGGTGGGGAGTCCTACCACCTTGCCGAGCTTCAGATCCCGGAATCCCCAGGGAAACGCCTCCGCATTGCTGAAGGAGCTTTCGTTGATCAGGACGATGACCGGTCGCGTGAAGACCTTGATGGGAGCCGGGCTTCGGGTTGGGTCAGCGCGTAGGGTGCGGTAGGAGAAGATCCGGTCTTGCAGGATCGCCAGGATCTCGTCGGCAATGGAGCCGCCGCCGTTGAAGCGGAGATCGAGCACCAGGCCGTCCTTCTCCTGCATCTCGCCGAAGGCGGCGCGCCGGAATTTTTCCAGGTTGACCGCGTCCATCGCGGAGAGATGCAGGTAACCCAGGCGGCCCTTGGACAACTCCGCCGTCTTCTGTTCGCGGACCCGAACCCAGCGGTCGTACTCCAGGGCTCTGTAGGCGGCGGCGGTAATCGGCCGGATCTTGAGGGTGCGTCCGCCCTCGGGCTTCGGCTCGGTGTTCACGAGCAAGTCCAACGGACGGCCCGGCCGATCCCCCAGCAGTTGATAGAGGTGCTCATTGTTGGAGATGGACTGACCATCCAGCTTGAGCAGGATATCGCCGGGCCGCAGCCGGGTGACGTCCCGATCCGCTGGTCCCTTCGGCATGACCGCCCGGACTCGCACCCCGGGGCCCGGGTAGGCGGGATCCAGCGTCACACCCAGCGAAGGCGACCCGGTCGGCGGTACCCGGCCGGTGGAGATGCCGGTGTGCGAGGAGTTCAACTCCCCGAGGGCGAGAGTGAAGAAGGCGCCGAAGTCAGCCTTGTCGGTGATGTCCGCCACGATGGGCCGGTACGATTCGCGGACCTTGCCCCAGTCGCAGCCGTGCATCTTCTCGTCATAGAACCCGTCGCGCATCTTGCGCCAGGCCTCATCGAAGAGCTGGAGCATCAGCGCGGACGTGTCGATCTCCATGCGCGCGGCCAACGGAACTACGGTGGGGGCCGCCGTCGGGACGGCGGCCGGCGACAGCACCCGGATGCCGCCGCCCGACAGGTAGAAAACCCGACCATCGGCGGCGATCTCCAGGCCCTGCGTCGTCTCGGCACCCGACTGCGTCAATCGGGTAGCGGGGCCCGCACCGGAGCGCCAGAGGTCGGTTCGGCCGAGTTGCGTCAGGGGATAGATGACGGACTTGCCGTCCGGGCTCACTCCATAGGCACGAACGCCTGCTTCCGCCTGCGTCACCTGCCTGGCGCGCTTGTGGATGTCGTCCAGGTCGATCTTCACCTCCGCGGGGGCCGGGTTGGTGGCGGCGGGCGCGGCGGCGGGTCGAGGCGTGCCGGCGTCTTCGGTTGCGGGGTCTCGCAGGCCGAGGGAGTAAACCTGCGGGGTCTCCGTTCGGTCGGAGAGGAAGTAGAGCGTAGAACCATCCGCCGCCCAGGCAGGGCTGCCGTTGAGGCAAGGGTAGCGGGTGAGGTTCACGGGCTTGGGGTCGTCCGTCCGGAGGGCGAAGATCTCGGACAGGGCGCCGGCTGAGTGGGCTTTGATCCGGTCGTAGGCGATCCAGCGGGAGTCGGGCGACCAGGCGATGGTGGCGATGCGCGGATCGAGCACCAATCGCTGGTCAGGCCCGCCGGCCGCCGGCATCACGCGCATCTCCTGGCCACCGAATCCCGTCACGAAGGCGAGCGACTTGCCGTCGGGCGAGGGGCTGGGCAGCCCTTCGGAGCGATCCGGAGTATCCGTGAGTCGGCGGGTTTCGCGGCTCCGGACATCGGCCACGTACAGATCCGGAGCACCGGAGCGATCGGAAACGAAGTAGAGCAGGTTGGAATCGGGCGACCAGGCGATTTCTTCTTCTCGCTGGGGGGTTTCCGTGAGGCGGACGGACTCGCCTCCGGCGGCAGGTTGTGTCCAGATTTCGCCGTGAATGACGAAGGCCAGCGTCCTGCCGTTCGGCGAGAGGCGCACTTCTTGCGCCCCGGTGGTAAAGGTCTCCTTGCGGATGGGATTGGTCCGAAAGTCACTGGGCGCGAAGATGCGCAACTCCTCGGGCCGGCTGCGCGCTGCGTCGAGCCGGAGCGACCAGAGGCTGAAGTTTCGCTCGAACACGACCCGGTCCACGGAGCGGGAGAACGTCGGGTAGGTAACGTTCCCGTCAGTGAATTGAGTGATCTGGGTAGGTCGGCCGCCGTCGGTGTCGCGTCGCCAGAGGTTAGCTTCGCCGGACTTGTCGGCGACGTAGTAGAAGCTCTTGCCGTCCGGCGCAAACTGAGTCCAACGCTCATTCTCGGGGTCGCGGGTCAACACTTTCCCAGGCCCGCCGGCGATGGGGATCAAGACGAGGCTGCTGTTGCCGCTGCCCCGGTAGTGCTTTCGTGGCCACTGTCCACCGCGGGTGCAGGCGATGGCGCTGCCGTCCGGGGTCGCGGCGGCGTTCGTCAGGGCCTGGTCGTCCTCGCTGATGAGCCGGGAAGCCCCAGAGGCGACATCCACGGCGTAGACGGCGGCAGTGCGAGTGGTCTCTCTCAGAGAATGGAAGAGCACCTGCTTGCCGTCGGGCGTCCAGCCGCTGACGAGGTCGTCTGCACCGTGGCTGGTCAGGCGGCGGGGTCGGCCACCGTCCGCCGGCATTATCCACACGTCATAGCTGCCCTCGCGGTTGGACGAAAAGGCGATCGAACGACCGTCCGGGGAGTACGACGGGAGCTGATCGTGGGCCTCGTGCAGCGTCAATCTCGTGGCCCGCCCCCCCTCCGAACTCACCGACCAGATGTCCCCCTGATAGCTGAACGCGAGCAGCCGCCCATCTGGTGACAGGGAGGGGTGACGCGGAAAGCGGATCGGCGTTGGTGTGTCCTGGGAATGCACCGCAGCCTGCAGCAGAAGTGTGCCGAGTCCGCAGATCAGGGTGGTCAGGAGGGAAGCCCGTAACCCTGGGAGTGCGGGCAGCTTGCCCGGATGTCGAAGCAAGTGCTGAAGGGTTCGCAGAGGGGTTCCCATGACGGTTCGCATTCTGGTCGTTGCACTCCGGGCGGCTCAAGCCGCGGCTGTCTGGAAGAAGGGGGTCAACCCGACCGCGCGCTGCCGCAGTTCCTCGCGCTCGGCCTCCTCCAGGGGTTGAAAATCAGCCGCCACCGACACGGCCGTCTCGAAGAACTCCATCTCCCCCGGAGGGATGGCCGAGGTCACCGGCTGGCTGAGCGTGAATCGCAAGGCGAGGCGAACTTCCCGATCGTCGAGGCACGGCTCATACCAGCACTTGGGGAATTGTGACCGATCCGCGCCATCGGGCCATTTCTGGCGAGCCATGGACTTGAGCGCCAGCCGCCCAACGCCCTTCTCCACGGCCTTCCGGACGACATCCGGCCCGAAGCCAGCGTTGAAGTACTCCATCCAGTTGATCGGGAAGAGGACGCTGGCGAAGGGGAAGCGATCCATCAGCTCGCAGGCGACTTCGACACTGTGCGCGCTGAATCCGATGTGGCGTATGAGTCCCCTGTCACGCGCCGCGACGAGAGCCTCCAGCGCGCCGTCCGGCCCGGTAGCGGTTTCCAGATCCTCCCGGGTGGTCATCGCATGCAGTTGGTACAGATCGAAGTGGTCCGTCTGCATTCGCGCAAGCGACGCCTCCAACTCCCGCGTCGCCTCGGCTGCCGTCCGCTGGGTCGTCTTGCAGGCCAGGAAGACGCTGCGCCGATAGGGTGCCAGCGCGGGACCGAGCCGCTCCTCGGCGTTGCCGTAGCTGGGGGCGACGTCGAAGTAATTGACCCCGACGTCAATGGCGCGGGCGACCCTTCGAGCTGCCTCCGGAGGTTCGACATTCGTCACCAGGATGCCGCCGAAGCCGATGATAGAGAGTTCTTCCCCGGTGTTTCCCAAGGGACGTCGCAGCATTCAGGCCTCCTGACGAGCCTCGGCGCGAATTGCCCCTGGCTCCCGACAGCGGAATTATACGTCTCGGACGCACGAGTCCTGGGAGCCTGCCTCGCGACGAGGAGGGAATCCGCCCCGTCGAAGAACGATTGGGGTGGCCAGGGCCAACATCAGGAATGCCGGCCGGAGATGTGGGGAGAGTCTGAGATGGCAGATGTGACGTCGGCTGCGCTCCCCGTTGTGTTCCCCATGGCGGCCGCCATTGAGGCGTTTGTTCGGGGGTTCACGCTCACCCGCAGCTTCACGCATCCGTATCTGGGATCGCGCGTGGCCGACGGCCTGTGGCGCATGCACGATGCCGAGCGCCGGACTGGCGACTATCGCGGCGAGGAGTTCGTGGCCTGGGGGTTGCCGCCTTGCGAAGTGGCTGAGCTGGCGCAGGCACACGCCCGCGGTCGCTATGCAGTGTGCCACATGCTCGATGAGGGCGAACCCGACACCAAGATTCGCGCCGGATACCAGGCGGCCGGATACTCGCTGTCGACCTCCGAGGGGCTATTCGTTCACGATCTGCGGGAGATCGCACCGCCCGCATCCCCCGTGCCGGTTTCTCGCGTCACCACGCAGGAATTGGCGGACCGCGTGAACCGTGCGGCGAGGAGTCGGCAGGTGCTGCCCGAGCATCTGAAGCAGGACCCGTCCCCCGTCCGACAGTACGTGGCGCTGGATGCCGATGTCCCGGTGGGGTGGGTACGCAGTGTGGAGGCGGGTGGGCACCGCTGGTGCAGCAACCTGCACGTGCGGCCCGCGTACCGCCGACGAGGGATCGCTACTGCCCTCATGCGGTGGATGCTTGCGGACGATCGAGCCGGGGGCGCGTCGGCGAATGTCCTGCTCGCCAGCCATGCCGGTGCCCGGCTCTACCCAACGCTTGGATATCTCCGCATCGGCACACTCTATCTCTACATCCCCGGCCGCGCGTCGAGCGACGCCCCGGCGTGTCGCTGAGCAGGAGCCCCGCCGATGTTCCCTGTCCGCATCTTCACCAACGCGCGTTTCCTCGCCCCGGGTGCCGGGATGGCTGCGTCGACCCTGATCGAGCGCGGCGGTCGGATTCTGGCGATCGGGGGCGACGAACTCCGCTCCGACTTCCGCGCGGAGCCCGGGCGAGCGGAGGAGATCGATCTGGAAGGGTGTGCAGTGATTCCAGGCCCCGTGGATGCCCATTGCCACCTCGTTTCCTACGGGATGATGGCGCAACGTGAGGCAGATCTGCGCGGCGTTGGCTCCCTGCACGAAATCGCTTCCCGGCTGCGTGGCCACGCCGAACGACTGGGCATCCGCGCGGGAGACGGCCGCTGGCTGCTGGGGCGGGGGTTCGAGCAGGACCTGCTGGCGGAGGGTCGATGGCCTGCACGAACCGATCTCGATGCCCTGATTCCCGGCGTGCCCGTGCGCATCACCAGGGTCTGTGGGCACGCGCTGGTTGCTTCGACTCTGGCCCTGCTCGCAGCCGGGATCGACCCCTCGGAGACGCATCCCGGCTTCCCGTCGGGGGTGCTCACCGAGGGCGCCATGGCTCCGGTCCACGCCGCGGTGCCTCCCCCGGCACCGGCCGACTGGCTGGCGGCGGCTCGCTGGGCCTGCCGGGAGCTGGCCCGCGTCGGCTTCGTGGGTGCGCACAGTCTCATGGCCCACGGCCGGGAGATGCGGGCCCTCGTGGACCTGCATCGCCAGGAAGGGCTACCGGTACGCGTGGAGATGCAGCCTCCGTTCGCGATGCTTCCCTCGCTCGTGGAGTCCGGGATCGCCACCGGATTCGGCGACGACTTCCTGACCTACGGGGCGGTGAAGCTGTTCAGCGATGGTTCGCTCGGTGCCCGGACCGCCGCCATGCACGCCCCCTATTCCGACGACCCTTCGACCACCGGGCAGTTGATCTACTCCCCAGAGGAGCTGTCCCAGCGCGTGGCGGCAGTGACGAACGCGGGCCTCCAGGTGTGTGTGCATGCTATCGGCGACCGGGCGATGGACCTCACCCTGGACGCGATCGAAGCCGCTCAGGCGCAGGGACCGACCCTGCCCTGGCCTGCCCGAATCGAACATGCTTCGGTCGTCAACCCCAGCATCCTGGCCCGCATGGCGGCGGCCGGGGTGGCCGCAGCCATCCAACCGCAGTTTGCCTGGTCCGACTACTGGGCACCGGAACGGCTTGGCGCGCAGCGGGCGAAGGGTTGCTACGCCTTCCGGTCGCTCCACGCCGCTGGTGTTCCCATGGCTGGGAGCACCGACTCTCCGGTGGAGGCCCTGGATGCGATGGCGGCCATCGGCCGGTTGGTCCACCGGCCAGCCTGGTCGCCCAATGAGGGCCTGCCGCTGGAACAAGCGCTGCGGCTGTTCAGTGAGGGGAGCTACCGGATCCGCGGTCTCCCCGCGGACTGGGGGCGGCTGGTGCCGGGCGGCCGGGCCGACTTCGTGGCCCTCGAGTCGGACCCATCCCGTGTGACACCGGCCGAAATCGAGCGGATCGGCGTGAGTGCGACGGTGGTCCATGGCCGCTTCGCCTACCGGGCGGATTTGAGCGGGTCGCTCTGAAGATCAGACGCGCGAGGACGATAGTTCCCCGGGCGGTACGTAGTCGCATGTCTAAGGAAATTCCGAGTGAGGAGTGCGCACTGCTCGCCGCAGCACGCACGAATCGACTGGAACGGCCGTCGGAAACGTTGGCGAAAGGTTGCCACCTCCCAGAGCCGGCACTATAATTGCGACTGTCGCCGGGGGTGAGCCCCCGGCCACGAACTAAGGCACCACTAAAGGAGAGCCGCCGGGTTTTCGCCCGTCGGTGCTTCCTCCCCTGCTGACGAAACAGGCACCCCCCCTCTGTGACGGCACGCATCGCCCGAAGCTGGCATCTGAGAGTCGCTGCGGAGGAACGGTCCTCCTCAGCCGGTCGGATGGTTGGCAGGCGCGGGTGGTCCGCGCTCACAGCGGATCCGCACCGCGGACACCGATCGACCCCCTACTAGGAGGCGGAGTGAGAAGCTTGTTAGACCTCTCCGATGATCTCGCAGCAGCGCAATTCCGTTCTCGGTACTGGGACACTCCAGATGCCAAAGTGGTGGAACGCGCCCAGCGAGGCCATCAGGATGCAGCGGAACACCTCCTTTACAAGTACCGCAACCTGGTGCGGTCCAAGGTAAAGTCCTACTTCCTGGTCGGGGCCGAGCGCGAGGACCTGCTCCAGGTGGGCATGATCGGATTGTGGCAGGCGATTGTGGACTACAAGCCTGCGAAGGCCACCTCCTTCCCAGCCTTCGCGAAAGTGTGCATCCACCGTCACATCATCACCGCGATCAAGGCCGCCACCCGCCAGAAGCAGGTCCCGCTGAACACCTCCCTTTCGCTGGAGGTGCCGTCGGACGACGACTACTGCGACTGGACCATGACGGACATCCTGCAGACCGACGACACATCAGACCCGGAGGAAATGGTGATCCAGAGCGAGGACAGCAAGGCGCGGCAAGAGATGCTGCAGACACTGCTAAGCGAATTTGAATGGCGAGTGCTTGCCGGCTACCGGATGGGGAAGTCCTACAAAGAGATAGCGGACGAACTGAGCTGTAAGACGAAGTCCGTCGACAACGCTCTCGCTCGGATCAAGCGGAAGGTCTCACGCGTCGCTGTGAATGAGTTTGAAGCGATGGACTTCTTCTTCGAGTAGGCTCCTCCGAACAGTCTTCGCACGCAGCGCCACCCCCGGCAGGCCGGTTGGGTGGCGCGCGCTGCATCAGGCCCATGTCACCGCGCCCGACGGCACGTTCCCACACCCGCACCGCCCTCGCGGTGGTGTGTTGCCTGGCCCTTTCCCTCGCCGCGCCCGGCTGGTCCCAGGGCGGGACGACCCTGGACCGGGTTCGCTCGCAGGGCATCCTCGAGATCGGCACCGACGCCACCTACCCGCCGTTCGAGTTCATCGAAGACGAAAAGATCCAGGGGTTTGACATCGACCTGGGCGAGGAGATCGCCCGTGAGCTGGGGGTGCGCGCCCGCTGGAACAACATCGAGTGGAGCGGGATCTTTGGCGGACTGGAAACAGGGAAATACGATCTCGTGATCTCGGATGTCGTCATCACGTCCGAGCGCAAGGCGGTGCGCGCCTTCTCGCGACCCTACTTCCTATCCGGGCAGACCATCGCGCGGCGTGTGGGCGACACTCGTCTGAAGTCCAAAGACGATCTGCCGGGTCGTATCATCGCCGTCCAGCAGCAGACCACCGGCCAGTTTGCCGTCGAAAAGATGGGCCTTCCCACCAGTTCGCTGCGGAAGTTCGACACGATGCAAGACGCGCTGCAGGACGTGCAGAACGGGGCGTCCGACGCGGCCGTGGGTGACCTGCCCGCCCTGAAGGAGATGATCCGCAAGGGATACCCCGGGCTGGAGCTGGTGGGGGGCATCTTCGTCTCCGAGAACTACGCCGTGGTCGCTCGTCAGTCCGACGTCCAGCTTGTGGGAGCGGTCAACGCCGCGCTGGAGCGGATCCTGGTTGACGGGCGATATGCCCGCATGTACGAGAAGTGGATTCGGGAACCGCTGAGGGGAGCCACGATCGCGGGTCTGGAGGCGGTGAAGGGGGAGGGGACTGTCGTCCCGGAATACGATCTCCGCAATCCCTCGGCGGCCACGGCCCTCCCGCCGCAACTCGACACCTGGAAGGGCCTGGATACCTGGCGGGTGGTGCAGAAGGCGCTGCCCAGCCTGCTCCGCGGCGCGCTGATGACGCTCTATCTGACAGGCTTCGGCCTGCTCGTCGGCATTCCCCTGGGGTTGATCATCGCGTTGATGCGGCTCTCGTCCTTTCGGCCCGTATCGATGGTGGCGCTTGCCTACACGGAGGTGGTCCGCGGGACGCCGCTCCTTCTCCAGATCTACGTGATCTACTTCGTGCTGCCGTCCCTCGGCCTCTCGCTGCCGCAATTCGCGGCGGCGGTTGCGGCCCTGGGCCTCAACGCGGCGGCCTACGTCTCCGAGACGTTCCGGGCGGGGATTGAGAGCATCGAGGAAGGGCAGATGGAGGCGGCCTGGTCCCTTGGTCTCAACTACTGGCAGGCGATGAGCTGGGTAATACTGCCGCAGACGCTGCGACGGGTCTTGCCCCCTCTCACGAACGAGGCGGTTGCTTTGTTGAAGGACTCGTCGCTGGTCTCCGTGATCGCGCTGACGGAGTTGACCCGTGTGGGCAAGGAAGCCGCGACCGTGGCGGGATCACCGGGGGGGGTCTACCTGGCGATGGCCTTGCTCTACCTGCTGATGACGCTGCCCCTGACGCACCTGGTTCGGGTGCTGGAAGTGCGCTGGCGCCCGGTCAGCCTCGCGCGCGGAACGGTGTAGGCGGGCAGAATCGTGGAGATCCTGAACGACGCAACCGGCATGGCGCCCCCCGTGTTGGAGATCGCTGATCTCCACAAGAGCTTCGGCCGGCTGGAAGTGCTGCGGGGGGTCTCCGTCTCGGTCACCGAAGGTGAGGTGATTGCCGTGATCGGGGCGTCGGGGAGCGGAAAGAGCACCCTGCTGCGCTGCATCAATCGACTCGAGACACCCACCCGTGGTGATGTCTACTTCCGTGGTGAACGGGTGACCAACGAGACGGTTCTCGCCCTGCGTCGCGAAGTCGGCATGGTATTCCAGAGGTTCAACCTATTCCCCCACCTCACGGCGCTGCAAAACGTGATGCTGGCCCCGCGTCGCGTGCTGGGCTTGCCGGCCTTCGAGGCGGAGGCGCGGGCGCGGGACCTCCTGGGGCAGGTGAGGCTGGGGGCAAAGTCGGATAACTACCCCGCCGAACTCTCGGGCGGACAGCAACAGCGGGTAGCGATTGCCCGAGCGCTGGCGCTTCGTCCGGCCGTCATGCTCTTCGATGAGCCTACCTCCGCGCTGGACCCCGAACTGGTTGGAGAGGTGCTGGACGTGATGCGTGACCTGGCCGAGTCCGGCAGCACCATGCTCGTCTGCACGCATGAGATGAGTTTCGCCCGAGCAGTAGCCCACCGGGTGCTGTTCCTGGACGAGGGCGTGATTCTGGAAGAGGGCCCGCCGAGCCAGGTGCTGGAGCATCCCCGCGAGCCGCGCACACGTGAATTCCTCGCCCGCATCCTGGCGGGATAGACTCCAGCCGCGGCCGTCGGGTACCGGTCAGTCGCTTTCCATGGTTGCCCGCCAGAGCTCTTCATCCCAAACGCTGCCCCACGGCCCATTTCGAGCAAGCAGCAGGGAGTGGCCCGGCCGCCGGGCCCTGGCGATGAGGGCCAGTGGTTGTCCATCCCGGAGCACGGCGATGGACTCCCCATCCGGCGACCAGTGCAGTGACCACTCGTGCCTGCCGGGGTCGTCACAGAGAGCGTCTGGTCCGGCGTAGCCGACGGCGGCGGGTGGTGGGCCGGGGCGGTAGTCTTTTACCTCCGGGACCGGCGGTGCAGGCACCCGATTGAAGACCCAGGCATCCGCGACCGGACGGAACTTGTCCGGTTCGGAGAGATACAGCCAGGCAGAGGTGCCGTCATCTTCCAGGGTCCCCCAACGGCGGGAGAGGGGATGTTGCTGCTGGATGAAGATGTCAGTCACCGTCTGAGCGGCACTCCCGGCGGCGTCAGGCACTGGCGGGCGTTTCAGGATGCTCCGGCACGGGCTTCATCTCTTCTGCATGGAAGCTGACAGGTCCGCTGAACGGCTGCAGGAAGTAGCGGACACTGCAGACGATCACGTTCTTCTTGGCGAGGAGGGCGGCACGGAGCATCATCCCCGTTTGATTGTGCAGCAACTTCTCCCACAATTTGCCGGGGACGAATTCCGGGAGGACTACGACGATGTGGTCGTCGTCCCGCTCCGCTTCAACCTCCTCGATGTACTCCATCAGCGGCCCCGCCAGGCTGCGATACGGGCTTTCGAGCACTACCAGCGGAATCCCGTCTCCCCAGTCATTCCACCGTGACATCATCCGGTGGGTCTTCGCGGGATCGACCTCGATATAGACGGCCCGAACATCCCGCCCGATGCTACGGGCGAACTGGATCGCCGGGATGCTGCCTCGATGGACATCCGGCACCAGCACCAGAACGGTGTTCACCCGGGGAGGCTGCCGGTTGTATCCCTCCAGGGTCAACTGTCGGGCCAGGCTGCGGTAATGGTTGTAAATCAGGAAGAAGATGTACACGAGCACGGGCACGATGATCACGACCAGGTAGGCACCCGTGGGGATTGTCAGAGTCCCGATGTGGAACTTCTCGCCGCTGGTCCACTTGGAGTAGGCGATCACCACCATCACCACGAGCGTGGCCACGGCCCCGACGCCATTCACCAGTGCGTTCAGCCACCATCGGGGCGTGCGCAATCGGCACCACCGGCGCACCATTCCCGCCTGGGAAAGCGTGAACGAGAGGAAGACGCCGACCGCGTAGAGCGGGATCAGATAGTGGGTCTGGCCCCGGAAAAGGACGATCACCAGACTGGCGATCACTGCCAGCGCGACGATCCCATTGGAGAAAACCAGGCGATCGCCGACGTTGGTCAATTGCCGTGGAAGGAACCCGTCCTGTGCTTGAAGCGCGCAAAGCCGGGGGAAGCCCGCGAAGGCGGTGTTGGCGGCCAGCAGCAGGATGAGAGCCGTCGCGCCCTGCAGGGCGAAGTAGAGAAAGCCTCCACCGAATACGCCGCGGCCCACCTGCGAGATGACGGTCTCGCCCCCCACCTCGTAGTGCGTCTGCAGATGGACGGCCAGGCTGGTGACGCCGAGGAACACAACGGCGAGAATCCCCGCCATCCACCACATCGTCGCCACGGCGTTCCGCGCTTCCGGCTTCCGAAACGCGGTTACCCCATTGCTGATCGCCTCCACCCCGGTGAGCGCTGCGCAGCCGGAAGCGAACGCCTTCAACATGATGACGGCGGTGACGGCCTGGGTCCCCGGCTCGACCATCTCGGCGTGCGGAGCAGGGATCAGCCCGCCCGGCGCCCACCCCACAAGCTTGGCAAAGCCCCAACCGAGCAGCGCCGCCACCACAGCGATGAAGGCATAGGTAGGTAGGGCGAACAGCAGCCCGCTCTCCCGGACTCCGCGCAGGTTGGCGATGGTGACCAGCAGGACAGCGAGCACGCAGAGCGGTACGCGGAGCCCACTGATCTGGTCAAAGGCTGCCGGGTTGGCCGCCTGGGTGGAAATGATCGCGTCTACCCCTGCCGCCACGGACACGGCCACCGTGAGGATGTAGTCCGTGGCCAGCGCCGCGCCGGCCGTCTGGGCAGCAACCGGACCCAGATTGTCCCGGGCCACCACATAGGCGCCGCCGCCGCCGGGGTAGGCGAAGATGGTCTGGCTGTAGGAGGTGGCCACGATCAGCAGCAACACGACGATCGAAGCCGCCACCCATGGCGTGTACTGAAACGCCGCCAGCCCCACGTGGAGCAGGAAGAAGGTGTGGATGATCTCCTGCGTCGCGTAGGCGACCGAGGAGAGAGCGTCGGAAGCAAAGATCGGAAGTGCGAGCACCTTGGGAAGGCGCTCGTGGGCGGAGCGACTGGTTGCGATCGGGCTGCCGAGCAGTAACCGCCGCATGGAAAACGGCATCGCGATTCCGTTGATGGAAGGCTCGGATCGGCGTTGGGAGGATCCCCATACGCACCCGGCCCGGGTCGGGGAAGTGTATCAACCGCCTGAGGCGGCGGTCAATGTCCGTTTAGCGTGACAGCCGGGCCGCAGCGATCCTGCCCTTGGCTGGAGCTACAGGGGAAGAGGGTCCTGCCTCTCCGTCTCGAGCCGAGTGCCCGGAGGCGGGTCGAATCGGAATCGCTCGGTCGGGATCGAGGCTGGATACTCGAAGCGGACGCGGCAGAATGATCGGCTCTCGGCATGCCGGCGATCGGTCAACAACTCCGCTCTCAGGACGCGGTCATCCGCCGCGCGAGTGTAAAGCACCATGCGCTCGAAAAAGCCGTCCGAGAGGTCGATTACCAGGCGTTTGGCCGGGATGCCCGCCTCGGTGGCGTTGGACAGCGAACGCGCCGTTGGGCGGCCGAGCCAGTCTTCCCCGCCCTCCCCGCCCAAGAACTCACCGTTGGCGGCCCGCCGCAGAAGGCGAGAGGCATTGAAGTTGGCGGCCCGCCGGAAGAGCCGGCGAAGACGAGTGGGACTCTGGTGGACCACGTCGGTGCCGCTCTCCCAGCGCCGAAGTCGCTGGCCGTCATCCACGATCACGGAGGTGAGGCCATCGTTGTCCCGCTCCTCCACGCGGACGCCGACACGACGCTGCCCCCACGCTTCGTACTCCGTGGCCAGGCTGGGGAGAGAGAGGTGGATGTGGAAGCGCTCCACCTTACGCATCGCTCCTGCTACCCCAGCCAGGGCGCGTGAAGGCGCGGAGAGCAGGATCCCGGCCAGCGTCGCGAGTCCGAGTCCGGCCAGCGCGGAAGCAGAGGCCCACGGCCATCGGCATCTCGTGGCTGGGCGTCCCGGGCGAGCGTGCGTCGCAGCAGCGGAAACCCACGCTGTGGTGACACGCGCGGTCGCCGCGGAGTCCGCCTTGCTACCCAACTCGAGCGCCGCTCGCAGCTTGGTTTCAAGTTCCAGGTCGGCATTCAAAGCGGCTGTGTTGTCGCGATCGGAGGTCATGGTGTGAGGCGCTCGTTCATCCGGTTGCAGTAGAATCGGAAGTCCTGGCTGGTGCGGTCACGCAGGCGCTCAGCCCGCCGCAGCCGCCCGTGCAGCCGGCGCCGACTCCCGAACGGGCAGCCTGCTCGGGCTCACGTTCCGGAGCCAGTAGCTCGCGGAGACGGCCGTAGGCGCGGGACAGGCGCCACTTCACGGTACCGATGGGCTCCCCGGTGGCGCGTGCAATCTCACGCAACGGCAGATCGGCATACAGCTTGAGCAGCAGCGCCTGGCGTTCAGGGAGGTTCAATGTGAGGACGGCCTCGCGAATGCGGCGAGCAGTCTCGGCTCGTTCCGCCGAGAGGGCGGGATCGAACTCGTCGCCCGCCAGCGCCTCCAGCCCGGCGTCGAGGGTGGCCTCAGCGGGACGCCTTCGACGGAGGTGCATGCGAAAGGCATTCAGGGCGACGGTGTAGACCCACGCCGCCAATGCCCTCGCATGGGCGAATCGGCGACCTGGTAGTGCGCGAAAAATCTGCAGCGCCGTCTCCTGAGCCAGATCCTCGGCTAGCGTCGGGTCACCGCACGCGCGGGCCAGGTAGCCATACACCGGACCGGCGAAGGTGCGGGCCACGGTGGACAACGCGGACGGATCCCCGTTCCGGATTCCAAGCAGGACGCTCTCGTCGATGGGGGTCAGGTCGGTCACGTGAGGGTGTCTGGGAACGGACGCTCACTCATGAATGCAGTGGGCCGCGGCGTGGTTGGAGTGTCTTGAGCGATGCCTGTCACTGGACCGGCGTTGACTTGCCCCCACCTGTCCGATAGATTGCGCCCGGGAAGCAGGGGGGGTTGCAGCCCCAATTCCCGGAACTGGATGTTGACTTGAACACGATCGCCGAACCGTTGGAAGCCCCCGCTCCGATGCCCGGCACGCCAGTGCCCCGGGATCTCTGGCAGTCCCACCTGGAAAACGAAATCCTGCCGCGAGTGGACAAGCCGTCGCGCTATGCGGGAGGAGAGTGGAATGCGGTCTACCGCGACTGGGACAGTGTTGCCATCCACTTCGTTGCGATCTATCCGGACACCTACGAGTTGGGGATGTCCAACCTGGCCATCCAGATCCTCTACGACATGGTGAACCGCCGGGAAGATGCGCTGTGCGAGCGCGCATTCTGCCCCTGGACGGACATGGAGGCGCTGCTGCGCGAGTCGGGAATCCCCCTCTTCTCCATCGAGTCACGGCGCCCGCTGCGGGAGTTCGACGTCTTGGGGATCTCGCTCGGCTATGAGCAGACCTACACCAATGTCCTCACCATGCTCGACCTCGGCGGCATCCCCCTGCTCACGCGGGAGCGCTCCGACGCGGATCCGATCGTGGTGGCGGGGGGCAACTGCGTCTTCAACCCCGAGCCGATGGCGGATTTTATCGACTGTTTCTTCATCGGCGAGTGCGAGGATGGGCTGCATGAGTTCCTGGACGTGGTCCGCGACACCCGCCTCCAGCCCCGTCACGAGCGTCTGCTCGCGCTCGCCCAGCTTCCGGGGATCTACGTCCCGGCCCTCTACGAGCCGCGGTACTCGGAGGACGGCTGCCTGGCAGAGACCCTCCCCACCCTGCCCGAGGTGCCGGCCAAGGTCTGCAAGCGGGTGGTGCAGGACCTGGACGCCGCGCCCTACCCCACCAGGCCGGTGGTCAGCTCCATGCAGGCTGTGCACGACCGGATCACCCTGGAGGTGTTTCGGGGCTGCACGCGCGGCTGCCGCTTCTGCCAGGCGGGGATGATCACCCGGCCCGTGCGGGAGCGCAGCAAGGAGTCGCTGGTAAAACTCGCGAGTGAGTTGGTTGCCAACACGGGCTGCGACGAGATCAGCCTGATGTCCCTCTCGACTCTCGATCACACGCGCCTGCCGGACCTGGTCGACGATCTGCTGGATGAGCATCGGGATCAGCGTGTCAGCCTCTCCCTCTCCTCGCTGCGGGTGGACGCCTTCAGCGTAGAGATCGCCAACAAGGTCCAGGAAGTGCGGAAGAGCGGGCTGACTTTTGCCCCAGAGGCGGGTTCCCAGCGGATGCGGGACGTGGTGAGCAAGACCGTCACCGAGGAGGACATGCTTACCTCGGCTCGGGAAGCGTTCGCCCGAGGGTGGCGCAAGATCAAGATCTACACGATGATCGGGCTCCCCACGGAGACTGACGAGGACGTGGTGGCCACGGCGGATCTGGCCATCAAGGTGCTGCAGGTGGGCCGGTCGCTGGGTCTGCCCGCCGAGGTTCATTGCGGCGTCTCCACCTTCGTGCCCAAGCCGCACACGCCCTTCCAGTGGCACGGACAGGACCGTCTCGAGGACATCCGTCGCAAGCAACAGATTCTCCGGGATGCGCTGCGGCCCTACCGCGGCATCCGTCTGAGCCTGCACGACGCCGAGACCAGCTTCTGCGAGGGGGTGTTGTCTCGGGGCGACCGGCGCCTCGGGCGCCTGATCCTGCGCGTCTGGCAGGAAGGCGGCCGCTTCGACGGCTGGGACGAACACCACAACCCCGACCTATGGGCAAGGTGCTGTGAAGCAGAGAGTATCGACCCAACCTGGTATGCCAACAGACATCGCGAGTACGGCGAGCCACTGCCATGGGACCACATTGATTGCGGCGTTACCAAACGGTTCCTCATGGTGGAGGACCGCAAGGCCCGGAAACCGGTCCCGAGGATTGTCGAGGACTGCAAGACGACCCAGTGCTTCGGGTGCGCAGCTTGTTGGGATCTAAACGTCGATATCTGGCGCGCGACCGGGGAAATCGGGGGCGACGCGCGTGGAGAGACGTATTTCCTGCCTGTTTTGTAGAGGAAGTTGAGTTCCTGTTGGGCCAGCCAAGACACCACTTGACGGCACGGCTCTTTTCTCTTAAGATTTTACTTAGATCTACAGGCAGGTGTTCGATCGTGTGATGCACAGGAGCTTGGCGCATCCGAGTCCGGTCGGTAGATCCGAGCCGGGCTTTTTTGTTTCTGGGGCTTCAGGTCCATATTAGAGAGCCCGCTGGGCGTTCCACGGAGTCTCCCGGTCTGCGGGAGCACCATACCAGGAGCTTGCATCGTGAACGGATCTACCCCCCGGCGGCGAGGGTTCACCCTCATCGAACTTCTCGTCGTCATCGCCATCATCGCCATTCTGGCTGCTATCCTCTTCCCGGTCTTTGCCCGAGCCCGTGAGTCCGCTCGAGCGACCTCCTGCAAGAGCAACATGCGCCAGCTCGGGACCGGCATCCTGATGTACGTTCAGGACTACGACGAACTGCTTCCGCCGGCGTGCAGTGGCGTGTGCTACCCGACCGCACCGGCCAACGCCACCTCCTACTCGTGGCGGAACGCGACCTTGTCCTACATTAAGAACGACCAGATCTTCTTCTGCCCGAGCGTGCCTCGCGCGGCCACGAACCGCTGGTCGGGCGTGATGACCCCGTTTGTGAACGAGTGGACGACGGTCAATGACTACGGATTGAACCTGGTGCACTACCTGGTAGGCGCGCCGACGCCCGCATCGGGAGTGGGGATCGCCCAGGTGGACCAGGTAGCCACCACCATCCTGTTGGCCGAAGGGGAGAACCTCGCCGGCGGCACGCTTGCCTACGACGTGAACACCTACAACTACAACTACCTGGCGGCGCAGCCGAATGCCTCCATCCGCCACTCAGAGGGCTGCAACCTCCTCTTTCTCGACGGCCATGTGAAGTACGCGAAGCCTAATCAGGTGACCGAGCAAGCAACGGTCCCGGCCACGCCCTACGGCGGCGGCGTGGACGGCTCCCCGTGGACGATCGAGTAACCAACTAGCCAAAGAACTACCGAGGTTCTCGGAACGAGGGGTGCGGAGTCTGTCTCCGCACCCCTCTCTGGTTTGTGGCAGGGATTCTCCGGATGCCTTAACGGAGCTCCAGTTCGGCGAAGACGGGCAGGTGATCCGAGCCCCGAGCGCGGCCGGTCTCGCAGGTGAGAACCCGCCAGTGCGGCGTCGCGAGCACCCAATCGATGCGCCAGACCGGAAACACCGTCGGGAATGAGAATCCCCAGCCGCTACCTGCGACCTCAAAGGCGTCCTGGGCGTGAGCGGTGAGCAACTCGTGACACCGTCCGAACGGCGGGGTGTTGAAGTCTCCGGTGACCAGCGACGGGGCCGGGTCGGCGGCCATCCAGCCCGCGACCACCTGTGACTGCGCGTAGCGGACGGCTGCGATCGACCGACCGTATTGGGGCACCTCGTGGAGCGAGCTCGGCCGCGGTAGACCCGTCTGCCCGAGATAGAAGTGGATCCCACCAACCCGGCACTCGGTGTCTCCGAGGCGGAATCGGATCCAGGCCATCGGCCGGTCAAGCGGAAAACTAACTGCACCGGTCGGAGACCCAAGGGGTACCTGGCCAGAAGCGATTGTGGGGAATCGGGTTGCCAGGAAGACATCGCCGGCGTTCCTCACCGACCAGCCGCGAAACGTCTCTGCCAGCTCCCCGGCGAGTTCCTGCTCACGAGACCAGCCCCGCGACTCCGAGAAGCTGACGATGTCCGGCCGGCAGCGCTCGATCTCAGCGCGAAGGGGGGCGAATCCGGATTCGGCCCCGAGGATGTTCCACGACAGCACCCGGACGCGCAGACCGCCCTGCGATGCCCGCCTCGGGTCCGGCAGCTTCCCCCCGGCGATGGGTCCGGCAGCGAGAGCCAGGCTCAGAATCGAGATCAGCGCTGCGACCCGGTGACGGCGGAAGAGCGCGAGAGCGAGCGCCGCGAGAGGGAGAACCAGGTGCGCCGCTGTCGGCATGTAGGCAGCAAAAGTGCTCCACCACGTTCGTTCGGCCAGCCCCCGGGCCACCACCCCAAGCGCGATCGTAAAGCTCGCAGCCGCCATGGCGCACCGCAGCGTGACGAGATCGCGCTGGCGGGGAGTACGACCGACGACTCCGGTCAGTTGTGCGGGGTCAGCTCTCGGCTCTTCGGGTGCCGACATGCACGCAGACCATCCCCCCCGAGAGATCGTGAAAGTGGACGTCGGTGAGGCCGGCACGGGTCATCGAGGCACTGAGTTCCTCCCGGCTGACGAAACTCTTCAGGGAATTCGGGAGGTAACTGTAGGCCTGGGCATCGCCGCCCAGCATCCGCGCGACCCACGGGGAGAGATGGTAGAAATAGAAAAAGAAGAGTGGCCGCAGGATCGGGTTTCGAGGTTTGGCGATCTCGAGGGCGACCACCTTGCCTCCCGGCCGGACCGCGCGCGCCATCTCCGAAAACGTGGCGTCGATGTTCGAGACGTTGCGTAATCCGAAGCCGATGGTCGCGGCGTCGAACCGGCCGGATGCCACCGGAAGCGACTCGGCTTCGCCGACCACGAGATGGATGCGTGACTCCAGCCCGAGTTGACGCAGTTTCGGGCGACCTTCGCGCAGCATCGGCTCGCACACATCCACAGCGACCGCGGAGCCCCCGGCTCGGATGGTCTCGATGGCGAAGTCCCCGGTGCCGGCGGCAACATCCAGGGCTCGCCCACCGGCAGGAAACTCGCACTCGCGCACGGCAAAGCGGCGCCAGGAGTGGTGGAGCCCCATGCTCAGCACCCCGTTCAGCCGGTCGTAGCCGCGGGCCACCCGGCCGAACATCGTGCGAACGCGCTCTCGCTTGCTGTCCGGGTCGAGGGGAGGTGCGTGCATCGGGGAATTCTATCC
Source organism: uncultured bacterium (assembly GCA_964609085.1). Classification (GTDB taxonomy): domain Bacteria; phylum Armatimonadota; class SYMT01; order SYMT01; family SYMT01; genus JANPLG01. Next base: position 14,075 of record CAZSRZ010000025.1, on the reverse strand, counting down.
GGGGGCCGGGCGCGGATTGCCGAAACCGGCGGTTCGGGGTGGTGTCGAAACCTCTGCGGATCATGCGAGGGAGTCGTCCGATGTTTTCGATGGGTACAGGCAGGCACCAAAACTGCGAGGGCATGACGCGGCGAGACATGCTGCAGGTCGGCACGGCCGGCCTTTTCGGCCTCACCCTTCCGTCCGTGCTTGCCCGGCGAGCCGACGCGGCTGCGGCTCGCGATGTCAACGTGATTCTCATCTGGTTAGACGGCGGACCCAGCCACCTGGACATGTTCGATCCCAAGCCCAACGCCCCCGCCGAGATCCGCGGCGAGTTCGGCGCGATCGAGACCTGCGTGAAGGGCATCCAGATTACCGACAAATTGCCCCGCCTGGCGGCCGTGGCCAATCACTACTCCATCCTGCGCGGAGCGCACACGCCCGACGCCGGGCACGGCACAGGGAACGGCTATCTTCAGAGCGGGTACAAGTTCAATCCGCTCATGAGCTACCCGTGCTACGGAGCTGTCTACGCGCGTGAAAAGGGATTCCGAAACGGTGTGCCGCCGTACGCGATCATCGGCGGCGTGGCCGCGGGCACGACCGCTGGCTACATGGGCGCCACCTTCAACCCGTTCAACGTCGGCGGGGATCCCAACAGCGACAGCTTCAGCGTGCGGGACGTTTCACTCCCCGGCGGCATGAGCGCGGACAGAGTCACGCGGCGCCGTTCCGTGCTGGAATCGGTCGACCTCTACCAGCGCAACACCGAAGCGACCCAGCGGACCCTGCTGGCGACGGACCAGTTCTACGCCCGGGCGTTCGACCTGATCACCTCGCCGGTGGCCAAGAGGGCGTTCAACGTGAAGGAAGAAGATTCGAAGCTCCGGGACAGCTACGGTCGGCACAGCTTCGGCCAGAGTTGCCTGCTGGCTCGGCGGCTCATTGAGGCCGGGACCCGCTTCGTCACCATCAATCACAGCGGTTGGGATACGCACCAGGCCAATTTTCAGTCCCTCCGGGATGCCCGGCTGCCGCAGCTGGACTCCGGATACGCCGCCCTGCTGACGGATCTCCACGATCGGGGCCTCCTCTCCGACACCCTCGTCATCTGTATGGGTGAGTTCGGGCGGACTCCGAAGGTGAACAGCTCCGCCGGTAGGGACCACTGGGCTGGCTCTTGCTTCATCACGATGGGCGGCGGGCCAGTGAAGACTGGGATGGTGGTGGGATCCTCGGATGCGAACGGCGAGAATCCCGCGAGCCGCCCCATCAGCATCGAAGACTTTGCCGCCACCGTCTACAAGGCTCTCGGAATCAACACCGACACGACCTACCACGCCCCGGACAGCCGCCCCGTGCGGGTTCTCGAATCGGGCACACCCGTCCTGGAGCTCTTCTAGGCCGTAATTCGGGTGCCTGGCAGGGGGTGCGCGACAAATCTCTCGCATTCCCGAGAAGTGCAGGAGGATCACTCCGGGGTCCTCCCGAACAGGGTGTGACGCCGCGGCAGGCAAGCAGGTCCAGCCAGGATCGCGGTCAGAAGTGGACGAACACCGTCCGATCCCCAACGAGGAGGCAAACGTTGCAAGGTTATTGTGTCAAGTGCCGCGCCCCGAAAGAAATCAAGGACGCGCAGCAGGTCACCATGAAGAACGGCCGCCCCGCGACCTCAGGCGTCTGCCCGGACTGCGGAACCAAGATCTACAAGATCGGTAAGGGAAGCTAGCAGGCACTAGCTCCCCCCGGCCCCAACCAATCCCCGCTGAACCAATCCCCCTACCCCCCAGCTACAGCCACCCCCTACTATCCCCGCTTGGTTGGACCCTGACCTCCCCGGTCGGGGTTCCTTTCTTTTTGGCTGCCCCAGCCGACCCTATCCACGAGTTTCGAAGGGCGTCGTAGCATAAAAACGCCCGCAACAGCAGGCCGCACGTCGGGCACGAAGGGCATTGTGCGGCGATAGCTCCAATGGATGTCCGTGCCACAGACGATCCACACCATTCGCGAACAAACGGCGCTCCTCGTCCGGCTTGCCGTCGAACGCGTGGCGACCGAGCCGTGGGACGAGCAGCGCTACCTGGAGCTCAACTTTTCCCTCGACCGCGCCGTCGAGCGCCACATCCGCTACCGGGAGCTGATGGGTATCTTTGCCGCCGGAGTGGAGACAGCCGCGGAGGAGCGCTCCTGGGCCTGGCGTCTGGCAGTCGGCCTCAGCGCCAATCTCACGGGGGACACGCCCGCGGCCATGCAGTGGCTTCAGGATGCCCTCACGCGACTGGAGGCGGCCGGGCACGGGGCCTCGCCTATCGCGGCCACGACGCACACGGAGCTGGCGCGGTCGCACTACTATCTCGGAGAGTACCACGCTGGCCTTGAGAGTGCGACCCGGGCCCTCCAGATTGCGCGGTCGGCCAATAGCCTGTTGGCCGAGGCGACGGCGCACCACTATCTGGGCCTGATCAGCCTGCGGCTCCGAGACTGGGGTTACGCCAAGCGGCAGATCGATGCCGCGCAGACCCTATTCGAGCGGCTCAATCAGCGGCACGGCCGCGCCAGGGTGCTCGACTCGCAGGCTGTATTGCTGATGGCGCACGGCGAGTACGCCCGCGCTCGGACGCTGCTCGAAGAGGGGCTCGGGGTGAAGCAGGAGCTGCGGGATCTGCGCGGCCAGGCGGTCAGTTGCGGCCACCTCGCACGTGTCCACCGGGCGCTGGGCGAGCACGCAGAGGCGCTGCATTATCTCGACCGTCAGTACTCCCTCACCTCGCGCGTGGGTGATGAACGGCACGCCACCGAAGCCCGGATCGACCTCGGTCGCCTTCACCTCCAGCATGGAGAGCCCACTCGCGCCCGCGATGATCTCCGCGCCGCATGGCGTCTCGCCGAGGAGCGACACGATCTGCAGCTCGCCGCACTGGCCTGTTTCGAGCTTGCCGAGGCCGAGCGCCGCTGCGGGGAGTTGAAGCTGGCCCTGGAGGCTAGCAGGCGAGCCCGGGAGCACCTTGCCCTCGGTGACGATCACGTGATGCGCGATCGGGCCGAGATCCGCTTCCGGCTCCTCTCCGGATTCGCGCAGTACTCCGAAGAGATTCAGGAGCCGCTCCAGAGGCTGAGGGCCGCCGAGGTAGGCCCGCCGCTCGCCGAGGCACTCTACGAAGTTGCGGCCCACTTCCACCGCGGGCAGCGGATCATGGACGTCGCGCCGCTGTATGTCGAAGCGCTCGACCTGGCCGACCCATTCCAGGCCCGACAACTCGGGGCCATGATGATTGCCCGCAGCGATTCCCTCGAGGGGCGGGCGTGGGTCGAGGCGTTGCTCTCAGTCAAGCACCACAAGGACGAACTTGAGCGGGCCTACGCGGATCTTCGCACCGCCGAGACGCTGCGAGACGCGCTCACCCAGATGATCGTCCACGACCTCAAGAACCCGCTGACGGCGATCGTCCCCTGGCTGCAGATGCTGCAGATCGGGATGCTGAGCGAGGGTGAGCGGCAGCAATACCTTGAGACCGCCATCGACGAATGCGGCTACCTCTTGCGGATGATCGACGACCTGAACGACGTCGGAAAAATGCAGCACGGCTCCCCGCTCGAGCTCTCTCGGGATAGTGTCGACATGACCCGGCTGGTGAACGAAGTTGCCCTTCGCCTTCAGAGTCGTGCCGCCGACAGCGGCATGCAGATTCGAGTGCTGGCTCACGCGCAGGTCCCGCCAGTGGCCGGCGATGCCGCCAAGCTCCGCCGGGTGCTCGAGAATCTACTGGTGAACGCGATCAAGTACGGCCGGCCGCCGGAGGGGAGCGACCTCCCCCACGAGATCACGCTTGATCTCACGCTTGAGCCTCCCCCGGCGGATGGCGTTTCGGACACGGTTCGGCTAACGGTAACGGACAATGGCCCCGGAATCCCGCTCTCCGAGGCTGAGCGAGTCTTCGAACCGTATTACCAGGCCGAGGCCGGTCGCCGTCGGAAGGCGGGCGTGGGGTTGGGTCTGGCCTTCTGTCGCATGGTGGTGGATGCCCAGGGGGGAACTATCTGGACAGAAGCGAACCCCACCGGCGGCACGCGGTTCTGCGTGCGATTGCCGACGGATCAGCAGTCGGGCTGACCCACTTGCTTTCCGGTCCGAGCCGACGCACTCCTGCGCGTGGTGGGGAAGCACCTCCGTCTTTAGGGTGAATTCGTCGGAGGTCGCCTTCAGGCACGCCTGGGACTAACCAGAATGCATCCTGGCACTTCTCACCCCGCGCCTCTTCCGGCGCAAGGGAGACCCAGATGCACTCTGGTTCCAGACATCCACACTTTCGCCGCCGACCCGGCTCCGCCTTGCGGCGGCGGGGGACCAGCTATGTCGACGTGATTATGGGGACGATGCTGCTGGGGTGGGGAGTACTCTGCTTTGTGGCGCTCTACCCCTCGGCGTCCGTCAACGCACGGCTGACGACCGACTACTCGCAGGCGATCAGCGAGGTGCAGCACAAGGTCGACCAGCTACGATCAATCGGCTACGGCCGGCTGACGTACACCGAGCTGCGCACGGCGGGGATCATCGATGCCGCGCCGACCACGGCTCCATTCCGATTCGAAGCTTCGGATAGCCTGAGCACCTACCTGCAGAGTCCGGTGGGCACCATCAGTTTCTCCAGCCTGGGAAGCGGCCTCACGCAAGTGAATGTCTCGCTCGCCTGGCGCACCGCGGTGGGGAGGACCCATACCCATGACGTTTCGTTCGTGGTCGCCCAGGAATAGGCGCGCCTTCACGGTGCTGGAGGTGGTCGTTGCGGCGACCCTCACGTTGATCATAGTCATCGCGGGGGCCACAGTGCTGGTGACGTCCGGGTGGATGTCGATCGACACCACCATGCGCAGCGACGCGGGCCAGGATGCCGCGCTGAACATGCAGCAGATCGTCTACGATGTCCGCGAGGCGGCGCAGGTCTCCATCCCGCAGTACTATCAGCTTCGCGTCTACTTCCCGCACGAGGATGGCGGTGGAGTCTACGACCGGTTCAGCCCGGACACCTCGCAGTACATCGAGTACTACCGCGCGGACGCCAGTGGGCAGCTCGCCAGCGGTGGCGGCTATCTCTACCGCCGCCCGCTCGGCGGCAGCCCGGTGCGCGTGTGCACCAATGTGGTCGACTTTCGGGCGACGCTTGTGACCACCAACGCCGTCCGAATCACCCTGTCCGTGGATCGCACCAACGGCGCCAGGCGTCGCACCGTCACTCTCAACCAGCGCGTGGTCTTCATGCGCAACGCCCAATAGCCGGCGGAATTCATCTCGTTCGTCAGAGGGAGTAGCCAGATGTTTCGGTCCCATTTCCCAACTCGTGGTGCATGCCCGAAGTCGCAGCCTCGGGGCTCCGCCACACTTGTGTCGATGATGTTGATGCTGGTGTTGACGGTACTCGGCCTCGGGTTGGCCTCGTCCAGCCTCCAGGCGCTGCGACTCGCCCGTGGCCAGCAGAATGCGTCGGTCGCCTTCAATCTGGCGGAGTCCGGCGCAGAGCGAGCTCTGCGCTACCTTCGGGTTCAGTCCAGCCCGCCGCCGGGCACCGCGGCCTTCGACCCCTTCTACGGCGCGGTGGCCATGGGCAACGGATCCTATCAGGTGACGATTGACCCGTACGACAACAACGCCACCGTTTATCTGAAGCGCTACACCATCCGCGCCATCGGGACCTACCAGAACAGGCGCGAGACGATTGAGATGGTGGCCAGGTTGGGGACCTTTGGCGCCTATGCCTTCTTCTTCGACCGATGGAATCCCGGGCTGCAGATCACCGAGCAGAATGAAGTGGAAGGGGCAGCGCACACCAACGGCGCAGGCGGCACCACGATGAAGGTGCGCTGGGACCCCAACGCCACTCAGCCCATCTTCAACGGGCTCGTCACCAATGTCCCCACGTCCATCACGTGGACGGGACCGCGAGCGCCCGTGAATGAGATTGAGCTGACCAAGATCTTTTCGGAAGGGGCAGCGGGTTATCGCCTCGGTGTCTCCAACATTCCCCTGCCGACCAATACCTTCATCCAGCGAGACGCCGCGTGGGGCAGCTCCAGTGGCTTTCCGACGACCACGGGTGTCCACATCCCGACCTCCGGTTCCGCCCTGTCGGCCGGGATCTACATCGTTGGTGACGTCAGCAAGTTCCAGTGGAGCGTCACCGACGGAGGGAATCAGAAGATCACTATCAAGCAGGGGACTACGACCACCGATCTGGTATTCGACCGAGCCGCCAACTCAACCACCCGTACGGTGACCGTCGGCACCGGCTCGCCGACCACAAGCTCCTTTACGGGCACAACCAACGGTGCCATCTACTGCACCGGGCACATCACCGACATGTCCGGCACCCTCGCGGACAGCGCCATGAACGGCAGCAACCTACTCGAACGCAACGCCTTCACTGTGACCACCGACGTGCAGAATCAGAAGAACATCACCGTGACCGGCGACATCCTCTACACCACGCAGCCCAACAACAGCCTGCCCTGGGATGAGCCGACCAACCTCAGGTCCGCTGCCCTGGGGCTCGTCTGCAACGAGTGCAAGATTGCCGACAACGCTCCGACCAACTTCACGATCGACGCCATCATGATGGCTGGCGGGGCGGGCCGAACCGGGAAGTTCTGGGCTCCGGCCTACGGCACCAAGTCGCCGCGCGGCAGGGTGGAGCTCTTCGGTGGCTGCATCGCCAACGACGCCGGCGCCACCTACACCAATACGACCGGCTGGGTGGACGACTACCGGTACGACAACCGGATGCGGGCCAACCCCCCACCCTATTTCCCGACGACCGGGCTCTACGAGCGACTTTCCTGGAAGCGCACCGTTGGGACGGTGATGAGCGCTGAATCCCTCGGGCAGTAGCGGCCTCGTCGAACACCACTGGGGACAGACTGGAGACGGAGATGATCAGACCACGCAAACTTGGCTACCTCGGGCTGGGGCTCCTGGGCGCCGCGGCCCTTCTCCCCGGTGGCAGAGAAGTCAGTGCGGCGCTCGCCCCGCCGCCGAAGCCCGGTTCGCCGGAGGCCCGGCAGGTGGCCGTGGCGGCAGCCGTGGCAAAGGCACAGGCCGGGAAGGCGGTAGTGCGGATCCCGTCGACCGGGATACTCGCCGGGTCGGACATTGAGTACGAGGTGGTCCGTGCCCAGATGAAGTCGACACACGTGGAAGCGTATGGCGGGTTCAGGTTTGTCGTCGGGAATCTCGGCAAGCGCCGCACGATCCTCGCGGTTTGCGGCAACGGCTCCTTGAATGCAGGGGTGGTGACGGCGATTCTGATCGACCACTTCCGACCCGCGGAGATCGTGCTCACGGGCGGTGCAGGGGTGCTCAATCCTGCGCTGCAGCCGGGGGACGTGATCATTGCAGAGAAAGTCGGCTTCCACGATCAGGGATTCGCGCTGCCGGGAGGGATCAAGGTGGCCCCGGCGACGAATCCGGTAACGGGGGCTCACAATCCGCTCTACTTCCCGGCCAACGAACGGCTGCTGAAAGCAGCGGGCCGTGTGGCCGTCCTGACGACCTACCAGACGGGCGGTCGGCGCGCGCCTCGCTTCCTCCGCGGCACCATCGTCACCGGCGATGCCTTCGTGGCGTCGGCGGACCGCCGCAGCGAACTCTACCGAACGCTGCGGGCGGACGCCGTGGAGCTGGAAACCGCCGCCGTGGCCCAGGTCTGCTGGCAGCAGAAGGTGCCGTTCCTCGCGATCCGGAGCCTGACACACCGCGCGGACGAGAGCGCGGCGGAGGATTTCCGAACGTATGGTCATTATGGAGCCGCTGTCTCGGCCAACTTTGCGCTGAATCTGGTATCGGCCCTCACGTCCACCGCAAAGAACTGATCCAACCCCCTCGAGCACGAGGGACCCTCTCGTCACCGGGTGAACCTGGGGCGGGAGGGTCGCATGGCGGTTGAGATTGATCTGACAGGCAAGGTCGCGCTCATCACGGGCGCGTCGCAGGGGATTGGCGCGGAGGTGGCGCGTACCTTCCACCGGGCAGGGGCCTCGGTGGTGATCAATCACCCCGGATTGGCGGCGACCGAGGCCGACGCGCTGATGCTGGTGACCGAGTTGAACCGCCTTCGGCCGGCGAGCGCCAGCGCCGAGCCGGCGGACGTCTCCGATCCGGAGGCGGTGCGCTCCATGCTGGCCCGAGTCCGCGGGTCGCTCGGGGGGCTGGACTTCCTCATCAACAACGCCGCCATCATCCGGGACCGCACCATCGCCCGGATGGAGCTCGAGGAGTGGCGCGCGGTGATGGACGTGAACCTCTCCGGCGTTTTCTACTGCTGCAAGTTCGGCCTGGAGGTGATGCGAGACGGTGGAGCTATCGTCAGCATGGGCAGCATCGCCGCTATCCAGGGTTTCTTCGGGCAGGCGAACTACGCAGCAGCCAAGGCCGGCGTCCAGTCGATGATGCGCGTGCTCGCCAGGGAGGGCGCTCGCCGCGGAATCCGCGCCAACGCAGTGGCCCCCGGAGTGATCGACACCAGCATGGCCGCCACCATTCCGGAGAACGTCCGGGCGGAGATGCTCCGGAACATCCCGCTCAACCGGCTGGGCACCACGGCGGAAGTGGCAGGAGTGGTGCTGTTTCTCTGCTCCCCTCTAGCGTCCTACGTCAACGGGCAAACGATTGAGGTGAACGGGGGCTGGCGAGGATGAGGGGCGCGGCCCGAGTTGTCAGCGCCCAGGAGGCGGTCCGGCAGATCCCCTCGGATTGCACGGTGGGCATCTCCGGCTTCGTTGGCGCGGCCCACCCAGAAATGCTCACCCGGTGCCTGGAGGAGCGGTATCTTGCCGAGGGGCACCCGACTGCCCTGACCATCTTCTACGCGGCCGGCCAGGGCGACAGGGATCGCCGGGGACTCAACCACCTGGCCCACCCCGGCCTCTTGCGTCGGGTGATCGGTGCGCACTGGGGCCTGGCGCCTCGCGTCGGCCGCCTCTGTCTGGACGGACAGGTCGAGGGCTATTGCTTTCCCCAGGGGGTGCTTTGCTCGTTGCTGCGCGAGACCGCTGCTGGGCGGTCAGGAGTGCTCACCCGGGTGGGGATGAACACGTTCATTGATCCACAGCAAGACGGTGGAAGGCTCAACACGCTTAGTAATGAGGAGTTGGTCCGCCGCGTTACCCTCGACGGCGAGGAGTGGCTCTTCTACCGCAGTATCCCGCTGCAGGTCGCATTGATCCGGGCGACCACAAGCGATCGCCGCGGTAATCTGACCATGGAGCGCGAAGGTCTCATCGGCGAGGTGCTGCCGATGGCGCAGGCGGCACACCGGAACGGCGGGATAGTGATTGCGCAAGTGGAGCGCCTGGTAGACAACATCGTGGATCCCAAGGCCGTGCGCGTGCCCGGATTGCTGGTTGACTTCCTGGTGGTCTCGGGCGGAGTGGAGCATGACCAGACCTTCGCCGAGCCGTTCAACCCGGCCTACGTGACCCACGATCCCGGCACTTCGGAACTGCCCCCGATGCCGATGTGCGCTCGGAAGATCATTGCGCGGCGAGCGCTTTCCGAGATCCGCGCCGGCGATGTCGTCAATCTGGGCATCGGTTTGCCCGAGGCTGTCGCCGCCGTTGCCGCCGAGGCCGGGCGTTTCAACGAATTCACCCTGACTGTCGAGAGCGGTCCCACCGGCGGTGCGCCCGCATCCGGCCTGAGCTTCGGCTGCAGCCGCCACCCCGAGGCGGTGATCGAGATGGCGTCGCAGTTCGACTTCTACGACGGCGGCGGGCTGGATGTGGCCGTGCTCGGCGCGGGCGAAGTCGATCGGGATGGCAGCGTTAACGTCAGCACGTTCGGCGGCCGCTTCGTCGGAGTGGGCGGGTTTGTGAACATCTCGTCGGCCGCTCGCCGGGTGGTATTCTGCTTCCCGTTTCGCGCGGGGGAGTTGGAGACGCAGGTAGCGGGAGGCAGGCTGCGGGTCGTACGCGAAGGCCGTCACGTGAAGCTGGTTTCCCGGGTCGACAAGATCTGCTTCCACGGTCCATCCGCGTTGGCTCGCGGGCAGGAGGTGCTTTATGTTACCGAGCGAGCCGTCTTCCGCCTGACTCCCGATGGACTGGTGCTGACGGAGGTGGCGCCGGGAATCGACATCGAGCGAGACATCCGCGCGCAGATGGAGTTTGCTCCGCTCTGCACCGATCCCCGGCAGATGGTGCCGGGCTGCTTTGTGGGAGATGTCAACACATGCTGAACCGATCCGGAATCCCGCTCTTTGCGGCGCGACGTTCACCGGTCGGCCGTTTCGGTGGCGGGCTCCGCGACATCGCGCCAGCGGACCTGGCGGTGGCGGTGGCGGCGTCGATCCTGCCCGAGGCACTGCGTGCAGAGGTGGCGCAGGTGATCATGGGGCAGGTGCTGCAGGCGGGAGCAGGGATGAACGTGGCGAGGCAGGTCGGGCTGAAGCTCGGGCTGCCGCTCGCCACCCCGGGTTACACAGTGAACATGGCGTGCGCTTCCGGGCTGAAGTGCGTCGCGCTGGCAGCGGAGGCGATCGCGGGCGGCGAGGAGGGGCTGATTCTGGCCGGCGGGGTGGAGTCGATGAGCCGGACGCCACACTACGCGGCATCGCTCCGGTGGGGACACAAGTACGGCAGCAGCGAGCTCGCGGATGCGATGGTGGTCGACGGGCTGACGGATCCGGTCCTCGGGATCGGGATGGGGGAGACCGCCGAACGGATCGTCGATGCGCACGCAATCACTCGTGAGGATCAGGACCGCTTCGCCTGGACGAGCCAGCAGCGCGCGGGGGCTGCGGCTGCCGCGATGGCGCGTGAAATCATCCCGATCGCCACGCGTGGGGGGTTGGTCGCCGGCGACGAGCACCCCCGCCCGGATACCACGCTCGAGCGACTGGCTTCGCTTCGGCCCGCGTTCCGCCCCGAGGGCAGCGTCACCGCCGGCAATGCTTCCGGGATCAACGACGGGGCGGCGCTGGTGCTGGTGGGGAGCACCGCCACGGGCGACCGGCTCGGCCTCACGCCCCTCGGTCGGATCGTGGGGTCGGCGTCGGTGGGGTGTGATCCGGCCACCATGGGATTGGGGCCGGTCTTCGCCATCCGGAAGCTGTGCTCACAGCTTGACTGGCGGCCGGAGGAGGTGGACGCCGTCGAGATCAACGAGGCGTTTGCAGCCCAGGCGCTGGCCTGCATCCGTCTTCTTGGGCTGGACGAGGCGCGCGTGAATCAGCGGGGCGGCGCCATTGCCCTCGGGCACCCCATCGGTGCCAGCGGCTGTCGCGTGCTGGTGACATTGCTTCACCTGATGGAGGACTGCGGCTATCGCCGCGGCATTGCCTCGCTCTGCGTCGGCGGCGGCATGGGGATCGCCCTTGCGGTGACCCGAGAGGGCGCCTGACCTCCCGCCCGGGTCAATCCACCTCCCAGACGCGCAGGCCCGAAAAGTCCAGAGTCGCGGGGAGCACGGTCATACCCAGCTCCTCAACGGCCCGGCGCACGGTATGGTCCCGATTCCTGGCCGCCAGGATGGTCACCGTGCCGCCTCCACCCGCGCCATTTGCTTTGAACCCGGCCGCTCCGGCCGCGAATGTCCGCTCGTGCAGGGCCTCGATTTCGGGCGTGGTGATGTCCGGGTGCAGTGCCTTCTGGGCAGCCCAGTTCTCGTTCATCGCTTCTGAGAAGGCCTCCAGGTCCCCACTCAGCAGGGCGTCCTTACCGTGACAGGCGCACTCCGCCAGCCGTTCGAAGACGTGGCGGTTGTGACCGGCTTCGTACTCGGCGATCACCTTCTCATGCATGGCGCTGGAGAAGTGGCTCTTCCCGGTGTAGACCAGCACAAACCGGTCTTCGAGTTCGCAGTGCGTTGCCAGGTCCAGAGGCACAGGTTGCACCCGCGCATCCGGGTAGATGACATCCATGAAGTTCACCCCGCCGTAGGCGGAGGCCAACTGGTCCTGCACTCCGCATTCCAGCCCGAGTTCTTCCGTCTCCAGCGCCTGAGATTCACGGGCGACCTCGTAGGGCAGGCGGTTGAGCTGCAGGTAGTAGGAGAGGGCGCCCACGGTGGCCACGCCAAGGGCGGCGGACGAGCCCAGCCCGCTTCCGGGAGGGGCGTCCGAGCGGGCCAGGATCCGCACCCCGCGGGCGATCCCGCAGCGCCGGACGGCCGCCTTGAACATGTCCAGCACCGAGTTGTACTCGATCTGGCGGATATCCCGAATCTCCGCTTGCTCGTCCGTGTCGAAGCTCTGGATGGTGATCCCCGCGAAAGCACCCACGTGCAGGGTGACGTGGGTATAGAGAGCCGCGGTGAAGTTGAGGACAGTGCCGCGGGGGACGATGCGGGTGTCCGTCCAACCGCCCAGGTCGCAAAAGCGCACGGGCGCGCGGGCGCGAATCGTCTGCACGGTGTCACCTCGAGTGCGGGAAGTGGACGCGCCCCCGCGCTGGGGGCGACGTCGAACAGGGAGAACTGGCATCATGGACCCACTGGACCGGTCTGCGGACCGCGGCGACGGCCCCACGCATGTTGCCGAGTGTCGATCTCGCTTCCTCCGATCGGGGAAAGGGTGAGCCTGAGAGCATGGAGAAGAGTGGGTGCATGACGAACCGGCTGCTCGGGTCTGTCTGGGCCCACCTCTGTCTCTGTCTGGCTGCCATGTTGATGCTCGCTGCCCCCGGCCGCGCACTGCAGGGGCAGGCCGGCGACGCAGAGTTGGCGGCTGCTCGAACGCTGGTTGAGGGCAAGAAGTATCCCCAGGCGGTGTCGGAACTCGAGAAGTTCCTGCAGAACTTTGCCTCTCACCCGATGGTGGCCCAGGCAACCGCGCTGCTGGCGACAGCAAAGGGCGGTTGGGCCGACGACCTGATGAATGAAGGTAAGGCGGCACAACAAGCCAGGAACGAGGAAAAAGCCGTCGAGGCATGGACCCAGGCGCTCAAGCTGGCCGGTTTCGACGGCACGCGCGCACCTGTGCTGGGCATGCTCCTGGGAAACCTCCAGGCCGCGCGGGGCATGCACCTGGCCGCCGCCGCCGCGTACTTCCAGGTGACACGCTGGAACGAGGCGCCGGAAGCACCGCGGGCATTCCTGTTGATGGGTGACGAGCAGCGGCTGGCGGGGCACACGGCCGACGCCGCGCTCAACTATCGCCGCGGCTCCGAACAACACCGGCGGCATGCGCTCAGCCCGGTGCTGGGACTGGCGGCGGGCGATGCCTTCCTCTCGCTCAAGAACGGCCGGGAGGCCGAGGCGGAGTTCCGCAGGATTCTCCGGCTCTTTCCCGGGTCAGCCCAGGCACCGCCCGCCCAGTTTGGGCTGGGTTGGGTGGCCCTCCTGAGTGCCGACTTCCAAACCGCCCGTGCGGCATTCCAGGCGGCGGGCATTCTCTACGCCGCGGCCGGCTACGGGCCTGAGTCCAACCTGCGCGTGGCCGACGTCTACCGCCTGGAGGGCAACCTGTCGGAAGCCCGTGCGCGGTATGCCGCACTCCTCAACGCCCCGCGACCGGAGGTGGCTCGCGAGGCGAAGTACGCGCTGGGGACGGTGCTGCTCGGTCTCTCAGAGCCCGGCGAAGCTCAAGCCCACTTCGAGGCGCTCTCGGGGGACGCTGGGGCGGGGAGATGGCGGCACGCGGCGCGCCTCCGGCTCGGGGAAATGAGTGCGGAAGCGGGACGGGAACAGGAGGCGCTCACCGTGTTCCTATCCCTCCAGGAGAAGGGCGTTCCCAACGACCTCCGGGACGAAGCGCAACTCCGGCTCGGCGAGACGCTCCTCCACCGCGGAGATGTGCCGGCGGCGGAAAAGGAAGCCCTGGCGCTGGCGGACCGCAAGCCGGCCGGTCCCTTCACCTCGGCGGCGGGGGTGCTGGTCGCCAACTGCCGGCTGGCGCGGGGTGACGCGTCCGGAGCGCTGACTCAACTCACGCCGATCCTGGCGGGCGAGCTGGACCAGGAGACCCGCGCGGCCGCGCTCACGGTCGCCGGCCGGGCGCATCTGTCCCGAAAGGCGCGGCAGGAAGGGGAGACCGCACTGACGGACGTGATCACCCGCTTCCCCACCAGTCGCGCGGCACCTGGGGCGGCGCAAGCCCTGGCGGACCACT